>NZ_JABXKP010000060.1 GCF_017114985.1 Nostoc sp. JL33 | reverse complement strand
AAACTTACCGAGTTTGCTTCCCTCTATTATATGTAGCTTCATATTAAATTGGTATTAGAGTCTATTTATAAAGTAAATATTAAGTAGGGTGTGTTAAGGCTGTGTAAGAATTTGAGGGTTTGAGAAAGTCTAATTTAGCCGTAACGCACCATATTTCCAGGTGCCCTACTTTCCGCGCTAACGCACCCGACAATTTAAAGTTTACTTTATAAATGGTCTCTTAGAGGTTGTTTGAAAAGTATTGGGCTAATATAATTCGCTACTACAGAAACTCTCGTCCACCTCCGTGGAAAGCATGAAAAATCAAGGTTTTTAACCCACGGAGGTGGGTTTTGTCTCGTGTAGCCGCGACTTCTAGTCGCCCGGCTAGTAATAAATTAGACTTGTTCATTCATCCTCTTAGTCTTCAGAAAATACTAAATAATTAAAAATCAGTTAACTCAATATTTTACTAAAAGCTTACCTTTTCTTAAACTTGCACAATTAAAGTAATGGATAAACAACTGAAAACTTTCAGTCTATCTCACTGATAGATACCTCAAATTAGAAGTTGTTTCTATGAAAAGATTTTGAGTTAGTCCCTAGCTCTGATTGAGAAGAATACACCTTCAGATATACAAGTAAAATTTGATACAAATTATTAGAGATTCTTAATCATTGTAAATAGCGAGATTCCCTGATAATTATGTAGTTACGGTTAATGATCTATTCCACAAGTCCTACTTCAAACTCTTCTGCGGTGTCAAATAGCTCTGCTTTCAGTGGACAATTACCCCAGCAGATATTTACCCGTCGGGAAGTAATTCCACTTCAAAATGACGTACTTTGGCGTATTGAGCACGGTGCAGTTCGTACCTTAACTTGGAGTGAAGACGGAACATTCATCACTCTCGGTTATTGGGGACTAGGGGATCTGATTGGTTCTCCTTTGTCTAGAGTCAAGCCCTACCAGATTCAATGCCTCACTGGCGTGGAACTAAGCATTGTGCCACCTCATTTGTGGCATCAAGATATTAATGCTTTATTGTCTCACATTCAACAGGCAGAGGATCTACTAAGCATTGTGCATCGAAAACCAATTTCGCTACGTTTATGGCAGTTTTTGGTGTGGTTAAGTGAAAAATTTGGACGTGATGTAGATAAGGGCAAGCTAATTGATCTAAATGTTACCCATCAAGATATTGCTGAAGTGTTAAATACGACACGAGTAACAGTTACTCGGCTCCTACAACAGTTGGAGGAAGAAGGAACACTTTTACGTCACAAACGGCGGATTATTTTGCGCTCACCAAATAATAAATTAATTCAAAATTATTATGGTTCAGCAGTATGCTAACTGGCTTGTATTTATTACATAGTCAAGGTATAATCATAGCGGTGATTGTATGTAAAATCCACAAGAAAAAAGTGTTCTAAGCATTTTATCATGACTGGATTATATAGGTGTGAGTGAGAGAAAAAACATGACAAAACAATTCTGGAATCTTTTTAAGGTTAGTCCGGTTGTTCTAGCTGCGACATTTTTGATTGCGAATAGCGCTTTAGCTGCTGAAGTCAACGACCAGGTAACAAATGTTGGCCAGTTATCTGAAGCTGAAGATTCTAACGACATGAGTCAGGTAACATCAGTTTCGCAATTTTCAGATGTGCAGCCCACAGATTGGGCATTCCAAGCTTTACAATCCCTAGTTGAGCGCTACGGCTGTATTGCAGGTTATCCCAACGGTACCTATCGTGGCAACCGTGCTTTAACCCGTTATGAATTTGCCGCAGGTTTGAATGCCTGTTTAAACCGGGTTAACGAACTGATTGCTACAGCTACTGCCGATGTGGTTAGCAAACAAGACCTGGCTACTTTACAGCGCTTACAAGAAGAATTTTCTGGTGAACTAGCGACCTTGCGCGGTCGTGTCGATGGACTAGAAGCCCGCACTTCTGAGTTGGAAGCTAATCAGTTCTCTACTACCACCAAGTTGGTTGGGGAAGCAATTTTCAGCGCGTCTGATGTTTTTGGTGACAATAGAGCAGTTCCTGGTGGTGCTTTGCCTCAAGACTTGGATTCTAACGTCACTTTTAGTGACCGTGTTCGTTTGAACTTGTTCAGCAGTTTCACTGGTAAAGACCAGTTGCAAATCCGTCTGAATGCTAACAACACCATTTCTAATGCTGTTGTTAGCGGTACTAACATGACCCGCTTGGCCTATGACGGTAATAACAACAACAGCGTTAACATCGATAAAATCAACTATGCTTTCAACTTTAGTGATGCAGTGCGCGTTAAAGTTGATGCTACTGGTGCTGAATTATACGAAAATGTCAATAACTTTAACCCTGACTTTGCTAGCTCTGCTAGAGGTGCGCTCTCCCGTTATGGACGTTTCAGCCCCATATATCGCCAGGGTCAAGGTGGCGCTGGTTTAACTGTTACCTTCAATCCTAAAGGCCCAATCAGCTTGAGCGGTGCTTATATAGCTAGGACTGCTAACGACCCTAGCCTTAATAATGGGCTGTTGGATGGTGATAACGCTATCTTTGGTCAGTTATCTTTCCAACCCAGCAAAGCTTTTAATATTGGTCTAACCTACGCCCGCACTTATCAAACTAATCTTGTTAACAATACTGTTAACAATAACCTTTTCCAAGGTACAGGTAGTACATTTGCCAACAATCCCTTTGGGAATAACACTCGTACTGAATCCAACAACTACGGTGTAGAGGCTACCTTCCAACTTGGCTCTAAGTTGGCTATTAGTGGTTGGGGAGGTTATACAACTGCCGATGCTATAACTGGCGCTAATGCTGGTGCAGACGCAGATATTTGGTACTGGGCTGGAGCACTTGCTTTGAAAGATTTTGGTGGAGAAGGCAACGTCTTAGGTGTCATCTTTGGTCAACCACCCAGAGTCACTGGTGGTAGCATAAAAACAGCCGCCGGCAATACTAACTTCGATGACGATACCTCTTATCACTTAGAGGGTCTTTACAAGTTCAAGGTTTCCGATAATATTCAAGTCACCCCTGGCTTGCTGGTAATCTTCAATCCAGAACACAACGACAACAACGACACTGAATATGTAGGCACTCTACGTACTACCTTCACCTTCTAAAATGGGTGATGAAATATAAAGCTCAGAATTAGATAATACAAAACCCCATCTTTAGGTGGGGTTTTGTTTAGTAAGAAAATTGGCTATGTAGGATTATAATCTGGCTGATTGGATATATCTTTTGGGGGGCGATCGCTACTCCAAGCCCACCACACAGAACCACATTGACAATAGTAGAACTCTTGCCATTTGCGACGACGGTCTTCTGTAAGTACAGGCGATCGCCGATTTAGCCAAACTTCTCTAGCTTCCAAGCTACTTGAGCGGCAGCTAGGACAGCAAAACTCGTAAGCGTGTGTTGCTTTATTCGTCCATTCAGGCGGGATAGGAACAAAAGCGTCCATGTAGTTAAAAGTGTAGTCTCAATGGTTATCGAGAACTTTGAGGTTTTGAACTTGGGCGCAAACGGATAAGAGAAAATCCCGCCACAGTATCAAATCACAAATCATAGATTAACATGAATGATAACTAAAATAGTCACGATGCACATTATGGCTAATAATTAAATTTATGGAGCCAAATGTTGAAATTCGCCGTTTGTTAGATGTGATGCCTGCTTCTGGTCGGATGACGACAAAAATCGTTAGTAAGCCGGAGCAAGGAAAAGTGATTGACGCCTCCTTTCCCCAACCCTGGAATCAGGCGCGACCGATATATATTAATTTTGATTTGTGGCGTCGCTTGACAAAGCCGCAACGAGATTTACTGCTGTTGCAGACGGTTAGCTGGTTGACGGGGGTGAAGTGGTTTAAACCTGACATTTATCAAGGTGTGGTGCTGGCTGGGCTATTAGGCGGATTCTTGGAAGCAGCACAGTCAGATGTGGTCGGTGTAGCCGTAGCTGGGGGATTAAGTGCGATCGCGGCTGGGAGGATCTGGCGCACTAATAAATCTCAAGAGTCAGAGTTAAATGCCGATGCAGCAGCAATTCGCATCGCACAACGGCGCGGTTATTCAGAAGCAGAAGCAGCGCAGCACCTATTATCTGCAATTGAAGCGGTAGCTAAAATTGAAGGGCATTCCAGTTTAAATTTTACTGAGTTGATTCGTTGCCAAAACTTACGAGCGATCGCGGGTTTATCACCAGTGGGTATGCCAGAAAGTTATGATAAGTAGAATAGATGTCTCTGCTGCCCATTTGTAGGTTGCTTATGAAGTGCTTACCTCGTGTGGTAAAACTTAACTTAAATTCTGTCAGTTACTAACGGAGTTGATAGGAATGGGTAACTTTATTATTTTTGCCTTGATAGTAGTTTACGGAGGCGGCGTATGGAAGTTTTGGAATGGGTTTGGGCGGACTAATTTTAATCCAACTTTGACCAATCGCATTGGTTTATCTTTGCTATGGCCAGCTTTGTTTATTACAAATCAATCCTATCGTCGAAACTTTAGAAAGGCGTTGAAGGGCTAGAGTTTACTATTAAGTCTAACGTCATCCGATCCTGACGGTGGCATATATCTCAATATAAATCTAACCCCTAGCATTTACAACAAGCAAGAAAACTGAATCGGACATCAACGGCTATCTTAGCAGCTACGCAAATATTTGCAGGTGTGTCGCTTTGGATGGCTGATTTTTTTTAAGGGGAGTGGGGAATTAAAGGTTTCCCCATCTCCCCCTGCTCTCTCATCTCCCACACCTGAGTTACTAACTTAAATTGCTAGTTAGTTCAGGAAATTTGCAGTGCCAGTACCACCATTCTTGCCAACAGCAGGAATTTCCAGTAGGCTATCTGTAGCGTTACCAGTACCATCATTGATAACAGAGGTAGAGTTACCCGGATGTCCATTAGGGACGAACAGTTGCGGGTGATCAAAAGGTGCTTTCTCATGGAGAACTCGCTCATCGGTGAGTGCTTTTAAAAAGGCAACCAATTGCTGTTTTTGCTCTGGTGACAGATTCAATATTGGAAGACCTCCAAAGTCACCACCCCGACTGTAAAAATCAACCACTTCCTCTAGAGTCGCCTGACCTCCGTTGTGAAAGTAGGGAGCAGTGAGTTCCACATTACGAAGCCCAGGTGCTTTGAAGGCTCCATCTGCAACTACGCTCTCACTTGAATTCAACGGTGGAGTCAGGATAGGGGGGTCTTGCCCTAGCAGACTCTTAAATTTCCCCAGTTGAGCCAACCGTGCCTCGGAGAGTGGATTACCTTTGCCGTCAACAGATAAAGGGTCATTACCACCCAAACCGGGATCGTCCGTGGCAGGTCTGACACCAATATTGAAGAAGCCAGTGTCTTCAGGGGATTTTGCACCGAACGGCGCACGTCTGATTCGTCCGCTTTGAGCCACGCTGCTCACCGAAGCACCTGTTAATTCCAACCCACTATGGCAACCGATGCACCCCTTGCCCTCGAATAGTTGCTTCCCTTGTTTCTGCTGCACGGTAAGGGCGCTGGTGTTCCCTTCCAAGAAGCGATCGTAGGGCGTATCGTTGGCAATGAGTGTAGCCTCGTACAACTGAATTGCCAGCCCGAAGAACAGCGAGAAGTTATAGTCCAAGAGCCTGTACTCTTGGGTTTTGGAAGAGTAATCAGGGTGTTTGACAAAAGTCCGTTTACCTTCAGCATCAACTTGGATCAGTAGCTTAGAGTCCCACCACTCCGGCTTAAAGGCATCTTGAATCAGCTGATTGTAGCTTTTATAGTTCAGTCCGGGTTTAGGCCATTTACTGTCTGCACCTAAAACGCTGTCTTGTGGATGCACAACCTGTTTGGCTAGCGGTTGGAGGCGAGATAACTTTTGCGCCAGGTCTCGGGGGAGGCTTGTACCGTTAATTGACAGAAGACCTTGCAGCAGATCGCCCAGAGATATTCTACCAATTCGCCCGAACTTATCACCAATTTTTTGAAAACTGCGACCATCAGCCGACAGTTCGCTGGAACTGAGTGGCGGGCCGACCGCCTGAGAAGCTAAAGACGAATTATTCAGACTAATTTTGACAAACTCGAGCTGCTTGGGGTTTGGTGCTTTGACAACAAAGGCGTTAGCATCTCTTAAACCAAAGGGATTCACCCCATTAAAGATGTTTTGCGCCCTTCCGTCCCAGAAGTTGCGGAAGTTGAATGCTGCATTAATCACGGTTGGCGTGTTGCGTGCTTGGACGCGGCGCACATTCGTACCTTTCACATTAAACACCGGATCTGGCTCGGTTTTTACTTGGTCTTCCGCAGTACCAGGTGTGACATTAACAAACTTTGTATTGAAGACCCCCTGAGAGGAACTGACATCGTTACGGTCAGACACAACAGTCTTAGGATCATTGGGGTTCGACAGCTTGTGAAAGGGAAAATCTTCTTTTCTTAGTTGGTAGTTTGGTGCGCCACCTACATTAAAAGCTGTATCTGGATTCGGTGTACCATCGGCGTTGACCCGCAAAAGCCCAGGATTGATCTGATTTTTGGATCTATTGTCGGCTCCAGCATGGAAGTGACAACTAGCACAGGAGGTCTGTCCGTCGCTCCCAACCTGCATATCCCAAAAAAGAGTTTTTCCTAACTTGATTGCAGCTACTTTGTCTTTTACGAAGTCTCCAAGATTGTCAGGCTCTGGAACCGATACGCTCTTGAGCGAAACTGGAGGCGACCCCGTAACCTGCGCCGATACACTATTTCCAGCTATTACTGCTACCAGAATAATCGCAGCAATTGTTATAGTTCTTGAAAATCTTGATCTCAGGTAGTTAAGCTGGACATTTCTGAATCTCCATCCTTGGCGCTTTATTTTTGCCATCAAAGATTTGAGCAAAAATCGACCTTTTGAGGTCAGTAGCAAGTAAATTGATAAGCCAGTCATAAAGACTACTAAGCTTATTATGGGTATAATTCCCATAGTTGTTTGTGATAAAATAACATCGGAAAAAATTATACATTGATAAACAAGCTTTAAATTTATTATTCATGTAAAGGAATTACGCAATTTACTAATTTTATGTGAACAAAAAACGCCATATGACTACCTAAAAATAAATTCAGTAGGGTTGGTAAGCTATTCTACATTGAATTTGGATTAACCAGACTATTAAGATATTTTTTTAACAAAATTGAAGAAGAATTCAGAAGTTAGGAGCCAAGCCAAAGACGTGCAGCTTGGACTGAGAATCAAGACGCTCTTAGCTAGCTTGCTTCTTTGCAGGAGTACGCGGACTCGCTCTCGGTGGCGCTTAGGGCTAGCGTTTATTGTAGAGAATTTTACCTATTGCTCTTAGAGTAACTCTGCAAGTGCTTGATGTCTATATCGTCATTTAGTTTCGCTTTTTGGTATCTTTCTTTTTTACTGTTGCTGGGTATTTAGGAATACGCGCTAAATTACCAAAGTTAGAACAATTGTGTTGTGCTTCTTGGAAGTTATTAGCGATCGCTACACTCTTCTGAGGGATTAATTACTTTCTGTTCATCCCAGGTTTAGCATTTGAATACTTATATTAAAAGCGGGTTTAGTAGTCACAGTTTCAGTAGCGATCGCCTTGCTAAAAGCTAATTAATAATAATACCTTTCAGGAGTTTTACTGGGTTTGTAATCTAGTAAATTCGTGCCATCTTCAAAGCTACAACATAAATACTGAGGCAGAGTATTTTTTATTTGTTATGATTTACTAGTGAAGGCAAACTACGGGAGTCAGCCTCTTATAAGATGGATACTTTACCCATCTGTGTGACTCTGTAGGATCTGATTTTTGACTTGATAGCCAAGAGAAAATTCTTAAAGAATAATTCATAAATCAGAATTCAGGAGTCAGAATTAATTACTAGAGAATTCTAACGACTGACCCCTAAATTCTGTTTTGAGAAAATCCAGGCTAATAACTTTAAGTAAACCAAGCAGGGTGTCCGAATAACTACCAAAGCCAACACCTGATAAAACCAGACCACCGAAACAGTTGAGCGATGAATAGTTTGTTTGGTAATTGGGCCAGCACCCTGAGAAAAAATTCCCTATTGCTGGTTCTTTCAATGGTGCTGCCAACATTTGGAATTAGTAATTCCGTGTTGGCAGCAGAGCGGATTTATGCATCTTATTCAGCTTTAGAGCTTTCCATTTCAGTCACTGCTTTAGAAAACTATGCTAAAGCAGGTGTAATTAACGAAGACTTGGCAGCGTATCAGCAATATCTGCCTCTTCAACAGCTTCAAGAATTACGGCGGATTTTACTTAATCGCGTGAAAGTTAGTCCGGTAGTACTTTCGCAACTTCTCTACACACCGCAAGGAGAATTTTTGCTGCATCGGTTGGCGCAAGTGATTCAAACCAGTCAGCCAGAACCAGGATTTGGTGCTTTGCGTTCGGCGCTAATTTTAGCCTCTGCGGAATCGTCCGGCTTGACACTTTTGAATGTGTTGCGTAAATATCCCACCAGCAGCATTCGTCTTGATGTAGCAGAGACTTTGGAAATAGCTACGGAATTAGATAAACTTGTTAACCAAACCCATCGGGCGATCGCAGCAGTTTCCCAAAAGTCTAAAATAGAAGCTGCTACCATTTCACAACCAAATTTCTCGCAATTGCCAGATTTAGAGTTTCCGGGAAAGTTGAAGTCGCAAAAATACACCCTAAAGTTTTTTGACTCAACGCGCAATCGGCTTTTATTAACTGATGTTTATATTCCCAATGTCCAGAATCCTGCACCGGTAATTGTGATTTCTCACGGCTTGGGTTTAGACAGCAGCAACTTTCAATATTTGGCCACTCATCTAGCTTCCTACGGATTTGCCGTCGTCGTTCCCAATCATCCTGGTAGTGATGCTAAACAATTACATTCTCTGTTGAATGGACGTGCAATTGAAGTAGCAGAACCAGGTGAATTTCAAGACCGACCAATGGATGTAACATATATACTGAATCAATTGCAAAAAGATAATCAATCTGATTCACGATTTAAAAATCGGTTAAATCTGCAACAAGTCGGAGTATTTGGTCAATCTTTGGGAGGCTACACAGCCTTGGCCTTGGCAGGTGCTAAAATCAACTTTGAGCAACTAAAACAAGATTGTCAACCAGCAGCGCTGCAAAATACCTGGAACATGTCTTTACTGCTCCAGTGTCGCGCTTTAGAATTGAGGATCAGCAAATCTGACAAAGATTATAACCTGCGGGATGAGAGAGTGAAAGCCGCGATCGCAGTTAATCCGATTACTAGTTCTATTTTCGGCAAAGCTGGCTTAAGTCAAATTAAAACTCCAACGATGATTGTCAGCAGTAGTGATGATACAGTTGCACCAGCTTTATCCGAGCAAATTCTACCTTTCTCCTGGTTTGCGAATTCACAAAAGTATCTCGTCATGCTTGTAGGTGGCACCCACTTTTCCACCATTGGCAATGGCAACCCTGCAAATCAACAAGTAGCATTACCTGCGGATATGATTGGCGATGCTTCCCAAGCGCGTCGTTACATGAATGTTTTAAGTTTGCCTTTCTTCGAAAGTTATGTTGCAGGAAGACCAAAATACATCTCTTACCTCAACGCCGCGTACACGCAAAGCATTTCTAGTAAATCTCTGGGATTGAGTCTCGTCGAGTCGCTGAGTAAAACCGAATTAGCACAAGCACTTGGTAGCGATCGCCGCAAAGCTCAATACTATCAAAAAAAAGCCCCTAACTCCATACTCAACTTTGGATTTTGGATGTTGGATGTCGGCGTTGCAATGCTGCATGTGACGATTTTTATTTAATAATCACATCTACAAAGTTCAAGTATGTCCCTCTCGCCCGTCGGAGAGGGACAGATTTTGCGTAGCTAAACCTTCTTAGAGGTCTTTTTATGAGCCTAATTAGGGGGCTGCTGCTTCCACTGCGATCGCGAGTTTTGAGTCTGTCCCCTGGTGGGTTGAGCCATCAGCATTACTGTTAAAGGCGTTAGACAAATACCCAAAGCCAAAAAACTGGTGAGAATTTTTTTCATAAAATAACAGGTAGCTGTTTTTCATTGGGTTTAACAGAAGCTGTGGTTATCAACATCGTGATGTTTGTCAGGAATGTCGCAATGTTTCGTATTAATATCATGATGTTTGTCAGGAATGTCGCAATGTTTCGTATTAATATCGTGATGTTTGTCGGAATGTCGCAATGTTTCGTATTAATATCGTGATGTTTGTCAGGAATGTTGCAATCTTTGTGAGGAACATCCCAATGTTTCTTGTTAATATTGTGTTTGTCGTTAGAAACGTCAAAAAGCTTAGGGGCATAGATATACCCCTTCTCAGTTGAGTGCAATACAGACCTAACCCCCAACCCCTTCCCTACTAGCGTTGGGGAGTAAGTAGAGCGGTGTGAATAATTCAAGGTTTGTAGTGAGGGCTTCAGCCATCATTTGAGGACTAAAGTCCTCACTACGAACTAATCTCAAGATTTTTTACATTACTTAATCTAGTTTGATTTATTCTCACCGACTTACTTAAGATTCAAAGCCTCTCTCCTAAAAGGAGAGAGGAATGGAAGTGAGGTCAAAGTGTATTGCTTCCATTCGAGAACCGCTATATACGCCCCTACAGATGCGGGTTTTAGTTTAAATTTAGGTTAATAAAAAGTTATTTATCCTTAACCACTGTTTTATAATTCCCCTTAACTACAGCATCTTGCTCAAGTTATCGCAGATTCAGGGGAAAATTTGATGAACCAGGGACAACGTACTCCGAAATCAAGGAGATATTTGACTGAATTAGTTCAGACTTATATTGTGAAAGCTTTACACACTGCCAGACAGTGGCGCGTACAACTAATCCGATGGTTGTACAAGTATTCTTCATGGGGCGTTGTGTCTCTATTCTTCGTCGGAGTTAGCTTGAGTATCGTGATGGCTGCCTGCTCTCCACCTAATATTGATAATACTGGTAATGCTGGCGCAACTTCCCAGAGTGATGTAACCCTAACGTTTGTTTCCTACTCGGTTACTAGTGCAGCATACCAGCAGATCATTCCCAAATTTATCGAACAGTGGAAGAAAGAACACAACCAAAACGTCACTTTCAATCAAAGCTATGATGGGTCAGGTTCCCAGACTCTTGCCGTGATTGACGGTAAAGAAGCTGATGTGGTACACCTGTCACTTGCCCTTGATATTAATAAACTTGTTCAGGCAAATTTTATTCAACCGGGTTGGGAAAAAGAAGCGCCTAATAATGCAATTGTTACCAAATCTGTAAATGCGATCGCTGTTCGTGAAGGTAATCCCAAAAATATCAAAACTTGGGCAGATTTAGCAGGAGATGGCGTAAATGTGATGATGCCTGACCCCAGAACCTCTGGCGGCGCTCGCTGGAACTTCCTTAGTCTGTGGGGTTCTGTGACAAAAACTGGCGGAAATGAAAATCAAGCAATAGATTTCACCTCCAAAGTCTATAATAATGCACCTTTGTTGCCTAAAACGGCTCGAAATGCCACTGAACTGTTCTTCAACGATAATAAAGGTGATGTTCTGCTCAACTATGAAAACGAGATGATTTTATCAGTACAAAATGGCAAAAAAATCTCATATGTTGTGCCTGATATTAATATATCCATTGACAATCCTGTTGCTGTTGTCGATAAAAATGTCGATAAACACCGAACTCGCCCGATTGCCGAAGCGTTTATCAAATTTCTTTACACTCCAGAATCGCAACGAGAGTTTAGCAAATTGGGATTTCGTCCCGTTGACTTAACGATCGCCAAAGAAACGGCAGCCAATTTTCCCAAAATTAAAACTATCTTCAAAGCTGAAGATTTAGGAGGCTGGGACGAGATTCAGAAGAAATTCTTTGATGAAGGTGCAATTTTTGACAAAATCCGAGCTAAGAAGTCTTAGAATTTTCCTTATTTAATCATCTTCTCTAAAGCGATTTGCAAATCTTTTGTCAAATCGCTCACAGCTTGTCTAGCCGCCAAGCGATCGCCTTGACAATTTCGAGAGCGTTCCGTAACTGAAATTGGCTCTCCCACGGTGATTTGTGCCTGTCGCAAACCTAAACGAGGTCGCCCCGGAAGTGTTGTATCCTGAATTCTAGAAAGCATATCGAATACAAGCAAAGCTGTTTCTGCGAACCGTTCCGCCGTCGGTTGTTCCTGAATATAACTAGCTGTGACGGCAACAAAACTTTCCACTATCCGCATATGTCGCATTCGCAAGTCTGCTTCCTGGGCAACCCAGTCTGCCAAACCGCGTTTAAAGGGTGGTAAAGCATTGATATCTGGCAAATCTTCCCGATAAATGTAATTCCAACCAGCCTCTTCCAAACGGCGACAACGGTCAATAAAATTACCCTGCCCTTGAACTCCAAAATATTGCTCGGCAACTTGTAAAGCCTTATCTAGTAAGCGATGAAGTCGGGCAATTAACACCTGATTCCGACTAGGAGATTCATCAGTTGAGATGGTTTTTGGGATATCTTGATGATAGAAGCGACAATAAAACTCTTCCATCTCCGTAATCAGATATTCAGCTAACCGATAGAGGCGTTGATAGTAAATCTCTTCACTATCGCCCGAATCAATTTCCATTACCCGCAAGCCGCTATCAGCTTCCAACTTACTCAACAGCGAATCCAGTTTAGACCAAGGTGGCTCAACGTAGCGATACTGGATAGCGATCGGCACAATGATCACAGTCTCAGTCCGATTAGCTTTTTGCAAGTCTTCTACACACCAAAACCCCATTTGAGCAACACCGGGTTCCAGTGGGCTAACAATACCACTATGACCATTAGTACCGCCTTCTGGTGCGACTGCGATCGGTAGTTCGCCATTAGCAAATAACTCGCGTGCAGTTTGAATAGCTTGCCGATCTAGTCGCCTACCGCGATGAACCGGCACACCCCCCAGCCGTGAAAACAGCCAAGCCAGCCAATCTCCAGCCCAAACCGTCATACCCCGGTCATAGAGAAAATAACTGTGAACAAGGGATTGTAGTGTAATACCTTTTTGACGAGCAACCTGTGGCACAATGTAGGACAGCAAATACAGCATACACAGAGGATCTTCTACCTCTGGATGGCGAAATGCCAACAAAAAGCGAATTTTTCCAGCCTGAAATTGTTGATAAAGTTCAGCTAATACCTCAACATTTTTGGCTTCAATCTTGACAATCCCAGCCGTTAGCCAAGGTCGAGTGCGGAACCGTAGTGCGATCGGCAGTAGCCACCGAACAATCTGAAGTACCAGCCGGTTAAACCGTAGAGTAATAAATTTCAGTGGTGGTTGAGTAGACTGAATCGATCTAGGCAAGTCGCTCTCCAGATTGTATTTCTAGCGATTGTACAACGTGGGGTCTTGGTTTTGCGTAAACCCAAAGACAAGCCTCTGGCAAGATCCTCCCACAGGATGCGTCAGCCAATTGTCATTAAACACTGCTCAGTTTTACCTCTCCAACGATACACCCTAAGTATCGAATCAAAAATTACTTTGGATGTTTAGGAAAATTTCGTAATAAATAGCCAAACACTGCTAAGTTCAACAAAAGAATCAATATTTTTATCGGAGAGAACCCCCGAATCAATTCATAAATTTCTGGCGGAATACTGATACCGACAAGTCCCAACACCAAGACATGTGCCCAACGCTTTTCGTACCATAAACCAACCGCTTCAATAGTAGTAACAATAGCATAGACCCCTGCTCCAATGCCGCTAAATGCCAAGGTTCGGGGATTTAAGTTGAGAACTTTCTTTAAAAGCCAATCAATAATTATCGATTTACCTTCTAAAACATAATTTTCTGAAAACACCTCTAGATTTTGATAATTTTTTAATGTCAATAATAAAGCGATCGAAGTAACCATCAGCAGCAAGGCGGCAAATGATTTGTAGAGAACAATTGCCACTAATCCCAATGGACGCTTTTTCAAACAACCCCCTAAGTATATACAGCAGAATTCAGGAGTCAGGATTCAGAATGGGCTACGCCCCGCTGCGCTAACAAGAGTAAAACAGGGTTTATATCTGGCTTTGAGACGAATCGTTGTGTACTTCAGTTTCCTTGAACTCCTCTGTAAGTAAAACTTTGACTAACTGGCTCTGGATGATGCCAACTAAGACGCTTATTCTAGCAGTACTGGATCGCCCCATCTTTCCACTTTTACCAATACAGCTTCATAGGGGTAATTGCAATACGGTTCGGATAAGGTTTTTTCATGACAGATCCTAGATCACAAAGACGCGATAAATCGCCGTCTTTACAATAATCAGTCCAATGCAAGAGACGGCGATTTATCGCGTCTCTTGCCTTAAGCGAACCGTATTGGGGGTAATTGGATGCAATACCAAATTCATAGGGAATTGGTTTTAATTAACATTGTTATGTGCCGCAGCTACGCCCCCCGCAGGCATCGCGCATTGAGATAAATTATATCCAATGGAGGTTAGCGGACTCGAACCGCTGACATCCTGCTTGCAAAGCAGGCGCTCTACCAACTGAGCCAAACCCCCATAAAATTAAAATAGTAGGTAACTTTGGTTGTCGTTGTTATTGTAACTTATATTGTTCCATTACCAAAGGGATGAAGTCAGAAAATATCCACGTTGTTGCAGCACTGTATAAATTTGTCAAGCTGCCAGATTTTGCCGAGAAACAAGATCCTCTGCTGTCTTACTGCCAAGCGCAAGATGTCAAGGGGACAATTTTGCTGGCACAAGAAGGGATTAACGGTACAATTGCGGGTTCGCGTCAGGCGATTGACTCTGTTCTGTGGTTTCTGCGTTCTGACCCGCGTTTAGCAGACCTCGAATCCAAAGAATCCTATACCGAAACCCCGCCCTTTGAGCGGATGAAGGTGCGGTTGAAGCCAGAAATTGTTACTTTGGGGTTGCCAGAAATTGACCCAAATGAGCAAGTTGGCACTTATGTCAGTCCCGAAGAATGGAATGATTTGATTTGTGATCCAGAAGTAACCGTGATTGACACCCGCAATGATTATGAGGTGAGTATCGGTACTTTCCAAGGCGCAGAAAATCCCCAAACTAGCTCATTCCGGGAATTTCCCAATTATGTGCTACACCACCTCGACCCAACTAAGCATAAAAAGGTTGCTCTGTTTTGTACAGGCGGCATTCGTTGTGAAAAAGCTTCATCCTTTATGATTGCCCAAGGCTTTGCAGAAGTCTATCATCTAAAAGGCGGCATTCTCAAGTATTTGCAGGAAGTTCCAGCAGAAGAAAGTTTATGGGAAGGGGAATGTTTTGTCTTTGATGAGCGGGTAACTGTCAGTCATGGGTTGGAACAAGGTAGTTGTGAGCGGTGCTTCTGTTGTGGACGTCCGATTTCTGAAGAAGATAAGGTATCTCCAAAGTATGAACAAGGTATCTCTTGTCCCTATTGTTTTGATAGCCTCACCGAGGAGAAAAGAGCGCGTCAACAGCAAAAATGGCGGCACTACCAAACCCAAGTTGCTAACAAAAATCGGATGTGAGTTACCTACTAGGAAAATATTCACCTCTGGTATTTACAGCATAGATTTACCGCCAAAAGCTTAGGTTAGGAAACGAACCGCAAAGAGCGCAAAGAATTTTTGTGGACTTTGTGTTATTTGCAGTAGCCTGAAATACGTTTTATCTTGGGCGTCCCAATGTAGTGATATATAAAACAGCTTCATCAGTAGGGATACCTAAAACTTCGTTTACTTGGTCATCAAAGAATCCACCGATACCACTAACGCCTACATTCAGGTGGATTGCCGCTAAATTCAGGCGTTGTCCCAAATGGCCGGCATCCATATGTAAGTAACGGTAAACGCGATCGCCATATTGTGCGATCGCGGCTTTCAGATCAGATGTATGAAACAACACTGCTGCTGCATCCCGTCCTAATTCTTGTCCTAAACAGAGAAAATGTAACTCTCGCCGGAAATTTTTAAAGCGAATTTGGCGTAATTCTTGGGCTTTGGGTGCGTAATAGTAACAACCCGCCTCCAATCCTTCGACTCCAGAAACAGCAATGAATGTTTCGATTAAATTCAGATCAAAGTAGTCTGGAGAAATATCTAAACTTTGATCAATGTAATTTTGCGGTTGGTAAGTGAAATCGAGTAAACTTTTCAATTCATCGAAAGTTAACTCATCACCATTGTAAGCGCGGGTAGAGCGTCGCTTGTACATAGTGATTTCCAGTTCTGACAGGTTTTTTCCCCAGTCTATAGGCGCAGTGATGGTGGGAATTTTCAAACAGAAAGGAAAGTTATATTTATCCTCCAAAGATTTTTCTTGTTTGATAGTTGGTAGATTGAGATTGCCAGTTATACCTGTTTGGATCTGGGTATATTGATGGAAATATGTCAGCAATTCACCATCGGGGATTTCGGGATAACTGGTTTCGGTGGCGGAAGGTAAAGCAGTACATCCCAATGGCAAATTTTGATTGACATCTAACAAGTCTGCCAGAGGTAAGACAGCGATCGCACCTTCTTGTTGCGGATCAACATAAAGCAGATCGTTTACCGATTCATCCACAAAACCGCCGATTAAATGGGGGCGATAGTCAGTAATCGCACCAGCCAATTCGATATTGCCCAACAGGTGTCCTGTATCTAGAAAAATCCGGCGATAAGCCCGATCTTCATAGCGCCACGCAGAACGATAGAATACCGCAGTAACAATAATTGCTAATTGGGTATTATCTAGGGAAGGATGCCAGAAACAAGCTGCTTGGAGAGTTTGCCAAACATCACTTTCCCAATAATGCATCAGGGAATGAGTTCGACACTGGTAGTTATACAGACCAGGTGGCAATAACGACGTGCCACGGGAAACCACATAGACTTCGGCAGGGTATAGTCCGCCTGCACTGGGGGCAGCCCGTAAATACACCGCACTACCCATAGAAGGCATTTTCGCCGTCAATCCATAGCTGCGAAACAGCAGCCTTGAGAGTCTTTGCCACCATTGAGCATCTGGGTTATTAGCAAATCCTTCTGCTTTTTCTTGGATATAGGGTTTGAGATCAAAAGTAGAGCCAATTTTGTACTCTTTAAAGGGGACTGGCTGTTTAGCCCAGTCTAACCCCTGACTTTTGGAGGCGAGAGTCTCAGGGTTGTATTTAGTCCGTTCGTGATAATGCTGGGCAATTGATTGGTGTAATTCTGGCATAGTACTTTTAATATCCTTGGGGCATCCTTTTTTTGATCTTGGCATTCATTAGCCTGATTATTTCGTATTAATTGGTACAATCCTCAGAGTCACAAAGTGGTAAATGGTAACAACTCAATTGCGGCATTGGGCAAACAGGGCATTGAATGAATGTAGAGACGTAGCACTGCTACGTCTCTACAAGGGTTCTGGATGCATATTTAATTTCACTCCTATGTCTAATATTTTTCACAACCGCCGAATTGCAATTTCTAACCCTTCACATACACCGCTAAGAAAATCTAAATCCAAAGTAGCGATCGCATCACTAGCTTTGTGATAATGTGGATTTCGCAAAAATGCCGTATCTGTCACCATCATTGCCGGATAACCCAAATCCCAGAAAGGTGCATGATCACTACGTCTGGTTTGGGGAACTATTAAACCTCGATTCGGTACGGGTAGCCATTGACTAGATACGCCAGCTTTGCGAATACTCCGACTCATGCCAATTAAGTCAGGCAATGTCCGCAAATTCCCAATTAAAGCAATAAAATCACCTCTATCTGGGTAGAAACGTTCCAGAGGAGGGGGATAACTTTGAGAACCAGGTGTAGAATCCTTATAGCCCAGCATTTCTAAAGAGATCATTAAACGTAGCTGTTTCTTTTGTTGATGCAACAAGGCTGCATAGTCAGCACTACCCAGTAAGCCGTATTCTTCCATATCGAAAGCAACTAGCCTTAAGGGATATCTGACAGCTTCAGCAGCAAACTTTCTGGCTAATTCCAGCAACACCGCCACACCTGTAGCATTATCATCTGCCCCTGGTGTCCCCGGAACGGTATCATAATGAGCAGCAATTAAAATAGGTGGCAAATTCTTTTTTTGCCCTCTAGCTTCGGAAGGTAAATTTAATATCAAGTTATTACAAGCTTTACCTCTGACTTTAAAGGTGTGGATTTCCACACTTCCGCATTGGGAAAATTGCTGGCGGATGTATTCTTGGACAAAAAAATGTCCAGCCGTTGCCATGTAAGGATCGCGTTCTCGCGCGATCGCACTCAAGGAAGTTTGTAATCGCTCTGTTAAATTCAAATTTTTAAAATAGTGGCAATATTAAGGTTTTCAGGCAATCAAAGAAGCAGAGCAAGTATTATTAAGCTGCATTTACCAACTTGTAGATCCAATAAAGAAAATTAGCTGGATAACAAGAATTGAGGCTGCTTAGGCACACCAACCATCTCAATGCTATCCTAGTCTTGCAACTATCTCCTCTAGCTGCACTTGTTAGCTTACTGCCTTAATGATCACTATTATACCATTGAGGTGTTTTCATCCTGTGGCACAAAGCTAAAGGTAGTTCCGCCCAATCATAATAAATATATAAGAAACTTTAGGAGAAGAGTAACGCATGGGCAAGGTAGTCGGCATCGACTTGGGTACAACCAACTCAGTAGTCGCCGTTATGGAGGGTGGCAAGCCGGTGGTGATTGCCAATGCAGAAGGAATGCGAACAACCCCCTCCGTAGTTGGCTTCAGCAAAGAAGGTGAAAGGGTGGTTGGGCAAATGGCACGGCGACAAACCGTCCTCAATCCCCAAAATACTTTTTTTGCAGTTAAACGCTTCATTGG
The DNA here is from genome assembly GCF_017114985.1 of Nostoc sp. JL33. Lineage (GTDB taxonomy): Bacteria > Cyanobacteriota > Cyanobacteriia > Cyanobacteriales > Nostocaceae > Nostoc. The sequence goes on along the minus strand of NZ_JABXKP010000060.1, from coordinate 78,341 downwards.
GCGCAAGTATGGCGAACTTAACCCAGATTCCAAGCGTGTACCCTACACTATCCGCAAAGACGAAGTAGGCAATATTAAAATTGCCTGTCCCCGTCTGAATAAAGATTTCGCCCCAGAAGAAATTTCCGCAATGGTGCTGAAGAAATTAGCAGACGATGCAAGCCGCTACTTGGGTGAACCAGTCACAGGGGCAGTGATTACAGTACCCGCTTATTTTAACGATTCTCAACGGCAGGCAACCCGCGATGCTGGCAGAATTGCCGGTTTAGAGGTGCTGCGGATTCTCAATGAACCGACTGCTGCATCTTTGGCTTATGGGTTGGATCGGGGTGACACGGAAACTATCTTAGTATTTGACTTGGGTGGTGGCACTTTTGACGTGTCGATTTTAGACGTTGGTGATGGGATATTTGAAGTTAAAGCTACCAGTGGAGATACGCAACTTGGTGGTAATGACTTTGACAAAATAATCGTAGATTGGTTAGCAGAGCAATTTCTGGAAACAGAAGAGGTAGACTTAAGACGCGATCGCCAAGCTTTGCAACGTCTAATGGAAGCGGCCGAAAAAGCCAAAATTGAGCTTTCTGCTGTCAGCGTCACCGATATTAACTTACCCTTCATCACCGCCACCGAAGATGGCCCCAAACATCTGGAAACTCGTTTAACTCGTTCCCAGTTTGAAGGTTTGTGTGGTGATTTGGTAGGACGATTGCGGATACCTGTGAAACGGGCCCTCAAAGATGCCGGACTCTCACCTAGAGATATTGAGGAAGTTGTGTTAGTTGGCGGTTCTACACGGATGCCAATGGTGAAGCAGCTAGTGCGGGACTTGATTGGCACAGAACCCAACGAAAACGTCAACCCCGATGAAGTAGTGGGAGTGGGTGCAGCAATTCAAGCAGGCATTCTCGCTGGCGAACTCAAAGATGTGCTGCTTTTGGATGTCACACCGTTATCTTTGGGATTGGAAACTATCGGCGGCGTGATGAAAAAACTCATTCCCCGCAATACCACCATCCCAGTCCGCCGTTCTGATATTTTTTCCACGTCCGAAAATAACCAGAATACTGTGGAAATTCACGTAGTCCAGGGCGAACGGGAAATGGCAGCAAATAACAAGTCTTTAGGACGGTTTAAGCTGTATGGCATCCCGCCAGCACCGCGAGGAATTCCCCAAGTTCAGGTGTCATTGGATATCGATGCTAACGGTATTTTACAGGTAACAGCTCTCGATAGAACCACTGGGCGAGAGCAGAGTATCACCATTCAAGGCGCTTCTACCTTGAACGAGTCAGAAGTGAATCGGATGATTCAGGACGCTCAGAAATACGCCGATGTCGATCGCGAACGTAAAGAAAGGGTAGAAAAGCGAACTCGTTCTGAGGCGTTGATTTTCCAAGCAGAACGACAGCTTAGAGAAGTAGCACTGGAATTTGGTATGCAGTTTGCCCGCAGCCGCCGCCAAAGAATTGATAATATTTGCCGAGACTTAAAAGAGAGTCTTAAGGAAAATAGCGATCGCGGTATTGATCAAGCCTACGCCGATTTGCAAGATGCTCTCTATGAGCTAAATAGAGAAGTCCGCCAGTCTTATGCTGAAGATGAAGACGATGATTTGTTTGGTACTATCCGCGACATCTTTACTGGCGGTGAGAAAGATAAAGAACGCGAATCTCCCAAAGATACATATCGAGAACGCGACTCTTATGGTAAGGACTATGGCAGAGATTACGGTAAAGACTATGGCACAGACTATAGCCGAGACAGTCGTTCCTCCTCTTATGAAAGCCGTCCTCCACGCAAATCCCGTCCCAGCTACCAAGATAACTGGGATGATGAAGAAGACAATGATTGGTTGTAGTACTTTTAATAAAAGTTAGAAGTTACCAGAGACGCGATTAATCGCGTCTGTACAGGAGTTACCAGAGACGCGATTAGTCGCGTCTGTACTTAAAAATTAAATCTTTCAACTGTTAACTCCTAACTCATAACTCTTAATTTTTCTCTCCTAACTCCTAATTAATCCAAAATCTAAAATCTAAAATTTAAATAGCTGACTATGCAAAATTTGCCGAACTTTCGCGATTACTACGAGATATTGGGAGTATCTAAAGATGCCTCTGGTGAGGAAATTAAAAAGGTTTATCGGCGGTTAGCAAGGCAATATCACCCCGATCTAAATCCGGGTAACAAAGAATCTGAGGAAAAATTTAAGGATATCGGCGAGGCTTATGAAGTTCTTTCAGATCCAGCCAAGCGATCGCAGTACGACCAGTTTAGCCGCTACTGGAAGCAAAAAGGCTTTGCAGGCAATCCTAAAACGCCCAAGGCTAAAACTTGGCAGAGTAGCCAAGGCGATCGCAACGTTAATCAGGAGGTAGATCCAAGTCAATTCTCCGACTTTGAAAGCTTTATTAATCAAGTTATTGGCGTTAAAAATAAAAATGCGACAAATAACTCCAGTAATGGTAAAAGCGATCCCTTTCGTTCCCCCAGAACAAAAGTTGAATACACTGTTAACACTCCACCTCGCACTACCCGTCGGGATATAGAAGCCAGATTAACGCTCCCACTAGAAAAAGCTTATCAAGGTGGCAATGAACGCATTCGTTTGGAAGATGGGCGATCGCTAGAAGTTAATATGCCTCCAGGTATGGTAACAGGTCAAACCATCCGTTTACGAAACCAAGGCGTTGGTGGTGGCGACCTGTACTTAAAAATTACTGTTAATCCTCATCCATTATTTAAGCTAGATGGTTTAAATATCCTCTGCCAAGTACCAGTTACTCCCACAGAGGCAGTTTTAGGAGGACAGGTAGAAGCACCAACTCTCGATGGCCCTGTAAAAATGACCATCCCTCAAGGAGTTAGGTCTGGTCAAAAATTTCGACTAGGGAATAAAGGCTACCCCAGCGATGACGGCAAACGTGGCGATCAATTAGTAGAAATTCAAATAGTCACACCGAAAAATATTAGTCAAGAAGAACAGGAACTTTACGAAAAGTTACGCCAAATTGAAACCTTTAAACCCCGTGCTGATTTACTAGGTTAAAAATGAGGGAATATATCTCGATTATTTAATGAATCGATATCCACCCTGTATAAATTAATCAAATGAATAGTGAAATTTCCATCAAACGGATTTTATTTTTGGCAGCTAATCCAAAAGGGACAACACAACTGCGTTTGGGCGAAGAATCTCGTGAAATTAAAGAAGGGCTACTGCGATCAAAAGAAGGGCATAAATTTAAAATAGAAACCAAATGGGCAGTTCGTCCTGACGATCTCCGCCGGGCAATGTTAGACTTTGAACCGCAAATTGTTCATTTTTCCGGACATGGTACAGGGGAGGAGGGATTAGCACTTGAAAATAATGAAGGAGAAGCACAGTTAGTCACAACTAATTCTCTGGCAAACCTATTTAAGTTGTTTGCAAGTCGCGGAGTGCAGTGTGTTGTTCTAAATGCTTGTTATTCAGAAGTCCAAGCAGAGGCTATTGCCCAATACATAAACTGTGTGGTGGGTATGAAGAAGGAAATTGGAGATAAAGCCGCAATCAAATTTACAGTAGGTTTCTACGACGGGCTTGGTGCAGGATGGTCATTTGAGGATTCCTACCATCTGGGTTGCAATGCTATTGAGATGGAAGGAATTCCAGAACACCTGACTCCAATTCTAAAAAATAATTCTGAAACTATACCAAAATTATTGTCTAATTCCCCGATACTAAATGTTGAATATATTACCCATGATACAGAAATATTTATCAAATCAGACAATTTTCTCTCTGAACGAAAGCTACTGAATTTTTTAGAATACTTAAGCGCAACTCATTGTTTTCGCCATAGTCACTTATCTAATATTATCAAGTTAATTTCTTTTTTTGAAGAAACAAGTAACCAATATATCATAGAGGATTTAGCTCAATCATCCCATAACCTTGTTTTGGCGCTCCAAGCTTTACTCAACTTTACTGGCGCTAACTTCTATATATTTCCTGATAACATACAAAATTTACGAGAGGATACACAGTCTTGTTTGCAGCCGGGAATGAATACTGATAGAACTGTTCATGCTGTTAGTCAAGAAAAAATATTACTTTATGATGAATTCAAGAATGAGATGTATTCCTATATAGACAAAATAAGGGAATTATACGAGGCATATAGACACTTAGTCAAAAAAATACTGATAGTATAATCCATATAGTAAAACGATATTATTTGATTGAAGTAGTGATTCAAAAGTTTTACCCTAGCTAAAAACTCAAGCGGGGATTGTGGTTAAAATAGATGAAAAACGTATAATAAATCTCAAACTCTGCGAGCTTGTGGGTTTGAAATCAAATCTGGGAATAAAGGCGGTTAGCCTCTATGCCATTAGCAGGTTTACAATATTAGAAAAAACTTGATTGCAAGGTGACTCAAACAGCCGTGAATCACAACGGGGCAATGCCACAAAGCAGTAAACCAACTTATTACTCCCTGCTAGGACTGCATCCCTCGGCATCGGTAATCGACATTCGTCGCGCTTATCGGCAACTGAGCAAACGCTATCATCCTGATACTACAGACTTGCCTACTGCGATCGCCACTCCCAAATTTCAGCAAATCAACGAAGCCTACGCTACCCTGAGCCATCCAGAACGTCGGTTAAGCTACGATTTAAAAATTGGCTATTCCCGCTTTGGAGTGATTCAACCACCCCCTGATTTGAATCATCCAGTCTCCCGTCCATATAACTGGTCAAAATCAGCTTACCTCGATGCGAGCGATCGCCCCCTCTCATCTGGCGAAATCTTTGCTTTATTTATGCTGGTGTTAACATTTGTAGGTTGTCTAATCCTAGCAGTTGCCATCGGCTTAACTCGTGGTGAGGCTGCTTTCCAAACCCATTTGCTGCAACCAACTGCACCTGTACAACAGCACATTATCCATGTGTCGCAACCAATTACCCCTATGGTAATTAACAATTAAAATATTTCTTAATCCAAAATCCCAAATTCCTATGTCTCTTCTTCCCTCTGATACCCCCCTATATAATCATCCCCTGCCACAAATTGAACAGTGGCTAAAAGATCAAGGCTGTCAACAAGACGATATACAGAGGCATTGCTGGCATGTGCAGCGCCCTAGTTGGCAAGCTGAACTATGGCTCGATGTTGAGCAAATCGTAGTCCGATATGTCCAACCTGGGGAAAATGGGCAAGATATCCAACGTTCATTCAAGTATTCTCTCAGTCGGGATGATGTAGAACAAGCCGTGTTTTCTGGCCCATAAGAAAAGTGCTAGGTACAGTTCACCGTAAAAAGGTTACAAAAATCAAGCCGCAATAACGTTCAATTCGGATATTGGAGATGCGCGAATATGCCAAGCTAGAAAAATCTCTAACAGAGGCAAACACTGGCGGTGGCGTTTGATTGTAAATTTAAACCAAAATCGATAGCGATCGCATTTCCACAATTCGATCAGCATCAAGTTAACACCTTCGGGCAAATGCTTTTAATTAATTACCCAAAAAACGCAAAACCATATTTTTCGTAAGGGCACAGCATTGCTGTGCCCCTACAGCATGGTCTATTTTCGTAGTTTACCGCCGTAGGCATCGCAGGATAATTAAGAAAAGCCTGAAAACTTCCTCAAGATCGCTAATTCACATCACGATGCATTTGTACAGTGCGTAAGTCCTATACTGTTTTCTGGAATCAACGCTTTTTGAAGCATCTTTACCTATGACATGAATGCACCAGCCTAGACTACCTATTCAGGTAACATAAGTAATTATCAAGAAGTTTTAATAAATAGCTCATGGCTTCAACCCCTCTAACACTAAACTTAGTTGAAGGTTCTGTCTCCTTCAGTTTTTCACCCCAAGCAGCACGAGAATTAAAGACAGCGACCGATCAATTAATGGAACGCCTAAAAGCTGTCGCCGCTAAACCCACCCCTGGCGGCGGTAAAGTCACTCCCCAGCCTCCCCTGGAATATTGTTATACGGGTGAAGTATTTTTAGAAATTTTCTGTAATCCTAATATCTGGCCGACACCCTTCGCAGCCAAAGTTTTGCTGACTGTCCGCAACGTTAATATCCGCTTGACTACAGAAGCTGAACTTACTCGCATCATTGAAGACATTAATCAGTATTTAGAGCAAGTGGGTTGACACTCCCTGGCGTGAACGCGCAGGGATTCTTTAATCTACGAATCAACTTGCTCTAACAGGATTTCTCCAACTAAAGTAGAGGTCGATTCTCCCAAAGCGTTGCTTGCGTCTGTCTTGGAAAGGTTGACGCGGGAATCCTCCCGCGCCCAACTTTCCGCTAGCGCAAAGGTTCCGGTATGCCCTACCGTACCCAATCCCCGACTAAGGATAATTCTAGCTGCGTTTTCATCACGATCCATCACGCAACCACACAAACATACGTGTGTTCTGGTAGATAGAGTTTTTTTAAAAACTTTACCACAGCTAGAGCATTCTTGGGTTGTGTATTGCGGATTAACCGCAACCGTGACACGTTTAAATACGAGTCCAAAATATTCAACCCAGACACGAAACTGATACCAAGATGCGTCATTTATAGACTTGGCTAAACAGTGATTTTTCACCATATTTTTAATCCTCAAATCTTCATAGGCTATCAAATCGTTAGACTGAACTACGCACCGTGCTAATTTCACAGCATGGTCTTTACGTTGCCTACTTATTTTGAGGTGGCGCTTTCCTAAAACCTGTCTTGCCTTGCCTCTATTTCTTGAACCTTTTACTTTTCTTGAAACTCGACGCCCAAGACGTTTAAGAAACTTTTCACTCCTTAGCAGGAACCTTGGGTTTTCAACCATTCCCCCTTCAGAATCAGTGTAGTATTCTTTAAGTCCAACGTCTAAACCGATTGTGTTACCAGTTGGTTCTATGTTTTCAGATCGATCTACATCAATGCAAAACTGAACATACACACCATCCGCACGTTTTACCAATCTCACCCGTTTAATTTGGTTAATTTGGTGAGTCCAGCCCCCGTCTTGGCGGTTTCCGTCACGATGGGGGACTGGCGAACCCGAAGGGTAGAAGTGCAAATCACGAGTACCTTTGAGTTTTAAATGACCAATACCTTTTTTGTCGGTGAAGGTTATGGATTTTCGATTATCTGCAAGCTTCCATCCTGACGTTTTGTACTCAACCGAGCGACAATCTTTCTGGAATTGAGGATACCCCTTTAAACCCGGAATACCCTTCTTGCAGTTGTCATAAAACCTAGAGATAGAAGACCATGCTCGTTCGGCACTAGCTTGTCTAGCCATTGAATTGAGTTCATTAGCAAAGGGAAAATTAGCCGCAAGTACAGCACAATATTTCTGCAAATCATTTTTACCCGTATCTTTAACATCCATCCATAGCCGAATACAGCTATTGCGGATGAACTTTGCTGCTCCGTTTTGCATCATCTACTGCTGTTAACTGGGATGATTTTCCATAAGCTTTAAACTCAAAAACTAACATTGCTTTACCTCCTATCTTATACTAACACACTTGGTATAAGATTAGAAATAAAATAAAAAGCCGTCCTGGAAGGACGGGGCTTTAGACCCAGCTTTTCGGTAATATTTGTATAAAAATTACCGGAGCAGTTCAACATTAGGAACCACCCCGGTTTGAGAATCTACATACTAGGCTCAAGTCGTAGGATCAGATATACAGAACAATTGCTTCTGATCCCTACTTTAAGTTGAAAAGTTGTGTAAATTCAGACTCAAATGCTTCTGTGTTAATGAAAAACGCAAGATTCTGTATGGGGCAATGCTGCTCAAAAACCAGAGATTATCCCCCAGATTGGGCGTCGAATCGTTGATGGTGACATCCACACATCGAAAAAAAACTCCCAATCCAAATCCGAAATCAAACATTGATTAGTCGTTATCCCACTGTTCACGACCAATTAGGTCGCCAATGCGATCGCGTAACAAAAAGTCACATTTCTCTAATTCACATTCAACGCAAACCCACTCTCTCGCTGGAATGTATTGGCAGAGGGTATATATTGGCTGTTGTCGGCTAATCATTCCCTTTTGCACCAGTCGGCGTGCTTCGTCTTGAATCAAATCTAGAGAGTAGTAATTGATAGAAGGCACCGTATTCACACTCATGGTTTTTACTCACAAATTAACATTTAGATTAGTATTCCCGTTAATAATTAGGAACAAACATGACAGAAATTAGACTTGTGGCTAGGATTTTGTAGTTTGCTATACGGAACTATTTTTATTTTGACGCTACATATCCTGAAATTATCTCAAGAAATGTTAAGAAAGTCAACAAATCCTGATATTGCTCGAAAATCCGCTTTACAAAAAAAATTCCGAGTAGTTAACTTAACATGCTGGGGTGGCTGTATGACTTTTATTCAACAAGCCTGAAAGTCCTGCCATTAGTGTCTTTAGGCAAGATTTGGTGGGTGGGAATTCACATGGCGTCACCGATAGCGTTCGCGTAGCGTCTCGTAGAGAAGCGGTAGGGAGTCATCTCCCTACAGCCCTGCGGGCATCCTACGGCAGGCGCTAGCCACGCGCGTGAGGGAGAAGGGGAGACGCTAAGAGCGAACGAGCGTCATAGCCCGCCGCAGGCATCGCTTACATCTCAAATAATCACCTTAAAACCGGATCTAGAACTGCTGGTATTTAGCTAAGGGTAAACAACACAAGAATATTTCTCAGGAACTAAGGTATAAACTGTTGCAAAGTATAACGGCAAAACTAGACTACGAAGGCTTTTAGCCTAGCATCTGTTAACAATTTCTTAAGTTGAGTAAAGACGTAACTAGTTAGTTATTTTAAGCACTAATGTTACACAGGTTTTTTTGACAAACATCTGTAGAAGGGTAGAGTAATGTTGATTCGTAATTAAGACACAGATAAAAATGCTTGAGATAAGCAGCATTTATGCATCTACACAGGAGGTTTGGTGTTTCTACTGTCCTTTTGCACTAGAGTCAAGACAAAAGGCAAGATAAACAGAAAGCCTATATATGCAACTAGCGATCGCTGAAGTAGGTTATGGTCACATTAAAACAGACGCTATCTAGTCACGTCTGTAAACTGTTTGGCGGATTTGCTGAGATTAATTGTTCTGAAGTTACATTGTTGTTTTAGTTACTTATTCGGAGAATTCCTCATCTTGATCAGTGCTGTCTTCTACTGCTGCCAGATTTTCTGGCGGACGCTCATGGTTAAGTTGGTTTAGCAGTGCCAATACCTTATTACCGCGTTCTATGGAGCGATCTTCGACAAAAATTACCTCTGGTGTACGACGTAGCCGTACCCGCGCCCCAAGTTCGCTGCGGACGTAACCTGTGGCGGACTTTAAGCCTGCCATTGTTTCTACCTTAGCTTCATCTGTACCATAGATACTGACGTAGATTTTGGCGTGTTGGAGATCGCCGGAAACATCAACATCAGTAACACTGACCATTCCTGTACCCACACGGTCATCCTTAATGCCGTTGAGCAGCATTTGGCTAACTTCCCGTTTGATCAGTTCAGCAACGCGGGAAACCCGGCGATTTGTAGCCATAAAAATTTCGCCTCCTCACAGAGGTTGTACAACAAAAATAGTCCAAGTTGGGTAGACAGTACTTAGCGGGAGCAACGCCAAGAACAACCGTCTGTGGGGCACAGCCCCGATATAGCGCTAGTCTAGATTGTACTCAAGCCCAACATTGCACGTAGGGTGAGAGTAAGGAAGACTAGGCTGCTCACAAATAAACCCAAGATAGCGATCAACGTCACTGGGCGCTTCAACAATGGCACTAACGGCGCAAAGGCGTTCAGAAACAGTCCTAAAACGATACTAATTAAGTACCGGGGGTAGCGAAAGACGTTATCCCAAAATCCGTCAAACATCTGAATTTATACTCCTTTATTATAATTCAGGTGGTCTATCTTTCCTTTTTTTCATGACTTTATTCTAATACGTGTTGCTTTTGTCGCACCATACTAATATAAAATATAATTTCTCATTAATACCATGTAGTTTTCAATTTGATTATAAATTAATAGTAATGCTAACTCAACTCCATGATAAAAGTTATTATCGCCCATTCCTCAAATGGGCTGGCGGTAAAAGTAAATTAATTCACAAATATATTAAATATTTACCCCCAAATATTGGGAATATTAAGCGTTACTATGAACCATTCTTAGGCAGTGGCGCTTTATTTTTCTATTTAGCAAATCGATACTCGACAATCAAATCGTCATATTTAACTGATATTAATGAAGAATTAATTAATACATATCAATGTATTCAAAAAAACCTAGGCGATGTTATTTTTCTACTACAAGAGCATGAAAAACAACATAATAAATATGCTAATTATTATAAAATTAATGGTGGCAACAGTAAAAATAGCAAAGATAAAAATCAGTATTACTATAAAGTAAGAGATGAAAATTACGATAGAGATATTGAAAGAGCAGCTCGTTTAATTTATCTTAATAGAACCTGTTTCAATGGACTTTATAGAGTTAATTCAAAAGGTACATTCAATGTACCATTAGGTAGATATGAAAATCCCAAGATTTGTCAAATAGATTTACTGGATTCATCATCACAAGCACTTTCTAGGGCGGAGGTGAAAACAGCAGATTTTAAGGAGGTACTAGATTATGCAAACAGCAGTGATGATTTTGTTTATTTTGATCCACCATACTATCCTATTAGTAAAACTAGCTATTTCACAGCTTACAGTCCCCACTGTTTTAGTGAGTACGACCAAAAAAAATTGAGAGACATTTGTGCAACGCTAGCAAGCCGAGGTGTCAAAGTTATGGTATCAAACTCTTATTGTAAGGAGATCGAAGACATTTATAGAGAAATTGGTTTTGAAATACACACAATACAAGCAGCACGAACAATTAACTCTAATATAGAAAATCGAGGAACAATTTCAGAATTTTTAATTACATCTTATTAGAGATGGTTGTTTGACCACGCAATAAATCTATCCAAACTATAAACTGCTAATAAATTTTGATTATGGTCAACTTGTTTTTTAAACCAATCAAGTGCTTTTTGCCTCATGCCTTCGCCGCCCATCACTAAAATAGTTGGTGCAGGGTAAGAGGACTGAATATTTAAGTTGAGGTAAGGAAATTTTTCATCAACTGAACCACCACTTTCTTGCCATTTACACTCGATAATTAACCCAGATGGAAATTTAACTGAGTCCATAACGTAAAAGTCAACATATAGATCGGTTTGATATATTCCAGTTCCAATGTAAACACTTCTGGCGTAGCGTTTTGGTAGCACAGTAGAGTTTAATATGTATTCTCTTTGCTGCTGTTTCGGTACATTGGGACTTACTTTATAATATTCGTGTGCCCTTAATGTTCCTTCTACAGTCGTTTCTAAAACCTGACCAGATTTATTTGCCCGTCCGCCTTGACTCAGAGCCATCCTAAATTCCTCTGGTAAAATTACCTCTTATTCTAGGATTCCACGGAAGCAGTCACAAATAGTCAGTTGCTTAATATGAATTTTTGATAAAAGTACAAAAAATGGTATTTTTGTACTAAATAAATACAAATGTATTAATAATTTGGATGAGTAATGGGTTACTAATTCAAAGAAGGAGGAAAAGAAAGAAATTTCCTTTTGCTTTTTTCTCTTAACACTTTTCCTAGCTCTTGTAAACGTGCCTTCTATTGCAAGCGACTCCGCCATTTTTCTGGGTCTTGGGAACAGTGGAAAACAGCGTAGATAATAATCTCCTGTTCATTAAACTCGTAAAAAACGACGTAGGGAAAACGCCTAATTGTAGCGCGGCGATAGGTTTCATGAACAATCTGGTATGTGCTGGGGTGACACTGAATTAAATTCAGGCAGGCATCAATACTGCGTAGGAACTCACAGCGCCTAACCCAAATTCGCGCCCCTCGTACCAGTCATAAGCTTCAATAATGTCTAGTTCTGCGGCTATAAGGATAGTTAAGTTTCTAGCCATGCCGTTGAGAGATTCTGGCTTTTACATCTTCCCAACTGTTGCCAATGCCTGGGTTTTGCAGATATTCGGCTTTGCGACGGGCTAGTTCTTGTTTGTGCCAATCTAAAACTGGGAGCGCTGCTGGTGTAGCGGCAATCTCATCCCATAAATCTTCTACCAGTTGAAGTTTTTCCGCTCTCGAAATACTAGAGAGTTCGGTAAATACTGGGTTCATGGTTTTCTCTGATTTTATTCACCTTCATTATTACACCCCGAAACCGCCATATCTATAACAACATTTCTAATAACTAGGATTTAGCTTGGATAAATTTTAGTGATTTTGCCTTAGCTTCAACCTGTCTGAGCTTCAGTATGACCGTTGCGGATAGCCCATGCTATTTCTAAGAGTTGAGTCCAGCGCTTTTGTACCTGTTTGGGGGTGCATTTGATCGCTTTAGCGATCGCTTGGTCGTTTTGGCGTGCAGTTTTTAGGTGTAATATTTGCTGTTGCTGTTCTGTGAGTTGATTTACAAAGATTTCCCACTGCTGGGAAGATAAACCCAACTTTTGCTCTAAACCAGCGCCTAACCATTGATGTACCAATTGCCAGTGGTGTTGTTTGGCAAACTTTTCCACATGGTATTTAAACCGTTGTTGGAGATAATCGCGCTGACGGCTGGTTAAACCGAGAATTTGGTCAATTTCTGGGGCTGAGAGGTCTTGAAGTTTCAAGCTGAGGTAGTTCATACAATCAGATTGGCCTTGAGACTCCAGATATTTCATCAATTCAGTGATGACGCGATCGCGTTCTGACTCTTCTGATGGATCGAAATTAGTTTGGGCAATCATCTGCGATCGCAGTTGTTGCACCGCCGAGTTGCGCTGGTAAGATTCTGCTTCTTCACCCTTAGCAGACTCTACCGCCATTTCAATATCCACGGTAGTTTCTTGGGGCTGACGACGAGCAAATCCTTGGGCCCGCAAGATAATTAATTGCTGATTTGCGCCACCAGGTAAATTAATCCGGCGTTTGGCGTACTGCTCCGTAAAGGCCATGTATTCAGCTAATTGCAGCTGAGTACGCGGTGTGTGATCATTAGGTAGTTCGTTTTCTCTACGGAAAGCTTTGATAGCTTCAATATAAAATGCTTGTAAAAAATCTTCAATCAGGCTGTAACGAGCCTCAAAGCCCAACTCAGAGCCGGATATAGTTACATGACGGTAAACCATAGCACCCAAATTGCTATGTAATTCCACCCGCCCTTGCTTGGAACCTAGTTGGTAGTAACGTAAGCACTTTTGCATCCGATGCCTTCCCAACGTAATCTGCCAGGATTTGATTTGCCCAGATGTTTGGATACGAGAGCTTTTGTCGCAAATGCGTTCTACTTCTATGGCTATGCGCTTGGCTAAAGTTTCTACGCACTTCGGTGTTGCTTTCACTTGCGCTTGCATTTCGTGACACAGCAATTCAATCAAGGTATCGCTGCTGCTATCTGAAAATTCTTCAGTCGAAACGTGGTTCTCAAAAATGGGTGTAGAGTTTGGTAGATTGACGACGTTAGCTTTCATGACTTTTCCAGGTAGTAGTATTGCACCGTAATTACAACGCAGACACAGCAATCAAGACCGTCCAAGGCTTGTGAATCTTTGGGCATTCATCCATCAAAACTAGCCGCATGTAATGCTCACATCTAAAGCTCATATATATAAAACTGTAGGAAATACGAAAGAGTTACAGTTATGGCAATGTGTCGGTTTTTTCACAAGCCACCCAATTGACGCTGGGACAGGAGTATCCCCCATTTTCTCAAAGTTGTCAAATACCTTGCTGTGCCAACTGTTGCCACCATCCTGTTATATCCACTGCTTCACCGAACAGCCCGTCGTAGACATCGCCTTTAAGTATGACAATTTCAAAACTGGAGTCGTTTTTATCACATTTTCCGAAACAAAGAGGTGCGCCTGTGAAGTAGAATTCTTATACCCATGCTGCTGCTGCTTCCCAACCTAAACCCCTCCGCATCATTACTGCTTGGTCTCCGGTCATATCCAAGATGGTAGACACTTCATATGTAGGTTCCTCGCCAGTGTCTATAATTATGTCTACCAACTTGTCCAAACGGTCAAATAGCTCTACCCGCGACTGAACAGTTTCTGGATCTATCCGAATCATGCCATTATCTGCTTCATCTGGTGGCAGATGTGCCGAAGTTGAAATAATCGGATTGCCCAATGCTCTGAGCAACTCCAAACACACGGTATGGTTTGGTACTCTAATTCCAGTAGTTTTCCGCTTGGGGCTTTGCACCAATCGCGGTACTAACTTAGTAGCTGGGAGCAAAAACGTGTATGGCCCTGGAATCAGGCGTTTCATAATCCGATAGGCTGTGTCACTTACGAAGGCATAAGTTGCCACATTTGAAAGCGAGGGACATAAAAATGTCAGTGGTTTATCATTTGCTAGCTGTTTAATTTGCCGCACTCGTTCTACCGCCGACTTGGCATTCAAATCACAACCGATCGCATAGACTGTATCAGTAGGGTAAAGCATAACTGCGCCACTAAAGAGCGCCGACTTTATTTCCTCTATTCGGCGAATTTGAGGATTATCCGGATGAACTGGGAAAATTTTTGCCATAACACGGGGAGTGGGGAGTGGGGAGTGGGGAGTGGGGGCAGAGGGGCAGGGGAAGCAGGGGAAGCAGGGGAAGCAGGGGAAGCAGGGGAGAATAATTATAACCAATGCCCAATGCCCAATGACTAATGACTAATAAATAATGACTAATTTATTATGAATAAAATTGCTTATCTTCAATGTCCGACAGGAATTTCTGGTGATATGTGCCTGGGTGCTTTGGTAAGTTTGGGTGTTCCTGTGGAGTATTTAATTGAAAAACTCAATGGGTTGGGTATTGAACAGGAATATCAGTTAAGGGCAGAACTTGTCCAACGTAATGGTCAGCAGGCGACTAAAGTCCATGTGGATTTACTACACGATCGCCACCATCACCACGATCACGAACACAGTCATGATCACACACGCCACCTGCCAGAAATAGAGCGGATGATTCTGAAAGCGGGGTTGCCATCGCGGGCAGAAGCTTGGAGTTTGGCGGTATTCCGACAGCTAGCAGTAGCAGAAGGGGCGGTGCATGGCATTTCTCCTGAAAAAGTTCATTTTCATGAGGTGGGTGCTGTAGATGCGATCGTAGATATTGTGGGCACTTGCCTGGGGTTGGATTGGTTGGGGATTGAGAGCAATCAGTCAGGATTGCCTTTACTCTACTGCTCGGCGTTCCCGACTGGTGGCGGCACTGTTAAGGCTGCACATGGTCAGATGGCAGTACCAGTACCAGCAGTATTAAAGCTGTGGGAAATGCGAGGTTGTCCAGTTTATAGCAATGGGATTGACAGAGAACTAGTGACACCAACAGGAGCGGCGATCGCCACTACTTTGGCAAGAGATTTTGGTTCACCACCTGCGATCGCTATCAACCAGATAGGATTGGGAGCAGGAACCATAAATTTACCCATTCCCAATATTTTACGCCTCTGGCTGGGCGAAAGCGCAAGTTTAGAGTCTAATTTCAGCGATTCTGAAGATACTAGCTCAAATTTAGAAACGATATCAGTACTAGAAACCCAAATTGATGATTTAAATCCGCAAGCGATCGGCTATGTGTTTGAGGCGTTGTTTGCAGCTGGTGCGGTAGATGTTTTTACCCAGGCGATCGGCATGAAAAAGTCCCGTCCAGGGATTTTGTTGACTGTGATTTGTCATCCAGAAAATTTACTCAGTTGTGAAGCGGTTTTATTTCGTGAAACCACTACTTTGGGCATTCGGAGAACAACTCAGCAACGCGCCATTTTACAACGAGAAATTCAACAAGTGGAAATTGAATATGGTAAAGTGCGCGTCAAGGTAGCATGGAATGGACAATCACCAGAAAAAGTTATTGCAAATGTGCAGCCAGAATATGAAGATTGTGCAGAGTTAGCCCGAAAACATAATATTCCCTGGCGCGAAATTCAACGGTTGGCGCTACAGCGTTGGTATTTAGTCAACGGCTGATCCAAATCCTCGTTCCCAGTCTCCGACTGGGAATGCCATCCTCAAGGCTCCGCCTTTCCTCACACATGAATCAACTCCACTTGTAATAAACCTAGTTGCCCAATGTAATTGCGGTAACTAGAATACCGCCAATGTGCGGGATCATCCACATAACCACGTCTGACTGGATTGTTGTGAATATAATCTAACTTTTGTCTAAACATTTGTTCATCCAGAATTGCCTGCGGATGGAAACCTTCTTGCCAAAATTGATATTCTTGTCTTGTCTTATGTTTTAATTTGTAAAGCTCAAGCTGGTTAAGTATGTAGTTGGAATTATTTTTTTCAAGTAAGTCAATAATAGAGCGAGCCGTAAATGATTTAAAGTTTGCTATTTCTTTAGATAAACTGGCGGCAGAGGCGATTAGATGGAGATGATTTTCCATAATTACGTAACCGTACAAGGTTAAACGCTGCTGACATTGCAGAAAATTTAGGGAATCTAAAATAATTTGTGTAAATTCAACTTTGCCGAATAGTGGTATCCAATTTATAACTGTGCAGGTAAGGAAGTGTGGCTGGGTTCCTAATACGTGGTAGCGGCTGCGTCCCATGATTTTATTTTAAATTAGAGGCGGAGCCTCTAGGATGGCATTCCCAGTCTCCGACTGGGAACGAGGGATTTAACTAAGTTAGAGCTTTTAGCAAATATTGTGTCAATGTAAACGCATCTACACCCAATTCGGTACGCTCTTGGGCGGCTATTATACCCGCTTGCGAATGCCACCAAGCGGCAGTTACCACAATATCTTCTACGGGAATTTGTTTAGTTGCTGCTTGCGCCAACAATCCACCCAGTAGCCCAGTTAACACGTCGCCGCTACCGCCACGCGCTAAGGCGGGTGTACTTTCAGGAACAATCCAAACGTCACTTTCAGGGTTTGCGATCGCAGTTCTCGCCCCTTTCAACAATACTACCGCCCCACTTTGCGCGGCTGCTTCTTGTACTGCTTTCACCCTGTGATGTTTGGTATCGGCGACATCAGGAAACAATCGCTGGAATTCGCCAGTGTGGGGTGTGAGTACGGTTACTGCTTGGCGTTTTTTTAAAGTGGCGATCGCTCCCATTTGTGCCAAGATATTTAAACCATCGGCATCGAGAATTAGAGGGCGTTCGCTGTTAATCACTTCTTGCACAATCGAAGTAGCATCTCGTGTTAAACCGGGGCCACAAGCGAGCGCATTAAAGGAACTTAGATCGGTATTTTCTGGCAATTGCAATTGAGCGATCGCTCCAGTTTCCGTCTCTGGACAACCGACAATTAGCGCTTCTGGCAAATGTGACACCAAAAGAGATTTCAGCGATTCGGGTACGGCAATTGAAACCATACCCACACCACTAGCCCTAGCACCCAAACCAGTTAAAATTGCTCCACCTGCATAACGCCGCGAACCGCAAATTAACAGTAAATGTCCTTCCTTATATTTATGAGTGACTGATGGACGGGGTAGGGGTAAAGTAGCAAGTGCCGTTGCTGGTGTAATACGTTTAATCTTGGGTGTATCTTTGAGAACAGCTTCTACATCAGCTAAAGGAATATCAAAATCGATTAACTCAGCTTTGCCGAGATATTCCAGCGCCTGATCTTGGAGGAAAGCTAGTTTCCATAAACCCAAGCAAAAAGTGTGAGTGGCGCGAATCGCAGTTCCTAATACTTCGCCTGTGTCGGTGTGTAAACCCGAAGGTAAATCAATACTATAAATCGGCACAGGCAATTCATTTAGCTGATTAATTGCAGAGGCGATGGGATCAGTAAGGTTTCTTTCTAAACCAAACCCAAATAAGCCATCAATCAAAAAATCAGAATTTGGCAGTTGCTCAATTGTTTGATAAATTGGAACACCCAAATTCTGAGCATACTGCAAGTGCTGCGAAGTTAATTCTTTGAGCTTAGAGAAAGGAGAATAAATCCAAACCTCATACCCGCGAAAGTGTAATTCACGGGCTACTACTAAAGCATCCCCGCCATTATGACCGGGGCCGACAAGAATTCCGACACGGGGATTTAGGGAGGGGGAGAGTAATTTTGAATTGTTTCCGCTTTGTCCAAGGTTCGGGTAAATATCTTGAATGCGACGGGCAATTAATCCCGCGACCTTTTCCATCAAAGCTACTACAGGCATTCCCGCCGCAAAGATCCGTTCTTCAATATCGCGCATCTGCCCAGCAGTCACTACCACTTGCGAAATTTTTTCTTGCCTGTTCTGCATCAGTCTT
Source organism: Nostoc sp. JL33 (assembly GCF_017114985.1). GTDB lineage: Bacteria > Cyanobacteriota > Cyanobacteriia > Cyanobacteriales > Nostocaceae > Nostoc. The sequence continues at coordinate 60,032 of NZ_JABXKP010000060.1, read as the reverse complement.
GAGTGCTGAGTTATGAGTTTTAGGTTAACTGAAACTTTAGCAGATTTTAAATAACCTCAAGCAGCCTAACGACGAAAGTGCGATCGCTAAATGATTTAGAAAAGCTGTTTGATGAGATGAAAGCGCGTAAAGTAATTAAGGTGGCGATCGCTTATTAGTATTTTGGCAGCCAATTCACAGGGGACACTACAATGATTAGATATAGCACCACAGACATAGGCTAAAGCACTATGACTCCTCAAGTCATTACCCCAGTATTGATGATTGAACCCTCGTCATGGCTACGCTCTGGCATCACCATCGAGAAAGTTGATCATGTTAACCTTGCTAAGTTCACAGATGAGTTACATGCTCGTCTAGAAGAATTGCTTGAGAAAGGAAAAGCTGGATTGCTGACTCCTGAAGAAGAAGCCGAATATGCTGGAATTGCTGAACTGGAGCGCATCCTGACTTTTGTTAACGCTAAACTGATTGCGAGTCGTGGGTGTTAAAGATGGCACTCGGCAGTTTGTGCGTCTTTGATGGTTGAACTAGCGATGTCTATAGCTGCCAACATCGTGCAACAAGAATAAGACAACGATCTCCCATAAAAAGGTATGGCGCAAAACCACGATTTGGGATTGAAAGCAGTTATAAATTTTCTAATCTATGTCGATTTACTGACATTAGCCTTTTCTAACTGCTAAACGGGCATAATCTCCTAGCCATTCAGACTTTTGAGCCTCAGATTTCAAGCTAAAAAGCCCCATTTCTACCAATCCAATGATGACACTTTTGCGCCATAGTGCTTTTCTAAGACGTGTCCTTGATCTTTGCGATTGATCAAAATAAGCTTCCATAGAAATATCTGGCAATAACTGTAAATTCAAGTCACGCATTATTTTCTGGCGAAATTTTAGATGCGATCGCAATAGTTCTTCAGGAGTTACTCTCTGTTGAACAACAATTATCCCCCTTGGGCGGCGTAAAAAGGCATAGACAATAGCCTGAGTAGGAGAATTATCTCTAAAACTAACTGACCATTCTTGCTCTAAACCACTGCCAATAGCACAAAACACGATTGAACGCCCAGGTGTTTGCATGACTTCTGCAAAACAAAAATGTTTTGGATGGGAAAAAATTCTAGCGACAGTAAGGGAAGATTCTGACAGTTCTAAGTCACTAATTCTAGTAAAACCGAGAGACTCTAAAGCATTCGTGTAGGAATTGAAAGTCTTAGTATCTATTTGAGATAGAGCTTCTAACTGTGTGGGGACAAATTTTAATTTGCTAGAAATAGTTGAGAGAAATAGTATCTTGGCAACTACCTCAAATAATATAATAAATGGGATTATATTAGTAATTACATAACATATATCTGCCGGAATAAATTTTAGATTTAGTAGAAACTGGAGTATTACCTTAGCGACAAAAGCGTTCCAAATAAAAATGAAGCTAAAAGCATAGATATATGTAATTATTTTTGTTTTCATGTCTGGATATATTTGGGAATTTAAATGCAACTTGCTGGTAGATAGTCCGATAAATTTACTATCACTCTATGTATGGTTCCCAAAAAATGAATACCTCAAACATGAAAAAACAAGATTTACTACAGATCCTTCTCCCAAAGCTACGGTAGTGTACACAAGTCCTAAAAACCTAGCTTGATGAGGCTTTCCTCGTTCCCATGCGGAACATTTTCTACCGCGAAATAATCTGCGAACTGACAAGTCAGCGCTTGCGCTATCGCTTGCAAATCACGAGAAGCAGGGAGTGAGATAATGTACCGATTCATTCCTAAGCCTCTTTTGCTTGTTTCAACTGTGTTAAAAGCTGATTCACAAAAGTTTCACCACCAATTCTTTCTCCCCTTTCAAGTGATGCTATCCCTTCATCAATCTTGGTGCGAGTTTCTTCAAGCCATTCTTGATCGGAAAGAGTCTCTTCAGCTAAAAGGCGCAATAGACATAGGAGTGAAATTAAATATGCGTTACCCAGAACCCTTGTAGAGACGTAGCACTGCTACGTCTCTACATTCTTTTTCACTCGTATGTCTAATGCAGTTTGAATTCCTTGATCAACGCTGTTAAATCTACCTGTGGCTAGCAAAGCTTGAATTATCAGTTTTTGCTCTGGACTGAACGTAATGCTCATAACGATTCCATCCTTGGCTTTTTCTATGATACAGCCTTGATAAGTAAGATCCTTAATGTCTTAAGTTGGGTTGAGGTTTGAAGTAATCTTCCTGAAAACGGGAAGACTATGGTTACTTCACTAATGGGGAAATTTCCATGAAAGTCCTGAATAGGAAAATGCTGAAAAAATCTCTGCTTAACTGTCTAATTTTGCCTTTTTCTTTAGCAACCGGGCTGTGCGTGGGAACGCTTTTTGATTCCCAAGCGAATGCTTTACCAGGGCAAAGTACAGAGGAAGTAAGCGCCTGGATTAAAGCACATCCTACACTTCGCCCCAGGAGCGGGGAGCAATTATTTGTGCAAAAAACTGATACTGCTGCTCAACGATTCAGTTTTCAAGCGTCGGTGTTGCCTCCCGGTAGGATAGAATTTTCTAAAGACCGTAGCAGAATTCGGACTGAGCGCATTGCTATGTATGATGCCATTAACGGTATGACATTTGCGCGTCTCCAGGAATCCTTGCGGGTGATTTATGGCTTGGAGATTTATCAAGACTACGATCGCGCCCAAGTCGTGTACCAGTATCCCAACCAGAGCGTAATTAACTCGGCGCGTTTTGCCAAAACTCCGATTCGGGAAGCTTTAAAGGGAGAATTACGAGTAGGCGATCGCTATGTATATTGGGTGGAAATTGCCGAACCCAAGGCTGCCAAAGCTTTTACCGGTCAAATGACGATTTTGCTCAAAACTGACCTAGACAAGTTAGAAAGGGAACTGCAAAGTCGTTAATGGGCATTGGCCAAACAGGGCATTTCCCTTGTCTCCCTCATCCCCCTTATCTTTTCTTGTTTAAAGATTACTAAATTGGTGTTCTACAAGTTCCCCAACCCTATAGGAGCTAGGATTTGCCATATACCCGAAAAGATACTTTCAGATGCTAAGGAAATTCGTAGCAAATCTTCTTTCAGTAGTGGCGGCCAATCAACCCCGGCTTTACGCCCTGCGGAAAATAGCTGTTGCGCCTTAATGCTTAACTGATAAAGAGCTAAAGCCAGTTCTCGGTCTAGGCTCTTTGCATCTTTGAGGGCTTCAAACACCACTTTCAATGCCAACAAGATCGAGGTGATCTGACCGGGTACCGGCGGGTAACCGTGTTTCATACGCGTTAACAGCGCATCTGGGTTTTCCTCGGTTATGATTGTCTGATCTATGAGGAGTTTCCGAGCTGTTTCGTAATTCATGTAGTCAGTTTAGCGTAGATTTTGCTTCAGCAGGAATACCTAATTAAAAAGTCATAAAATTGGCTTCTGGTTATTTATAGCAATCTCATTTGATTTATGAAAAGATAGGCGTGGGGAGAACGATGGGGAATTTGCGATGCTCTAGGTTAACCAGATAGACTGAATATAATATTTTTGAAAATACACCCCGCTTGGAATCAGAAGCAAAATGATATCACCGAATTTACAAGAAATCGAGCGCTCCGTCCGTGCCTTGTCTGTGGAAGAACAACTTTGGCTACTAGAAAGCATTGCTCGACAAATCCGAGAAACTGAGTATACAAAAGATAAATTTACTGATGCCAAAAATCCCGAAGAACAACTGGAAGTGATGGTCAGTCAGCCAAAGATTCCAGCAGAAATTGCTGCTATAAAGGATGAGTTTGCGATTTCTGAAATCCTCTGATCTGTAAAAGTAAAAATTATGAGATTGCCAGACTTAAAAAGTCAAATATATAAGTTATCCGTGAGCGATCGCTAAAAAAATTGCTGAGTGCGATCGCTCATTCACTATAAAACGATCTCAAACCCCGCCCACCAGTGCCAAAGGGGATTCAGACCCACCATTACGAAAGTTGACCAGTAAATATGCAGATTTAGTGGGGGTCTAAAAAGAGTCTCTACCAGACGCGCTCTCTAAGCGGACTCCTCAAGGTAGAGAGCTGCCCTATCCGCCTATCATACAGAATTCATGGCTTTATTCTGACAACTGACGCATGAATTCTGTTTCGATAACTTCCCCATCTTATCTTTTCGATTAACTTTTCTTGCAGAACACTTTACTATTGAACCAATATTATGGTATTGCACTGGGGTAAATACGCTCCGATGATGTTGCTGATTAATAAGTCAATAGGGGCAATCTCGCAAAAACCAATATCAAGGGTGCTCATTACATTGTTTGAAGTTATGTAGCCTTTTGATTACGGCCTATCAACCACTGCGGTAAACTATGCGTTGATTATGATTCTTTCGCAGAGAAGAACACTCGAAAGGAGCGGTTTTTTCAATGTCTCATACTGTAAAAATCTACGATACCTGCATTGGCTGCACCCAATGCGTCCGCGCTTGCCCAACTGATGTACTGGAGATGGTTCCTTGGGATGGCTGCAAAGCTGCTCAAATTGCCTCTTCACCCCGTACAGAAGACTGCGTGGGCTGTAAACGCTGCGAAACCGCTTGTCCCACCGACTTTTTGAGCATCCGGGTTTACCTGGGCGCTGAAACAACTCGCAGTATGGGTCTGGCTTACTAAAAAGCTCAGTGCTGAGTCACCGGACTTCTGATCGTGATGCGGGTCTACTGCCCAACTGTTCTTTCCAGAACGGTTGCGTTGTCTCCTTTGGGCATAAGAGAAAGGCGCAAGCTTTTGCGCCCCTCGGCAGTGATACAGACCATCAAATAAAGCCTCCGCCCAGAGTTCTCGCTGAGTCCTGAGTTCTGAGACAAAAGAAGTAAATCAAAAAAAACAATTTCTTGATTCTTCACTCGGAACTCAGAACTCAGTCCTCAAGAATTTTAAAGTTTCTTAATAGAAAGTACCTTTAGTAATACCTAGTGGTAGAGGGAGTAATTTACTCCCTTTTTTTTTGCAAAATGTCGAATTTGTGCTAAGAACTATACTGGATTTAATCATCCTGAAAAAAAGTGGTGTGAACAATGTGCGGAATCGTTGGATATATAGGCACTCAAGCGGCGACAGACATTTTATTGGCTGGGCTGGAAAAACTAGAGTACAGGGGCTACGATTCTGCTGGAATCGCCACTATTTGGGAAGGTGAGGTTAATTGTGTGCGGGCAAAGGGCAAACTGCATAACCTGCGTTCTAAACTCGAACAAATAGAAACCCCCGCCCAAATTGGTATTGGTCATACTCGCTGGGCAACTCATGGTAAACCAGAAGAGTACAACGCCCATCCCCACATGGATACGGCAAAGCGAGTGGCGGTGGTGCAAAATGGCATTATCGAAAATTACCGCGAGTTGCGCGAGGAACTCAAAGAAAAAGGACACCAGTTTCTTTCTGAAACCGATACAGAAGTTATTCCCCATCTCATAGCCGAATTTTTAAAGAATCTTCCCCCCTCATCTGGCTTTCTAGAGGCAATTCGCCAAGCTGTTAACCACTTGCAGGGGGCATTTGCGATCGCAGTTATTTCTGCTGACTACCCCGATGAATTGATTGTTGTTCGCCAGCAAGCGCCTTTGGTAATTGGTTTTGGGCAAGGGGAGTTCTTTTGTGCATCTGATACGCCAGCGATCGTTGCCTACACCCGTGCAGTGCTACCTCTGGAAAATGGCGAAATTGCCCGCCTGACTCCTTTGGGCGTTGAGATTTACAATTTTGCTGGCGACAGGTTGAAAAAACAACCCCGACTGCTTAACTACAATCCTGCAATGGTAGAAAAGCAGGGATTCAAACACTTCATGCTCAAAGAAATCCATGAGCAGCCAGGGGTAGTAAGAGCTAGTTTAGAAGCATACTTTAATCCAGCCGAATCTACCGAATCGCCAATCAATCTTGGTTTACCTGCGGATTTCTACAACGATTTAGAACAAATTCATATTGTCGCCTGTGGTACCAGTTGGCACGCAGCATTAATCGGAAAATATTTACTTGAACAACTAGCAGGAATTTCAACTCAGGTACATTACGCTTCTGAGTATCGCTATGCACCATCACCCGTGACGGCTAACACGTTGATCATTGGCGTTACCCAATCAGGCGAAACCGCCGATACCCTAGCAGCTTTGGGGATGGAAAAAGAACGTCGCCAGGGGAAAGAATCTAAATATCAAGCGCGACTACTGGGCATTACCAATCGCCCCGAAAGTAGCCTTGGTCATATGGTGTCGCATATTATCAGTACCTTAGCGGGAATTGAAATTGGCGTAGCGGCGACGAAAACTTTTACCGCCCAACTGATGGCGTTTTATGCTTTGGCATTGGATTTAGCAGCTCGTCGTCAAACAGTTTCAAAAGACACATTAGAGAAGATTATTAATGGGTTGCGGCAGATTCCCAAACAAATTGAGGCAACTTTGGAAACTCAAGAACGTTTAACTGAACAGCTAGCCCACGAATTCGCCGAAACCCAAGATTTCATTTTTGTGGGTAGGGGGATTAACTTTCCTATTGCTTTGGAAGGGGCGTTGAAATTAAAAGAAATCAGCTATATTCACGCCGAAGGGTATCCGGCTGGAGAAATGAAACATGGCCCGATCGCTCTTTTGGATGCAAAAGTACCAGTAGTTGCGATCGCAATACCTGGTAGTGTTTACGAAAAAGTTATTTCCAATGCCCAAGAAGCCAAAGCCAGAGATTCTCGGTTAATTGGCGTGACTCCCGTCAACGATGGCGAAGCTGCGGAAATCTTTAACGATCTTCTTCCCGTCTCTGATGTAGAAGAATTACTCTCTCCCATCCTCACAGTAGTTCCCTTACAATTGTTGGCTTATCATATTGCCGCCCGTCGCGGTTTGGATGTCGATCAGCCTCGTAATCTAGCTAAAAGTGTTACCGTAGAATAGTATAATTTTATACGTAAAATTTAGGTATAATGGCTTCTGAAGAAGTTGTATGGCTTGCAGAAGCCATTTTTATGGCAATGATTATAAGTATAATATATTTATTAATACTTAAGTAAGTATTCGCTGGATTTGCAGTAAAGGGTAAAATTATCCAAATGCGATCGCAAAAACCCGAATGTATATTTTTACAACGTCTTTATACTACAGACAAGTCTGTAAAAATTTGAGCCGATAACATTCAAGTTAATTACATCTACCAACATTATGAGTGAAATCCACCTACGTCAAATAAAGTCATACCTTCAAAAAACATTTAATGGTTTGATTGACTTATCAGATTATCAAAATAAATCTGAAACAGACAGAGAGTTAATTTTCTTAACAAGAAGTCTAGCTGCATTTACTTTGATGGTTTTAGCTGATCTCTCTCCTCAAGAAGCATCAAAATCGATAGTTGATGGTGGACAGGATAATGGAATAGATTCGCTTTATTTTGACAGGCGAGAAAAAATAATGTATGTATTACAGTCCAAATGGAAACAAGACAGTAAAGGTAGTGTTAAAACAGATGAGGTAATGAAATTTACTAGAGGTTTTAAAGACTTGGTAAATGCTAGATATGAGAGATTCAACTCAAAATTTAATAATAAAACTCCAGATATTGAAGAAGCGCTGAATGACGCAGGAACAAGATTTGAAATAATCCTTGTCTATTCAGGTCAAACTCCCTTAGCAGATGAACCAAAAAGAGAATTGGATGATCTATTAGGTGAGATGAACGATTCATCAGATATTGTTAGTATGAGAGTTTATAACCAGGCAAATATATATAACATTATATCTCAAGGAGCATCTGGCAATCCTATAAATTTAGATGTTTGCCTGTTTGAGTGGGGACAAACAAAAGAACCCTATCAATCATATTATGGGCAAGTGTCTGCTAGGGAAGTAGCTGATTGGTGGACTAAACATTCTCCTAAATTGTTCTCTTCAAATATTAGGCTTTTTGTAAAAGATAGTGAAGTTAATGAAGGTATTATCAATACACTAAAAAAAGAACCGGAAAAATTTTGGTATTATAACAATGGCATAACAGCTTTGTGTTCTAGTATTGGGAAAAAACCGCTTGGCGGTAGTGGAAGAGACACGGGCATATTTGAATGTAAAGATGTCAAAGTAGTTAATGGCGCTCAGACTGTTGGATCGATAGCAAGAGCATATCAAAATTCTCCTGAGCAGGTTGAAAAAGCAAGAGTTCTTATTCGTTTTATCTCCTTAGAAAATTGTCCTGAAGAATTTGCTACAGAAATTACTCGATTCAACAATACTCAGAACCGAATTGATCGTCGAGAATTTGTAGCTCTCGATCCAGAGCAAGAAAGAATAAAAAATGAACTTCACTTAGAAGGAATTATTTATACTTATAAGTCAGGTGAATCAATCCCAGATGGAGAAAAAGGTTTTGATTTAAATGAAGCTACGATTAGTCGAGCGTGCAAACAGAATGAGGTTTCTTTCGCCACGCGAGTTAAAGATAAAATTGGTGTTTTATGGGAAGATATAGAAAAACCTCCATACAAAACTCTCTTTAATAGATCAGTAAATGGTTCTAACCTTTGGAAATTAGTTCAAATCTTAAGAGTAGTAGAGAATAAATTATCAGAAGTACAAAAACAACGAGATGGAAGAGAAAAGTTATTTGCTACTCATAGTAATCGTCTCATACTACACCTGGTTTACAAAGCCTTACCAGAGAATTTTTTTAGCATATCATCTGATTTAACCCCAGTACAAATTGATAATATTCAATCTATGACCTCAGAGTTTTTGGGTAGTATTATGAGTGAAAGTAGCAACCTATTTCCAACTTCCTATCCGGCAAATATCTTCAGAAATGTCACAAAATGCCAGGAAATTGTGGAAAAAATTTTCAATTGAGGACAATACTGTAGGAGTCCCAGTAATTCGAGTTGGTACAAATGAGGCTTTTCCTATTCTTCAAGGAAATTTTAGAAATGCTAAATGAATATAAAACAATACTAACTTAGTAAAAATTATTATGTTTGCTTGACGCTTTAAAGTACTCTCACATTAATCACTAAGGTAGTCTAAATAATAATTAGTTGCCTCTATCGTATATCTGCTTAAAGATAGGGTGGTAAAGATGATCGTTGATTGCAGCTTACCTATGCAGATTCTCTCAGAGTCACCTTTAAATCTAACAAAGCCAACAAAGGTTTTAACACCTCAGTTAACATAACATAGATTTAATTTTTAACCTGATTGGTGAGACAGTACCTCTCGACCACGGCCATGAGCTATTTTCTGCGATCGCCCACTTTGAACCTGAACTTCATAAGTTAAATACAGTTGGAATTCATACTATTGTAGGTATTCCCAAGGAAGGCGTAATTCAGCTAACTAAAAATTCTAGGCTTCGGATTCGGCTACCAGTAGATCAAGTGCGTTTGGTTTATCCGTTAGCAGGTAAGTCGCTCAAAATTGGCAAGCATACAATTCGCTTGGGGATTCCTGAAATTTATTTGCTTGAGCCTGCTGAGAGATTGCGATCGCGTATAGTGATTATCCAGGGTTATCAAGAACCTGGCTGCTAAAGCAATCTTTTCAGATTAATGAAGAAGGTCTGATTTCGTTGACAGGCTTAAATAGGCATTCAATCAATATTGAAACCCAAATTAATATTCACCTGGGAATCACGGCAACATTCCTCCAACATAATCAGGTTGTTAAATTTAAGGGAAAAAAATCCAAGTCATTAAAAGTTGACGGTGTTGATGGCATAGAACTAGATGTCGAATATAAGAAAGCAGTTTCCTATGCTCATCAGCATTTTGCTAAACAACTCTGTGATGAACAAGGTCAATTCTTGCAAGAGTCCATTGGTGTAGTAGGTTAGTTGTATCCGGGATCTGTAGTTCGTCATGTCGCTTTTACAAAAGAAACTAAGTTTGCATTGCTGAATCAAACAACAATTATGCGATTACCTCAAGCTTGCGGGCGTTGTTCACCTGCAAGGCATTGGAAGCGAAGCGTACTTAAGATAATACTTCTTGAATTCCTTTATGGAAAAGGAAATTGGCTTTGAGAGGTTAGGCGATCGCTCCATGCTAGCGGCTATAGGTAAAGTGAAATAGAGTGCGATGGCTCCGTCCGCCGCAGGCATCGCATTCCTCGTAAACTCAAGCTGTTGATTCAGCTTTGCACTTGGATGCGATCGCCACTGAATTTTGAAGCAAATATTCCCAAATCCTTACAGGGAAAACGGTTGCAAAATTATACAACTTTTTTATTTGTTTTTGGATGGTAGCATGATGAAATTGTAGAACTTTATTTTTTCAAAACTTCTGAGTAGCTAACGATATAATAGTGCTTGTAGGCGCGTAAATTGTACAACTTTTTTATAGTTATACAGCGTTTGTAGAACACTAAAAAAGTCATACAATATTGCTAAGGTTTCTAGGGGTAGATTCATTTGGGAAATTCTGCACGTAACTGATTGACTACCCGATCTAATCCCACCGAATGGGCGGCTTTGAATAATAAACGATCGCCTGCTTGCACAAATGTCTTCAACCTAGCCACCAAATCAGCATGAGTTGCAAAACACTCCGATGGGATACCTTCGGCACTAAGGGCGATCGCTTCGGCATCTTGTCCATCTACTAAAACCAACAAGCCGTCTAAATTCAACTTTCGCACTGTTTCTCCGACTCGCTGGTGCAACTGCACCGATCGCTCTCCCAATTCTTTCATTGCACCCAATACGGCAATCTTCCGCTTTCCGGGTGTGTCTGCCAATAATTGCAACGCTGCGATCATCGCTTCTGGTGCAGCATTATAAGTTTCATCTAAGATTAACACGTCATTGGGTAAGGTAAATCGCTGCGATCGCCCTGTGGGCATATTCACCATCACACCTGTTTTTAGAGATGCCCAATCGATTCCCAACACCTTTGCCACCGCTAAAGCTGCCAAAAAATTAGTCGCATTATGACGACCAAGTAGCGGTAGAGGTAGTTGGATTCCTGCGACTTCCATAGTCTGGTTATCAATTAACTGCCCTTGAATATCCCCACCAGAAAAGCCGTAAGTCAAAACTTCTCCGTGCCAAACTGAAGCCGCCGTGGTAATTAATAGGGGATTGTCGTAGTTGAGAATTGCCACACTATCAGCAGACATTTCGGCTAATAACTCACATTTTGCCTGAGCGATCGCTTCTTCAGAACCCAGTAACTCAATATGCGCCGTCCCGACATTGGTAATCACTCCAATTGTTGGACGTGCTATTTGCGTCAGTTCGGCAATTTGTCCCCTACCCCGCATCGCCATTTCAATTACGGCGTAGTCATCTTCTGCGCCAAGTTCTAGGAGAGTTTTCGGGACACCAATTTCATTATTATAATTTTCATAAGTTTTGTGAACTCGTCCCTTTGTTCCTAAAACTGCGGCGATCAATTCTTTGGTTGTAGTTTTGCCCACAGAACCTGTTACGCCAATTACAGGAATGTTAAAGCGATCGCGCCACCATCTGGCAATTTTTTGATATGCCTTGAGCGTGTCTTTTACCTGTAATATAGGAAATCCAGGATTTTCGTATTCAAAATCGACAATTGCAGCTATTGCACCCTTGGCGATCGCAGTTGGCACAAATTCATGTCCATCAAACTTATCGCCTCGCAAAGCTACAAATACTTCACCCGGCTTCAGGGTACGGCTATCTGTTTCTATACCAATACTTACTTGCCTTAAAGCAGCTTCAGATAAGTTTACAGTCTGGGCCAAAAGAACTTCAACCAGTTGGGTTAGGGTGGCAGAACAACGCATAACTAATTTACAATTTAAAGTTCAAAATTATAAAATCGGATTATGACACAATAGTGCATTGAACAACAAGATTTGCGACTTCAAGGGAAAAGTCGGGAATCTAAGCCTAGTCAGAATAACACTAAAAATAGTGCCAAAGGAGTTAGGCTCCTTTGGCACACTTTGTTTATAAGCTATTTATATAGTTTAATTAGGCATATCTTCTATCACCCTATCCCCGGTTTTTAATCAAGATTACTTGCACAATTTGTATTGCGATCTCACTAGAAACACCTAAAGCTTGATATAAATCATTTAAGAAGCTTTTTTCTTCTTCAGCTACAATACCTTCAGCTAAAACTAAATCAGTGGCTACTGCAAAAGCTGCTTCCCGCAAGTCTTGAGATAGAGAATCTTTTGCTGCATTAAATAAAGGATTAAAACCATCACCCTGGAGAATGCCCAAGATTTTGTCAAACAGTCTGATCATCATCTCATGGGGATAACTTTTAAAAAGTTTCATCCGGGACAGCATAAAAGTGATAGAATTTGCTTGCTCAATAGAAAGGTAACCGTCTGAGGCTGTTGCCGTCAAGATAATGACAGCAAAAGCTTCCTCTGGATTGAGTGCTGCTTGGGTTTGGCTTTCTATGTCCAACAGAGCGTCGAATAGACCCATTGTAGTAACTCCTTGCTTAGGGTCTCAATAGCGCTACAGTTACCTGTGTGTTTGGTAGATTTCCAGGTAAGACTGCAACGCTGTGAGACTTTCATGCTTTAGTGTTCCCAGTATTTCTTCACGGCGAACACTTGCACCCAATGGTTTTTGGCAATAACTACACTGCCATGTGTAAAGTTAGGGTTCTCCTGCCTTTTCTATTGTTTCAATTACCGCCAAACCTATAGCAGAAGCAGCTATTAACAATACTCCTGATATCAAATAGGCGTTGGTCAGCATTCGGAGGGCTTCATCGAAAAAAATATAGGTGGTCATTGCTTCACCTTTGGAAATTTGTGCTGCTAGTACTTTTTATTTCTCCACACCCCGATAGGTGAATTTCGCTGAGAAACTGCTAGCAATTGCATCTTAACAAAACTTTAGCTCTTTCAGAACCCCACTCAAACTTTTTCTTTCTGAAGATTTGATGAACTTTACAAAAAAATACATTGGGCAAACAGGCCAAACAGGGCATTGGGGAAAGACTTACTGCAACTTCCCCTCTGCTCCCCCTGTCCCCTGCTCCCCAGTCCCCGGCAATGAGATTAAAGTAAACAGCGTTCAATCGTCGCTACAACTGATTGAGAAAGAGTATTAAAGTCGTAACCACCTTCTAAGCCAAACAGAATTTTACGAGTTACCCCTAGACAATAATCAGTAAATAAAGCGTAGTCTTCTGGCTGCAAATTGATACTTGCTAAAGGATCTGCGGCATTGCCATCGTAACCAGCACTCACAATCAGTAAATCTGCTTGAAAGTTTGCTAAAAACGGTACAACCTGTCTTTCAAATAATGGTTGATATACTGCAATATCACTACCAGGGGGTACAGGTAAATTTAAGACATTATTATGAAAGCCGCGTTCTGTCGCTCTTCCAGTACCGGGATAGCATGGGTACTGATGTAGGGAACAGTAGGCGATGCGTGCTTGGGTTTCGACGATCGCCTGAGTACCATTACCGTGATGCACATCCCAATCGAGGATGGCGACGCGGTTAACTCCGGGTTGTTCTAGGGCAAATAAAGCTGCGATCGCTGCATTAGAAAATAGGCAAAAGCCCATCCCCGCATCACTTTCTGCATGGTGTCCTGGGGGACGCGCCAGTACAAAAGCCGGATTAGCCGACTTTAAGACAGCCTCAACTCCATCTAACCAGGCACTGACTGCCAACAATGCCACATCATAACTGCGCGGGGAAACTGGCGTATCTCCATCCAAAGGGCCGCCGCCACTAGAAGCGATTTGCCAAAGTTTTTTCATATAAGCTGGGCTATGCGCTTTCACCAACATAGACATCAGTGATGGCTGTTCTGATGCTGGTGTGGGCTTTTGCCAGACAATTTGATCTGCGAATATAGCTGCTTTTAGGGCAGTAGCGATCGCCGTCAAGCGTTCTGGTCTTTCGGGATGGTATTTTCCAGTTTTGTGATCTAAAAACTCGTCGGAATAGATGACTGGCAGCATAGAACGAAAAAGGTTGGCAGCAGGACAATCAATGCTATTTTATCCTCACTGGTACAAACAGTTTTTCCTTGTACTAGAGCTTTGGTCGTTTACTTTCGAGGATTTCTGTTGCAACCTTTGCAGAAAGCGGCCGGTAGAATAAAAAGCCCTGTACCTCGTCACAGTTGATAGATTTCAAAAACTCCAGTTCCTCTTCTTTTTCTACCCCTTCGGCTGTCAACTTCAATCCCAAGTTGTGTCCCAAGCTAACTATGGCCTTGACAATATGAGCTACTTTGGCATCGTGCGTCAAATGTTGAATAAAAGACTTATCTATTTTCAGATTGTGGAGTGGCAAAAGCTGTAGGCGCGAGAGCGAGGAATGACCCGTACCAAAGTCATCAATGGAGATGAAAACACCCATCTGCTGTATATCCTCTAACACCTTCCTCGTAAAATTTAAATTCTCAACGGCTGTGCTTTCGGTAATTTCTAATTCTAAAAAGCGGGCTTCTAGCCCCGTTTGTTCTAAAACTTCGGCTATAGTCTCTAGCAATTTGGGTTGGCGGAACTGCTTGAGAGAAAGATTGACAGCGATCGTTATGGGTGGCAATCCGGCATCTTGCCAGGCTTTATTTTGGCTACAGGCTGTCCGCAACACCCATTCGCCGATGGCGACAATTAATCCACTTTCTTCGGCGAGGGGAATGAAGACAGTGGGTGCGACCAACCCCATCTCTGGCTGCTGCCAACGCAACAGAGCCTCCATACCAGTAATTTCGTCTGTGGCAATGTTCACACGAGGCTGATAGTATACTGTAAATTCTTTACGTTCTAGGGCATAGCGCAAGCTCTTTTCTAAAGTCAGGAGTTCAGGATTTTTAGCGCTCAGAGAAACACTGTAGAATTGGTAGTTATTCCGCCCTTTGTCCTTGGCGTAGTATAAAGCGGCATCTGCGTGCTGGATTAGTGTTTCGGCGTCAGAACTGTTGCTATCAAGCAAGGCAATACCGAGGCTGGCAGTCACATAAAGTTCATGCCCTTGGAGATGGAAAGCACCCTCTAAGGCTTGTAACATTCTGTACGCCACCAGAGTTACCTCTTCAATATCATTGACTCGCGGGAGTAAGATAGTGAATTCATCACCTCCCCAACGGGCTATGGTATCTCCGCCTCGGAGTGAGCCATTTAATCTTTGAGCGACGCTTTGTAACAGTTGGTCTCCCAGAGTGTGCCCCAGAGTGTCATTAATCACCTTGAAGCGATCGAGATCCAGGAAGATCACAGCTAAACTTTCGCCATTCCGAATAGCGTTGGGTAGAGTTTTACTGAGCATCTCATTAAATAGTAGGCGATTGGGCAGCCCTGTCAGCACGTCATGAAGGGCTTGATAGCGAATCTTTTCTTCTACTTGCTGACGCTGCCGCGAACCAATGATACTGGCGGCCATCGTCAAAAGGGTAGATTCTTCGTGCCTTGACCAATGACGCTCAAGGGTGCAGTCTGCCAAGCCAAGATAACCCCAGAAATTATTCTCGAAGCAAAGAGGCACCAAAAGAAGGGATTGAATGCCATCTCGAATCAGGAATTCTTGTTCGGCGACCGGAAATTTTTGGGTGAGTCCGTTAATCGGCTGGCCGCTAGAGAGAACAGCGTACCAACGGTCTAATCCAGAAGCTTGATAAGGCTGATTTTGCCAATGCTGGTGGGTAGATTCAATAAAGGAGTGCGTCCATTCAAACCGTAGGCTGACTGCTATTTCCCCTGTAACAGGATGGGGATGGTTCTGGAAGAGATAGGCACGATCTGCCTTGGCAGCTTCGCCCAATACAGCTAGAGCTCGATCAATACCAGTTTCATAATTCATTTCCCCTAGCAAATAATTGGCGGCTTCCGCAACTGCTTGTAGCAAGCGATCGCGCTGACGCAGTTCGGCTGTGGCTTGTTTTTGCTCTGTAATATCCCTAATAATAAAAGTTCTAATTAAATCACTTTCAGGAAGGTAGAGAACGGATTGTTCAAAAACTTCTGCGCCTACTTCCACCTCCCGCACAAAAGAATTTTTTTCTTGATTCTTAACTCCACTCAAGAGTCCTGTTAATATTGGGTGTTGCGTCCCAATTTCCCGAAGTTTGGGAAACTTGAGAGCTGCGGCTGGATTGAGATAAGTAACTGTTCCCTCGAAATCCATCTCAATAATTGGATTGGGGATCAGTTCAGGGAAGGATGCTAGGCGAGCTAGGGCGGATTCAGTAGCGGCTTCAAAGCTGGGATCGATAGCTAGGGTTTGAAAAGGATTGGCAGGACTGGCTTGCTCTGATAGGAAACCAGATAAGTCTTCAACATCGCCAGATTCTGAAAATGCTTGTTCTGAGAGGTTGGAAACAGCATAATATTTAGCTTGAGCTTTATTACTGCCAAAGGCAATGATATCTCCGTTTCTGAGATTATGAGAAAAGCATTTAGTGCCATTGACAAATAAGCCATTAGTACTTGCTTTTCCCTTGTAGTTGCCATCAATAATCTGGAAGCCGTATTGGTCAGTCTCTGGAACAGTTACTCGCAATAAAATTGCATGTTGCATTGATACTGACCGGGAAGCCAATACAATAGTGTTTGCGGGATGCCGCCCCAGAGAATAAGTAGTCTCTTGCAAGGGGACAGTTCGCTCCCCTTCTAGGTCTTGAATGACCAACAGATGGCGTATTTTTTCCCGCTCATTTCCTAGCATGGCTGTTCCTCAAATTCTCATATCTTTATGTCTTAATCTGAAAAGTATTACTCCCATAAGTTCAGCTTAAAAGTCTTAACTTATGCGAAAATTTGCTCAATCAAAGTTGTCACCGTCTGCTCCGGCGTAGCCCGCCGCAAGCATCGCAAAATTGGTATGAGGGTGCAAACTAGCCCCTCTCTTGATGCTTAACCGCACTCAGTCCTGATTCCTGATTCCTGAGTGAATTAAAAATTACTCAGTAGTTGTCTACTTGGTACATACCCCGCTATTCTGTTGCTCCCTTTGTGGGCGGTCTTTTAACTCAGTATGGGCTAAACCATAGCTATCCGCTAACAGCACTTGGAATTCAGCACTCTTGATCTTCTGGAATGAGATGGCTAATTGTTCAATCAGTTTTTGCGGTAGAAGTTCTAGTACGCCACGGCGTAAATAGAGCAACCATTTAAAATTCCTCTCATAGCTTATTCCATAATACTTTTGAATGCGTGACTTTTGATTGCGTGATTGCGTGACTTCCGCCTTGCGGTACTAGCCGTTTTCTCCACTCATACATAAGTTATAAACTTTGTCCCTTCGTCTATATCATCCAACCTTGTCTTTCTTAGAATACCCAGATTAACAATTCAAAATTCAAAATTCTTGCATTCTTGCATTGAAGAGAGTTTCAGACTCTTATTTAAACCTGGGCTGAAACTCAGAGTAGTGCCTTGCATATTTTCCCACGGCAGTTCCTTGTTTTGTCAAAGACACGCAAGGGACTGCCTCCCCGTTGTGGCGACTGCACAAACCCAACGGAAGTCGGAACCTAACCGTTCAGGACGAGCTACGTGTAAAGGGAAGGAGATTGACAGTTCTAAATTTTAAAAAGGATTATAGAATAAACTAAAATACAGACCCTTTTCTTGTAATGTTCTCTCATTTGAGTCAACAGATATTAAAGGAATGCCCCAGTCAAGACGAACGGTGAAGCGATCGCCTTGCGACCAACGCAACCCCAGACCAACAGCAGCTAGAGTATTATGGTCGGGATTCTCTGTATTTGAACTATTCCAGCCAACACCAAAATCCACAAAGGGGATAACCTGTAAGGTGCTATCTATCTGGGGTAAGCGCAGAATTGGTACTTGAACTTCCGCAGAAACAAAAGTGCCATTATCCGTTAGCAGGTAATCTTGACGGTAGCCCCGAATACTTTCCTGCCCACCTAAGCCAAATTGCTCTAAAGGTAAAAGCGTTCTGGATGCGAGTTGCGTATTTAAACGAAGTAATAGTAAGGTTTCAGGAGCTAAAAGGCGTGCCCACTGCGCTTGCCCTTGCCAAGCAAAAAAACGGCTATCGGGAGGATTTTGATTAATCGTCGGATTCAACACATCTATGCCCAAACTAAATTGAGAGCGGAGGGCGATGACTTCACGGCTGTTACGACTCGTCCATTCTTGAAAAAATCGCAACGCAGATACCTTGGTGCGTCCCTGTTGATCAGCGCCTAAACCGGGGAAAGCTAGCCGCTCTTCCAAAAGGGGGGGGGAATAGGAGGCTTCACTTTCCCGTCGGGAGGCTGTCAACCCAAGGGCGAATTCTTGTGTAGGAGTTTGAACTATGGGCTGGCGGAATGTCAATTCGTAATAGCGAGATGCCGATTCGATATCTAAAACGTTGAAAGGAGGTTCAATGACATTACTCGACGTAGTGCCATAGTTGAAAGTGAGGGTTCCGTTCTTGGGATTGAGTGGTAATGTATAGGTGGCGTCAAAGGAGTTACTACCATCAGTGTTGGTGTATCCTAGACTCAGACCATCTCCCAATCCGAGTAAGTTGGCTTCATTCAATCTTAATCCGCGTCGGAAACTGCCAACACTAGGCGATCGCCCATTATCAAGAACTATTTGGCTACTAAAGGTTTTTGCCTCAGTGATCTTGACTTCTAATAGACTCACACCACTTTGCGATCCTGCTGAAAGTTCAGCAGAGACGTTTTGAATCAAAGGATTAAGTTGCAAAAGTTGCAGTGCCTCTAGTAGACGCTGACGATTCAGAGGCGGTGATGTCGCTATCCCTAGTCGGCTGCGGACATAATTCGGATTCAACCGTCGAGTCCCAGTTACCTGGATATCTTCTAATTTACCTTCCACCACCTGAATTTTAACAACACCGGATTGGATTGTTTGGGGTGGAATATAGGCACCAGAGGTAATGTAACCATTTTTGATGTATAGATCAGTGATTTTAGAACGTGCTTGATACACTTGGGCCAGTGAGATCGGTCGTTTGGTAAATTCAGCAGTGGCTTGGGCTAACTCTTTAGCACTGAAGACTGTGCTACCAACAACTTCAAACCGTTCAACAACAATATTTTGAGGAAAGTTGCCAGGGAGTGTTTCCTCAGGTGTGGGAGTTGGGGCAGACGGGGGAAATAGTTCTGCTGGTGGAGGAAGTGGCTGTGGCAGTTCAGGTGAGGGAGGTGGCGAAGGTGGGGGTGGTTGGACATCCTGTGGTGGTGGGAGTTTTTGCGACAGGATAAAATTACTAGTTGGTAATTGTGTAGTATCAACAGCCTGAGCTTTGAGTGGACTAAAAGATATGCTGCCCAGTAATAGAAGCATACTCAGAGGTAAGCAGGACACTATAAGATTCTGAGGATATTTATCAATCATCGCACTGAATTATTTTTTGTCAGAAACTATGGGATTATATGGCGACTGCTTCAGCTGTGAATCTTACTTCATCTTTTGTCCCTAAAGTTAATACTTTGGGCAAATTTAAATTTACAGCTATTTTTGTCTTAAATAGACTCGCGCTTTTGGGAGACAGCAATATTGCCTAGAACATATGTGTTTTAAACACATGAAAATTGCTGTAAATGTCATCTTTGTTCAGCCAGGGGAGTGTCAATGCAGACTTTAAAGTATCAGTGGTGTTCGATCTGCATAAGCAAGCAGATATGAAGCAGATATGTTGGAATTAGGGACTGACAAATAAAAAAATACTCAACTACTTCTTGTGGGGTGGACATCTTGTCCGCCTCTAGCCCAAGGCGGACAAGATGTCTACCCCACAAAATTGGATAATTTATTTGTTGGAAATCCGTTATCTGCGGCTACGGGAGAAATAGAATGTAGAGACGTAGCAGTGCTACGTCTCTACAAGGGTTCTGGGTAACTTAGAACTCGGCACTTTCGGCATTTTAAAAGAACAAGTGAAGATTTTGTTTCAACCAAATGAAATTAAAGCTACATATTCCTAACTCCCTTTAGAGCATAAAAAAAATAAGTATCTAGATTTGACTATAATTACTGAAAACATCCATCTTTTCGCCAGAAGTCAGTGAATCATAAATTGAATTAGCAAAACCCCAACGTTAAATCAGTAAATAGTTATCAGGCGTATGGTAAGGAATTTAAATCAGTTACCAGTTCCCACTGATCACAGATAACTGTGTACTGGGGACTTAAACCCAGGAACGAAACTGATAACTGTTAAAGGGGTTGCGTTGATTGTCGGTCAAGTTGAGAATAAATAGGCGAAGCACACGGGGAAACTAAGGTGAGTCAAGGATTTGATTACGATTTAGTCATTATCGGCGCTGGTGTAGGCGGACATGGCGCAGCCTTACACGCTGTAAGTTGTGGTTTGAAAACAGCGATTATTGAAGCTGCTGATATGGGAGGAACCTGTGTTAATCGGGGCTGTATTCCTTCTAAGGCGCTGCTGGCAGCATCTGGACGTGTGCGGGAGTTACGCAATGCCCACCACCTCAAGTCACTGGGAATTCAAATTGGTAGCGTGGAATTCGATCGCCAAGCGATCGCTAATCATGCTAATAATCTCGTCTCGAAAATTCAAGGCGACTTAACTAACAGCCTCAAACGTCTAAAAGTCGATATCATCAAGGGTTGGGGAAAAATCGCTGGGGCGCAAAAAGTCTCTGTAACCGGAGACGGTGGTGAAAAAACCATCACAGCCAAAGACATTATCCTTTCGCCTGGTTCAATTCCTTTTGTGCCTCCAGGCATTGAAGTAGACGGCAAAACTGTCTTTACCAGCGATCAAGGTGTCAAGTTAGAGTCGTTACCAGACTGGATAGCAATTATTGGCAGTGGTTACATCGGCTTGGAATTTTCTGATATTTACTCAGCTTTGGGTTGTGAAATCACCTTGATTGAAGCCCTAGATCAGTTAATGCCAGGATTTGACCGCGATATCGCCAAACTTGCCGAACGGGTGCTGATTACTCCCCGCGATATTGAAACGAAAGTCGGGATTTACGCCAAAAAAGTTATCCCAGGTTCACCTGTGGTAATTGAGTTAGCAGATTTCAAAACCAAAGAAGATGTAGATGTCATCGAAGTAGATGCTTGCTTGGTGGCTACGGGACGTATCCCGGCGACCAAAAATCTTGGTTTAGAGTCTGTAGGTGTAGAACTCGATCGGCGGAATTTTATTCCAGTTGACGATCGCATGGCAGTGCTATCAGCAGGTGAAGTAGTGCCGCATTTGTGGGCAATTGGTGACGGTAATGGAAAGATGATGTTGGCACATGCGGCTTCTACTCAAGGCATCATCGCGGTAGAAAATATAGTTGGGAGGGAAAGAATAGTAGACTATCGCAGCATCCCGGCGGCGGCGTTTACCCACCCAGAAGTCAGCTATGTGGGCTTAACAGAAACCGCAGCTAAGGAGTTGGGACAAACCGAAGGGTTTGAAATCGGCACAAGTAAGAGTTACTTCAAAGGAAATTCCAAAGCGTTGGCAGAAAATGAAGCCGACGGTATTGCCAAGGTGATATATCGCAAAGACACAGGAGAAGTCTTGGGCGTTCACATTTTCGGATTGCACGCCTCAGACTTAATTCATGAAGCCTCAGCTGCGATCGCAAACCGTCAATCTGTCCAAAGCCTTGCACATCTAGTCCACGCCCACCCGACACTTTCGGAAGTCCTGGACGAAGCTTATAAACGAGCGATCGCTATTTAGGGATTGAGGAATGAGGCATGGGGCATAGGTTATTCCCAATGCCCAATGCCCCATACCCAATGCCCAATGCCCAATGCCCAATGCCCAATAACTAATTATGCAAATCCGTCGCCGTTCACCTAACCCAGCTATTGCTGTATCGATATTGCGTTATCAGGCTGTCGTGCCTGACGGGGCGCCAAACAACATTTTGGAGGAAATTGTCTGGCAGAAAGAAGCAGAATATGACCAAATGCGGGAAAAGGTTCCTTTGCAGGAATTAGTCAAGCAGGTACTGACTGCGCCGCCAACCCGCGATTTTGTCGCCGCTTTGCGCCAAGGTAAGACTAAGCCAGCATTGATTGCGGAAGTTAAAAAAGCTTCACCCAGTAAAGGCGTTTTACGAGAAAATTTTGACCCTGTAGCGATCGCCCTTTCTTATCAGCAAGCCAAAGCCAGTTGTCTTTCTGTGTTGACCGATGTCAAGTTCTTTCAAGGTAGTTTTGACAACTTAGCCAAGGTTCGGGCTGCGGTAGATTTGCCCCTACTATGCAAAGAGTTTATCATTTATGCTTACCAGATATACTTGGCGCGGGTTCAGGGTGCAGATGCAATTCTGTTGATTGCAGCTATCCTTAGCGATCAAGATTTGAAATACTTCCTGAAAATCGCTAACAAACTGAAAATGGCAGCCTTGATTGAAGTCCATAGTTTGGCAGAACTTGACCGTGTGTTAGCCTTAGATGGGGTCTCCTTAATAGGAATTAATAATCGCAATTTGGAGGATTTCTCTGTTGACCTGCAAACTACTTGCGAACTTTTAGCTGCAAGGGGTAGCCAATTGCAGGAGAAAAACATCCTTGTTGTCAGCGAATCAGGACTACACAACCCAGATGATTTGAGTTTGGTACTTACAGCAGGCGCATCTGCTGTACTCATTGGAGAAGCTTTGGTAAAACAACCAGATCCTGGCGCAGCGATCGCCCGTATCTTGCCGACGAATTTCTGAAAGAAACACCTCCCCTGCGCCCCTTAGCGCAGGGTAACTACACAGAATTGTTGGGCGATCGGGCAGACTATGCCTAGATACGCAGCACTTTGCCGTTAAGTATCATCAATATCTTTGCCAAATCTTCATCACAACTCATATCAAAGCTATAAGCAATTAGTTATTTCATATGTAACAATTCATTCACAAGAAAGAAAATCTGACTAATACAAAATCCCAAATATGAAATCAAAATTTAACTTCATGGAGCAAATTCCTCTACCTTCACCTATTCACTACGAACTTATACTTCAACTTTTAGAAAGACAAACCATGTTAGCGGTAAATGATAATCCTGATTTACGGCATCAGGTGAATCAGCTAATTATTACTCTCCGCAAAGCTGCTGTGCAACAAAAACGACTTGAAGAAATTTGCGAGTTTTCCTCTGTAACTATTGATTACCGTTGGTCGATCAATCATGATCACGATAGCAAAGCTGTTGCCCCAGATTGAAGCTAATCACTTAATATCTCAAGCTCAAATATTGAAGGGACTAGTACTCAAAACTTCTGCCGCGCTTGCTTGATTCAAATGCACAGTTTGGAGTGTGATTTAAAATGATTTTTACAGAAGTTTCTCTGTTTTGTAAAAATATCTATAAATGCTAGATGAAGATTTAAAATCGCCAGTCTCAACGCTCAGATTTTAGTTGATATAAATTTTACTTTATTTAGCTAGTTTCCTAAAGTTATACATAGTTATTTTTTTATCTAACTACTAATATCAGGTTTGGTTAAACACTTATAATATCTGTAGATT
Source organism: Nostoc sp. JL33 (assembly GCF_017114985.1). Classification (GTDB taxonomy): domain Bacteria; phylum Cyanobacteriota; class Cyanobacteriia; order Cyanobacteriales; family Nostocaceae; genus Nostoc. The sequence continues at coordinate 36,620 of NZ_JABXKP010000060.1, read as the reverse complement.
CGATTGAGGAACGTAGCTTTCCTCCCGCAGAGTAACTCAGCATTTGATCCTTGTTCATGTTGGGTTTAACGGCAGGGAAACCCAAGCGACATTGAAAGATTTTATTATAAGTAATCACCCGAACTTGATATTACTTAGGTTTTTACAATTTATACAATAATTTTATTAATGCTGTAGAAAAAAATTGTCATATTGTTGAAGAAGAATTCATTCGTCAGAATTCAGGAGTCAGAATAAATCAGTGGGGGATTCAGACCCGCCACTGATTGTTCGCGCTTGCGTCTCGTAGAGAAGACCACTAAATCTGCATATTTAGTGGGGGTCTTAAACCCCTGGATTCATCCACTCTTTCGCACAAAATACCTTTCCTGTATTCTGACGACTGACGCATGTATTCTGTTCGATAAAATTTTAGCTCTGAAAAAGTTCATATTGATATAGAGGAAACTGTAGATCAGCTAAAATCTAAAATATTGATGAGATTCTCTCTCGAATTTGACCAAAGATGAAATATAACAGCATCGATGAACTCCTTAGAAATAATCAAGCTTGGGTTGCCGAAAAACTGGCTCTAGACCCAACTTACTTTAAAGAATTATCTACCGGACAAACACCACCTTTTCTATACCTCGGCTGTTCTGATAGTCGTCTGGCATTAACAAGGTTTACCGGTACAGAACCAGGAGAGTTATTTGTACATCGTAATATTGCCAATCAAGTTTCTCTGACGGATATTAACTTTTTAGCCGTTTTAGAATACGCAATTTTACATCTTAGGGTGGAACACATTATCGTTTGTGGTCACTACGATTGTGGAGGAATTAAGGCAGCTTTAGAAGGGAGAACCATCGGAATTCTTGATAACTGGGTAAATCCGATTCGAGAACTGTATTTACAAAAACAAGAAGAGATTGATGCCTTGCCAACAAGAGAAGAACGTCTGAATCGTTTAGCGGAAATAAATGTTGTGGCGCAAGTGAAAAATCTTTACCAAACTTCGATCATGCGTCAGGTACTTTATGAGCGAAAAGCGCCTATGGTTCATGGCTGGGTACTAGATATAGGCACTGGGTTGATCAAAGATTTGAACGTTTCAACTGTGCAATGGCAATTGCATATCTGTCCCTTGCTTTTAGAGTTGAGACTCTACGCCATGTTAAAAAATGAGAAATAATTCGGTATTTACCGCCGCACAAAATATATATTGGAGACGTAATAAATAGTGTCTTTACAACTTTTATTTTAAGTGAAATAAATAGTTGTTTTTTTTGCCACAATATTGTAATATTCACGCCAAAGTTCTAAATTAGTACTTACGCACTGTACAAATTCATCATGATGTGAGTTAACAAAAATAGGTTGTTTCAGGCTTTTCTTAATTATTTTTTGGTCGTATGACGATACTGTAGGGGTAAAGCGCAATGCTAAACCCCTACGAAAGATGTGGTTTTTCACTTATACCTATTTGGTATTTATTGTCAATGCGTAAGTCCTGTAAATTATTGTAGATTTTTGTTCAATTAGAGTTACGAATACAAGCGTGCGTTATCGTTCTGGCTAACGCACGCTACAAATTGGATATTTTTTTCATTAGGGATTTCCAAGAAATAAATTATTCAATCTTGTGGGGTGGGCATCTTGCCCGCCTTTGGTTATTGGGCGGGCAAGATGCCCACCCCACAATAAATAATTGCATATTTTTTTATTTGGAAGTCCCTTAGACATAGGCGTGAAATTAAATATGCATTACCCATAACCCTTGTAGGGTCGTAGCACTGCTACGTCAAAACAATTCTTTTTCACTCCTATGTCTATTGGAAGTCCCTAATTTATTCTGATATCATATCCGGTTAAACGCTTGTCATTGCGGGTGAAGTGATCGCAATAACATATCACAATTAATTTACCAGAGATGATCTGACTGAGAAATTCTTCTTGAATAATTTGCAGACATCCAATTCATAAAACTTTCTCTAGAGGCAATTGATCAATTGCCTCTGTGCAAATATTACTCAGAATCAGGAACGCCGAGATTGGTACACACAACCTACAGCTACAAAGAACTATTTCTTATAAATTATCCACACCGCATGAATAATCCCAGGAATGTAACCAAAAAGCGTCAAAACTATATTAATCCAAAAGTCTATACCAAAACCTACTTGCAAAAAAACTCCCAAAGGCGGTAAGAAAATGGCACACAGAAGCCGAACTAAATCCATTTGAACCTCCTGTTAGTCTCACAAAAGACAGCTTCTCGGTGAAGTGATTCACCACTGCTCAAGTATATTTGTACCTCTCAAAGATAACATTGCCGCTCTCAATTTACGTCAGGGTTAAGATGCGGTAAACCGCACTCAAGATTAGCCACCACTGATTTTAGCTTTGTAACCTAGCTTGGTCAAAACCTCGACAATTTTCTGTTTGTGTTCGCCCTGAATTTCAATTTCATTGTCTTTAATTGTCCCACCTGTCCCACACTGGGTTTTCAACTGCTTCACCAAATCTGCCAAAGTTTCCGGTTTGGCTTGAAAACCGCTAATCACTGTGACGGTTTTGCCTTTGCGTCCTTTGCGGGAAGCTTGTACTTTGAGATTTTGTTGTTGTGGGGGCAGTTCTGGAATTGGTCTTTCTGTGGCGGCGGAGTTGTCGTTGCCAAATTCGCGGTAGACAAAGCCTTTATCGGAAGATTTGGGATTGGAAGAAGACATAAAAATCTTTATTAAGGAAAAATCAGAAGCAGTGGAGATTTCTACGTAACCGTTCTCCTGGGAAATCAATTTCTAGGCTAACATCACAAATCCATTGCAAGGGATTTAAAGAAATTCGGCATAGGGCAAAACAGTTCTCAGTAAACAAGTGAGATCCCCCACTCGCCAGATATGCCTCAGACTTTTCTATAATAATTAAGTCATCCTCCTGATCAAAATTAACTCGTGACTACCACTCCCCTCTCTCCAAATTCAACTGCTCAGGTTCCCGATACGCTAGGTCGCTTTGGACGCTTTGGCGGTAAGTATGTACCTGAAACGCTGATGCCTGCTCTTACTGAACTAGAAACAGCTTATCAGCAATACCGCAATGACCCTGGTTTTCAAGCAGAACTACAGCAGTTGTTACGGGACTATGTAGGACGTGCCACACCATTGTATTTCGCTGAACGCCTGACTGCTCATTATGCCCGACCCGATCGCACGGGGCCACAAATCTACTTAAAACGTGAAGATTTAAATCATACTGGCTCTCACAAAATTAATAATGCTCTTGGTCAGGTATTGTTGGCAAAGCGCATGGGTAAGCAACGGATTATTGCCGAAACGGGTGCTGGACAACATGGAGTTGCCACAGCTACAGTTTGCGCTCGTTTTGGACTGGAATGCGTAATTTACATGGGCGTTCATGACATGGAACGCCAAGCTTTGAATGTGTTCAGAATGCGGTTGATGGGGGCAGAAGTGCGTCCGGTGGAGGCGGGCACGGGAACCCTCAAGGATGCCACTTCTGAAGCAATCCGAGATTGGGTGACAAATGTGGAAACAACTCACTACATCCTGGGTTCGGTAGCAGGGCCCCATCCTTACCCGATGATGGTACGTGATTTCCATGCGGTAATCGGCCAGGAAACTCGCGCCCAAGCAATCGAAAAGTGGGGTGTATTGCCTGATATTCTCTTGGCTTGTGTCGGTGGTGGTTCCAATGCTATGGGACTATTCTATGAGTTTATGAATGAGTCTTCTATACGCTTCATTGGGGTTGAGGCAGCCGGAGAAGGTGTGAATACCGAAAAACACGCCGCAACCTTGACAAAAGGACGAGTTGGTGTATTACACGGGGCAATGAGCTATCTTCTGCAAGATGAGGATGGGCAAATCATTGAGGCACACTCAATTAGCGCAGGATTAGATTATCCCGGTGTCGGCCCAGAACATAGCTATTTGAAGGATATTGGCCGCGCCGAATACTATAGTGTGACAGATGCAGAAGCTTTAGCCGCATTTCAACGATTGTCGAAATTGGAAGGAATTATCCCGGCATTGGAAACAGCCCATGCGATCGCTTACCTCGAAACCCTATGTCCCCAACTAACCGACAGTCCCCGGATTGTAATTAACTGCTCTGGACGCGGCGATAAGGATGTACAAACAGTAGCCAAGTTTTTAAATGATGCGTAAATATACATAAAATTTCTGGGGAAAAGCAATAATGGCTGAACAATTCCAACATGCTATGCTACCGCAACCCACTCATGACGAGTTGGCACGCCAAAATTTTGTGCAAAGTCTGAGGATGCACATTTTCAGAAATATCTCTGTTGGTAATAAAGTAATTTATGAAAAACTCGCCGAGCCGAAGTTTGAACAACAACATCAGCGTCCTCCCCTGAATCGTTATGAAATTCGGGAAGTAATGCAGCAGGAACCCTACTATCGTTGGGCTAGTGCCCTCAAGCGGATCAACCAAGAAATATTATGGGATGCTGTAAATTCCAGTGTTGACAGACAACTGCCAGAGTTGATTGAGCGTGCCAAAGATCAGGGTGGTGAACTGGGTACTTTAACCCTCGACCCAAATTTTCAAATACCTACTCATCAAAAGGCTGTAGATATTCACTGTATGCCTGGAGGATATCACAGTGAATTCACAGATGATGATGTCGCTGCCGGCGCAACTTACGATCGCGGCGTTTACGTTTATGGACTGGGTTGGTTGGGGCCGCTTAATGATGATATAGGGCTATCTATAGTCCAAAACTATCTCCTACTAGAGTTTCCCGACTTTCGACCTAGAAAAATTCTCGATATGGGATGTTCTATCGGCAATAGCACATTACCCTATGTGGATGGTTTTCCAGATGCAGAAGTCCATGCTATAGATGTAGGCGCACCCATGCTGCGTTATGCTCATGCAAGAGCCGAATCTTTCGGCAAACGGGTACACTTCTCTCAGCAAAATGCTGAACACACTAATTTTCCGGATGAATCATTTGACTTAGTGGTTTCTCACATTTTGCTGCATGAAATTCCCCCGCCAGCCGTGCGTAAAGTTATGCAAGAATCTTATCGTCTACTGGCTCCCGGTGGCATGATGCTCCATGTGGAAGCACCCCTGTATCGTCACATGGATCTTTATACGCAGTTCGTTTATGACTGGGAAACCGCTAACAACAACGAACCCTTCTGGAGTGCTGTACGCGATTTGGATTTGGTGACGCTAGCTGTTGAGGCTGGTTTTGCATCAGATAAAACATTCGAGAAATTTGTCCCTAATGGGGCATGGAAAGCAAACGTAACTAATAGCCTGTTTAAAAATGGTAACTCAGGCAGCCGAGGCACTTGGTTTGTAGTTGCTGCAACTAAGTAAGCAGAGGAAGTATACCAATTCGTAATTGAGAAAGTCAGATTTTATCGTAAATTCAAGGGTTTAAGGCCGAATGTCAACAAGTAGCTTGGAGGCAGAGTGCTCCAACTTTGTTTAGTTACCCTGCGGGAAGCAAGCTACAGTCGGGATTTAAACCCCGACTAAAACTTTCTTCTCTACGAGACGCGCCAGGGACAATGCAAGAATGCAAGAATTTTGTATGTGTAGTCTGATTTTTGGAGAATTGGTATTAAGATGACAAAAATAGCTAAGGGTAAACGACCTGTTTACTTAGACAATCCGCAAATCGATAAATTGTTAGCGATCGTTATGGCTTTGACTGGTGAGGTGTCCGTGCTGCATGAGCGGCTAGATACCGTTGAACGGTTGCTAGAGGTTAAAGGTATTTTATCGCCTAGTGAGATTGAAACTTACGAGCCGGATGCCAAAGTAATTAAAGAGCGGGAACAGTGGCGGGCGGAATATATTGCGCGAGTGTTGCGCGTGGTACAGGAAGAGTTAGAAATTCTCAACCGAAGCTAGTCGCTCAGAGGTTTTCGTGGAGAAATTTATGCCATTTATATTCCATATTCCGCACTTTAACCTAAAATACATCTAAGAAAGCATATTAAATTTTATCAAATTCTTGTGGGGTGGGCCGAAAAGCCCGCCTTGATCATGCAACTTAAATGCCGATTAGCTTAACCAGTATTAATACTTAATTATTTAATCTCTTGAGATTAAATAATAATTCCTAATCATGATCACTATTAAGTATTAGTACTGAGAAATACTGGTGATTTGTGATTGTACTCTAACTACCATTAGCCAGATATTGGAAATCTTCGTGTATTACAAAATGAAGTACAAAAAATGCATAGGAAAAATCCTACCAATGGTAGATGTGAATTTTTCATAAAGATTAAAAAGTTTTCGTAAAGTCGCGAATTTAAACGCTTGCTGGTAGTTTTTGCACAAAAAACGGTATAAATACAACTATATAGACCTATAAGCAATTTGTCACATTCACATTAGTTTAGTTAGATTGTCTGGAACTTTACTTTCAGCACAATGATTAATACAACAATCTACGGTATTGCTTTAGGTACTATTGTTCTCGCTAGTGGAGCGATCGCTACTCCTGTAACAAATCCAACTTTTACACCGCCATCTTTAAAAGTATCAAATTATACTTTTAAAATCGTAGCAGCTAGTGTCGATACTGCTGCTCTCGAACAGTTGGTTTTCAAGGAAATTAATAAGTACAGAGTTTCCCAAGGGCTACCAGCGCACACTCGTAATTCTGCCATCGATAAACAAGCCAGGATTCACAGTCAGGACATGGCTTATGGTAAAGTTCCCTTTGGACATACAGGATTTTCAGAACGTGTTAGAGCAATCGGTATTCCCTACAGTGCAGCTGGTGAAAATGTTGCTTTCAACCAGGGATATAGTGACCCAGTGAAAACAGCTGTTGAAGGCTGGCTCAATAGTCCAGGGCATCTTGCCAATATCAGAGGTAATTATAATAAGACGGGGATTGGTGTCGCTAGCAACAGTGCAGGCGGAATCTACTTCACACAAATTTTCATTCGCTGATATATCTGCTAAATATTTAGGTTTTTTCTCAAATTCCGCAGACTTCAACATTTAGCAAAGCTTTTGCTGGATGTTGAATAATGTAGTTTAAATGACATTTGTCTAGTGAATACGAGATTATTTTTTTAGTAATTCATGAAAATCTTAAATTCTCAGCAAAAATAACCGTGATTTTCATGAAGGTGAACTATTGAAGTATTGACAATTGTTCAGATTGTTTATAGTCCTGATACCAACGATATTGCCAGATTGCCGAAATTCATCAATCCTTAATAGTATCCTGGTATATATCGTCGGAACAATAAGGTAGAGTAGAAGTCTTATATCTCTACACATTACGCAATTCTCCATGTTCCGACAAACTGCTTTTGGCATCGCTTTAAGTGCGCTTGTCCTTGCTAGTGGATTAACGACTGTTCCGATCCCAAATTATCCTTCTACGAATACATCCACCCGTAATAAGCTGTTGTCGCTTTTTTCCAGTCAGGTTGCAATATCGACTCCTACTTTTAAAACTACTGAGTTAGAAAAATCAGTATTCGACCAAATTAATCGATATCGGGCTTCTAAAGGACTGCCAAAGTTGACCCTAAATGCAAATATCACTCGACAGGCAAGAATTCATAGTCAAAACATGGCTAAAGGTAAAACCCCATTTAGCCATCAGGGATTTGAACGGCGAGTCAAAGCTATCCCTTTTCGCTACAACAGTGCGGCGGAAAATGTTGCTTTCAACCGGGGATATAGCAACCCTGTGGACGAAGCTGTTACTGGTTGGATAAACAGTCCCGGACATCTAAAGAACCTTAAAGGAAATTACAACCTGACTGGAATTGGCGTTGCTACTAATAATCAAGGCGATGTCTACCTGACACAACTTTTTTTCCACACTAGGTAGATTTATTTGGTGATTTTTTGCACAATAATAATGTAGTGTCTGACAAGGCTTTTGTCTGCTGGACACTGCTATTATTTTTGAACAATTCATGATATTACAAGATTTTCAGGTGAGCGATCGCGACCTCAGTGATGCAGCCCTTAGCCAGTATTTAGAATCTAGAGCGATCGCAGTTGATACAGAAACGATGGGATTATTGCCACTGCGCGATCGCTTGTGTCTTGTCCAGCTGTGCAACGAATCCGGGAAAGTGACTGCAATCCGCATAGCCAAAGGACAAGCTGACGCACCAAACTTAAAAAAACTCTTGTCAGCGGCGAATGTCGTAAAAGTGTTTCACTTTGCTCGCTTTGACCTTGCTACTTTACGAGCCAATCTGGGAATTCAGGTTGGGCCTGTTTTTTGCACCAAAATTGCTAGTAAATTAGCCCGTACTTACACAAATCGCCACGGACTCAAAGATGTGGTACAAGAGTTAGAACAAGTGGAACTGGATAAAAGCTCTCAAAGTTCTGATTGGGGTAACGCCGCTAGTTTAACTGAAGCTCAACTGAGTTATGCTGCCAATGATGTGCGCTACTTACTTAGTGTGCAGCAGAAGCTAATAGAAATGCTCAAACGAGAAGAACGTTGGGAAATTGCTCAAGAATGTTTTGAATTTCTGCCAACAATAGTTTCCTTAGATTTGTTGCAATTTAAGGATTTATTTGAACACTGAAAAAAACAGCAAACCTCTTGCAAACGGAGCATCGCATTTTTGCAAATTGCCCTGCCTCACGCTCACTCACAAGTTAGGATAAGTCCGCCTGCGCGGACTTTGCCTGTGTAGCCAAGCCAGTGCTGGGGGGTTTCCACACCAGTTACAAGAGTGGTTCGCCCCCCAACGCACTGGCTCCCCATGAGCAACTGGCGTGCGATTTTTAATCGCCTGGTATTTTTGCTAAGTTATTTTTGCCTAAGATCCCTTATTGGAATCATCAGTGTCTGTAGGAGTTTTAGATTCACTAACATTTTCCTTGATATTGCTGGCTCCCTCTTGAATGTTTTCTTTGAGGTTACTGGCTCCCTCTTGAATGTTTTCTTTGAGGTTACTGGCTCCCTCTTGAATGTTGTCTTTGAGGTTACTGGCTCCCTGTTGAATGTTTTCTTTAAGGTTACTAGCTCCTTTTTTAATCGCCTCCGTCGGGCTAGCGCCTTCCTTTTGCAGATTTTCTTGGTGATTTTTTAGCCGATCTACAACATTGTAGTCATCTGCACCTGGGGGAGTTGTTGATTCAATAATGCCTTCTGTTGGCCCACCGATCGCCTTCCATGCGGCTAGACCACCTTTGAGTTGGGAGACATGCTCAAATCCATTAGAACGCAGTTGTTGTGCGGCTTCGGTACCTTCTTGTTCATTAGCACCGTAAACGTAAATATCACGGCTTTTATTCAAAGAAGCTACTGCACGCTCTACCAATTCATTTATTGGCATCGGCATCGCTCCCAAGATGTGACCTTCGTTGAACGTGTTGCGATCGCGCACATCCAGTATTGTAAAAGCTGGTTCGCCCCATTCTAGACGAGACTTCAGCACATGAGCATCAGATTGTGATTCTATCGGTGGTTGTGGGGGAATGATGCCGCCTGCTAAATTGTTAACCATATTTATTCCTTCCTAAGTAACGATATTAATAGCAATTTAACGGACTAAGCATACTTAATTGCTCTTTCTCTGGGATGAATATCCTGAAAATCTCTCCTGAGATAGAGTGACTAATTAAAATATTTTCTACCAATTAATCCATTGCAAATACAGTCAACTTAGACTATAGGGGAGGCAGCCTTTTGTATTAATTTTATTAAACATATTTTAACTTTATATTTAAAATATTAAATAATTCATATACATTGTAAATAAATTAAAATTTATTAAATCCCCTACCTAATTAATCAAAAAATAGTCTAAAAATTAAAAATATTTAGCGATTACTACAGGAATTACGTACCTTTTCAATATCTGTGATCGCTAACAATAATTTCTTTTCAATTTGCCGCACTATTGGAGTGGCATAAGCAGCACTATTGAGGCAATCTACCAGCAATCTATTGATATCATAATATTGCTGAAGCAATTCTTTTTGCTGTTCATTGAACTGCAAGTTGTAACCAATATTGCGATATTTAATCAGCATATCTCTTATAAGTTGCAGCATTTTTTCTTGTTATAAAAAGTAATCTTCTTGCTCAAAACTGATAGTTGTCAGTTGAAAAAGCAGTTTTTTCTTACTTACCAAAGTCAAATTATGAGCAACGCGATCGCGTTTAATTCCTCTGACTTCATCCCATCTTCCCAGTAAAATATTCAGTGCTTGCTCATATAACTTGGCTGGATTTACAGAAATTTCTCGCCATTGCAGGCTGGTTATCTCCTCTAAAACATTAATTAATATAGCCTCAGGCGGAAACTTGTAGTATAGTATATGCTTAAGAGGGTAGCTACATGTAAATGCACGCTGAGTAAATTTTCGTAGACCCTCTTCAAGGAGACATACCCCTTGGCTAGAGTAGATTTGGGTAAGTATGAGTTTAGAATCTAGATTGGCTTATAGCTTAGTTTGTAAGCCTTTGTAGATATCTAATGAATCAGGGAGTGCGTTGTTCTGACAAAGTTGTAGCAATTGCCGTGGCGTTTGGTGTTTCTCTGTACTATTTACGGTATAAACATGGTCTTCAATTACACCTGATTAAGTAGAAAAGCTCAATATTGTAGAATATAAATTCAAAAATATACAAAAATCATACAAAAATTATACATTTTCTCAGCATTACGATGCCTAAAGTTTTCATAAACTTCATTGAAAATTAATTGTATACAAGTACTACAATAGCGATCGTACTCAGCACAGACGCGAGTGAATACACTTCCAAGAAACACGTAAAGCAAAACTGGTGCAATAGCGAATCGCCCAATCTAGAATAGGCAGCATTATGGTTATGATTACCGCTACTACTCCCAAAATTTTGATCGTCGATGATGACTTCGGCGTCCGAAATCTCGTCTATCGTTTTTTAAGTCGCAAATATCAAATAGAGTCGGCAGCAGATGGTAAGAGTGCTTTATCGTTATTTGAGCAATTCAACCCAGCTTTAGTGATTCTGGATTGGAATTTGCCGGATGTTAATGGTTATAGCCTCTGCCAAGAAATGCAGAGTCGTACTAATGTTTTAGTGCTGATACTGACTAGTAGGACTGACGAGGCTGATAAAATTAAAATCTTAAGCGCAGGTGCTGATGATTTCATGACTAAACCATTTAGTCTTGCAGAAGTTGAAGTTAGAGTAGAAGCTCTTTTGAGACGGATACGCTACATCAACCCCTCTCCGACACAACGTATCATTTTCAAGCAGCTAGTAATTAACCCAGAGGGTAGGGAGGTAACACTTAACGATAAAGCTCTGGCTTTAACAGCGCTGGAATTTAATATCTTACATTTTTTGGCAAGTCATCCTAATCAGGCTTGGAGTCGCCCACAGCTAATCCAAAAAATCTGGGGTTGTGACTACATAGGAGATGGCCGAGTGGTTGATGTGCATATTGGTCAGCTTCGTAAGAAGATGGAAATCGATACCAGCATACCGGAGTTTATTAAAACTGTGCGGGGCTATGGTTACAAGTTTGAAGTGCCAGACGAGAATACTAATTCGTAATGACGCTCCTACGTCGCTAACGCTACGCTAACATAATTCGTAATTAATCAGAGTTGCACCATTGTTTATTAATGAAGACAAAAAAGCGCATTTATGCATAGGGTAATAATTATAAATTCTCATGACATCTGACTTACCTAAATACTTTTACTGAGGCTTGACCGTATAACTTGCGTTAATTTGGGAAGTTGATACAAACTGATTTGGTAATTTCGTGTCTGCTCAAGCCTCAGACAGTAACTTTATTGCTTTTAATATATCGTCTCAAAATAAGTTCCAACAAAATCAAAATGTACAAAGCTTATCCGAAGTTTCGCGTATAGGTAAAATCTGGGATAAACACAGAGCTAATACTGATAAAGTCTTGCATTATTACGCCAAAGCAGACGAAGATTATTTTCAGCAATATGCTTGGCGGATGAGAATGTGTTCCGAGTTGCTTAAGTTTCAATTAGTGCCAGACGAATCGGAAGGTATTCTCAAGTTAAAGCTATCAGATGCACGATTCTGTAGGGTTCGCCACTGTCCGGTTTGTCAGTGGAGGCGTAGACGCAAAGCGGCTTGTCGTCAGACATCGCTAATGTGGAAAGCAAGAGCTTACAAAATTCTCCCACAGGTTGTAACTGATTACCCCAATTACCGTTGGCTATTTGTCACCTTAACTGTAAAGAATTGCCAGATTAAAGAACTCAGGGAAAACTTGGATTCGATAAATAAAGCTTTTAAGCGATTTACTGAATTGAAAGCATGGCCTGCGAAAGGTTGGGTGAAATCTACAGAAGTAACTAAAGGTAGAGATGGAGTCTCAGCACACCCGCATTTACATATTTTGGCAATGGTGCCGCCTTCGTATTTCAGTCATGGGTATCTTTCTCATGCCAAATGGGTAGCGTTGTGGCAGCAGTGCTTACGGATTGATTACCAGCCTGTTGTTCATACTAGCGCGATGTCTGGCGACAAGCCGCTTCGCGTCTACGCAAAGCATCATAACCCATCACTACTCATCCCAGAAATTCTCAAGTATCAAGTGAAAGAGTCAGATTTGGTGGGTGATAAAGAATGGTTTTTAGAGTTAACCCGTCAACTGCATAAAAGTAGAGCGATCGCTATTGGGGGTATACTCAGGCAGTATATGCGCGAATTAGAGGAGAAAAACCAAGACCTCATTGATGAAAGTGAAGAGACAGATGAGGTGGATGGGGAAAGTTTGTATTTCCGATGGGAGCGCAAGTTACAAAGATTTAATATAGAGTGATAACTAAGATTAGTCAAGATACTCACTATCAAGCAGGTGCGGTGATTTCAGCCCCTTAAAGAATGTAGAAGCAGACTTCAAAAGATAGTGAGTATAAGCTGCATGGCGATGGTGTGGATAAAAAGATGCAAGACGATGATATTCAGAAACAGGAGCAATAAACCAAATCACTTTCCCACTAACATAAGGAGTGACGCGGCGAATCTCCACAGATTGATACCAACGAAGAAAGTTAGGCTTAGTTGTGAAAGAGTGAGGAACAAAGATACGTCCAACAGGAACACCGGGAATTTCACAAAGATTAATCAAGAATTCTGGCATATTAAAACCTCATGAGTTGTCAAAAAAAAATAAACCTCTATGAGCCAAAGAGTGACTCAATAGGAAATACGGTTACAATTAGTCAGTTCACTCCCCCTTCAGCGCGAAGCGTTTAAGAAAAAATATTTAAAGGCATGTGGACACCACGACTATTGGAGTACAACTCTTTAATTCTTTTCTTCATTTCCTTTAGGCGTTAGCCTCTTCTTTCTCTAACCACAAAAGCACAAAAAATAAATACCAGTCGTCCGAAAAACAGATGGCTGGTATTTATAAATCACCTTTACTTGAAGCTAGGAAATAGGTTCGATGATAAAGTCAAAGAGTTAAAGTAATAAATTAGAATTTTCATATATACTGTTAAATGACAGCTTCCAAAATTAGGAAAAAAAAACCAGACAAACAACTAGTGAATGACTGGGATATGCAAATTAGCTTCACTCGAAATTAGTAAATAACTTCGAGAGGAAATTTATAAATTGTAAAAATAAATTGGTAAGGTATAAGACTGAGCGATTTAAACTGTCCTTAAAAAATCACCTCATACTAACTTCACTGTTACTGCTAGCTGTAATCCCAATGCATCCAGTAATTTCCTCAGACAATAAAATTCAATTTCTCCTTGTTCAGATAACATCAAGTCGAGTTGCTCATAGCATTGCTTAACTTCCGATGGAAACCGATCAATTCCACCCTGTGCCTCAATCACATTTTTGAGCGCTTTTCCTAACATTTTAGGATCGCCCTCTTCTAGAACTACTTCGATATAAGATGCTGCTTCTAGTGGATCTTGGAGATGTTTAACTAGTCCTTCGTGATAGCTTACACTTCTAGGCATTATCTCTACTCCTATAGTCTTTCCAATATTCCTGAGCTTTATCAACATCTTGTTTCTGAGTGCTTTTATCTCCACCACACAAAAGAATAATAATTGTTATCCCTTCTTCTCCAAAGTATATGCGGTAGCCTGGGCCAGAGTCGATTCTCAATTCAAAAACACCTTCTCCAACTGACTTACAATCACCTAAATTACCATCTTCAACTCGGTCAAGTCTGGCTCTTATTTTAGCTTTTGCTCTTCTATCTCGCAGAGAATCAAGCCACTCATCAAAAATATTTTTTCCATCTACTGTCAGATAATTCCTAATTTCTCTTGGTTGCACTTCCATGATTCTTTGGACAAGTCTAGTTATAAATCATGAAATAATTCATAGTTTTCTCGCCGCCAGCCTTTGATTAACTAACTCAGCCGCTAAATGTATCGCTGCTTTCATACTCGTAGCATCAGCAATTCCCTTACCCGCAATATCAAACGCTGTTCCATGATCTGGTGAAGTCCGAACGAAAGGAAGACCAATAGAAGTATTAACTGCCCGATCAAATGCCATCAGCTTCACAGGAATTAAGCCTTGGTCGTGGTAAAGTGCTAGATAAGCATCAGCCGGATTTTGTACTAAAGAATTTCCATACCAAGCTTGACCAGGTTTAACCCACATCGTATCTGGCGGTATCGGCCCATCTAGTTGCAATTGTGGTCGATTTTGCCGCTCTTGCTCTAACCAGGGGATTAACCAATCTTGTTCTTCATGTCCAAGTTGTCCCTGTTCGCCACTGTGGGGATTTAAACCTGCGATCGCAATTCTCCCTCTATGTATACCAAAATCCCTCTCCAAACACTCCACCAGCAAATCCAATTTCTGTGTCAACAACTGCGGTGTCAATGTATCTGCTACTTGACGTAGGGGAATATGTGTGGTAGCAAGTAAGGTGCGGAGTGTCCAATTAGTATGGGGCGATCGCGCCACAAATAACATCCCAAAACGGTCAACACCTGATTTTTGTGCCAAAAGTTCCGTTTGCCCTGGATAATTATACCCTGCGGCTTTCCAAGCAGATTTAGCGATCGGGCCGGTGACAATACCATCAAATTTACCAGCCAGTGTTTGAGCGATCGCATATTCCATATATGCAAAACTAGCCGCACCACTCGCCACATTACCTATTCCTGGGAGAATTTCACCTCTAATTTTCCCATCCAACTGCACATTACTGACTGACAACACCTCTGGATTTACCAAAGGTGCTAAATTCTCAGTTAAATTCAGTTCGTGATAAGTCTGTGCCAGCAAATCCCTGTTACCCACCACTGTAATGTCATATTTTTTACTAATTTCCGGATCTGCTAAAGCTTTCAAAATCACCTCCGGCCCAATCCCCGCAGGATCTCCCAACGTCAGCGCCAAACGCGGATGATTCTCTTTGCTAACTAAATTACCTTGATTATTTTCATACATAAATTAATTTTCCTTCATAATTATTATCATCAAATTTTCCTAATTTCCCCATCTCCCCCTTTTCGCAACAGTAGGGATTGCCCCCTCAAGCAGTAGGGATTACCTGCTAAACTAGTTTAAAATTATTTACACAGGTCTAATCCTACAGCAACTATTGAAAAGCTTCTGGTAGGACTAGTTTACACACACTACTTTGCATAAGGAGAATCACACCAATGAGCGGCGAACTTTTGAATGCAGCTCTATTATCCTTCGGTTTAATCTTCGTGGGCTGGGGCTTAGGCGCGTTGTTACTGAAAATTCAGGGCACAGAAGAATAATTGAGTACAGACGCGATTAATCGCGTCTGTACAGGAGTTATTATTCTCCCCACTCCCACTTCCCCATTCCCAATTCCCAATTCCCCACTCCCCTTTTTCACCGAAATGGGAAAAAAGCTTGTCCGTTAACTGGACAGCGATTTTCCCATAAGTCTCTCCAAATAAATTTATTTTCTGAGAAAAGATGTAAAGTTTTGTTTGCATAGGTTATTCTGATAACATTCTTTTCATAAAACATTAAAATTTATTACAACCCTCATGACATTATTAATCGTCGGTGCCACTGGCACCTTAGGAAGACAAGTGGCTCGTCGTGCAATCGATGAGGGATATAAAGTACGCTGTCTTGTGCGAAGCAGTAAAAAAGCAGCTTTTCTGAAAGAATGGGGTGCAGAACTCGTACCAGGAAATTTACGTTACCCCGATACCTTAGCCGAAGCATTAGAAGGTGTAACCCAAGTTATTGATGCCTCAACATCTCGCCCTACAGATTCACTCAGTATCAAACAAGTAGACTGGGATGGTAAAGTAGCATTGATTCAAGCAGCAAAAGCAGCAGGTGTAGAGCGTTTTATCTTCTTTTCGATTTTAGATGCTGATAAATACCCAGAAGTGCCGCTAATGGAAATTAAGCGGTGTACAGAACTCTTCCTGGCTGAGTCTGGCTTGAATTACACCATCTTGCGGCTAGCTGGGTTTATGCAAGGATTAATCGGTCAGTACGGGATTCCCATTTTGGAATCACAGCCAGTTTGGGTGACAGGCAATTCTTCTCCCATCGCCTATATGGATACTCAGGACATTGCGAAGTTTGCTATCCGAGCATTGAGTGTACCAGAAACGGAAAACCAAGCTTTTCCTGTAGTCGGGACTCGTGCATGGAGTGCAGAGGAAATTATCAACCTGTGCGAACGCTTATCTGGAAAAGACGCCAGGGTAACGCGGATGCCAATAAACTTGCTGCGTGCTGTGCGGGGCTTAATGCGGTTCTTTCAGTGGGGATGGAACGTAGCAGACAGGCTAGCGTTTACAGAAGTATTGGCTAGTGGTAAACAGTTAAATGCTTCAATGGATGAAGTATACACAGTATTTGGTTTAGATCAGCAACAAACCACAACCCTAGAAACCTATCTACAAGAGTACTTCAGCCGAATAATGAAGAAGCTCAAAGAGTTAGACTACCAGAAAAATAAAAGCAAGAAGCAGAAACCTAAAAAAACTCCTTTTAAACAGTCTTCAAAAGCCAATAGTCAATAGTCATTACAAAAGAGACATTAGTCGTTAAATTCTAGACTCTGGATATTTGACTCTAGATTAATGACTACATGACCAAAATGTGTAAGGATTACATAATAAAGAGCACCGCCTAAACTTGGATATTTGAGTGTGCCGAAAGCAGGCATTATCTACAATGACGTTAAACCGATAGCGGGCCGTGTCGCTATCGAGTTGAAAGACAAGCTAACCGCAGCCGGTTGGGATGTGTGTGTCACATCGAGTATCGGTGGAATATTGGGCTACTCTACCCCAGAGAGTCCTGTATGCCACACCCCCATTGACGGTCTAACGCCCCCTGGTTTTGACTCAGATATGGAGTTTGCAGTGGTGTTAGGGGGAGACGGCACTGTTTTAGCAGCGTCTCGTCAGGTAGCCCCCTGTGGTATTCCACTGCTAACAGTGAATACCGGCCACATGGGATTTTTGACAGAAACCTTCCTGAATCAATTGCCCCAAGCACTAGAACAGACAATGGCGGGTGAGTATGAAATTGAAGAACGAGCTATGCTCACCGTCAAAGTTTTGCGGGGAGAAGCAGTGCTGTGGGAAGCCCTCTGCTTGAATGAAATGGTTCTGCATCGGGAACCTTTGACCTCTATGTGCCATTTTGAAATTGCCATAGGGCGTCATGCGCCAGTAGATATTGCGGCGGATGGTGTGATTGTTTCTACGCCTACTGGTTCTACAGCTTACTCATTGAGTGCTGGTGGCCCAGTGGTGACTCCTGGCGTACCTGCTTTACAGCTAGTACCCATTTGTCCCCATTCCCTAGCTTCTAGAGCATTGGTATTTCCAGATACGGAATCGGTTAGCATCTACCCAGTAAACATTCCTCGGCTGGTGATGGTGGTAGATGGCAATGGCGGGTGCTATATTTTACCAGAGGATAGAGTGTATATGGAGCGATCGCAATATAGTGTCCGATTTATTCGCCTGCAACCGCCTGAGTTTTTCCGAATTTTGCGAGAAAAATTAGGTTGGGGTTTGCCACATATCGCTAAACCAACTTCGGTAGAATTGCCGTAGTCATTGGGCATTGGGCATTGGGCATTGGTTATTAATTCTTCTCCCTCACTTTCTCATCCCCCTATTCTCCATACCCATGCCCCATGTCCCATGCCCAACTTGTTAATTTCCTTCCAGAATTACTGGTATAGGAATGGTATTTGGAGTTAGTTATTAAGATTGCATCGGAGAATTCGATCGCTGACACCTGAACGTGCTAAAACATCCTTAGCAGCGTGTCAAATCAGGATTGCTACATCACTAAAAACTCGTAATTGCACTTTATAACTGATGTAAAGATTTTCTCTGGAATATCTTTACAATCCCAAATCCAATATCCCTAATTGTTATGACAGCTGCTCAAAGTCCCTGTGTTTTGGTGATTGAAACCGATGACAGCCTAGCAAATCAACTTTCTTGCGATTTGCAAGAAGCGGGCTATGAATCAATTTTGGCTCATGATGCGACGAGTGGTTTGCAATACTGTCGCGATCGCCAGCCTGCTTTAATTGTTTTAGACCGGATGCTAGCAGGAGAATCAGGACTCTCATTGTGCAAAAATCTGAGAAACACTGGTATGCGATCGCCTGTGTTGATTTTAATGGCAAGGGATACAGTCGATGATCGTGTAGCTTGTCTAGAAGCTGGAGCGGATGATTACATCCTCAAGCCTTACCGCTCAGAAGATTTTTTGAAGTTGATTCGCCTCTACTTAAAACCGGATGTGGATACTACCGAGCAGTTGCGCTTTGGGGATTTAATTTTAGACATAGCAACCCGCCGTGCTATACACAACGGACGGGCAATTGACTTGACAATGAAGGAATTTGAACTATTAAAGTTCTTAATGGAACATCCCCGTGAGGTGTTAACCCGCGAACAAATTCTGGAAAATGTTTGGGGTTACGACTTTCTGGGTGAGTCGAATGTAATTGAAGTGTACATCCGTTACTTGCGGTTAAAAATCGAAGATGAAGGTCAAAAGCGCCTCATTCAAACAGTGCGAGGCGTAGGATACGTTTTAAGAGAATCCTAGTACACTGTGGCGTCAGTTTGCCTATCTTTGACAAGTTGTTTGAGCAACTTATCTAGTTAATTGAGGTTTACCTCGCGGCCTCGGTAAGAGTCTGAGACAGGAAATGCACATTTGCAGCGCTGCTGCCTCCCATCCAACCGATTTCTGCTTACAACACTGTAAAATTGAAATCTAAATTACAAAATCGAAAATAATTATGAGTCGCCGGCTAAGTTTGCTCTCGATGTTGCTGAGTATTTTCCTGATGGGCTGTTCTATGCCAACAACAGCTAAACCTCCCAGCCTCACGTCTGGTTCTCAAACAGCACCAGAAAGTTTAGGTCAAACACTACCAATTTCTGCTCAAGCCATTGTTCCTAATGGCACAACGATTCAATTAGAGGTAGCGCAGACCCCAGAACAGCAACAGATGGGGTTGATGTATCGACCAGCTTTGCAAGATAACCGAGGGATGCTGTTTGGGTTCCCTTCGGCACAACCAGTCAGTTTCTGGATGAAGAATGTACCTGTGGCCTTGGATATGGTATTTTTACGTAATGGTGTAGTTAAATATATTCAGGCTGCTGCACCTCCTTGTGCAAGTGAGCCTTGTCCTACCTATGGCCCTAATACACCAATCGATAAAGTGATTGAACTTCGCTCTGGAAGAGCTGCTGAATTGAAGTTGAAAGTCGGCGATATTGTCAAAATTAAGTTTTGAGGCTCCCGTACTTTGCGGGGATTAAAATTTGAATGGTTACTCTGTTGAGAACCTACACTGTCGAAATTTATGTTGTTTTTGTAAAAAATATCACTGTCTGTGGCAAAACAGTCATCTGTAACGCTACTATTTAACAACTGTGGTAATAATCTAAAATTCTACAGTCTCCAACCTAAAATCGCGGTCTTAAGGTTTGGTTGCAAAAATATTCCCTTGGGCGCAAGTGTAAATAGTCGCCAATAAGAGAATATAGGCTATGGAATCTTTGTTACTACATGTGTAATTAAATAAAGCACAAAAGTAAACAAGATGGAGCAAATTTAACTAAGTAAAAATACTGCTTGAAAATCGAGCAGATGATTTGTAGGAAAATTTATATTTCTCAGACCTTTTATGAGAAGCCTCTCTTGAAGGCAGATCCAAAAAACTGTGCTGGGGTGTATAGCCGATAACGGCACAGTGACAGATGAAATACTGGCTACTGGCTACCGAGCAATGGTGAACTCATATATGACAATACATTCTGCACAAGGAGGTGAGATACAAATGTCACCATCAAAATATTCCCGACTGATTCATTTTTTGCAAGAAGATTTGGCAATTTCCACAGCATCATTGGCGGTGGTGCTTCGTCATCGAGAGCAAGATCCAGGCCCTTTGGCAATGATTCTTTGGCAGTATGGATTGGTTACTCTAGAGCAGTTAGACCAAATTTATGATTGGCTGGAGACGGCATAGGTCATAATAATTTTGGATTTTAGATTTTGGATTTTGGATTTTGGATTAAAAGTCTCTACCATAAGGCTGTTACCGAAATCTCAAACTCTACTATATTATGTATGCCAATTTGGTATCATACTTTGCTAAAGTTAGTCTTGTTTAGTATCAAAGATGCTGTAGGACTGTCTCCAGAGCAAATAATAGTATTTAAGGCAGCTTGGTATAATTTAGCTCCATTCTACCTTGTGCAAAACTTGATATATAAGTCTATTCACTCTGGCGGTTTCTACTCATTTATATAAAAATTAAAAGAGCGAGTTAAATTATCAACTCGCTCTTTTAATTTGTCCTTCGTCTTTTGCAAATGACTAAAGACTATTGTGTAAACACTCTAACTGCTGCTGCTATACCAGATCCAGGGGTGAAGTCTTCGTAGCCAAGTTCTGAGAGTGTAACTTCTAAAGATGCTATACAGCTGAGGATATCGCGATCGCTCACAAAACCCAAGTGACCAATGCGGAAAATTTTGTTACTCAAATGGTCTTGACCGCCTGCTAGGGCAATATCAAAACGTTTTTTCATAAATGACCGAATCTTATCCGGTTCAATTCCCTGTGGTGCTACAGCCGTAATCGCCGGACTAGCGGAACTATCTGCTGCAAACAGGGGTAAATTTAACCCTTGAATGGCGGCGCGGGTAGCATTCTTAAGCCGTTCATGTCGAGCAAATATTGATTCCAAGCCTTCCTCTTTCATGATTCGCAACGTGGTGTGCAGCGCTACGATCAAGTTCACAGGCGGAGTAAATGGAGTTGTATTTTTGGCTGTGGCTTTGCGATATTTGCCTAAGTCCAAATAATATTTCGGTAGCTTCGCAGTTTTGTAAGCTTCCCAAGCCTTGGGGCTGACAGAAACAAAACCCAATCCTGGCGGAATCATATAACCTTTTTGGGAACCGGAGGCGACTACATCCAAACCCCAAGCATCTACGGGTAAATTGAATGCACCCAAGCTAGTAACGGCATCAACGATAATTAAAGCTTCACCGTGTTCTTTGACGTGGCGGTTGATGGCTTCTAGGTCATTCAACACACCCGTCGAGGTTTCGCTGTGGGTAATGATTACGGCTTTGATTTGCTTTTGGGTATCTGCTTGGAGTTTTTCGGCAAATACTGCGGGGTCTAAGGGTTTTCCCCATTCAACCTTAACTTCTTCTACATTTAAACCGTAGGCTTGACCAACTTCTACCCAGCGTTCGCCAAATTTACCATTAGAACCAACTAAAATGCGATCGCCTGGAGAGAGAAAATTAATTATTCCAGCTTCTACAGCACCCGTACCACTGACATTTAGCGTCAGCACATCATTTTGAGTTTGGTGCAGCCACTTGAGGTTTTCCGTTACCTCTGCCAATATGTTGCTAAATTCACTGGTGCGGTGCCCAATCGGATGCTTGGCTAATGCCAGTAAAGCAGCTTCTGGCACCGGGGTTGGGCCTGGAATCATCAGCATCAGCTTATCGTTCATGTGTGTATCCTAAAGTCAAATAAAAGTCAAAATTGGGGGAAGTTAGTTAAGTCTAGTAGCAAATTCTAGATATTGATCTACAAATTACACTTAGTTTGTCACCAGTCTTGTTGTATATTTTCCAAATCCATAGGAAAAGTATCGTGGGAGTTAATCATCGGTCAGCTTGAGCTTTGCAATTTATACGAGACTCCAACTCAGATGAAACCTCTGTTCTAGGCAATCTTACCACATACCTAGACGCCAGGTTAAGGCGTCTCCTCGTCGGCGAGTGGCTATTTTAGCCAAGGGTGAAGCATCTATCTAGTACAGCACGGCGGAAATAAACCACCCATTCCAAATCAATGAAACGCTTATGGTGCATTAATTTGGAATGCAAGAATTTTGAATTCCACCTTGCGGTACTAGGCACTCACAATTTTAGGCACTGGTATGATCAATTCTTAAATCTTACCCATAATCCGCCTCTGTTGTTTTTTAGGACTTACGCATCAAGTACGAAATGTAGGGGCAATACCCTGCGGGAAGCCCTTCTCCTGTCGGAGACGCTACGCGAACGGGTGACGCTACGCACAGTCGCTACCGTTTCGCTAACGGGGGTGACGCTACGCACAGTCGCTACCGCTAGCGCTAGCGCAATCGACGGAAACCGCCTTCTCTACGAGAGGCTTTGCCAACGCGTAGCGTCTCGTAGAGAAGACTGCGACCCCCTCACCGCTTTGCGTCTACATGAATTGCCCCTACGGTAAATCAAGGCTTTCACTGCCTTTTTGCGTAAGTCCTGTTTTTATACAAATACGCGAAATCGTTTTCAATATCACGGGAATCGTCGGTGAAAAAGCTGCGTTTTGCTTCAACCAAGGAAGTAACCGCCTACACTATGCGGAAGATTTGGATGTCATCGGTTGCTAAGAAATAGAAGATACCCAACCCAAAGTTTTCAATCTGCTTGGGTCGAGGATTTGTTCTTGGGTTGCCATTCTCTAAAGAATACTTCCATCTATGGAGTTGGTGATGATTTGTTTGAGTCCAAATCGCTTCGATGCTAATATCCAAAACTTCTCTGGCTTAGTTGATGGCGGTTCATTTGCCGCCGAAGTTGAGATACTTATGCTACTAATTGCTGCACATTGTGAAACTACACTCAGCAATAAGCGATGCCTACGGCGGGCTACGCCTAGGCTAATAAACTATAAGTTTTTATACTATACTTAGAAATTTGCTACAATCGTGCTTAGTCTTGTTAGTTACCATTCATGGTGAGTCATTTTTAACTAGTGTTCAGTTCATAAACTGTCACTCACCAGATCCCCGGTATTATTGCAAAAGAGATATTCTTAGTTAGTGCAAGGAGTGATACCATTTCACCAGATGTTTGTCACAAGTTATCCCCGCAATACTTCCTCCTAAGGGAGTGTTGCAGATTTCAAATGTTACATCAAACGAGTGAGTTGGTATAAGCTTTTACGGGAAAGTGCTTGAGTGAGCAAAACCTCAAGCGCTTTTTCGTGTATAAATAAAACAGTCAAACTCTTTGGACGTTCATACAGATGTTTCTAAATACACATATACCAGAGAAGCAAACTACTGTTACAATACTTCTTGAAACAGATACTTCATGGCATTAGCATCAGTGCCGTAATAAGTGCGAGCCTATATGAAAATAAGCGAGAAATTTACCCACGGATATGCACTGTTAATTATTGTGGGAGATTCAGCTTAGAGGAAATTCTTACTACTTGTAACGGTCAAAGATACTCATACCAATTCTTGATGAAGCTGCGCTAAATAAAGCTTCACGAATAAAGTTCTAAGAGGTTAAAGAAGCAATCATTTCTGGAGTAATAGTTTCCAATACTTCGGTTAAGTTTTTACGTAGTTGGGCAAGGGTTTTGCAATTTTTCCATTCAAGGAAAGCTTCTGAGAAACTCCCAAAACCTCTCGATTGGGTTCAATTCTGGAGAGTGGGGAGGTTGAAAAATGGGCATAATATTCTCTGGACAGTCAAGAGTTTTAATTGTGTGAAATGAACCTCGGTCAAATTGAAGAACTGCAACATCATCGCCAAGTTCTGCTGACAACAAATCAAAAAATTTTTGAAACCAGTCACGATCAAGGTGAGAAAAATCGTAGAAAAAACTAGTCAGTGTCAAGACTCATAAATTGGCGAAGGTATTGTATGATGAAAAGATGTTTAACGACAGCAATAACTCCCAAGCTAACCAAGCTAGTGTTCTCTACAGACATGGCGACGTTCTAATTAGACGTATTGCTAGCTTACCTGTCGGTGCTCAAAGGCGTGTAGGTGTTACTCTCGCTCATGGTGAAATCACAGGACACAGCCATCGCATTCAGCAATCCAATGCTGTTCAATTGTGGGTAGATGATAGTGACCTTTTTCTTGAGGTTAAAGAAACAAGTGCCACTTTAGTTCATGAAGAACATCGGGCGATTGAATTACCCCAAGGGCTTTACCGCGTCTGGAGACAACGTGAATATCGCCCTGACGCTTACGTGGAAGTGATAGACTAATGCTGAAGATGATGTCGAAGGGACGTGTGCCGAATAAACAAGTTTTGCAGCGCCCAAACGAAAGCCACGAGCCTGTATCGGCTGAACGCGCTCGAAAACTGATCCTTGAGCATCGCGCCTGGGATGGTATGCGCGTTTTAGGCCATCTGGATTTAAGCGGTGCGTTGGATCTTTACAATCTACCTGAAAATCTCACCTGTGAAAGTATTGATATTAGCGACTGTGTAAACCTCACTACCCTTCCCCAA
The DNA here is from genome assembly GCF_017114985.1 of Nostoc sp. JL33. GTDB lineage: Bacteria > Cyanobacteriota > Cyanobacteriia > Cyanobacteriales > Nostocaceae > Nostoc. The sequence continues at coordinate 11,839 of NZ_JABXKP010000060.1, read as the reverse complement.
GGACTCCACATCACTTATTGGATCGAGTTGGCCGGAAGTGGGATTACCAGTTTATCTGCGGGGCATGGTTTTGTCTTGCGGTGGCGAGGCGTACATGTGACAGATAAGATTGCCTTTGAATCCCAGTCGATAACGGGGCAGGATATCCTCAATATAGAGAATGTTGAGTTGCGCCGCGTGCTGATTGAACGTCTGGGATACGAGACATTTTTGCAGCAAGTGGGCGGGTTGATTCGCGATCGCGATCGCGATGCCGGTGGAGAACGTCAACTAGTCTACATTCCTTTTGAGGATGACGAGCCACTGATGGTCTTGAAAGTTACTTGTCCATCCACAGGACATATTCATATCTTGCGCGTTCCCCCGAATATGCGAAATTGCCATCAGGCAGCCGCCTGGATTGCAGGCTTTAATAACCCAGATGATTATAACCCTGCGATCGAGGCGTAATATTATGTCCGCTTGATCACTTATTAAACCCGGAGAACCCCAAAGAGCCAAAGCTGTGCTTTGTCTCCTCTAAGAGCAGGCTCTTAGGCCAATACAGTTCAGTTAAGCATTTCTTCCTTCTCTTTCTTCTCTTCCTTTGCGTCCTTCTCTACGAGACGCTACGCGAACGTGTCCTTCTCTACGAGACGCTGCGCGAACGCGGTTCGTTAAAAAAATTGATTTTGACAAAGAGTTAAGCCTTAACTGAACCGTATTGGCTCTTAGGCGTTAGGAGTGGGGTTCTTTTATTATGGGTAATTTGGCAAAGATGATATAACCTCAATTCGGGATTTTCCGAAAAGAATGCAGAGACGTTACATGTAACGTCTCTACAAGGGTTTCAGGTAACGTATGATTAATTTCTGGAGATGTCTAATTAGTACTGTTAGGCTGCACAAATCGCTTAATTTCACCACACGCAATATAGGACTTGCCATCAGGTGCGGTTTTGACTTCATCAACGACGTAAAGCATTCCTTCCTCGCGAACCGATCGCGGAAAACGCATATTCCAATCCGGTTCATATCCGTCGGAAACTACCCTAGCACGTAGCTTACTGCCATCTTTGACACACTGAACTAAAATGCTGTCCCCTACACTGTCAGTTGTGATCAGATCGGCAGCACTGGCAGGGCCTTTGGAGGCTTTGCCTGTGTTAGTTAGATTCGATTGTCTAGGGGCAACGAAGATATCTGCTTCACCGGGTTGAGCAAAACGGGTGATATTACCACGTACACGATAGAAAGTGCGTTCGCTTGAGAGTTCCAGTCCTTCAACAACATAGCGTGCTCCCTCGGCACGAATGGCGCGAGGAAACTGGATGTTTTTGGTTGAATCGTAGCCTTCGGACATGACTTTGATCCGCAGTTTACCCCCTTCACGAACGCAGTACAATTCAACACCTGAACCGACTTCATTCACAATCGGTATCGCGTAGACTTCATCGCCAGCAGTGACACCGCGACCCACCAGATCGCTGCGATTGCGCGTCATCGTCTGGTAAGACTGATCCCGCATCTCTTTACGTCCGGCATTGCCTAGAGCTTTTTGGGCGATCCGACCTGCAAAATACTCAAGCTGATCGATCTCTTCAGCAATTTCAAAATTCTCGTTCAACCCTTTATCCCGCAACTCTTTCACAAGCGCCCGCAGGGTTTGTTCAGCTTCCTGATGCTTGCCATGTTCAGCTAGATTCAGTCCAATCTCTTTGGCCTTAGCGATCGTCAGGCGACTCAGTTCCAGAATGATATGGCTCGTAGAGGCAAAAGCTGCTTCCTCGACAGTACCAACTTTGGCGATGACATCTACTGTACCTGATACGCTTTGAATCAGGTCATCTTGCACAACATCGGCGCTGTAATGTAGTTTCATCACAGGTAACTCACCAATTTGAGCGCTTGATATCACCAAACTCAAACCGAGAAGTTTGTCTTCGCCCTCATAAAGCTCTCCCAAGGTGAGGACAGCTTGAGAAGCGTCATTCTGGCTAACTTTAGCAAGACTTAAGGTATCAACAAGGCTGACACCATCAGCCAACTCAAGTATCACCTTGAGATTCTGTCCCACTACTGCTCTAAGACTGTCTAGCTCAATACTAAACACTTCCGTTGCTTCATCAATGCTTTGAATGAAGTAGAAGTTGCCCGTGGCGGCTCTTGCCATCCCAATCAGCAGGTCTTCATTGAAACCCTGAGCAAAGCCTAACGTAGTTGTGATAATGCCTTCCTCAGCTTTTTGCCCCGATGTCGCCGTCAGTATCTTCGGGTCTTGAATGCCCATATTGGCATGACCATCGGTAAGCAGAAGAACACGATTTATTTTTTGCGGATCAAGTCGCGTCTTTACATGTTCACAGCCTTTGAGCCATCCCCCCGATAAGTTGGTAATACCGCCGGCTCTCACCTTGTGGATAGAATTTTTCAGTGCAGCCTTGTTAGTCACAGCCTGGGGTGGCACAACGCTGTCCACTTCATCGTCGTAAACAACTACTGAGAGAATATCATCTGGCTCAAGTTGATCCACCACAGACTCAGCGGCTTTGAGTGCGTGATGCAAGGGAGCGCCAGCCATAGAGCCGGAACGGTCAATTACCAGAGAAAGATTAAGGTTACGTCGGGGAGATTCAGCTACCTCAGCCCGAAAACGTAGCAGAATATTAGTCTTTAATGAAGATCCTGCGGGTAGGATAGACTGGTCAAATTCGTAACTTGTCTTAATCATTTTTTATATCGCTCAAAATTGTCTGTTATGAGCCACAATCCTGATTATGCTGGGACAGGAAGCGCTCTCTTTAGTTTAGCCAGAAATCAGTAGTCAGTGTACAAATGGTATTATATGTAATATTTTATAGTTTTGACATCTCATCAGCGTAGGCAAAGCCCGTCGTAGACATCGCTCTTTTGGAAAAAGTTTGTGAACTCCTGACTTTATCCTTCCCCACTCCCTACTCCCCAGTACAGACGCGATTAATCGCGTCTCTGCCTACTTCTACAACTGAAAGGCGATCGCGCTGGTCAAAATTGCGGGAAACTGAAAGCAGATATATTAGGAGAGGAGAACCTAATGAGTTGGACTAAAGTTCTTGCAGTCGAAGCACTTTCCCCAGGTGCGCGACAAGTGGTGAAAGTTGGCAACCGGAAAATTCTGGTTTTGAATCACGAAAATCAGCTTTATGCTGTAGATAGCAACTGTCCTCACTTAAAATTACCACTCAAAAGTGGGAAAATCACTGAAAATGGAGCAATTGTTTGTACCTTCCATCGCAGCGCTTTTGACCTGCGGACTGGTGAGGTACAAGGATGGTGTTCTTGGCCACCTGGCGTAGGTAAGGTACTCTCGTTGGTTTCAGAACAAAAAGCATTGCCAGTGTTTCCGATTCGTGTGGAAGAAGGAAGTATTTGGGTTGATGTGCAAGAGGAATAGCACCCTTTCCCTGAATTTACTGAAACAGTGGTGAGTAAAAAAAGCAATAAAAACCCCAGCCGATAAGTTTAGCTGGGGTTTATATCGAAATTGACCTATTTCAAAGATATAGGAAGCATTGAATCAGAAAATAGAACATCTTCTCAGGAGTTTGAAGGCTTTATTGTGATGTAATGCTGGGTTGTGCGTTACCATTGCCAGCTTCTATAGAAGCTGTAGGACTTTGAGATTGGCCTAAATTCACTTTGAATACCTTACTCTGTTGCTCCAGTTTGGGTAAAGTCAATATTAAAATCCCATCTTTCAAGTCTGCCTTAACTTGCTGATTCTGAACTTTGGTTGGCAGAGGAATTACTCTAGTGAAGTTGCCATAGCGGAATTCCGAATGAACTTTAGCGTTAGATTGGGAATGTTTTTCGTAACGATGCTCACCAGCAATCGAAACAGCATCTTGAGTAACTTGAACATCCAGGTCTTTAGCTTCCACACCTGGAATCTCAACTCTTAATAGCAACTCGGAACCATTGTCAGATAATTCCACAGCAGGAACCCACGCTGTTCTCGGTGATGAAGAAATCTCGGAGTTGCCGCGCTCAACTGCTGTAAGCTCAGAGAATACTTGATCCATTTGACGACGCAGAATTTCCATTTCACGGAATGGTTCCCAACGAATGAATGCCATATCTCAATCTCTCCTTAACTTTCTAATTCAAGTTTGGGTAATCAAACAAAGTTTTAGAGGTATTTAGAGGTTTCAGATATTTAGGCAATTATCGAACCTCTAGTTTTTTTGAGAGGAGCTTTATTTACTTTGTTTCTTCTCTCTAGTAAGTAATTTAGTAAAATAAAAATCTAAAAGCAGTTGGGTAAACCGTACAGACATAGGTTGAATTTACCGTATCAAACAAAAAAAGCAGGACTTACCCAAACAATAGCCGAAAATGACATGCTTCTTGAGAACCGTGTTCTTGTCACAGACAGAGCTATTGTAGAAGTTGTAGTTTAACTTGAAGCGAGAACGTTCTTAGACATCAGCTGTGGTGAAGGGTGATTGTGCCGTGAACTCTGGCGGTGCTAATATTTCCAGCTATGTTAAGGAATTTTAATGTAGGGTGTGTTGTCGCAGGGCGCAACGCACCGTCAACAATCCAAGGTGCGTTAGCCGTAGGCTAATTTATATTTGTTCATATACATTGATTTTTTCTCGCCGACTTACTTACACCCGGCGCTGAAGTATGGTGGTAAGAGACGATAATTTTATTTACAATTTTGTAACAGAGTTTTGCTTTCTAATTTCATGTTCAGTTTTATTTAATAATTTATTTCTGTAACTTAGTAATTGATATGAATGCTCAAAAAGTAAAAATTTTATTAGTTGATAATAAGCTAGAGAATTTACATTTTTTATCAGACATCCTTCAAGATCAAGGTTATCAGGTGCAAAGTGCCTTTTCTGGACAATTGGCAATCAATACGGCGCTGGCTTCTCCTCCTGATTTGATTTTGCTAGACGTTCTCATGTCAGAGATGGATGGTTATGAAGTTTGTCAACATTTGAAAGCTAACTATAAAACTCAAGAGATTCCGATAATTTTTTTCGGTGTTTTAGATAAATTATCTGACAAAATAAACGTCTTGGATTTAGGTGATGTTGATTATATTAGTCAACCATTCCAAACTAAAGAAGTTTTATTACGCGTACAAAATCAACTCAGTCTCCAAAGGCTAAAAAAACAGTTAAAAGAACAAAAAGCCCAACTGCAAGAGGAGATTCAAGAGCGTCAACGGGTTGCTGTTGAGTTAAATATTCAGAACAAACAAATAAAAGAGATTTTCAAAGAAATTCCCGTTAGCATTGGCAAAGCCTCTAGTAGAGAAGTTTATCAAAGCGTTGGCGCAGCCAAAGCCGCGCTAAAAAAGAGTGAAAGTCAATATCGCCACTTAGTGGAGACATCCCAGGATATGATCTGGTCGGTGGATATTGATGGACTAATTACCTTTGTCAACCCGGCAGTCAAGCAGATTTATGGCTACGAACCCCAGGAAATGATCGGGCGTACCTTGACTGATTTCATCTCGCCTACACAAGTTGCTAAAGATAAAGTAGCCTTTGAGCGTGTTTTTCTTTTAAAGCCGATCTTTCAGCATGAAACTACTTGTGTCGCTAAAGATGGTAGTTTACTTTATCTAATGTTTAATGCGATCGCCTTACGCAATGAAGAGGGTCTGGTTATAGGCATGACAGGCACTGCTAGTAATATTACGCAGCGTCGCGGAGTAGAAAAATTACTCCAAGAAAGCGCGATTAAGCTCCGCAATCATAACCTAGTCCTAACCCAACTGGCACAAAATCAGACGCTTTATCAGGGTGACTTGAAAGCAGCTTTGAGTAAAATCACAGAAACGGCTGTCAAAAATATTGAGGTGGAACGAACCAGTATCTGGCTGTATGACGAAACAGAGATGAAAATCGAGTGTTTTGACTTATTTGAGGCCAGTCGCAATCAACATAGCCAAGGACTTTCCTTATCAGCGACAGACTATCCAGCTTATTTTGCAGCTTTGCAGCAAGACCAACCAATCGCCGCAGATGATGCCCATACCGATCCCAGAACTAAAGAATTTTCTGCATTTTACTCAAGATTAAACATCACCTCTATACTCGATACACCTATTAGGCTGGAGGGCAAGACCGTAGGAGTTTTATGTCTGGAGGCAGTAGGACTTACTCATCATTGGACGCTAGAAGACCAAAATTTTGCTCGCTCTCTGGGCAATTTAGTATCCTTGGTGTTGGAGGCAAAAGAACGCCAACGCGCAGAAGCAGCGCGACGGGCTTCTGAAGAAAAGTTAGCATCAGCTTTTCGGTCATCTCCTGACCCAATTGGCTTAATTACTGTTCGCAACAAACGCTATGTCGAAGTTAACGACAGCTTTTGTGAGTTTTTTGGTTATCCTCGTTCTCAGGTGATTGATCGCACCGATCAAGACTTGAATATTTGGGCCAATCCAGAAGAATATAATTTCCTCGCCCAGATGCTGCAAAAAACAAAAGCCATCCGCAACTACGAAGTTGATGTCTGCACTTCAACAGGAGAAATTAGGACGACACTGTTTAGTGCGGAAATGATCGAGATTGATCAGGAATGGTACGTACTGGGTACAGCGAAAGACATTACTGAACGCAAGCAGGCAGAAAATGAAAGCCGTTTGCTACTGTTGACAACCCAAGCGATCGCTCGCGCCAGTGATGTCAACAGCGCTTTAGCAGTGGTCTTGCGCTTAATTTGTCAGACCATTGGCTGGGATTTTGGTGAAGCATGGATACCTAATAAAGATGGTACTGTTTTAGAACACAGTCTGAGCTGGTACGGTGAGGAGAGTAGTTTAGCAGAATTCTGCCGCCAAAGCCAAACTGTAAAATTTGCTCTGGGAGTGGGACTACCAGGAAGAATTTGGCAAAGCCAGGAACCAGAATGGATAGAAGATGTTTCGCAAGTTACACAGCCAGTTTTTTTGCTCCGGCGTAGCCCCCCGCAGGCATCGCCACAAGCCGTAAAGGTAGGATTAAAAGCTAGTTTTGGTGTTCCCATACTGGCTGGAAACCAAGTATTAGCTGTTTTAGTGTTTTTTAAACGTAGCTCAGTATTGGTAGATAAACGTTTGCTCTTGCTAGTAAGTGCTGTTGCTGCTCAGTTAGGTGGGTTGATTGAGCGCAAAACCCTAGAACAAGAACTAGCACTCAGAGAAGCTCGCCTGAATGCCTTTTTTAGTAGTGCCCCCCTCGGCATGAACATTGTAGATAACCAGCTGCGGTTTGTGCAAATCAACCAATTACTGGCGGAGATTAATGGACTACCCCAGCAAGATCATATTGGCCAGACCATCCATGAAATCTTACCCCACATGGCCTCTCTAGTGGAACCAATTTATCAACAAGTTCTGTTGACTGGTCAACCCATTCTCAATCAAGAATTAAGCGGCGCATCAATTAAACAACCAAATATTATCCGCCACTTCCTAGCTTCTTATTTTCCGATTCCTGGTGAGGACGATCGCCCCTCTGGTATCGGCACTGTTTTAGTAGAAATTAGTGAACTGCAAGCCGCGTTGCGCGAACGCAAACGTATCGAACAAGAACTGCGTTTAGCCAACGAACGTCTACAATATCTCCTCACCTCTAGCCCTGTAGTCATTTATAGCAGCAAAACATCAGAAGATTTTAGCACTACCTTTATCAGTGAGAACATTAAAGCAATGGTGGGCTACGAAGCACGGGAATTTATCGAGGATTCCAGTTTCTGGCTCCAGCATGTCCACCCCCAAGATATTGAACTGATATCGGGAAAATTTAACGAGCTTGTTGAGCAGCAGTACATCTCCTACGAATATCGGTGGTTACACGCTGACGGAACTTATCACTGGTTCTACGAAAAGATGAGGTTAATCCGTGACGAAGCTGATTATCCTATAGAATGCGTTGGTTATTGGGCAGACATTAACGATCGCAAATTGGCAGAATTAGCTTTGCAGTCAGGTCAACAGCGATATCAACTTTTAGCAGAAGCCTCACCAGCTTGTATATTTCACGCAGATATAGATGGCAATATCTTATATTTTAATCAACGCTGGAGCGAGATTACTGGATGCAGTTTAGAAGAGTCTCTCTTAACAGGTTGGGTAAATGCCGTACATCCAGACGACCGCGAGCAGCTATTGTTGGTATGGAATCAAGCAAGATTCGCCCAAAAAATGTATAAATATGAACATCGATTCTTGCGTAATGATAGTACGGTTGTCTGGGTAATTGCTCAAGCATTGCCAGAATTTGGCGAACATGGAGAAATTCAAGGTTACATCGGTACAATTACAGATATTACCGAGAGAAAATTGGCAGAAGAAGCCTTGCGTGAGAGTGCAGAACGAGAAAGAGCGATCGCCCAAGTGATTCAAAGGATGCGCCAAACACTGGATTTAGAGACGATATTTGCGGCTACAACCCAAGAATTACGGCAAGTACTCAACTGCGATCGGGTTGTTGTCTATCGTTTGAATTCCCACTGGAGTGGCGAATTTGCCTCCGAGTCGGTGGGTAATGGTTGGATTTCTCTGATTGAAGAATACAACAATGACCCTCATCTCACAGAAGGTGTCTTACAAGATGGGCGTTGCCTAGCAAAAATTTTGGATAGCGCGGATAACCAGGTGGAAAATCCTGATCTGCAAGTAACCCCAGGTACAAGTTTCCTCTGTGTCCCAGACATTTACAACGCTGGGTTTCATCCTATTTATATCAACCTCTTAGAGCGCTTTCAAGCTAAAGCCTACATTATTGTTCCTATTTTCTATGGTAGTCAGCTTTGGGGATTACTGGCGAGTTATCAAAATTCCGCTCCCCGTCAATGGAAACCAGAAGAAGTCAACATCGTAGTTCAAATTGGCAATCAGTTGGGTGTTGCTTTACAGCAGGGACAATTGCTCGCACAAACCCAAAGGCAGTCACAAGCATTGCAAGAAGCTGTGATCATTGCTGATGCTGCCAACCGCGCCAAAAGCGAATTCCTCGCCAACATGAGCCACGAACTGCGTACCCCACTCAACGCCATCCTCGGTTTTACCCAAATCATGAGCCATGATCATGCTTTATCCACTGAACACCAGCAAAATCTAACAATCATCAATCGTGCTGGCGAACATCTCCTCAACTTAATCAACGACATTTTGGAAATGTCTAAAATCGAAGCCGGTAGAATAACATTAAATCTCAACAGTTTTGACTTAATTCGTCTCTTGGAAAACCTCGAAGAGATGTTGCGCTCCCGCGCCACCTCCAAAGGATTAGAATTAGTTTTTGAATATAAATCTTACCTCCCCCAGTACGTCCAAGCTGACGAAAGTAAACTGCGTCAAGTGTTACTTAACCTCTTAGGAAATGCAATCAAATTTACCGATACTGGGAGGGTGATCCTGCGGATGGGGCAGGGGAAGCAGGGGGGCAGAGGGGCAGGGGGAGAAGAGGGGCAGGGGGAGAAACTTCTTCCTCATCTCTTCTTCGAGGTACAAGACACTGGTCGCGGTATTGCCTCACAAGAAATTGACTTGCTATTTGAAGCTTTTGGGCAAACTGAAACCGGAAGGAAATCGCAACAGGGAACAGGACTAGGTTTAGCAATTAGCCGCAAATACGTGCAACTAATGGGGGGAGATATTAGCGTCTCCAGCATTATTGGCAAGGGAAGTAAATTTGCCTTTAATATTCAAATTGGTCTAGCCGCAGCCAGCGAAATCCAGATCAAAGAAACTAGACGCCAAGTTATCAGTTTAGCGCCTGATCAAAGTGAATACCGCATTTTAGTGGTTGATGACTCTACAGACAGCCGTTTAGTGCTAATGAAAATTCTCACATCTATCGGCTTTGCAGTCCAGGAAGCAACAAATGGTAGTGAAGCGATCGCACTTTGGCAGAAATGGCAACCACACCTAATTTTGATGGATATGCGGATGCCGATTATGGACGGCTATGAAGCCACAAAAGTTATTAAAACTAGAGAAAGGGAGTATGAAGAAAACAGTTTGCCGAGTCACCATACTATTATTATTGCCTTAACTGCTAATGTCTTTGAGGAACAGCGAGAGGCAATGATCAAAGCAGGTTGTGATGATTATATTAACAAGCCCTTCCGCGAGGAACAATTACTAGAAAAATTGAGCGAATATTTAGGAGTTCAATATATTTATCAAGAAGAAAGCTATCAGATAGCAGATACAAGGCAAGAGGAAATAGAATCAATATTGACGCTTACGGATTTGGTGACTCTATTCTCTCAAATGTCGCCTGAATGGGTGAAACAGGTCTACACTGCGGCAGCCCAATGCAGTGATGACCTGATTTTAGAATTGATTGAGCAAATTCCTTCTGAAAATGCTGCACTGCGAAATTCTATCAAGAATTTCGCTCATGATTTTCAGTTTGAGAAAATTATGGAATTGACGAGTATTGCAGGAGTATTATCCAGTTAATAGAAATTGGAGATTGGGTAGTAATGCTTCTATAGCAATCTGATTTTATTTTTGAACTTATTTGCGTAGGTTGGGAGTAGGGAATGGGGAGTAGGGAATGGGGAATCAGCCTTTTCGAGTTGTACTGAGTTTTTTCAAAAATCAAATAGGATTCCTATATCACCGAATTTTAGATTTTAAATTTTGGAAAATGGAATTGTTGGGCGTTGCCTAAAAAGAGAAGATTCTTGCGTTCCATTATTTAAAAAAGTCCCAGAGCAAGCGAATTTATCGAACAGAATACAGGAAAGGTATTCTGTTCGATAAAGCGGATAGCGTAGCGTAAAGCCTACGGTATGGCAACTCTTGGAGACGCTACGCGAACGCTTAGAGCGACTGTGCGTAGCGTCTGAATAATCGGCGTTTTTGCACCCCCACTAAATTTTCTTGTTTTGTGGTGCAACAATTCAGTCGCGGGTCTGAATAAGAGACTGATAGCGTAGCGGTAGAGAGGAACGAGCGTCTTGATTCTGACGAATGTATTCTTCTTCAATCTTTGAATTAATTGCTTGCCTGTTGTCAGCCACCATCCCCCGATAAATTTAGCTGCCCATAGACATTGATATTAAATGTAAATTGAATATCGATGTGGTTGCTCGTATATCCTGTGGGCAAAGGTGCAAAAGGTGCAGCTCGCTGTATAGCCTTGAGTGCCGCTTGATCAGTTACGCTGAATCCAGAAGTTTGGGCAAGCTGGAGATTGCTTAGTTGCCCGGAACGATTGACAGTAAAGTTAAGCACCGTTCGCCGGGAAGACTGGCTCACTTCTGGTAGCCACTGCTGCTTAACTTGTTGCTGTAGTTGCTTTAAGTAAAAGGTGATATCTATATTTTGACTGCTGGCATCAATACCAGAAGTCGCTTGCCGATCGCGGTTGGAATTAGGTAAACCTGCCAGATAATCACGGCTAAAATTCCGACCAGATACACTCACAGTACCACCCAGCAAGCTTGCTGCTCCTGTTTTCCGAGATGACTGAGCTTGAGACGGTGTTCGCCCACTTAATCTAGTTCCCGCCTGGGCTAACTTCTTAGGTTTGGGTGCTGGTGGTATGGTTGCAGGTGCAATCGCTGTTTTTCGCGGTAGGGCTGGCGGTGGTGTAATATTAGGCACTACTGCAATTTTTTTCGGCTTGGGTACTGGTGGTATATTTGCAGGTGCGCTCGCTGTTGGCTCTGGTTTGAGTACTGGTGATCTAATAGCAGGTGCGTTGGCGTTGGCGTAGCCTCTCGTAGAGAAGCCCCTTGTAGACATCGCTGTTCGCTCTGGTTTGGGTACTGGTGATCTAATAGTCGGTGCGCTCGCTGTTGGCTGTGGTTTGAGTACTGGTGGTATATTTGCAGGTGCGATCGCTGTTGGCTCTGGTTTG
>NZ_JABXKP010000066.1 GCF_017114985.1 Nostoc sp. JL33 | reverse complement strand
ACTTGCAATGCCAATGCATCGACTTGCAATGCCAATGCATCGACTTGCAATGCCAATGCATCGACTTGCAAAAATTAACGCACCCTAAGTTACGGAGAGAAATTTTGAATTTCCCCCTTCCCTGCAAGGGAAGGGGGTAGGGGGTTAGGTCTTTTTGTCTACTTAACTGAAAATTGGTGTAATGGAGTGGTGTTGTGCTTTATAACTTCGTCATCAATAACCGATAAGGCGGTGGCTGACTTTTCTTGGCAAATAGACATAGGAGTGAAATTAAATATGTGTTATCCAGAACCCTTGTAGAGACGTAGCACTGCTACGTCTCTACATTCTTTTTTACGCCTCTGTCTAATGTCTACAGTTAACAAAAATTAGACTTTGATCGTTGCTCAAACCGTTGAAAATTCGCCAGAGTGGTAGTAGGAGTTTTTAGATCACTTTTGGGAAAAATGAAATGATTCAAAAATTAGCAACCCCAACCCATAGAGACAAATACATCCGTGTTGCTAAACTTGCAGATGTTCAAGCAGCAGGTAGTTTGTTGGTTCGTAGCGAAAAACACACCATTGCTCTGTTTTACTCAGACAATAAAGTTTATGCAATTGATAACCGTTGTCCGCATATGGGCTTTCCGCTCCACGGTAGCACTTGCAAAGATGGGATTGTGACTTGTCCTTGGCACTATGCCCGCTTCGACCTCGCCAGTGGCGGAACATTTGACTCTTGGGCAGATGATGTTCCCTCCTTTGGTGTAGAAATCCGCGATGGGGAAGTTTGGGTAAATCTAGATCCCCCAGTTGACCTCCATGCCCACCACAGCCAGCGTCTTCAGGATGGTTTAGAACAGAGTATTTCGTTAGTTATTGCCAAATCAGCGATCGCATTATTGGACATGGGGGCAGATTTTAGGGAACCATTTCAGATGGGACTAGAATTTGGCACCCGTTACAACAAAGCAGGCTGGAGTTCAGGCTTAACCATCCATACTTGCATGATGAATTTGCTGCCTTATCTAGATGCAGAAGACAAACCCCGCGCCCTTTTCCAAGGACTTTCGGCAGTAGCTAGTGATAGCGCAGGTGCGCCACCTCACTTTGTAGTTCATCCATTGCCTAATTCTACAGTTGACCTAGATACCCTCAAAAGCTGGTTTTGCCAGTTTATTGAGGTGCGGGATAGTGAAGCCGCAGAGAGATGTCTGGTATCTGCAATTCGGGCGGGAGCTAATTCTGAGCAAATTGCAGATATGCTGTTCACATCTGCCACAGACCACCGTTACATCGATAGCGGTCATGCACTCGACTTTATTAACAAGGCGCTGGAAGCTCTGGATGCCGTTAATTGGCAAGGGGCGGAGTCAGTTTTGCCGAGTCTAGTTTCTGGTTTAGCAACTGCTTCGCGCATGGAAGAGTCCAATTCCTGGCGCTATCCTGTGGATTTGGTAGCAATTCTGGAGTCTGCCTTTGAGCAGTTACCTATGGTGGCAACAGGAGAACCTCGACATGGAACTTGGTCAGGCCAGGAGGAATTGGTGCCGGTTTTGTTAGGAGAAGACCCACAGAAAATTACCGACTCTCTTCTGAGTGCTTTGGAAGCTGGTTGTACTGAAGAACAATTGGCAAGTGTAGTTACTTATACGGCAGCACTGCGGGTAGCTCGCTTCCACACTAACAACGACTTTGGCGACTGGAATTCAGCGCATCATCCGTTCACTTTTGCCAATGCAGTGCATCAAGGATTACGACGAGTGCCTTCGCTCTACTTACTACGAGGTGTGTTTGATGCTGCGATCAGTGTATATCTGAATCGTTTTTTGAATGTGCCACCAGCAAGACTCCCTGAACCAAAAGACCCTGCTCAAAATCCTGAAGAATTGCTCAAGCAACTACCGGATTTATTAAATCGCCAACAACAAGTAAATCAGACAGGTCAGTTGGTAGCTGATTATTTGTATAGTGGCGGTTCTGCCGAGCGACTGATGGCAATATTGGGTAAGTTGATGCTGCGGGAAAACCGGGAGTTTCATGTGATTCAGGAAGTAGAAGCAGCTTTTAGACAATACTCGCTGTTAAGTGAAGCTGCTGGTATCCATGTATTAGTTGCTGCTGCTCGTTATCTAGCAGCACACGCACCCACAATGCGATCGCAAGGGCAAACCTATCAAATTGCCTATCGCTTGCATAAAGGCGATCGCCTGTTTGAGGAATCCTAATTTAGCTAATCTGGGGAGACTCGTTAATTGCCGCGATCGCCTGATACCGGAATTTGTGCGATCGCGGCAATTTCTGCTTTTTTAGGGAAACTCAAGAGGCGAATTAAAAATTCCATAAATGTTCAACTCACCTCAGTTAAATACTGGAAAGTTTCAACTAATTCCTTCTCTCTGGAGGACTTAACGGAGTTTCCATTAGTCTTTGTGTTGCTCAATTAGCTCACCCTTTTGGGTGAGTCATATATCAACCGATCAGGTGACCTGACTGAAGGAAGCTGAGATTAATAATAAAGAGGACTCTATTACTAAAGAACACCAATTGCATTTTACCTAAGAATCACCTGATGAAACTTGTTACCTTAATAAATTCTGCCCTGATTTTTGCTTCTATTACTCTTGTACCTGGAATCGCTGCCGCTCAAACAGCTACTAGCAACAGTAATGAAATAGCTATTAACTCTAACAATTTGCCCAGGAACTCTACTACTGTTAGTTACCTCCAGCCTTTCAATCTAGTTAATTTTGCTTATCAAGGAGGTCTTAAGCAGCACGGTATTCCTAGTGGAGAAGCGCTAGTATTTCAAACTCAGCACAGAAATCTTATTGCAAAAGATTTGGTGAAGGCTGCTGTAAATGCAAATAAATTACCATCACAAGCTTTAAACGACCAAAATTATCTAAGTGCTGTTAATTTACAACTCAACGCATTGCCTGATTATGCTGCTGCTGATTGATTGGTTTTTATTATATCTTTTTGTCAAGCTAAATTTATCAGTATATTATACTTGCTGACTGGTTATCAAATATAAATAAAAGGCTTTTATACACAGCGATCCCTGCGTATAAAAGGATATTAAAGAAGAATTTCTAGATTTGGAGATAGAGTTGTATAAGTTGCACTGATCCTGTGCTGAAGGCACAGAAAATTGTATAATCAACAGCCTATCAACCAAAAATTTCCTTTTCTATAGAGAATGACAGAAGTAATTAGATCCGGGAGCCTAAATAACATTGAGTCCATTGAATTTGAAGAGCAGTGCTTGCACAAAGCCAGAGAAACAGGCGATGCCGTTCGCGGAGCGTCTCGTAGAGAAGACGGGCAAAGCCAACGCAATGCGGAAGTCATTTGTTTAGGAAATTTGGGCAATGCTTACCAGTCAATTGGGGAGTACCACCTGGCAATTGAGGTTTATCAGCAGTGGTTGGATATAGCTAGAGAAATAGGCGATGGCTTAGGGGAAGCCAAATCTTTATCTGGGTTGGGCAACGCTTACCAATCACTGGGAAAATACCAGCGAGCGATTGAATTTTATCATCAGTGGTTGAGCATCACCAGGAAAATAGGCGATTGCACTGGCGAAGGCATTTGCTTGGGAAGTTTGGGTAATACTTATGAATGCCTGGGCAAGTACGAGCAAGCGATTGAGTTTTATCAGCAGTGGTTGAGTATCACCAGGAAAATAGGCGATTCGACTGGGGAATGTATTTGCCTGGGAAGTTTGGGCAATACTTATGAATCGTTGGGGCAGTACCAACTGGCAATTGAGTTTTACCAGCAATGGTTAGAACTGGCAAGATTCATCTGCGAGCGCAATGGAGAAGCCATGTCCTTAAGTGCGTTGGGCAATGCTTATAATGCTCTAGGACAGTACCAAAAGGCGGTTGAGTTTCATCAATATTCATTAGAGATCAGAAGGGATATTGATGACCGAAATGGGGAAGCAAACGCCTGGTTTAATTTGGGTTTGGTGTTAGAAAAAATCAATCGAGAACCAGAAGCGATCGCTGCTTTTTGCCATGCCCGTGAAATCTATCACACAATGGGACTCGATGCAAGTCTGCAAGATTGTAACCATGCGATTGAGCTTCTTTCTCAAAATGTTGCAAGCCCAGCATCTGGCTTCTGGTTTGGGAGATGGCTAAGTCATTTGTCGCAGTTGATCAAAGCTGGTTCTAACGAGTAACATTTTCTACCACTGATTCAGGTAATTAGTCTGAGGATGTTTTAAAAGCCTTTGGCGATTTTGAAGAAGAATGCAGAATCCAGAATTCAGAATTCAGAATCAATCAGTTGGGGATTCAGACCCGCTACTGATTGTTCGCGCTTGCGTCTCGTAGAGAAGACCACCAAATTGTAGATTTGGTGGGGGTGCAAAAACGCCGGTTATTCATCCACCAGTCGTACAAAATACCCAACTGAATTCTGACGACTGACGAATGTATTCTGTTCGATAAATCGCTAAAATACATGAAAATCCACTTTTAAAACATCCTCTGAATACAGCGAGATTACATTAAGAGGACGGATATTTATTGAATACCGCAACTGAGTTCTTGTGATCAAAGGAAAACACAGAAAACGGGTCTTTTCGATTCCCCATCTCCATCCCAGGAGTGCCTACAGGCATTTGGGGAACAGACAAACCAGCAACATTTGGCTTTTCTTGAAGCAAACGTTTGATGTCGTCTGCTGGGACGTGTCCTTCAATCACATATCCATTAATAATTGCTGTGTGGCAAGATGACAACTTATCCGGCACATTGTACTTTTGTTTGACTGTTTCGATGTCAGGCGTGGAAAAGTCTGTAATTTGAAAACCCTGTGCCTTTAAGTGATCAATCCACCCGCCACAACAATTACAATCAGGACTGTGATATACAGTGGCATTTAACGCTGTTGATTTTAATGGTGTCTGTTTATCTTGGATACCCTTAGTAGTACTTACCAGTTGAGCATTACTCATCGGAGCAGTGCTTCCCAATATGCCCAACACCCCTACTGTTAGACAAATTATTACCACTGCACGTACCAAGGTGGGAAGTAACCATTTTTGCCAGTAATAAATAAATTGTTTGTGCGACATCTGAGACTTCCTAAATACAACGTTACATAAATTTGTTGTAACAAATTCTCTTCAAAAAAACTCTGCGTTACTTTGCGCCCCTCTGCGTTTAAAAACACTACGACCCTTACACGGTAGAAGTCATTGCAACAGTGCTAGTATGTCAAATATTGGCATTTTGTAGCTTCTAGGTTGTCGTTCTGGACAACAACTCTACTACATCAGCCCTCTGTTTTCATATTTTTGTTTTGACGAAGGTACTTAACTATTAACTCATTTGCACCACTTGTAGGACAACAGCAAGCCATAGAATTACTCACTCAGGCTGTCAGACAAAACCGCGTTGCTCCAGCGTATCTATTTGTGGGGCCAGATGGTGTAGGAAGAAGTTTAGCAGCCAGGTGTTTTGTGGAATTGCTATTTTCTAGTCAGATGGGAGTCACTACGGCTTTACAAAACCGTTTGCGTCAAGGGAACCATCCAGCTTTGTTGTGGGTGCAACCAACGTACCAATACCAGGGACAACGATTAACAGCAGTAGAAGCGGCCGAAAAAGGACTCAAGCGTAAGGCACCACCTGTAATTCGGCTAGAGCAAATTCGGGAAATTACCGAGTTTTTAAGTCGTCCACCCTTGGAAGCACCGAGGAATGTGATAGTGCTGGAAGAAGCCCAAACAATGGCAGAAGCCGCAGCGAATGCTTTACTTAAAACTTTAGAAGAACCAGGACAGGCGACGTTAATTTTAA
Organism: Nostoc sp. JL33; assembly: GCF_017114985.1. Lineage (GTDB taxonomy): Bacteria > Cyanobacteriota > Cyanobacteriia > Cyanobacteriales > Nostocaceae > Nostoc. Next base: position 25,901 of record NZ_JABXKP010000066.1, on the reverse strand, counting down.
TTGCACCTACACCTGAGTCTGTTTTGCCAACTTTAGTATCACGCTGTCAACGCATTCCTTTTTATCGCTTAGATGCACAGTCTTTGGCTGTTGTCCTCACACAAACTGGTCATCAGGAAATTTTGCAAAATCAGGCAGTATTGAGCATAGCAGCTGGCAGTGCCGGAAGTGCGATCGCATCTTACGAGCAATTACAAGCTATTCCCTCTGAGTTACTCGAAGACTTGAAAAAAGCCCCTGCTTCCTATCGCAAAGCCTTAGAGTTAGCCAAAAAAATTGATAAAGATTTAGATACAGAAGCACAACTGTGGTTAGTTGATTATCTTCAACAATTCTACTGGCAGCAGTGGCATCAACCTACGATCATTCACCAGCTAGAACAAGCTCGTAAATACTTACTTGCTTACGCTCAACCACGGCTAGTTTGGGAATGTCTGCTTTTATCTGTATACCAAAAATAAACTCGCATTCACTAACTCTTGCACAAAAACCTCAAACACTTGAGCAATATTAAATAATATTACTTAAGTAAACGTACATATTTAGTACTAATGTATGCTTGATAGTAAGCGATCGCAAAGCGTCTGGTAAAGAATTCCGCAAGTCAAAAGACATCGCCCCAAGAGCCTGAGATTTGCTCAATTGTCAAGGCTTCATGGCAAATAAAAGTCTTGCGGGGGATGACTAATAAAGGCTGTGCGATTATTGTCTTTGAAGATTCTACCCCTGACTTATGATCAACTTACCGCAGACAATTCCAGTTCTTCTTTTAGGGACTAGCTTGGCTGTGCTTTCCCCTCAACTTTGTGCTGCTTTCACTGTTCAAGAGATAGCTAGTCTTGCCCAAGCATCAAGCGATTTGCCAGTGGTCAAATCAGTAGGACTGTCCCCCAATATGGATGTGCCTTGGTCGAAACCCGTAAGAATCGTTGACCCTTTTGAAGGAGAGTTTCTTGGCGTTTTCGATCGCAACTCTTTAGGCGGCAATTTATACCGTGAGGGTTCAGAGCAAGTTCTTAGTTTGTGGACACCTTCGAGCATTCGAGTACTCGTAACAGTAATTTCGGGTCAAGCAACGTCTTCTTTCTATACCGCAGGTCGTGTGTATCCCAGACCTGACTTTCTTAGGTTTGTCACTACCAAGAAAGTCGATAAACTTTTGCTAAAGATCAGGGAAAAAGTTTTTCAATTAGACGGTTCAACCGGCACGTTTGCTGTCAGTCAAAAATTAGCCACTGCTTTGAAAAATGCTCCAGATGAGAACTTAGACATCAGACTAGTCTTGGAAGGAGGTGAAACTGTTGATAGCGAAATTGGCAAAGGGACGGTGAAATCTTGGCGAAAGATTTATTAAGCGATGTCTCTGACGGGCTACTTGTGGTGCATTTCTAAGGCAAGTATTATCTATTATTAATAAAGGAAAAATTTATTACATCTTACTCAGGAATTTATCTGGTAAAACTTGTTTATAAATTTAGGAAGAACGAACATTGTTAGAAGCAACTCTGATTAATTCTTCAACATTGTTTGAGATTGTAGTGCAAATCGCATTTAAAGGCAAGTCATTGGGATCAAACCCGAAAGGTTCTTCGATTTCTGAGCCAATTTGTTCAATACTTAATAAGGTAAAACTTACAAAAGCCATTGCTATACCAGTCCACCAATTCAACAAGCTAACAATTTCCAAAGGTAATATCAGACAAAAAATTAATAACAGTTGTCTGAGTTTAATAGTATATATCAAAGGCAGTGGCGTTTTTAAAATGCGTTCGCAACCACCTAAAATATCAACTAAATCATCTACGCAGTTATGTAAAGTAGTCAATTGATAGACATTTAGACAATTCCGGTCATGCTGATACTGCAAGTAATCTCCTATCCAGTAAGCAATTTGTAGTGGGGGATGATTAGTATTTTGGAGTTGGAAATATTGTTTTTCAGACATCAAGGATGCTAACTGAGTGTCTAAAGGTACTGATCTTAGATGTAACTTCATTGCAACTGCAAAAGCAGTTACTAACCGAAGTATTGCCTCTTTTTCTACTCTATCTTGCGGTGTCTTCTCTTTAATTATTATCCAAATTCCACGAGTTAAGTTACGAGATGTATTAACTAAAGAACCCCATAGTTGGCGACCTTCCCAAAATCTATCATGGGCTGTATTCGTCCGAAAAACTAATAGTAATGTAAAACCAATATTAAAACTTAAAACAGCATTAGTAATAATACTGTTTGAATCTGAAAATGCTATTGGTAATCCTAAATCATAGAAAAATGATATTAAAAAACCATACGCAGCACAAAAAAGTACCCAAGGAAGAATGATAGAAATAATTGACCTTTCAAGCCGAAGAGTTACTTGAAGCCAGTTCAATTTTTCACCTTTGTAAAGGTGATACTTTTCTATTAAAGAGTTTTTGGAATTCTTTTGAAAATAGTTAGGTCGTTTCATATTGGTAAGGTTTGACGGATTACATCAATTAACAAACTAACTTTTGTTTTTTAGCTAAAGTTATCTTACTTAAGCAAGATATGTACAAGATGTAGGTTTCCAGATAGCGACTCTCGTGCAACTATAATCAACATAAGTTCTAGTTTTAACATTAAAATTTATTTCTGTGTACCCTCTTTAGGTAGGAAAATTCATGACTGTCTTCTAATTCTTTACCATCAGCTTGATTTTCTGCTTATATTGGTTAAAATTCATGGTGTTTAACTGATTTATGTGAGAATTAGGCAAAATTTAGATTGATTTACCTTAAATATTCACTTTTTCTCATCGACAGAGCGATGTTTATCACGGACGTAGATGCAGCATTTGGGTTAATAATTAATACAGTGTAATTAGGTAATGCTTATCTCTCAAGCTATAAAAAGGAAATCAACTCTATGAAATTTGGCACAATAACACAAGGATTATTTCGCTCACTGTCCCCAAACAGCTTTTTACCTTTTTCCTTCCCCTTGTTGATAAAATAGTCACGCACCCGATCTCTGGAGTTCTAGCAGTGGGCTTATTTGATGATTTGAGTCGGTTTCTAGAAAATCGTTTAGAAGAATTCTTGCGTAACAATCCACATTTGGAGTTAGAGGCGCTGCTAGAACAGCTGCGTGAGCAAGAGGAAGACACATTAAAGCTGATCGCAGATTTACGATTACAAGAGAAGCGATCGCAAGAAGAAATTCTGTCCACCGCTCAAGAAATTCAGCGTTGGCATATCCGTGTTCAAAAAGCCAAAAACGCTGGTAGAGAGGATTTGGCAACTGCGGCGGGTGAGCGAGAAGCAGGCTTGTTGCGCGAAGGAAATCAGCGCTGGGGACATATGCAAGGGCTGAAAGAACGCATTAACCAATCTCAGGAACTACTGCGAAAAATTCAGCTGCGGCGACAGGAGGTGCAAGCCAAAGCAGCCGAAGCACAGACAGCCCGTGCTAAAGCGCAAACTCAGCAGCGTTTGGAAACCAATGGCTGGTCGAATCAAGCTAGCAGTTATTCTGGTGGGTTTGATGACTTAGAAGAAAAGTTTCGTCACTGGGAAACCCAAGATGAGTTAGAACAAATGAAGCGGAATCTGGGGAAATAAACCAACGAAACAATCAGATCAAGAACTGCTGCGATGCCTATGGCGGTAAACTACGCAAGCGAGCTTGCGGTTCAAAACCGCCACTCAACTCTCGTTCAGTGGCTCCAAATCATCCTTTCTTTGAATCGCCTTGGACTTTGCTCCAACTGAGCCTGCTGCCTCCTTCAATTATTATCTGTATTGCTAATAACAATTTATGCTATTTATTTGGTATTAAAAGTTTTAGATATTTATACTTAATACAATCATCAATCAAGCAAATTATGGAAATTGTATTTAATTTGCTAATCAGGATTTATTTTTCTGATAAAGTTTACTAAAGCCAAGTTTTACCTCTTCTTTGTACTATTACTAACACATCGTAATAATACCTAAATTTTTTTGATTAACCGTCAACGAGGAGAAGAGATAAAAAATTTTGTAGTAATCAAAGATGAAGTAGAATTCAATTCACTTTTCTATTTCCTATTTGGTGTTGTTGCCGCAGTATTTCCCAGATGTTTTCCATGAGAACTGAGGCAGAGAAAATATATGTTTTTAGACATTTTAGCTAGCCTACAACGGTTATTTGTCGGTTACATTCCAGCCGTTGTATTGGGTAGTTTTATCGGATATTTCATCGGACTAAATAGCATGATTTATCAGCTATTTAGGGTGTTATTTCAGATACCACATAGTATCCCTCCTATAGCTTTGCTACCTATTGCCCTAATAGCGTTTCAAGAGAGCGAATCGGCTGCTATTATAGTAGTTTTTCTGGGAACTCTCTGGACGATGATTATTAATACGGCAATAGGTATGCGACATTTTCACAGACAGAATAATAACTTTCGAGTAGCTATATTTCATATATTTCATGCCTTGAAAGTTAGCATTTGGGTAGCCTGGTTTATAGTTATTGCTACAGAAATGTTAACTGGCCCAAAAGGACTTGGCTTTACCCTCTGGGAAGCTTATAAAGCTGGCAATACCGATTACATAATCCAGGTGATCCTCTACATCGGTATCATTGGCTTTTTGCTGGATCAGTTACTAGATTTCGCAGCCTATATTCTATCGCAAATGGTTTCAGATGGGAAAAAATCTTCCTAAACTTTATCTTGGCTTGCAGATTGTACGCTGACAGCTAATAGTTTGCTTCGCAGGATGTATTCTCAAAAAAGGTTATAGTCCGTTTTAACGGACTTTAGCTATTAGCCCGGAACTTCAGTTCCGGGCGGTTTATGTCTAGAATGAAATAGCCTTGACCCTTACTACAAACCAAGTTAATTAATTTTACATTGCATAACATAGTTTGATTTATTCTTGCCCACTTACTTAAGCGATTAACCTGCTGTTGGGTCGTCATTCACCTTAACAATCAGCTTGCCAAAGTTGTCACCTCGAAGTAAACCAATGAATGCACCAGGAGCGTTCTCTAAACCATCAACTACATCTTCTTTATACTTAAGTTTGCCAGACTGCAACCAACCAGAAACATCATGCAAAAAATCATTAAACCGATGTTGATAATCGCTAACTAAAAAACCTTTGATTAAAGCCCGTTTGATTAGTAGTGGCATTAAATTAGGCCCTGATGGAGTAGATGTAGCGTTATACTCCGAAATCAAACCTACTAGTGGAATTCTTGCCCCAAGGTTAATTTGCTGCAACACAGTTTCTAAAATCACACCTGCTGTATTATCGTAGTAAACATCAATGCCATTAGGAGCAGCAGCTTTGAGCGCTGAATCAAGTTCTTGGGTTTTGCGGTTAATGCCAACATCAAAACCTAATTCCTTAACTATATAGTCTCGCTTATCGTCACTTCCGACAATTCCCACTACTCGCGCACCTTTAATTTTGGCAATTTGACCTGCTACTGCACCGACAGCACCAGAAGCGGCTGAAACCACAACAGTTTCACCTTCTTGAGGTTGACCGACATCAAGCAGAGCAGCATAAGCAGTCAGACCAGGCATACCCAAAACACCTAAACTATAAGATAAAGGTGCCTGAGTCGGATCAAGCTTACGCAGTGTCTCACCTTTAGATATTGCATAAGTTTGCCAACCATTATTATTCAAAACAAAATCTCCTACTTGAAATTGAGGATGATTTGATTTAATTACTTGGCTGACTGTACCACCTACCATAACTGAATTCAATTCTACTGATGCAGCATAAGATTTGCCTGCACTAATACGACCACGCATGTAAGGATCGAGAGATAGATAAATGGTGCGGCTAAGAATTTCGCCTTCACCCGGTTCGGGAGTTGGTGTTTCTACGAGAGCAAAATCAGTCTCTTTTGGTTCGCCGACTGGACGACTTTTCAGGATGATTTGTTTGTTAATTAAATCAGACATAAATTATTTTCCTCTAAATCAATCGTTTTTTAAGCTAAACTACTTATTTGCATTCAAGAGTTGATAATTTAACTTAGTTAATTATTGAATAATTAGCTAGTTTTCCACTCACTCCGTAAGATGCTGTAAATATAATCATCCCATAGTTTACCGTCTAGTTCGTGATGTGATCGCAAAATCCCATCTCTACGAGACGCTACGTGTATTTCAAAAATCAAATATTAGTCCTATAACAGAAAATAAAGCTTTTGTAGAGGTTCTCCAGAAGGTTTAAAGCAGGGTAGCAATTCGGTGAATCCCAGTTTTTATTTTCCAATGAGAGAATAACCATCATTGCGTTCGCCTCCTCTCTACGAGACAGGAGGCGAACGCAATGACATGCAAAAAAGTGGGATGCTCCCGTAGCAATTGGCGTGCAACTTCCAGTAATTTTGGTGCTTAAAACAGCGTTGCTGAATATCTTTCTAATAGCGACTCCTCTGTTTGTAGCTGTGCAAAAGTACTCTTAACGAACTCTGCGATCTCTATTCGATTCCCACCGGGATCGCGGAGGAAAAATCGCACGCATCCTGGAAGCGATCGCTGATCGGGAATAATTTCTACCCCATGCCCTTTTAGGTGTTCTTCAAAGGCATTCAAATTATCGACTTGGAAGCAATAATGTCGTCTAGATGCTTGGTTATTGGTGTTTTTTTCTGTACTAATATGCAATTCAATATCTCCCAACTTGTACCACGCTCCTGGATCGTTTTTCATCACTTCAGGTCTGGGAATTTCTGTCAGTCCCAAAACTTTACTGTAGAAAAACAGCATTGCTTCCTCCACCTCAAGAGGATAGGTTACTTGAATATGATGAACTGCATCAAGCTTCATAAATTTTTCTCCTAGTTTAGGTTAAATTTGCCAACGGTACAATTACCTTTTGCAGTAATACTGGCGTATTTCTAAAGTTCTTCTGTTCCAACTCACCAAAAACCTATGCGACAAGCTTTCCCATACTGATACGTTCTTCGACGAGATAGCCAAGTTTCCTATAAAACTCAACTACTTCTGCGTTGGAGATACGAACTTGGAGATTGATTTTGAGGCATCCCATCGCGATCAATACCCTCTCTGCGTGTCGCACTAGCTTGCTACCAATACCCTGGCGTTGATACTGAGGACTGACCGCAACTGTATATAGCCAACCGCGATGTCCGTCATATCCTGCCATTATAGTGCCTACAATTACAGAGCTAATCTCAGTAACGAAAAACAACTCAGGCTGTACAGCAAGCTTCTGACTGATTATCAATTTCGGGCTGCTGTGCGACGGGTTATTAGGAAACACCTCATTCCACAAAGCACTGACTGATTCAGCATCAGATTCTTGGTATGGTCTTATATTCATCTACATCTCTAAATCAAAGGACTTGCCTTTGCCGATTGTTTGTGAAATACTACTCTTAAAACTACGGTAAATCGGTATAGTTTAAGTAGTATTGTACAAAACTTACCATAAAACATCGTGTCCTCAAAGCAATTACAGGTTAATCCCTAAGATGACAAACAGAGAAATTCGCACTGCTAAAGTTAAAGTTCCTAACGGAGATTTGCAAATTGATGCTTATTTAGCTGAACCAGCAAAAGAGGGAACATTCCCAGCCGTTATCGTGATTCAGGAAATTTTTGGCGTCAACATTCACATTCGGGAAGTTGCTGAGAAGTTCGCCAAAGACGGGTATGTGGCGATCGCACCGACTCTCTTCCAACGCACCGCACCTGGTTTCGAGGGTGGATACACCCCTGAAGATGTGCAGCAAGGAAGAGGGTATAAGGAGCAAACAACAGCCGATGAAATATTGAGTGATATTAAAGCTGCGATCGCCTATTTAAGAACCTTACCAAATGTGCAAGGAGATGCGATCGGCTCCATTGGTTTCTGCTTTGGTGGTCACGTCGTTTATCTAGCTGCTACTTTACCAGATATTAAAGTTACAGCTTCCTTCTATGGTGGCGGTATTCCCAACTCAACTCCCGGCGGTGGAGAAGCAACCATCACCCGCACTCCCGATATTAAAGGCCCCATTTACGCCTTCTTTGGTCTTGATGATCAGGGAATTCCCTTGGAGCAAACAGAACAGATTGAGGCTGAATTAAAGAAAAATCAGATTCCCCATGCTATCTTCCGCTATTCTGGAGCCGGACATGGCTTTTTCTGCAACCATCGCGCCAGCTACAATGCCGAAGCTGCTGCCGATGCTTGGAAAAACGTTCAAGAATTGTTCCAAAAGAACCTTCAGCTTCAAAAAGTCTAAATCTTTGGGTTAGGAGAAGCCCTGGCGTATAGAATTGCCTGCGGCACACTGCGTGTAGCTTGCTTCGACCTAGGAGTACGCGGCTACACAAACAAGAGCTTTCCTCCGTGGGCTAAGAGAAAATCAAGCTTTTGTCTCGTTCCCAGTCTCTGATAGGACTTACGCACAACTTACGGAATAACGAACCACAGAGGCGCAGAGGACACAGAGAGAAGTCAGAGCGGCGGCTTGGGCCGATTTGAACTTTTCCCTACAGCCCTGCGGGCATCCTACGGCAGGCGCTAGCCTCTTCCTTTGCGTCCTTCTCTACGAGACGCTACGCGAACGCGTCCTTCTCCCAAGGGGAGACGCTTCGCGAACGCGGTTCGTTAAAAAAATTGACTTTGACAAAGAGTTAAGCCTTAACTGAACCGTATTGGGTTTTAAAGGGATTTGCGCTTAAGTTGACACCAATGCACAGATGTGCACCTTTACGAATGAAAATCGGCGAAGATTAACCAAATAATAAAAATAAACACATCGATGATTACTGCCTTCAAACAGCCACGAGTTAACATTTTCCAACGTTTTTCACTATTCCTATTACCTGGATTATTAACAATCTCCACAACCTTAATCAGTTGTTCAGTCGAAACCCCAAACTCAGAAAATAAAACCACAGGTTTTAAAACCAAAGTTGTCCGTATGGGATATCAAAGCTCTGGGGATATTGTCAGGCTTAAAGGATTGATAGAAAAACGTCTACAGCCTTTACGTGTTTCCGTCGAATGGGCGCAATTTGCCGCCGGGCCACAACTGATGGAAGCGATAAATGTCGGTAGGGTTGATATTGGTTCTGTAGGCGAAACTCCCCCAATCTTTGCTCAAGCGGCTGGCACTTCTTTAGTTTATGTTGCTAGCAATAAACCTAGCACTGGTAAAGGAAGTGCAATTATAGTCCAAAATAATTCACCAATTCGGACTTTAGCTGATCTCAAAGGTAAAAAAGTAGTTTTTCAAAAGGGTTCTGCTTCCCATTACTTATTAATAAAAGCTTTGGAAGAGGGTGGTTTGAAATATAGTGATATTCAAGCCCTTAGTCTCCCTCCTTCAGAAGCCCGTGATGCATTTATTCAGAGAAAAATTGATGCTTGGGTAACTTGGGACCCTTATTTAGCAGTGGCACAAAAAAAGGCAAATGCTCGTGTTTTGAGAGATGGTAGTGGCATTGCTACTCAGGGCGGATATTACATGGCTGCCCGAAAGTTTGCCACAGAAAATCCAAAATTAGTACGATTAGTTCTGGAGGAGATAGATAACACAGGTCAATGGAGTGATAAAAACCGATCAGAAGTTGTAAAACTTCTTATTCCTCACCTTAAAATTGATGAAGATATTTTAAAAACAATGGTTGAAAGGCGAACTTACGGCTTAAGACCAATTACGCCAGAAATCATGGAAAATCAACAGAAGATTGCAGATTTGTTTGCCAAAGAAAAAGTAATTCCTAAACCCATTAATATTAAGGAAGCGATGCTGACTAGCGAACAATATGCAGCAATCACACCGGAAACCATCAGTCAGAAATAGCGTCAGGAGATAGGAACATGGAAGTTTTTTGGTATTTGCCTACACAGGGAGACGAGCGTTATTTAGGTACTACAATCGGCAGGCGACCAGCTACTTATCCCTATATGCAGCAAATCGCCCAAGCTGTTGATAAATTGGGCTATGGCGGAATGTTGATTGGTACTGGACAAAAACAGGATACTTGGATTGTAGCTACTTCCTTAATTTCAGTTACGGAACGCTTGCGGTTTCTTGTAGCTTTTCGTCCGGCAATTATGTCGCCTTCCTTGGCAGTCAGGATGGCTGCTACTTTTGACCAGATTTCTAACGGTCGAATTATTCTGAATGTGGTAACAGGTGGCGACACAAAAGAACTTGCTAAAGATGGAATTTTCTTAGATCATGATCAGCGTTATGAACTAACTGATGAGTTTTTGACAATTTGGCGATCGCTCATGCAAGGTGAAGAAGTAACCTTTAATGGTCGTCACTTGAAACTTCAAGGCGCAAAACTCGAATTTCCTCCTGTACAAAAGCCTTATCCGACTCTATATTTTGGTGGTTCTTCAGATGCTGCTCTCCAAGTTGCTGCCAAACATATTGATGTCTATTTAACTTGGGGTGAACCACCAGATCAAGTTGCCCAAAAGATTGCAAAGGTACGCCGATTAGCAGCAGAACAAGGTAGAACAGTCCGTTTTGGGATTCGGATGCACGTCATAGTGCGTGAAACTACGCAAAAAGCTTGGGATGCAGCCAACGAACTGATTCAGTATGTAGATGATGAAGCGATCGCAGCTGCACATCGGCGGTTTGCTCAATCAGAATCAGAAGGACAACGCCGCATGGCACAACTACACAATGGTAAGGTTGCCTCCGGCACGCTACGCGAACGCAAAAACTTAGAAATTAGCCCCAACTTATGGGCAGGTGTCGGCTTAGTCCGTGGAGGTGCTGGTACTGCCTTAGTCGGAGATCCAGAAACAGTTGCAGCGCGAATGCTAGAATATGCCGATTTAGGAATTGATACTTTCGTTTTCTCAGGTTATCCCCATCTCGAAGAAGCCTATCGAGTCGCGGAATTACTGTTTCCTCTGTTACCAGTGAAAACGCCAGGCGCATTACCGCAGCAAGTTGCAAGTACATTCAGTGAATTTGTTACCAAAACAGATTTACTCAAACCACAGCCTGTATAAGCAATTCAAAATTCAAAAAACTAGTGTGTATTTAACTCATGACAACTTAGTACAGCTTTGCGTAAAATCCTAGCCTTTTTAAACGCAAAGGTACGCAGAGTTTTGCCAAATTTAATTCGTAGCGAATTAATGGAATGCTGTACTTAGATTAGGGATTTCCAAGAAATAAATTATCCAAATAAACGTAGACGCGGAGCGGCTTGCCGCAGGCTACCACTCCAGACGCAGAGAACACAGATATAGCGTTTCCTAATCATATTAGGTACATCATAGTCCCCTCCTCGCTTGCTCTTAGGGGGTTGGGGGTGGGGTTCTTGTACCTCACTCAACTGAGAACCGCTATACAGGAGAAATAGAGAGGGTTTTTGCGTCAGTTTTGGGATGTTTTTTTATTTGGAAGTCCCTTAGTTAAAACGTACAAAAATAATCTGCAATTGTGCGTTAGACGCTCTTGCTTCGTACAATTGCTAGGCATGAAGTTAAGGCTTGATTTCTGGTGGGGTCAAGGCAGTATATTCTTCAGGGGAAAGCGCTACATCCTTAACATTGATCTTCTTGGTGATGAACTTTTGCTCATAGAACAAGTCAGAAATCTTCTGCTGCCCTGACAGAATTTCATCACTAATCGGTCTTAAGGTATAACGCCGCCGCTTGACTACTTTTTCCAACGTTGGAATATCTAGCTTGGCATCACGCGCGATTATTTCCGCAACGTCTCGTGGATTTGCCTCAGCCCATTTGCCTACGTTGTTGACTTCTTCGAGGATAATTTTCACTAGTTCCGGGTTCTCCTTCACGAAACTGCGTGCAGCTAACCAATAACCTCCTTGGGTCGTAATCCCCTTACCATCTCGGAGAATCCGAACTCCCACAGTTCTCTGAAACTCGGCAAGTTGGGGATCACTAATTACACCTGCATCAATACTATTACGAATAAACGCTGCACGAGTTTCTGGTGATATGAGATTTAGATATTTGACATCACTCAACTTCAGCCCGACTTCCTCCAAAGCCTTCACCACAAAATATTGACTAGCAGTAGCTCTTTGAAAAGCGAGAGTCTTACCTTTTAAATCAGCTACAGTCTTGATTGGGGAGTCTTTATGTACTACGATCGCAGTTCCTTCTCCAGTAGGTGGTTTAGTGCTAGCAATAAAAACAAAAGGAATGCCAGTTGCTTGAGCAAAGATGGGTGGAGTTTCACCGACAGCACCGACATCCAAACTGCCCACATTCATCGCTTCTAAAAGTTGCGGCCCGGCGGTAAATTTTGCCCACTGTACATTAATACCTAGTGGATTCAAGCGTTTCTCTAAAACTTGTCTATTTCTGGTTATATCTCCAGCCGTCATATACCCTATTCGTAGCACTTTCGTCTTGATGCCACTAGAAGCGGCGATGGCGGCTTTCTCTGGTGTATTCGCTGTCTTGCAACTAACTAGAGTCGTGGATAGGGTAAATACTCCAGCCATTAATAACATTAGAAAGTTACGTTTTTTAGCTACCATGATCTGCTACCAATTTTCTGATGTTTAAGGTTTACTGCAAATGCTCAAGGCTTAACTTCTGAAGGCGTGAAAGCAGCATATTGTTCAGAGGAAAGTGTCGCTTCTTTAACATTGATTTTCTTAGTGATGAATTTTTGTTCATAAAACAAGTCAGCAATCTTCTGCTGTCCTGACAAAACTTCTTCACTAAGAGGTCTTAATGTGTAACGCCTGCGCTTTGATACTAGTTCTAGTGTTGGAACATCAATTTTTGCTTCCGGCGAAATCAATTCAGCTACTTGATGTGGGTTAGCTTCAGCCCATTTGCCGACGTTGTTGACCTCTTCCAAAATGATTTTCACGATATCAGGATTATCTTTGACGAAATTACGCGAGCCTAACCAGTAGGCTCCTTGGGTACTAATCCCCTTACCATTTCGGATAATCCGAATACTGCCAGTTTTCTGAAATAGGGCAAGGTGGGGGTCGCCAATTACAGCCGCATCAACACTCTTACGTTCAAATGCTGCACGAGTTTCTAATGGCGTGAGGTTAATGTGTTTAATATCGCTAAGTTTCAGTCCTGCTTCTTCCAGAACCTTTAGAACGAAATACTGCTGTGCAGTAGCTCTTTGAAAGGCGAGTCCTTTGCCTTTGAGGTCAGCTATTGTCTTGATTGGAGAGTTCTTATCAACTACAACAGCAGTTTCCTGACCAGTCCCCGGTTTGCTGCTAGCAACATAAACGAAAGGAACGCCAGACGCTTGAGCAAAGATAGGCGGAGTTTCACCGACAAAGCCGAAATCTACACTTCCCACATTCATCGCTTCCAGAAGTTGCGGCCCAGCAGCAAATTTTGACCACTCTACAGAAATACCCAGTGGAGTTAAACGTTTTTCTAACAGTCCTTTAATCTTGAGTAAGTCTCCAGCTGTCATGTAGCCCATGTGTAAGACCTTTGTCTTGGTGCTATTAGAGGCGTTAGCGGCTTTCTCTGGTGTATTTGGTGCTTTACAACTGACTAAAGTCGTGGATAAAGTGAATAATCCACCGACTAAGAATAGTAAAAAGTAATTGAATAGCTTGAAGTGAGATTTACTCGATATTTTTACCATAATGCAGTAGTAATTCTTGAATTTTCTCGTCTCGTAAATACTGAATGTGTGCCATTTTCACTATTAGCAATTAGCTGGCAAGTGAAATTAAAGTTGTAGCTGAGAAATTTAATTAAGCAGCTTTGCAAATGGCGAATAATCTCAACCAGACTATAATCTACGGTAAATCGGTCGAGTTGCAGTATTTAGTAATTGCACGGATAGTATCATAGACTTCTGCAAGAATCAAGTAGCAAATACAAGCATGTTTATGAGACAAGTTTTCTGTCCATAGCTGGGATCAGAATTTCCTGTTGCAGATAAATAAATTTATGGGAAATTATATACAAATATTAAGTAGCTGATGGCAACACCAAGTTAAACGCGAAGTAGCAAGAGTCCACTTCTTAAAGCTTCATTCCAGAGAGCCGATTTTTGAACTTCTAGCAAATAAAGAGGTGAATTTACAGGTAGGGGTAGCTCTTGTTGCAGAGATAGTTGCCACCAGCCGACATCATGCCACTCCCTAAATTTATACCCAACTTTGCGAAATACACCTACAGGGGAAAAACCGACAGCCTCATGGACAGCGACACTTGCTGGATTAGGTAATGCGATCGCAGCAAATACGTTGTAATATCCTTGGAGTTGCAGTAACCCAAAAAGGGAAGTGTACAAAGCTTTGGCAACTCCTTTTCTGCGATACTCAACATTGACGTACACGGATGATTCTACAGACCATTGGTAAGCGGCACGAGTCCGGTAGGGAGTAGCATAGGCATAGCCTAGAAGCTCACCGTTAATTTCACACACTAGCCAAGGCATCTGCTGTTGATAATTCTGGATGCGCCTCTCAAATTCCGTTTCACTGGGAGGTTCTATTTCAAAGGAAATTGAAGTTTCCCGCACAATCGGCGCATAGATTGCTAGCATTTTTAAGGCATCACTTTCATTAGCTAGTCTGATTGCAGCGTTCACAGTAGATCCTTTTTGAGCTAAAAATTAATTATGCAAAATCAAAATGTTTTATGCACTGCTAGACGGCAATCATTCAGAAGCACGTTAAGTTCTTTTACAACTTTCAAGGGATTTCTACCTCTAAACACAGCAGCGATCGCAGCTTCATAAGGATTTCTACCTGTTCTCTTGACAGCATTTATTGCAGCTTGATTTGATAATTCTCGCACACTAACTAGCCATGCCGCCAACACATGTCCAGTACGTCCAATTCCACCAGAGCAGTGTACAACAACTTTCTCATTTTGTTTATCTGCTTCTATTAAGAAAGGAAGTATTTTCTGTGTGAGGGTTTCTAAATTACATAGATGGAAATCTGCAATTGGTGCCCAACAAACTAGTTGATTACCAAATTCCTGTTTGTATGTGCCCAGAAGATCAGAGTAAGAAGCTAGCTGTTGCTCTGGAAGAAGACAGCAAACTCGCTTGATATCTTGGCGCTTCATGAATTCTATCCAATCTTGAACCTTATTGTTAGTGTATCCAGGTCGTGCAGCACCAAAGACTATTTGCTCATTCTCCCAAGCTGGGGCAAACTTATACATCCTTAACTGTCTGACTTCTGCTGAATCTTGTAACTTACTCGTTGTAGCCATAAAATAGTTATTTTCTGATTAAATAGAATACTTTGCCGGAGCATTCAGGCGGTAAAATACATGGTGTATTCACCTATAGTTAAAAGTCTTTAAATCTAGTTTAAAGATAGGATTTTTAAATAATCTTGCACAGCAGTAAATAGTCCCACCTCCAAAGCGTCGGCAATCAGAGCATGACCAATAGACACTTCAAGTATGCCAGAAATTGAACAGAACTTTTCTAAGTTTTGCAGATTTAAATCATGCCCAGCGTTCACTCCTAAACCAATTTCCTGAGCCTTTTGTGTTGCTTTTTGGTAGTCTTGGAATACAGACTCTACATTGCCATTACGAAAAGCTGTAGCATAAGGTTCTGTATATAACTCAATGCGATCGCCTCCAATCTCTTTAGCACGTTTAATTTGAGTTAAGTCAGTATCCATAAACAGGCTGACTCGAACTCCGAGGTCTTTTAGCTCTCGAATGATTGGCCTGAGCCAAGAGCCATCTGTAGCCAGATCCCATCCATGATCTGATGTGAAAGCATCTGGTGCATCGGGAACTAAGGTACACTGCGTTGGTTTGATTTTTCGGACTATCTCTAAAAATTGAGGTGAAGGATTACCTTCTATGTTGAACTCAACAGTCAATATTTGCGCCAGTGCATCGACATCTTTGGGCTTGATATGTCGTTGGTCTGGGCGTGGGTGAACTGTGATTCCTTGTGCGCCAGCTTTAATGCAGGTAGAAGCGGCTTCAATCACACTCGGTCTCCCAAAATTTCGAGCATTCCTGAGTAAAGCGACTTTGTTAAGGTTAACGCTGAGATTGGTCATATTACAAAATTTAGCAGATTTTTAGGGTAGTTTGAAACTACTTATTTTTTTGAATTTTTACTCGAAATCTAATCTATTATGGTGCGTTAGCCAGAAGCATAACGTACCCTACAAATTAAGATTGGATGATTTTTTTTGGTACTCCCTTAAGCCATCTGGTGCAAATGTGTTTAAGTTGACATTTTTTTTACTATTTCTATTATTACTGTTACATCTTTACAATAAAATCTGTAATTATTCTCGTTTGGTTTTCTTACTAGGATTGCTTTGATTCCAGCGCCTAAAGCTCCAGCAATATCAGCGTCATAACTATCGCCTATCATGATACATTTTTTATTTTCAATATTTAAATCGTTGATAACGTAATCATAAAATTTGATGTTTGGTTTTTCATAACCAATTTTTCCGGATGTATATATTCCAGTAAAGTAATCTCTAATTCCTAAATTCTCTATAATATCGTTAAGTTCGGGTATATGGTTCGATAAAATTACATTTTGATAATCGTTATTTAAGGCATATTTTAATGTAGACGTTACATCCTTATATATATGCCATTTTCTGATATTTTTGTATTCATTTTGTACTTGCAAAGCAAATATTGTAGCATCATTTTTACCTATTCCTACTTTCTCATATACTTCTGCAAAATATTCATTCATATACTCCCACCATGTTTTGCCATTCAAAAATGTGGTATGGGGAGTATCAGGGGAGTGCCAAGTAAAGCCAATGTTAAGAAATGGTCGAATATCCTCTAGTTTTATATTTTGGATTCCATTACTTTCTAATATTGAATGTAAAGTCCCACTCCACATTCCCTCACGATAACCTAGTGTATTCTCAAAATCCCATAGTAAATATTTCATAAGTTAATTTTAATTAGGTCTACCTACTTAGCGATGATTACTCTTCAGGGTAATTCGTAATTAAAAAATTACGAATTACGAATTACGAATTACGAATTACGAATTATTCACTTTGCCTTCCCAAACAATTTCCTTAACTTTGATTTCTTTCGGAATCAATTTAATTTTGTAGAAGGTATCTGCAACCTCTTGTTGTTTAGTAATCACTTCATCTGTGAGCGGAAGTACATCATACTCACGCCGCTTTTCTGCTATTTCCAACACAGGAGCATCTATACCCAAAGCAGGGGAAAGAAATTTAGCAACTTCAGTAGGATTATTCTTTGCCCAGTCACTAACTTTCTTTACCTGATCGAGAACTATTTTCAAGACATCCGGCTTGCCATCAACAAAAGGTTTTGCAGCCAGATAATAACCACGATTGGGAGCTAATCCCGTCGCATCTGCTAAAGTACGTGTGCCTGTTGCTGCTTCTGCTGCGGCTAAGTAAGGGTCCCAAATTGCCCAAGCATCAACCTTTTTTGCCTCAAAGACAGCACGAGCATCGGCGGGAGTGAGAGTTACTCGTTGGATGTCACTGTACTGTACCCCTGCCTTTTCCAGTGCTTTCACCAATAGGTAGTTAGCATTAGAACCTTTGGCAAAAGCAACTTTTTTACCCTTGAGTTCAGCCACACTTTTAATAGGTGAATCCTTGGGCACCAGGATGGCTTCAGCCTTCGGACTCCAAGGATCGTAGGCAACATAAACCAAAGGAATACCCGCAGCTTGAGCAAATATAGGTGGCGATTCTCCGGTATAGCCAAAATCAATACTGCCTGCATTCAATGCCTCTAGGAGTGGGGGGCCAGCAGGAAATTCTGACCAAGTTACGGAAGATCCTGAAGCTGCGAAAGCTTTCTCTAATTCCCCTTTCGCCTTCAGCGCATAGAGGACAGTTGACGCTTTCTGGTAGCCGATGCGAACTGTAGTAGCGCTAGCTGCTGGACTGGGGACTTGGGTTGTCTGCGGTGTGCCATTGTCGCTTGCGCTTGGAGAACAAGCAGAGACAGCCAAAGTTAAACTAAGTCCCACTGCAAACAGTAGCGAAAAGCTGCGGA
This sequence comes from Nostoc sp. JL33, assembly GCF_017114985.1. GTDB lineage: Bacteria > Cyanobacteriota > Cyanobacteriia > Cyanobacteriales > Nostocaceae > Nostoc. The sequence continues at coordinate 7,950 of NZ_JABXKP010000066.1, read as the reverse complement.
TTCTTCGTTGTTGGAACCTCTGGAGGAAGGCGATCGCAATGCCCAAAAATCGACTGGGAGAGAACTTAGTCAACATCTTCACTCTGCTTTCAGGGATAAATTAATATCAGACTTCAGCAAACCTCCGGCATAACTCCGGCAAGTTTATTGATTTACCGTATTATTATGGAATCATAAAAATATCACATAATTAAAGCTGAAATGCAAGTTTATTCACTGAAGAAAAATTCTCCCTAAAAGTCATAGCAACATCAAATCTAAACTCAATCAAATGAGAATGCACACGATGACAGATAATATTCTTCAACAACAGATTGAATACTATCGCGCTAGAGCCAACGAATATGATCAGTGGTTCTATAGGAAAGGACGCTACGATCGCGGTATCCAAAACAACCAGCGCTGGTTTAATGAAGTAGCTGTGATTAAAAATACATTACACCAAATTGGTGTAGTGGATGATATTTTAGAGTTAGCCTGTGGAACAGGTATTTGGACGCAAGAGCTTTTAAGTATCGGGAAAAAAATTACTGCGATCGATGCCTCCCAAGAAGTGATTACAATTAATCGCTCGAAGTTAAATTCACTGAGTGTTGAATATCACCTCATAGATTTATTTACATGGCAACCTGACACTGAATATGATTTAGTATTTTTTGCCTTTTGGCTGTCTCATGTGCCACCAAAATTACTCGATTCATTTTTGATGAAAGTCTATCAATCTGTTCGCCTTGGTGGACAAGTATTTATCATTGACTCTTCTTTTGAACCGACATCGACGGCTAACAATCATATCCTTAAAGATGACGGAAACATATATAAAAGCCGTAAGTTAAATGATGGTCAAGAATTTCAGATTGTCAAAATTTTTTATCAGCCTGATGAACTTGAAGAGCAGCTAAATAAAACAGGTTTTCAGGCTGACGTGAAGGTGACAGATAACTATTTTATCTATGCACATGGGAGAAAGATTTAAATAATTGGTAATTCGTAATGGACTATACCCCACTACGTCCCTTGGGTGTCTCGTAGAGAAGACAGGAATTATCGCCATAATCGGATATTTTGCGGAAGGTTTATAGATATGATTTTATTTTAGAATATCTGATAAACCTGCGTAGGCGTAGCCAGCCGTAGGCATCGTGGGCACTATCGCTTAGGCTGTCACCATTGACCGTACTGAATCAGGGGATGCTGGCTCAAAGTGTAACACCATAATTTGCTCTGGGCGTAAACCAACAGATTCATAAGTGCGACCAGAGCGATCGCTAAATTCAACCTCAAATGCAGCGCCATCAGCTAATAATTCTACTACTGTGCCAACTTGACCACGGTACAGGTTGTATTCAGGCAAATCAACTATCAGTGCTACTACATCCAGCAACTTGATTGTATTTTTAGTCATCTTCTAGCACTTCCAAATATTTACAGCAGATAGCAGGTTGTTAATCTTGGGATATTAAAACCTTCTTCGATAATCCAACCACTCCGAATGGTTGCACTTCTATTTTGCCATTCCAACGTGAAATCTAGAGTGTAGCGTTGTCCAAATTCATCGCGTCGTCGCAAGCGAACTTCATGCGTTTTGACTGTTTCCAAATGAAAAAGTTAGTTTCAAGATAAAGTGTAGTCACTAGTTTTTATACCCTTATGCTGCATCTGCCAGCTTTTGTACAAAATCTATTTGTTTTAACTCTTGTAATTTAGGAGGATTATCTGTTTTCCATTTATATGCTAAATCTCTTAACCAACTCTCAACTAATATTTCTAGATAAGACTCAGAAATCCTCTTGTTTGCAAATTCTGAATCGTATTCAGACATAACTTCGTGAGTTGGAAAAGTGTAGAGAGTCTCTAGATTTTTGCCATCCCATTTAAAAAAAATAATGTTTTCAGGGGTAGCAGTCATAGCATAAGGAACTATCACTTTATTATGTTCATGCTCGAACTTGAGAATTTCTTCTACTTTGGATTTTATATCTTCTTGAATGTCTCTTGATCTAATTTTTGATACTAAAAATTTTTGTCCATTTTTATTCCAACCTGTAATGTCTGATACCTCTATTGTTTTATCACTAAGTTTTTCAACGTCCATTTTTAAAATCCTTGTGACATTGACCATTTTAAACAGCCTATTAATTATAGGTTATGAGCGATCGCTCTTTCCTCTATATCAATCGTGCGTAGGCGTAACTAACCATAGGTAATTGCTTTAATCAAAGGCTTTCGCTAGAAGTCTGTATATTCGTTTCAAAACCATAAAGAGAGTTAAAAGAAATTGAACAGAAAAGTAGTAGCATACTGATGCTAGTAGCCACTGCAATGAGCATAAATTTATTATCCATAAAGTACAGCTAGTAGGCTTTAGGAAGTAAGTTAATAATATAACTACAGTTATGGTGGAAGTTAATATTGAGAAAGATACATTGACATAAATTTCCCGAAGTAACTCACGCCGTTGAATATTTTTTTTTATTTCAACTTGATCCGTTAAATCAAAGGTTCTAAGACTTCCATCAAAATCAACGTCAACCTTTACGGTGTCGTAATCAAAGTTAAAATCCCGAAGTTATATGAGGCTTTTAACACTACCTTTTGAGTTAAAAAAATTCTGAATTTTACCCATGAAAGGAATTTTATTCGCAGATAATACTATTTCCATGTTGTAGGGAATTTCTTGATGACCTTCATCAAGTCCATCAACTCGATCAATCGGAGCTTGATACTTAACACATCGAACCTTTTTAATAGTACCTCCGTATAGAATCCTCTTAATTATTTCTTCTTGTACTAAAGTATTTATCTCAACAGCAAAGCCTGGAAATTTATCAGAAAAATACTTGTCTAGAAAAATACCAAAGTGTGTGCGAATACCATATTTACCTGTACGTTGTAAAAGCAGAATTCCTTCATTTGTATCTTTTGGAATGTAAATCAAGAAATAAAAAGGTAAAACCTCGGCATCACTCTTCTTTTTTTTATAAGTTATCGAATCTGTCTCTACGTCTCGAAGATTGCTGGAAATACCGTATATACCACTTTCAATAAGTCCACTAATACTTCTTCCTTCCTCTTGAATATTGGAAGCTTTCATATAAATATTATAACTATCATTTTTACTATTAATTGTTAATTTTTGAATAAAAATTGACATAACACTGAGTAAATCATCATGACCATTAAAACAATTTATCTGACGGTAATTAGGCGGATGATTATCATTAGAGTTTTTACTTCTCTTTTTTTCAATTCTAATTGTGTAAGCTGATAGAAATGTTCGCATACTTTATTTAAAATTTTGATTTGCTTAAGACTTAATATAAAGAAGCTTTTGAATTGTTGCACCACTCTCAAGAGACTAACTCACCAATAACCTGACAGTCGCTTAACATTAACAAATAACCTGAAAATACTATCTCACCAGATACCCTCGTTGGTATAACTAGTTATTATACGTTATGCTTCCCTATAGAACTAGAGTGGCAGAAATATTTTTCGTTGAGATAAGGCAGCAGGCAAGAGGCTTTGAGCCTTTTTTATCTTTCTTTATATAGTTATCTTTACTTGTGCCTTTTTGCTTAACCTTTATTTTAAAGAAGACTAAACCTTTTTCCGTACATACTTTAGTGATATCCAGAAAAATTTTGTATAACATTTCATAAGAGGATATTTTGCCGAGAGATTCTAGATATCCTTCTCTAGAAAAACGTCGAACAAAGCTGATGAAATAGATGCAAGATGGCTTTGTACAAAACGCATCTGTCAGCCTCAAAACCCAGAACAATACAGCCTAATTAGCCTTTATAGCCATCAGCCAAGACAGTAAATACTGAAAGCTGTTAATTTTACTCACAAATTGGCTATCAATAACTTCGCCGCCACTCTACTGAGTATCCTTTTACTCTGATTCAAATTTATGCCAGAAGTCTATTGACTTCAGACAATTATATTGAGAAGCTAATAGTTAGTTTAGCTAATTAATGCAGGTGCATCAAACTTGTGACTATACTGACGGGAAAAATAAATCGGTTAGAACCTCCTAGCGAGCCAAAAGCGCTAATTCTGGAAACTCAGGGACTCACACGCCGTTTTGGCAAGTTAACCGCAGTTAATAACCTGAGCATATCTGTGGAACAGGGCGAAGTATTTGGACTGCTCGGGCCGAATGGAGCAGGGAAAAGTACAGTTATTAAGATGTTGACAACTTTACTGCCTCCCAGTGCAGGAACAGCAACCTTAGCTGGCTATGATGTGACTCGTCAATCTAATCCTGTGAGACGGGCTATCGGCTATGTACCCCAGGCGCTCTCTGCTGATGGTAGCCTCACGGGTTACGAAAATCTCTTAATCTTCGCCAAGCTGTATGGAATACCTGCCAAAGGACGCGATCGCCGCATCTATGAGATCCTAGAATACATGGGTTTGCAAGATGCGGCGAAGCGCTTGGTACGAAACTACTCTGGTGGGATGATCCGCAAGCTAGAAATCGGCGTATCAGTTTTACATCAACCCCAAATTTTATTTCTTGATGAGCCGACTGTCGGACTAGATCCGATCGCTCGAACTCAAGTATGGCAGCTTGTGGAACAACTCTGTGCTGATTACGGCACCACTATATTTTTAACAACCCACTTTTTAGAAGAAGCAGACAGCTTATGTAACCGCGTGGCGATTATGCAGCAAGGTGAAGTCGTAATTACAGGCGCACCAAGCGACTTAAAAGCCTCTTTAAATAACCCAAATGCAACTTTGGATGATGTCTTTATTCACTATACAGGCGACCAGTTAACATCAGGAGTCAACTACCGTGACACAGCAAGAACCAGACGTACTGCTCAACGGTTGGGTTAAAGCACCAGCTACTCACCGAGGAAATATCATCTCTGCAATTAAAGAGCTAGTTACGAAAACCCTGGCGATCGCAGAATTGGAAGTGCGTAAACTCCGCCACGATCCCACTGACTTAATAGTTCGAGCTGTGCAACCAGCATTATGGCTGCTAATATTTGGGCAAGTTTTCTCCCGGACTCGCGCGATTCCTACAGGGAACTTACCTTATTTGGACTTCATTTCTGCTGGCATTCTAGCTCAAAGTATTCTGTTTGTGGCAATTTTTAGTGGTGGGATGACGCTAATCTGGGAGCGAGATTTAGGGATTGTACATAAATTTTTAGCTAGTCCTACACCCCGTGTAGCGATGGTGTTGGGCAAAGCCCTGGCATGTGGGGTACGGTGCTTATCTCAGGTAGTATTCATTTACGGATTGTCATTTTTATTAGGTGTCAAACTAAATCTTCATCCCCTAGCTATTCTCCAAGTACTAGTGATAGTCATGCTGGGGGCGGGAACATTTTGTATTTTCTCATTAATTATTGGCTGTTTGGTGAAAAGCCGAGAAAGGATGACGGGTATTGGACAATTGTTAACCATGCCGTTATTTTTTGCTAGCAATGCCATCTATCCGATCTCGCTGATGCCCAGTTGGTTAAAGTTCATTTCCCATTTAAATCCCTTGACTTATGAGGTTGACGGCTTACGCGGCAGTATGCTGTTAAACGGCACTAGCACCTATGGCTTTGGTCTGGATTGTACAATTCTCTTATTAACATTAATAATTTTGGCCATCATTGGTGGAAAACTTTATCCACGGGTGGCCATGTAACTAGGAGAACAACAAGCCCATGACCTTGGATAAACCTAATCAAGGTGCAACTTCCGAAGAATGTGCCGCTAGAGTAATGGAAACAGTTCCATTAGTGATGCGGTTTATCCGAGCGGATATGCGTGCCCATAGTGCCGCTTTTTTATCTATACCTCAGTTGCGATCGCTAGCATTTATCAACCGGAATCCTGGGGCTTCATTATCTGACTTAGCAGAGCATTTAGGTGTCACCTCTGCTACGGCATCAGCAACCATAGAACGCTTGGTACAACGCGACTTCGTTAAACGCTGCGATCATCCTCAAGAGCGGCGGCGGGTGTTGCTCAATCTCACTGAAGATGGAAGGCATCATCTCAAGCAATCCCAAGATCAAACTCGTGCTCATATTACCGATCTGTTGAAAGGTCTTACAGAAGAGCAAATTTCCAACATTGAAGAAGGCTTAACTCTACTAAAAAATGTCTTCGAGAAAACAGAACTCAAAGCCCCATAACTCTGAGGTTGCACAGCACGATCCCTTTGCAGCCCTGAAATTTCGAGACTATCGGCTATTTACCATTGGGCGGCTGGTGCTGTTCGTGGGGTCGCAAATGCAAACTGTAGCTATCGGCTGGGAACTCTACGAGCGGACTAACTCAGCGATCGCTTTAGGTGGTGTCGGACTGGCGCAAGTCTTGCCGATGATTGCTCTCACCTTGATTGTCGGACATGTAGCCGATCGCCGCGATCGCAAACTGATCATCTTACTGTCGGTGATGCTGCTAGCTCTCTGTTCCCTGGCTTTAGCGGTGCTTTCCTATACTCAAGGTGCAATTTTTCTAATTTACGCCTGCTTGGTATTAACAGGTATCGCTAGGGCATTCCTCAAACCTGCTAGTGATGCTCTGATGTGGCAATTAATACCTGTCAGCGCTTTTACCAATGCAGCCACCTGGAATAGTAGTAGCTTTCAATTAGCTGCTGTTATTGGCCCAGCCTTCGGAGGATTTGGGATTGCGCTATTAGGAAGTGCTACAGGAGTTTATGTGTTAGCAGCGATCGCCGCGTTGCTATGTTTTATTTTAACGCTGGCGATTAAAGAGCAAAAAGTCATCCGCACAACTGAGCCAATTTCACTCAAAGCGCTGTCAGCAGGTGCTAAGTTTGTTTGGCAGAATCAGTTAATTTTAGCAGCGATCACATTGGATATGTTTGCTGTATTGTTGGGTGGTGCGATCGCGCTCCTCCCAATCTTTGCCAAAGATATTTTACATGTGGGGCCAGTGGAGTTGGGATATCTACAAGCAGCACACTCCATCGGTGCTTTGACTATGGCGATTACCCTGGCGTATTTACCACCGTTACGCAAAGCAGGCCCAGCCTTATTGTGGTCAGTGGTTGGTTTTGGCGTTGTCACAATTATCTTTGGGCTTTCTCGTTCCTTTTGGCTGTCTATGTTGATGCTGATCCTTGGTGGCGCACTAGATAGTATTAGCGTTGTGATTCGCCATACATTAGTTCAAATCAGAACGCCGGATCATTTGCGTGGTCGGGTTGCTGCTATTAATAGTGTGTTTATTAGTGCCTCGAATGAATTAGGGGGCTTTGAGTCAGGCTTGACTGCCGCCTTGTTTGGCCCGGTAATTTCGGTTGTAGGTGGTGGAATTGGCACAATTGTAGTAGTGATTGCTACGGCTATGATTTGGCCGGGAATTCGGAAGTTAGGGGCTTTGCAGGAGTATTAAAGTAAGCTGTTACGTATGGGACTGACAAATAAAAAAATACTCAACTACTTCTTGTGGGGTGGGCGACACGAGAGCCTTAAGCCAGACGCGGGCAAGATGCCCGCCCCACAAGATTGGGTAATTTATTTGTTGGAAGTCCCTATACAACTGACATTATCAGGGCGGGCAAGATGCCATTGGTGTCAACTTAAGCCAAAACTCCTTTAAAACCTCGTTTCTAGCCTCTGGCTGAAAATGCTCCTCATTGCGGTGTCGCAAGTCTTGAGGCGGACTTAAGCCAAAACTCCTTTAAAACCTCGTTTCTAGCCTCTGGCTGGAAATGCTCCTCATTGCGGTGCCGCAAGTCTTGAGGCGGAGCCTCCACTATGCATTCCCAGTCAGAGACTGGGAACGAGACAATCTCTAAAAGCTGGTTATAGACCAATACGGTTCAATTAGTGCCAAAAACCTTTAGGACTTACGCACAAGTCTACGAAATAACGAACCACAGAGGCGCAGAGGACACAGAGAATGCCATTGCATCGGCTGGTAATGCCATTGCATCGGCTGGTAATGCCATTGCAT
>NZ_JABXKP010000004.1 GCF_017114985.1 Nostoc sp. JL33 | reverse complement strand
AAATCCTGAACTAATGATGCAGCTAAAAGAAAGCTTTTGGCGAAATTGGTTTCAATACCACTTCTTATGACATAAAGTTCATCAGCACTCACGACAATATCCAGCTTCAGGTTGTCCTTTCCTTTGAATTCTTTAGTTGTCAATCGGAGTTCTGACAGATACCCAGTTAATGCCCTTTGGGTAACAGGGATTTTCTTATCTTGGCTGATATTGAACTTGTACCAAACGTAAGATTCTCCGTCTACTTCCCCCTGATTGACATATAAATAAACAGGTTCAGGAGGGTTGCATAAACCTAGTTTGATTTCAGCAGTCATGTTTCACCTCGATTAAAGTTTCATTGATTGGTGTTTCGTGTGCAATAATGAGAATTCTGTAGCGGGAGAAGAACTTCCGTGCGTTCACCTAAAGTAATGGCATTCCTTTAGGTGAACGCTTTTGTACTAATTAGAAGGTTCTCGATTGTGGTCTAATTCCCATTGCAGATAGGTGAGTGCAGTGCTAGCATCGGCAATGTTTAAATCAGGTTGATATCCCTCGTCTAACAGTTGCTTGTAGTCTGGGTGCGTAGCAATAAGGGATATCAGGGTTTGGGCTTGTTCAAGTAATTGGCAGAGATTGGGGTTAGACATTTCAATACCAAGCCGTGAACATAAATCCTCAGCTTTAACTCCTATTGTTCCTGGCTCAATCTCGGTTTCTAATTCTTCAAGCAGAGATTGAAAATCAGGGTGTTCTTCGTTGATTTCAACTTCAATCAAATCTGCACACGTTGTAATAGTGGTTGCCCAATTGGGTAAAGTTTGTGGAATGGTTTTCGCGTAAAGTTTCATGATTGCGTCCTCTGGAATTAATAACTTAAAAATCCTCGGCAATCTCCAACAAAAAGCCGCTTCCCGTGTTCTGCACTTGCACCAGTTCTTTATCCAGCAGGGTTTGAATGACTGAATTTGAAACTTGGCATTGAAGAGAGTGCAGAGGAACACAACCACCACAAAGCTGAAGCAAACGCAGCAGATGATTAGCCCGACGGTCAAAACTGTCTGTAGAATTAGCCATTACTGCTACCTCCAGTTACTAGGGCTAACTGTTGTTGCAGGATGAAGATTTGACGCTGATAGAATTCAATTTCTGCGGTAATTTGTGTGAACAATTCCTGTGGGGAGAGCGGTTGGATTTGATTCTCTTGCAAGTACGATATCTCGTCAGAATTCTTGTTAGGCATCAGCACATAACGCCAACCAAAACAATTCGCAATTCGCAATTCGCAGTTAAGGACTTCCAAATTAAAAAATATCTCATTGCTTTTAAGGCAGGGAGGGGGGAGCAGGGAGAGAGAAAATCGTTTTGATGGGCGTGAAATTGGATAATTTATTTCTTGGAGTTCTCTTAAAAATAATTGCGAATTGCGAACTGCGAATTGCGAATTGCTTTGTTCTGTACGTTGATCCAAAGCAAAGCGAGGGTAGCCCCAGTGTTGGGGGATTGAGATTGTCGGTTGCATAGATGTGATAAGTGAATATTGATGATTTGGTGAGAGGCGATCGCTCTCTAGTTGCAAATGAAAGCGCGATCGCCTGTATGTAAATTACGCCGCCACTAGCTCCAAGTGCGGCTCATATTCCCGTAACCGTTCCCAGTCCTGGGAGGTCAGTTCGTCAACAGGGCGGTCTAACAACTGCTCACAGTTAGCCACTTCTGCATTTAGCAACTGCTGTAATTCGTCAGTAGTCAGCTGTTGCAGTGGGCGATGCTGCAAGTATTCAGGAGTGGGTTCAGTTGCAAATGAAGTATCTACCATCGACAGCGATCGCACTGCATCAAACACAGAGTTAGAATACTGCTGCTGGTCTGAACAACCCTCCTTCACCCACCAGTTACTAAGCAATTCGCAATTCGCAGTTCGCAATTCGCAATTGTGAACGTAATTAGTAATTGAATCATTACAGGTGCAAAGCTTCCTGTTTTTAGGCATGGCGTGTAATTGCGAATTGCGAATTGGTAATTGCGAATTGTTGTAGTTCTGGCACTCGTTGAAGATATGCGCCATGATTTGGTTTTCGGTAGAAGAGGACAAGGAGCAGGGTGCGGGGTGCAGGGGGGCAATTTCTTCTCCCTTGCTCCCTGCTCCCTGCCCCCCTGCTTCTTCTTGCACTGGCAGTGTGCCATCTTTGTAGTGAGTGCAGATGAAGCGATCGCAACGCATCTAAAACAATTGTCAATTCGCAATTCGCAATTCGCAATTTCCTATATGCCAAATTCCAATTGGATAATTGTAAATTAGTGGGTTGCCTAACCCTTACTGGAAAGTAACTGCGAATTGCGAATTGGTAATTGCGAATTGGTTTGGCTACCCAGCGTTGCGTTAGGTGGTTGTCGTCATGGCTGATGCTGGCTATGAGTTGATTACCAGCGTAATATTCGTGATGGTCAAATGAGATTTCGACTATTCTGAGGGGTTCGGGAGCTATGGCTTGGGCTTGGTCAGCGATGTAGTTGTCGAGTTCGGCTTGAGCGAGGGCTTGGTTGTCGGGGGCAGCAGGGGTAAGTTTCTGAATCTTGCTTGACTGATAATCAGCGATCGCACTAATCCAATAATCCTTACAGCGTTTGTCGCTTACTTCGACTGTACAGGCGATTTCGCTGTAGATTTGCTTGAGTTGGGCAATCGATTTCAGTTGCAGCTGTTGTTGGCTGTAGATGATGTGAGTCATAATAAATCAGTTCCTAACGGGACAGAAAGCGCTTCAGATTGACCGTCGGTAGCGCTTTCTTTATTCACATGGTAGCACTACTTTAATGCTACTACAACATCTTTTTACTTCAAAGTAGCGTTACCCTCGTGCTACAATGGAGGAAGTATAGTTTTGGAGTAGTGCTATGGTGTTGTCGGTGGTTACAGCCAAAAAGCGAATATCGCTTTACTTGGACGAAGCATTAAAGTCTGACTTAGAACGGCTAGCTAAGATTAGGAAGCGTTCTCTGTCAAATTTAATAGAAGTCCTTTGCGAAGAAGAGTTGGAGCGTGCAAGGAATAATGGAGAGCTAAAGGATGCTTGATCTCAAGCCATTAACTTCCGCGCTATTTTCAGTGACTATACAGAAGCGATCGCTTAAAGGGTCAGTTGAGGTTCTGGCGATAGAAGCTGAAATTAGCCGCTCTTAAGCGTTTGTAGTCCTGACTACAGCCATAATGAGAGTGAGCCAGTCTGAGCAAATACCCTTAATCCGGGTGAAATCATGGCTAAACCATCCTCAAAGCCCAAAAAATCTACCATCTCTTCATCTACTGACAGCACATCACCAGATAATCTTGCTCAAGAAGAAGACACAGCTACAGCAACAATTACTGTTACTGCCGTTGAAATTCCAGAATTAACCGAGCAGGAAATTAGCGATCGCTTGCATTTGGAACGGCAAGTAGAAAAAGCGTTTTACCTTGCGGGGAAAGCATTGATGCAATTGCGAGACAGAAAACTTTATCGTAATACGCACAAAACCTTTGAGGAATACTGCCGAGAGCGTTTTGGTTTTGAGCGGCGTTATCCATACAGGTTAATGGAAAGTACGGTGGTTGTAGATAATCTCATGAAAATGTGTCCTAATAGGACACAAAATGATCTAGTTGTGGACACATCTGCCCCAGACTCTAGTGAAGGACAAGTGTTACCCATTAACGAATATCAGCTACGACCTTTGATTGGGCTAGAGCCGGAAGTGCAAAGAGAAGCATGGCAGCAATCCGTAGAGGCAGCGGGTGGTAAAGTCCCATCAGGTCGTGTTGTCAAAGACGTTGTGCAGCGCATAATAGAGAGAACCAAAGCACCGAACACCTACCAAATCGGTGAAGTCTGCCAAATCCTTGCAAAAGATAATCCCGAACTCAGGGGTAAGGGTGGGTGTTGGGGCATCGTCAGCCATGTGGGGGAATTTAGCTGCACCGTCAAAACCTGGGATGGCGAGTATACCGTTGGGTTACAGCATCTGAAGTCCTTCAACTACCTGCCTGCCGAGTGTGAGCAGATGCAGGTGATTTGCGATCGCATTAGTCGGTTACGGGAAAATGAAAGCTTAGAAGATGCACCAAGTACTATGTTGAAGTACCTGGGTGAGTTGAAACGACCGTATTTGACTACGGTAGAGGAGAAGTTGTTGGGTTTGATTGAGCGGGAATATGGGATTAGCCCTCTTCTGTAACTTTGGGAGAGGCCAATCACTGAAAGCCTTTGGGAGTTTTAATTTCCAGATTTAGCAGTGGTGATCAACGCCTTGCGGCATCAAAGGTTTGGGCAGGGTTGCAGGCGAAAAGGGATATCCCGCTTGAAAACGTGAAACTCTTGCTGTGGCTAAGTGTAGACGGTTGGGTGCAGGGTGTAGGAAAAAAATCAGAAAAGCCAAAATTAAGTGCAACCTTAATAAATTCCTTTATTACTAAACCCCACACCCATAGGTCTTATAGTCGATTTAGCTTTAAGGGGCGTGCCATTCGGTTTTGTAACAATGTACTAAGGATGAATAATGCCGAAGTAAATAGCGACGACACTTAGAATAATCACGCTAGTAACCAGGGTGAGGGCAATACGAAATCCCTTGTTAGGCAATTGTTCGCGGGTCAGCACGCTATCTGCTTGTACCTGAGTTATTGGCTCAGTTTTTGATTCGGGCTGAATATGGGAAGTAGTATCGTTTGACAAAGGAGCTTTACTCTCGAATTTTGTTGTTTGAGCTTCTGGTGATTGCATAGATCGCGTTGATTTTTTGGACTATCTTTACAATTGTTAATAAAGTTTTTAATTAATACCTCTTTCTTAAGAAAAGTTTTGGTCGGGAATATACTTCTACTAAAGGATTAGTAAATGTAAAGCTAAACCTTAATTAATGTGATCTGGGCGAAAACAAGAGGTTTAGCAGACGGCGTACAACGAGCCGATGGTAAAGTACCACTCATCGTATTGTTAAAGACGGGTGCAACAAATTATGGAACGCACCTAAGTACCCAACACCTACCAAATTGGTGGAATCTGCCAAATTTTAGCCAAGGATAATCCCGAACTTAGGGGCAAAGGTGGTTGCTGGGGGATAGTCAACCATGTGGGTGAGTTTAGCTGCACCGTTAAAACCTGGGATGGTGAGTACGCCGTTGGGTTGCAGTACCTGAAGTCGTACAACTACTTGCCTGCCGAGTGCGAGCAGATCAAAGAAATCAGCGATCGCATCAATCGGGTGTATTCGTGTGACTTGAAGAAGATTTTGGACAGGTTGTCCACCTTTACCTTCCAAAAATGG
>NZ_JABXKP010000035.1 GCF_017114985.1 Nostoc sp. JL33 | reverse complement strand
GATCCTAACTCATGACTAGAAGCTCGCACAAGAGTGCGGCTTGTAGAAATCAAAATATATATTGAAGGCCCGGATCACGGATAATATTTAAAGCGAATAAATGAGCCAGGGCGTTGCGGAGGTTCCCGACGCTCGTAAGCGTAGCGTCTGACTCGCTCTTTGTGGCGCTATCCGTTGTAGCGACTGGCTTTCGCCGTTGGCACTTTCTCCACGCAATCAAGCCAAGTGCCTTCCGTGTGCTTCGGCGCTCTTTTTGTAAGTTAGAGGGGTAGTGATTACACCGTCTGTAATGAATTTTATTGCTTAGGATGGTTTTCGGTTAAATAAAATTGTATTTAAGATTACAGGCAATGAAGAACTAGATTTGTGGGGAATAATTTCTCCCCTACAACCAAGGAGTAATAATGGTTTTAAGTCAATATCAACGTGCTGTAGGCGTATTTACTCATCGTCGAGATGCAGAACAGGCACTACATGAGTTGAAAGATTCTGGCTTGGCGATGGAGAAAGTATCTGTAGTTGTACAGAATGCAGACCGCAATCATGAGATTGCCAATGATCAAATAAAAGAGCGCACTGGTGATAAAGCTGACGAAGGTGCAACAGTCGGAGGGCTTTCAGGGGGCGCTGTTGGTGGGTTGACTGGTTTATTAGTCGGTCTTGGTACTTTAGCAATCCCTGGAGTTGGGCCAATAATGCTGGCTGGCGCAGCCGCAACTGCTTTAGTTACAACACTTGTCGGGGCAAGTATTGGTGCTGCTACTGGGACTTTTGCTGGTGCATTAGTTGGTTGGGGAATATCGGAAGAGCAAGCTAGAGCATATAACGAGCGAGTAGAGCATGGACACTATTTTATAATCGTGGATTGTACATCTGTTGAAATTGCTAAAGTAGAAGCAATTCTACAGCGTTGGGGTATTGAAGAGTTTGGTATTTACGAGCATTTCAACAGTGAGTATAGAACTACAAATTATCTGAGCACGACAACTTCTGCTACTGCCATTCCTAATAAAAGTGGGATTTTGCCTAAATATGCTGTTGGTTACTTTAATCACATAGATAATGTTGAAGCGGCAATTAACGATATGTATGTCGCAGGTTTTGCAGTAAATCAGATTTCCTTAATTTGCAAAGACTTTTCTCAAGTCAAAGGGTCAATAGGCGTTAATTTAAGTGAGCGCTTTGACGCTATGAGGCTAGGAATAGCAGATGAGTGGGCACGCTTTTACAACGAGCAAATTGATCAAGGCAATTACATACTCATCGTTAGTGGCACAGACAATGAGCTTGATCACGTTAGCTCTATTCTGGGCAATTATGGGGTTCAAGAGTGTCAAATTTATGATCCAATGTTAATTCGTTCCTGAAAACGAGTACCGGAAAATTTAACAATTTTGTCAGAGCAAACCATAGAGGATTTTGTGTCAGGAATTTATACTGTCCTGTCCGTCTGGACTTGGGTTTTAGTTTTGCCTTACTAGCCACTTCTGAGGATAAAGTCAAAACGAGATAGAGCCGCTACAGCCAGTGGCAAAGTTCTAGAATTAAGAAGTATTAAATCAAGTTGAGGAAATTATGGCTACAAAAGTAGAAATCTACACTTGGAGGACTTGTCCGTTTTGCATTCGTGCCAAAAGTTTGCTGAAGAACAAGGGAGTTGAATTTATCGAATACAGCATTGATGGAGATGAGGCAGCCAGAAATAAAATGGCTCAAAGGGCAAATGGACGGCGCTCTTTACCGCAAATTTTCATCAATGATGATCATGTTGGTGGTTGTGATGATATCCACGCTTTAGACAGTCAAGGAAAGCTGGATGAGCTACTAACTTCTAGCAATAGCGTCTAGGTTCAGAAGATATTGCGATCGCTAAAACAAGCCACTGCAATTACACAGCGTCGGTACAATGGAAAAGTAACGCCCTGCCTTGTCTACGGGCTTTTATCCCCACAAAAGCGATGTCTGTCCACAAGATTTTTCCCTCCAGGTTCTACTCAGCAGTACACATATACGTCAATTGGTGAGCATCAAGAGATAATAATTGAATAACCATTTAATTTCTTGGTGATTGAGGTATAAAGGGTGAAACTAGCTTTTATCATTGATCCCATCCATCTGCTTGACCCGTGTCATGATACCAGTGTTGCCCTGATTGAAGCAGCGCAAATCCTGGGACACGAAGTTTGGATAACTCAGGCAAATCTGCTGAGTGTGGTGGAGAGCAAAGCTTGGGCTGTCCTACAGCGAGTCGAACTTGTACCAGTACAATTGGTAGAGGGACGCTGGGTAGCGGTGAATCCTTGGTATAAGTTGAGCGATTCCTCCTTGGCTTCTTTAGAGACAATGGACGCCGTATTTATGCGGACAGATCCCCCAGTCAATGATTCCTACCTCTATGCCACCTATATTCTGGATTACATCGACCAAAATAAAACCCTGGTGATTAACAGTCCTAGCGGTATCCGAGGGGCAAATGAAAAAATGTATGCCCTCCAGTTTACCAAAGCGATTCCAGAAACCATTGTCAGTGCTGATAAGCAGGTTATTCGGCAATTTGTCGAAGCAAAGGGAGCTGCGGTTCTCAAACCACTGGGTAACAAAGCTGGGGAAGGAATTTTGTTTTTGCAATCTGGCGATCGCAATTTTAACTCCATTGTCGAACTCAGTACTCTCCAAGGTCGAGTGCCTGTAATGCTACAAACCTATTTACCGGAGGCAAAAGAGGGAGATAAACGAATTATCCTGCTCGATGGCGAACCGATTGGTGCGCTCAATCGCCTCTCTAGTGGAACTGATTTTCGCAATAATATGGCAACTGGTGGCACAGTCGCTCAAACCGGAATTACCCCAAGAGAGTATGAAATCTGTACCCAATTAGCCGAACGCTTACGCCAAGACGGCTTAATTTTTGTGGGTATTGACGTTATCGGTGGCTACCTGACTGAAGTTAACGTCACCAGTCCTACCGGAATTCGTGAGATTGATCGCCTAGATGGTACTCGCCTTGGTTATCAAGTTATTCAATGGATTGAACAAACTCTAAAAATCAAAAAATAATTTGCATTTACCTTCTCTTTTTGCTTCGTGTCCTATTCTGCGGGAAGCAGACCTCGTTGGGGCGGGCACTTACGTGGTCAAGTTTCCCATGTCGCTACCTTGAACTAAATATATTTACTTGTAGGAAATATAAGTTTAATGGATCGCCAGGGGTAGATGTACCGATGTTTATGACGGGCTACGCCTACTCATCTACTCATCTTTAGTCGGGAAGGTCTTCGTGTTTTTTTGTACCGAAAGCATAGCTGGACATGCGAGCCAGCAGACTCCTGCCCAAGTTCATTCTCTAAAGTAGCGTTGACGAGTTTTTTTACCAATTGGCAAAATCGGGGATGGCAACAGATTGCTTACCCCTGCCCTTGGTAAAACCCTGAAACTAGCAGATTTTATACAGCACTCAGCCTGACCTGAGACTGCTAAGTTAATCTAAAATCTCAAATCCAAAATCTTTTAATTCCTTGGTGTACGTCGGTTTCTCAGAAAATCAGGTATATCCAATCCAGGTTTTTCTTTTGGTTCTGGAATTGGAGTTGAAGTTGGAGTTGAACTTGGAGTTGAGGTTGGGGGATTAACTGCGGGTTGCTGTGTTGCTGGTCGCTTCGAGGTATTAGGTGCTACTCGAACGTTAGCCACGCTTTGTTGTTGCACAGCTTGCACTTCACCTGTAAATCCGGTGGCAATTACAGTAATTCTTACCTCACCTTGGAGTCTGTCATCAATTACAGCCCCAAAAATAATATTGGCGTTGGGATCAACTACCTCATAGATTGCTTCTGCGGCTGCATTCACTTCATGCAAAGTCAGGTCAGTTCCACCAGTAATATTAAATACAACCCCTCTAGCACCTTCAATAGAACATTCTAGTAATGGTGAAGAAATAGCTGCGATCGCAGCTTCTCTGGCTCTAGATTTTCCAGAGCTAACGCCAATTCCCATCAATGCCGAGCCTGCATCTGCCATCACCGCTCGAACATCAGCAAAGTCAACGTTTACCAAACCGGGGATCGTGATGATATCAGAAATACCTTGTACCCCTTGACGCAGCACATCATCTGCATAGCGAAAAGCTTCTTGTACAGGTGTTTGTTCGGGGATCACTTCCAGCAGTTTATTGTTCGGGATAATGATCAGTGTATCTACTCTACTTTTTAGTCCTTCAATACCTTGTTCCGCTTGGCTGGTGCGGCGGCGTCCCTCAAACACAAATGGACGTGTGACTACACCAACAGTCAGAGCGCCCATTTCTTTTGCTACTTCTGCCACTATCGGCGCTGCACCTGTCCCAGTACCACCCCCCATACCAGCAGTGATAAATACTAAGTCTGCCCCCTCTAAAGCTGTAGCAATTTCGTCCCGTGATTCCTCAGCTGCCTTTTGACCAATGGCAGGATTACCACCTGCTCCTAAACCCCGCGTTAGCTTCTGTCCAATTTGCAATCTACTGGGAGCGCCAGCTAAGGTAAGAGCTTGGGCATCAGTGTTAATTGACCAAAACTCTACCCCAGAGACATCAGATTCGATCATCCGGTTAACGGCATTGCCACCGCCGCCGCCGACACCAATCACTTTTATGTTGGCGACCCGACCAGGAACAATCTCGCCAATTCGGCTATTTTCCGCAGAAATCTTCTTATTATCGTGATTTTGTCCGAAGTTCAGCCCAGAGTTATTAAAGGGATTGGTCGAGTTAACTGCCAGAGAGAACCCCGGCTGTCCCGTAGATTGGGAATTTTTATAGTTAAGTCCTTGGTTATTATCAAGTGTCATTGGATTTGTCAAAGGGTAGATAAACGACTTTTTCAGGTGTTATTCACCTCAGAGTCAACTTTAGTTTGACAGTGCCACAATACTAGGGCACTGTTCTTTATTGTTTTCACTACTGCCAAGCCTAACAGAATTGGCAGTGTGAAAATTTGCTATGGGATAAGCTTTTAAGGCAGCCGATCGCACAGCCAATTCTAGAGAAGTATACCTACATTTATCTAAAAGTGATCTGTATAACATCAAAGAGACATTAATCTCTTGATTCTTCTTAGCGGAGGGCATAACTTCTAAAGACATACTACAGCGCCTCTTCTCTGCCTCAATAATAATATTGTTAATAGGTTTTACCATTGGGGATGATTGCAACTTTAGACACAAAACTTACCTTCTACTTACTTATCTTTTAGGTGAAAGTAAGCAAGAATTTACTTGTCAGACTATACCTGATTAACTTGTTCTTTGGCAGGTTTTAATGGACACTTTGTTGCAGTAATAGTCGATCCTACAAGAACCCTCACTAGTGCGGTCAACAAATCAAGATTTCCTACGAGGTTTCTGTCACCCAATAGGAATTACGGCACAGAGTAATCCAAACTTATTGCCCAGAAGCAATGCTTACGCAACTTTGGGCGGTGCTGTTACAGATTGAAACTTCGGTAAACTGTTTTTGGAAGTGTCCTCAACAGACCAAAGCCAGAGCGTTTTTGGCTCTGCACTAGGATGGCGGCGTAAACCGTTCTGATCAGTGCCTTCTGTTCATGAGTCTGAACAATAAATGAAAAACTCAAGGATTTTTCTCTTTTGTGCAGTGGGTTTAGTCAAATAATCTATGGGCAGAAGGCATTTTGCACGCCATAGGCGATCATTAGATTGTCCGACATCTTGCACCCTACTCTTAGATATTAGGGTAACAATTGAGAGTGTTTTACTCGCAATGGAGATTTTATGATTGATCTTCTCATTTTAATTAGAAGTTAATGCCGATTTTCGTGTGGTTTGCCGGAAAACTGAAAATAATAAATATATTTATCAGCATAAAGCTTCTTAATTTACTCAGAGCTATCAATACATTAAACATGCTAGATGTTTTTAGGGATTTTGGGAGTTAATTTTTGGTTTTCTTGGTTCATTTGTACTAAGGGTAATTCTGGATTTTTCAGATCAATATACTCTATTTGACCGGAATTGAATTTTGCTGCTAAAGGGCGCATTTGGGCGAGTACCTTAATTTGTTCAGACAACTGGGGGCCTGGAACGCCGAGATGCACATCTCCTAGTTCTGTCTTCAAAATTAAATTCGTTGGATTTCGACAATCAATTTCCATCACTTTCACCGGACTTTGGCTGACAGCTTGATGAAGCTGAGTCCAGTAGAGGCAGTATTGTTTTGGCAAGCCAATTACTCTGAGATTGGGTAATTTCCTAGTGGGATTCAATGATGTGTATTTTTCTAAAGGCATCCAGACCCCACTTGCATCTAGTAAGCCGATTGTTACTTTTTTGTTGCTAGCTGTTTGAGTCACCGCTACAGGTACTCGTTCTTGGATTTCGATGTTTAATCCAGGAGGAAAGAGGCGGCGTCTGACGATCGCTTGGGCAATAGTTGGTTGTTTCTTCAAAGAGTTAGCGATCGCTGACGGTTCAATCCGCCACAAAGACTGGGGGTAAGATAGCACCAATAGTGACTGAGCGGTTTCATCTGTCAGTAACTTATTGCCTGATTTCATCACTATTTGTTTGGGAGCTTTTAGCATCCACACTGGTTGGACTACCACCCACAGCAATCCACCCGCCAAACCAGTAATGGCAAAGGTTCGCCAAATAGCCTGAATAATTCTCATCTGCCGGTGCCGACGTAATTTCTGACGACGCTGGGCTAGATCCGTGCGGGAAACTGATATTATGCCAGCCATTCAAACCCCTTTCTGGTTGCAATCTAAATTCCTTGACGCGCTCGTATCATTATTAATTTCAGTAAACAGTGTTGGCATCTGTTAGCCGATCTCCTCAAGACTTTTTTATTTTTAGTAACACTTTACAGTAACTACACAATGATTATGGCGCTAGCGATCGTTCCGATTAAAGTTTCCGGTGTCCATTTTTAACTGACTGTTGCCTTTTTGACAAGTTATTTTTGAAGATTTTTTCCCTAAAGATTACAAAATATTAATTTAGATGTTTAGGATTTTGTGTTCTTGACAAATAGGATGTCAAATGATATGTGATTATTCCCGAATCTCTGTGTACTTTGCTATAATTCATACTAGTCTTACTCATCAGCTATAAAAGTTGAGAACCATGTCTGCTTGTAGCTTTTTTGACTTACTTCCTAAGCCCTAAAGGTTTGTCGCAGGTCAAGCAAAAGCTAGAGATTGTCAAAACCTGAATCGCAGGTGTAAAACAGGACAGATATGCTTAAGGCTATTAGGGTTGAATGGCACTTACTAAATCGCTGGATTTAGATCCCCGACTTCTTGAAGAAGTCGGGGATCTGGGCAGCAGCTTTTGCTTAAGTAAGTGATATTCGTTACTATGGTCAATTAAATCTCTAGCATACTACTGACAGTGATACTGCACAAGTCGTATTTTTTGCAATACACTACCAACTTGCGAGTTAATCGTATGCCTACATCCCGGACAGAGATTACTTGTATAAAAAATACGAATAAAACTGCATCTACATACACATCTACATACATGAAAACGACATTAAACTTATCACGTTTTTATAAAGCATGTAACCCCAGCTACACGCTAAATATAAGTAACGTCCTAGATCGGCAGTATTACATAGATTTTGCTGATGTACGTGGTTGCAAAATTGTCGAAGAGTTGCAACGGACTATCATTCGGATTTCTCCTGATGAGCCAACCTGCCAGTTATTTACGGGTCATATTGGCTGCGGTAAGTCAACGGAATTGCAGCGCCTGAAGACAGAACTGGAATTGGCGGGATTTCATGTGGTTTATTTTGAGTCCAGTCAAGACTTAGACATGGCGGATATTGATGTCAGCGATATTCTGCTGAGTGTAGCCCGTCAAGTCAGTGCCAGTTTAGAAGGCATTGGCATCAAACTCAAAGCTGGTTACTTTACCAATTTGCTTAAAGAAGTAGGCGATTTTTTGCAAACCCCCATAGAACTTTCTGGACAAGCAGAATTGTCCTTGGGTATTGCCAAAATTACCGCCAAAACCAAAGATAGCAGCCAGATGCGGAATCAATTAAGGCAATATCTGGAACCACGAACCAATAGTATTTTGCAAGCGATTAACGAAGAAATTTTAGAAAAGGCTATTGAACAGCTCAAGCTAAGGGGTCAAAAAGGACTGGTAGTGATTGTAGATAATTTGGATCGAGTGGATATGCGTCCCTTAGCATCCGGGCGATCGCAACCAGAATATCTCTTCATCGACCGAGGCGAACAGTTACGCCGACTCAAATGCCACCTAGTTTACACAATTCCCCTAACGTTAATTTTCTCCAATGAGTACGAGACACTGAAAAATCGTCTGGGGGGAGGGATTGCGCCAAAAGTACTGCCGATGGTATTAGTGCGGCAAAGAGATGGCAGTGACTACGAACCAGGGATGTCACTAGTGCGCCAGTTAGTTCTAGCAAGAGCTTTTCCAGAAGTTCCTTTGAATGGCAGGCTTTTATTAATTACAGAATTATTCGAGCACTCCCAAAGTTTGGATCGTCTATGTCGCGTTAGTGGTGGTCACATTCGTAACTTATTGGGTTTACTTTATAGCTGCCTACAACGACAAGATCCACCTTTTTCTAAGGACTGCTTAGAAGCCGTGATTAAGGACTACCGCGACGATCTGCTATTAGCTATTGATGAATCCCAGTGGGAATTATTGTTTGAAGTAGTGCAGCAGCAGAGAGTTAAAGGTGAGTCTGACTATCAGAGCTTACTAAGAAGTATGTATCTGTTTGAATATCGTGATCCTGTGGGGCGCTGGTTTGGTATCAGTCCAGCCTTAGCAGAAACAGAAAAAGTTTTGGCTTGGCAACAAAAAAAGTAACAGTCCTGGGTGAGTCAACAATTACTAATTCGTAATTCGTAATTACATTGCCAATTGTCATTGGACTAATAACTAATGTCCAATGCCCCATGCCCAATAACCAATGCCCAATAACCAATGACTAATGACAAGCAGCTACACGTCTACAGCAAAGAAAATCAGCATACTTTGCAAAGACTGATTAGAGCGATCGCGCTTTCTGAAGGTCAATTTGCCCTGATTTTAGTTCGATGTAATTATGGGCTATTACGTGAGCAAATGTTAGAGAATATTCGCTCCATCACCAAAGACATCAATATCAGAGAAATCGTTCTCAATCCATCAACTACTTCCTTACACAGCACAATAGTCTCAGAACTATCTTTAGATAATCCTGCCGTCCTTACAGACTCTTTGCCATCTGCTGTGATGGTTTTCGGTATTGAGTCAACTATCGACCTGGAAAACTTACTTACAGGTATCAACCAAGCACGAGATATCTATGCTGCGACTTTTCCATTTCCAGTGGTGTTCTGGCTACAAGATGAAGTCGCATCATTGCTTTCAAGATTAGCGCCTGATTTTAAAAGCTGGGCTGCAACCACTATTAAATTTGAAATGGCCAAAGCAGATTTAATTGCTTTGATCCAGCAAGAAGCAGAATCTCTATTTGAGAAAGTTTTAGAAGCAGGTGCGGAAACATTTTTATCTAATGCCTTCCTAGATTTAGATCCTAAGTCCCAACACCGCCACGAAATAGAATCAGCCCGTAATGATTTGCTGCGCCTGTATGGCGTTCAATTAGCACCAGGATTGGAAGCTAGTTTAGAATTTGTGTTGGGGCGAGATAAATACGCCAACGATCAAATTAATAGTGCTTTAGCCAATTATCAAAGAAGCCTAGCGTTATGGCAGCAGGAAGCAAGCAGAGTAGCAGAAAGGGAGAGTAATTCTTCTTTCCCGCTCTTATGTCCACACCCTACCCTTCCCTCGTCTTTACTCAAGCAAGCAATAGTACTATTCCACTTGGGGCTGTGTTATCACCGAATGGCAGACTTATACCACAATAGTAGTAACTATTGCGAACATGCACTGTTGTGGTTTAAACAATGCTTGCAGCTATTGGAGCGGGTACAAAGAGAAGACTTAGTTGCTAAATTTATTTTGCCTGCTTGTGAAATGCTGCAACGCTTACAAGCCTGGGATGACTTAAAAGAATTAGCTCAAAAGTCATTACATCTACATAAAACTTATGGAACTCCCGCACAAGTTGCTCAAAATTATGGCTTTTTGGCAAATGTGGCGGTTTCTGAGTCGAATTGGGTACTAGCTCATGAATTAGTCAATACAGCACTTTCTATCTCCGAAGAAGCAACAGAAGTTTCTCTGCGAGACACTTTGCGAAGACGACGACAAGAAAGTTGGTATCTTCTCTTGCTAGCACGTACACAACGGCATCTGGGTAAGTCGGAGGAGGCTATCAATAACCTGGAATGGGCGAGGGTAGTTTGTGAGCTACAACATCAGCCATCACTTTACTTAGAGATTTTAGAGGAACTGCGATCGCTTTACTTTTTTGAGCGTCATGACTATGCAGAAGCCTTTAAACTGAAGCAAGAAAAAATTCAAATAGAACATCAGTATGGCTTTCGTGCCTTCATCGGTGCAAGTCAATTGCAGCCGCAACGCCCCAGAATTAACCCAGTACTGGAACCTCACAAAATACCGTTTATTCCTGAAGAAATTGCCCAAGAAATATCTGCTTCTGGACGACAGCAAGATGTCAATCGCTTAATTGAAAGAATTACCCGCGCTGACTACAAACTCACAGTAATTTATGGGCCATCAGGTGTAGGTAAAAGTTCAATCCTCAAAGCTGGTTTAGTTCCAGCACTTAAGGGAAAAGTTATCGGTGAACGCATTCCTATACCTATTGTTTTGTCTGTTTATACTGATTGGATGACAATCTTGAGCAGCAGTATAAACCAAGCATTGGCATACACAGGGATATCGATTAGTCTTGACTCTACACCTAGTATACTGCTAGAAAGAATTCGGTTAGCATCTGAGCGCAATTATACAATAATTATCATATTAGACCAGTTTGAAGAATTTTTCTTTGTTAGTAATTCTCCCACACAAAGAATAGAATTTTATAAATTTTTTACTGAATGCTTAAATCTTTCATTTGTCAAGATTATTCTTTCATTACGAGAAGATTATTTACATCATTTATTAGAATTTGAACGTTTGAGCCAGAAAAGTAGCACTGAATTATATGATTTAGGAGTAATTAATAAAAATATTCTCGATAAGGACATTCGCTACTATTTAGGAAAATTCTCTAGCCAGGATGCTAAAGCGATAATTCACAGTCTTACTCAACGTTCACATTATGAAGTGAGTGAGGAATTAATTAACCGATTAGTCCAGGATTTGACAGGAGAACTAGACGAAGTACATCCAATTGAATTACAAATAGTTGGTGCTCAACTACAAATAGAAAACATTACCACGCTCGGACAATATAAACTTTGCGGCGGCTCGACAAAATTGGTGGAACGCTGGCTTGGGGAAGTTATCAAAGACTGCGGTCCGGAAAACGAAGAGTTAAGTTGGAAATTACTATTTGAGTTAACTGATGAAAAGGGGACGCGACCGTTAAAAACTAAAGCTGATTTAGCGGCTGCATTAGTTAATAATCATGATATAGATACAATATCAAGCTTTGGCACAGCTGGGGAACTGATTTTAGAAATATTGGTGGGTTCAGGGTTGGTGTTGCGAATCAGAGAAGAGTTAGGCGATCGCTACCAGCTAGTTCACGATTATTTAGTTGAACCAATTCGCCAAAAAAACAACTATGGCATGGTGGCGGAATTAGAAAAAGTCAAACTTGAAAAAATTCAAGCTGAAGTAGCCCAAAAACTTAGCCAAAAGCAACTCAATTTGGTATTGCAACGGCGACTACGGGAAGCACGGATCGCAGGCGTAATCCTGGCAATCATGGGAGGAACAATAGCAGCATTATGGTGGCAAGCTGATTTACAGAAAAGAGCAGCAATTAGCCAAACTCTACGAGCTCAACGCAGTGAAACCAACTTGCAAATTAGTGCGATCGCTGCTGCTAGCGAAGCTTTGTTTGCGTCTAATAAAGAGTTTGATGCCCTATTAGAAGGTTTGCGGGCTTGGAGAGGACTTAAACAGGCAGATGATGTGCAGCCAGATACCCGAATGCGGGTAGTAACAGCCCTGCAACAGGCAGTTTATGGCGTAACAGAGGTTAACCGCCTGGAAGGGCACACTGATGTTGTCTGGGGAGTAACTTTCAGCCCAGATGGTCAGTTGCTAGCATCAGGTAGCCGAGATCGGACGGTGAAACTTTGGCGTCCTGATGGAACCTTACTCCAAACCCTCAAAGGTCACACTGATGCTGTCACCTGTGTAAATTTCAGCCCTGATGGTCAAACCCTGGCCTCCGCCAGCCTCGACAGAACAGTGCAAATCTGGCGCAAAAACCCGATTACAGGTAAATTTGACCCCAAGCCATATAAAACCCTCAAAGGACACGGAGATTGGGTTTATAGCGTTAATTTCAGTCCTGATGGCGAATTGTTAGCTACTGGCAGTAACGATAGAACTGTAAAACTCTGGCGCAAAGACGGTAGCTTAGTAAAAATATTGAGAGGACATCAAGGGTGGGTTAACTGGGTAAACTTCAGTCCCGATGGTCAATTCATCGTCTCCGCCAGTGACGACAAGACAGTGAAAATCTGGCGCAAAGACGGTAGCCTCGTTACAACTTTGCAGGGACATCAGCAGGGTGTAACTGTAGCTGTTTTCAGCCCAGACGGTAAATTCTTGGCATCAACAGGTCGAGATAAAACAGTAAGACTTTGGCTCAGGGAAAGTAACAGCACTAAAGACGGTTTTGACTTTCGTCCTTACAAAACTTTACGACACCATAGCGATATAGTGTGGAGTTTGAACTTTAGTTCCGATAGTAAAAAGTTAGCTTCTGCAAGTCAAGACAAAACCATAAACCTCTGGAGTATCACTGGTACTTTACTCAAAACCTTCAAAGGACACAGCGATGGTGTTGTCAGCATCGCTTTCAGTCCAAATAACAAATTGCTGGTTTCAGGAAGTTATGACAAAAGTGTGAAACTATGGAGTTTAGACGCCCCAACACCGTCTATTCTTCAAGGGCATCGTCAGCGAGTTTTGAGCGTTGCTTGGAGTCCCGACGGTCAAATGCTAGCTTCTGGTAGTAGCGATCGCACTCTCAAACTTTGGCAACGATACACCAGTAATGGCGAGGTCAAAACCCGACTTTACAAAACTTTAGTGGGGCACACAAATCAAGTTTCTAGTGTCAGTTTTGACCCCAAAGGTGAAATGCTGGCCTCAGGAAGTTTTGACAAAACAGTGAAACTTTGGCGGCTTGACGGTACTTTAATCATGACTCTCTACGGGCATATCGATAGTGTGATGAGCGTGAATTTCAGTCCTGATGGTCAGTTGTTGGCATCAGCTAGCAAAGATAAAACAGTGAAACTTTGGAACCGTCAGGGCAAGTTGCTCAAAACCTTAGTGGGGCATCAGGGTTGGGTAAATAGCGTCAACTTCAGCCATGATAGTCAGGTTTTAGCCTCTGCCAGTGATGACCGAACTGTTAAACTTTGGCAACGGGATGGTACTTTACTCAAAACTTTCTCGCCCAATGACAGCTGGGTGATGGGTGTGAGCTTTAGTCCCAATGACGAGTTACTGGCTTCTGCCAGCTGGGATAACACCGTGAAACTGTGGCGACGGGATGGTACGTTGTTAAAAACCTTATTAAAGGGGTCAAGCGATAGCTTCAATACCGTGACTTTCAGCCCGAATGGTGAATTGCTCGCCGCCGCCAATTGGGACGGTACAGTGAAACTCTGGAGCAGTGACGGCAAATTAATTAAAAGTCTCAATGGGCATCGCTCTTCGGTATTAAGTGTCAGTTTTAGCCCAGATGGTCAAACACTAGCATCAGCTAGTGATGACAAGACGATAATTCTCTGGAATTTAAATCTTGATGATCTGCTTGTTCGTGGTTGCGACTGGGTGGGCGATTACCTCAAACACAACCGCAATCTTGAAGAGCGCGATCGCCTTGTTTGTGATGGCATAACCCGTACAAACCCTTTTTAATTATGAATTATGAATTATGAATTAGATTCAAGCCTCAATGAGCAACCGCTCTTGGTTTAGCGGTTGATGAGGCGATCACACACACAGAGCTGTTAATTCAGAGCTAGAAACTTATTTCGAGCTAATCAGCCGTATGAGCGATCGCTCTCCAAAACTTCATGGCTATTTTCTTCGGCAGCATCTTGTGGCAAATTCGCTAAAAATGCTTGTAGTCTCATTCGCTCAATGTAAGGCCAGCCTCCCTCAGACTCAATATCTTTCAGTAGTGAGTAGAGTTGCCGACGGTTAACAGGCAAACTCTCTTGAAAAACCCCATCCCGGATCTCTCGGTGTAACTGCTCCAATTGCCGCAGCAAACCCAAAAGAGCTACAGTATCCCCTTCACAAGCCTGAACAGCATCATACACCACAGTTGCGATCGCTTGCTGTTTACAAGACAACTCTGCTAATTCAAAATTTTTGTTATTGTTCATGCCACCCTTTCCGTATAAATGAGGTCAACTCAAATTTACCGGAGATTTTTAATTTTCCCTAGCTTCTCAGCCTAAATTCCTCTAAACCCCCTTGTCCCTCTGTCCCCGCGTCCCCGCGCTTGCCCAAGTACGGGGTGAATATAACTAGATTTGTATCTTTATCAAAAGCAATTGCGATCGCTCCTAAAAGAGCGTAGTAACCTTTAGCATAGCCTCCACAGCAACTAGATGTGATCAGCACGAGACTTTTTTGATTAAGAGTACTTTGATTTTGAGTTAAAAAAAATCGTATGATCTGGCTGATTTCCCCATCAAACAATGGGCTGTATGTAGTGGCGTCACATACATAATACAAAAAGACTTGGGCGACGCCGTTTTTGCCATAGGCAAGAGCAAAGTGCGAAGTAGACACCCCTCTTCGCGCTCTTTGAGGCCAGCACTTATGCCTCAGAGTGTGGGGCTTACTCATCCACCCGCCCAACTCTAACAAATGCCACCAACAGTAAAACTGCTGGTTTTGTGCTCCCCTAGAGCATCGATTCAGTAATCAAAAATCTAACCCCCCAGCCCCCTTCCCTACTAGCGTTGGGGGAGCTAAACTCCCTTCTTTTACGAGGAGAAAGGTAGGGGGAGAGGTTCTTCCAGGATTACTGAATTGGTTTCTAGTTATACACATCCAAAATGGATGCAGTGTACTACTTAGTCTGGGGTTTACACCCCAAGCTCAAGAGAGCGACACGTTTAACTACGTTTAGCAACAGAAAATTTTGAGCAGAGGCTGACAACCTAGACGCCCGGACACTTGCTTCAACTCTTTTAATCAGAGCAAAGCCGTGTCTGACCAAAAATAGCTTTTCGCAGAGTAGCGGCTTCTCATCAGAGATCAAAGCTTCGATGCAGTTTTACAACAAATGTATTAATTTTTGAGATTGAGGTTGACCATGAGGTATCGCGCTTTAATTGTTGCATTCTTGGCTTTGTGCCTGGGGCTAATAACTGCTTGTAGTGATGCTCCTACTACTAGCAGTAGAGATGTACTCACTTACGATCAAATTCGCGGCACTGGCTTGGCGAACAAATGCCCCCAACTAACAGAAACAAGCCGTGGTTCTATTCCCATAGATTCTAGCCAGTCTTATGCCATCAAAGAACTTTGCTTGGAACCAACTAGCTTCTTCATCAAAGAAGAACCTGCTAATAAACGCCAACAAGCAGAATTTGTTGCTGGAAAATTGTTGACCAGATACACTTCCACCATTGACCAGGTGCAAGGAAACCTAAAAATCAACTCAGATAATAGCTTGACCTTTGCGGAAACTGATGGTCTTGACTTCCAAGCCATCACTGTGCAACTTCCTGGTGGTGAGCGAGTACCTTTCCTCTTCACCATCAAAGACTTGGTTGCTCAAACCCAACCCAGTTTGAGCAGTATTAACACCTCCACGGACTTTGAAGGCACCTTCAAAGTTCCTTCCTATCGTGGTGCTGCCTTCCTAGATCCCAAAGGTCGTGGTGTCGTTAGTGGCTACGATAATGCCGTCGCTCTCCCCGCCCAATCGGATAATGAAGAACTTACCCGCACTAACGTCAAGCGTGCTGAAAATCTTAATGGCAAGATTTCTCTGCGAATCGCCAAAGTAGATAACTCTAGTGGTGAAATTGCTGGTACTTTCGAGAGCGAACAGCCATCTGATACAGATTTAGGTGCTGGCGAACCTAAAGAAGTCAAGATTCGCGGTCTATTTTATGGACGGGTTGAACCAACTCGTGGCTAAATCCTCTGAAGTAACGCAACTGACTGCTACTCAGAACGATAATTCTGTAAGTATCAGACTTAATCACAAAAGTTAACTTATTTACCCTCTTTTTTCAGGAGGGTAAATAGGTTTTTTACAAAGATGGGGAAAAGTTAAAGCCGAGCTTGCATTGTGGGAGAAAGAGTCCTTGCAATTGCGAAAGGTTTGATATCTTGCTCTTGTGGGCGGCTTGATTCATCCCTTTACCTTGTACGCTTCGCTTTAATTTTTTCCCTTTTATTAAAAGACTATGAACTTACAGCAGTTTTCAGGGATCTAGACCACGACTGAGACGGGGAATGGTGAGTAAGGAGTGGTCTATGTCGTTCAATTCCTTGAAAAGCGCTGTAAGTATAACAAAGGGCATCTCGCCCTTTTTTATTGGCTTGCGTAAATATACATACTATTTTTTAATTTTTATTAGTAATTTTTAAAGATTGGATAAATCTCAGCTGAATGGGCAGGTAATTTTACTGTAAATCTAACTTTTTCTGAGCCAATAAAATACTGAACATTATTCTTTTGTTTCTATAAATTCACTCGATCATTAATTAATTAAAATTAAGTACAATCTCGGTTTGATATTTAGTAATTAATTTTATATTTTATTTGTATGGAGTTCTAAAAAAACTCCTGGTCATCCCAAAGATAAATAACAAGTTAAATACCGATTTTGCCCATTTAAATTTGGCTCGTTTTTCAAGCCATCTAGGGAATCTTTAGAGAATCACTTTGTTATCTACATAGTATTTGCTAAGAAATATAGCACGATATTATCTTTGATATCGTGCGAGCGCAGCTGAATTTAAAAGCGAACAATTAAATCTTTCTTTGCTCAATAAATAGGGTGCAATGCCTACCACAGTCACCAACGACCTAAAACACGAAATTTGGCAGTTATTGCGAGAATACCAGCAATCTCCGTCAGAAAATGTCCGCAATCAACTAGTAGAACTCAATTTTGGGCTTGTGAGAAAAGAAGCTCACTACTGGACGAATCAATGTCATGAAACCTACGATGATTTGCTCCAGGTTGGATGTTTGGGTTTAATCAGAGCAATTGAAAAATTTGAACTTTCCAAGGGACATGCCTTCAGTTCCTATGCTCTTCCTTATATTCGGGGTGAAATTCAACACTATCTCCGAGATAAAGGTGTCACCGTGCGAATTCCTCGCAAGTGGTTAGCGCTACAACAGCAAGCAATAGGAGTTTCACGTTCTTGGCGTGAAAAACATAATCGCCAACCAAACGACTCGGAATTAGCAGCAGCACTGGAAATTTCTTCAAACGAATGGCAAGAAATTAAATTAGCATGGATCAATCGCGCTCCCTTGAGTCTCGATGTGCCAATCCAAGACGGAGAAGAAGGCTCTACCTGTTTGGGAGAATTGGTTCCAGATCCTCACTATCGCAGCTTTCAACTAGCACAAGAAGACCAATTTCGCTTACAACAAGCATTGGTTCAGCTAGAAAAACGCACCCGCGATGTGTTGGAATGTGTGTTTTTGCAAGATTTGACACAAAAACAAGTTGCAGAACATCTGGGCATCAGTGTAGTAACGGTTTCCCGTAGAGTCAAGAAAGGTCTGGATTTGATGAAAGAGCTTATGGGTGTGGCAGAAGATTAACTGTAAATAAACACCAATCCGCAGTTATGCTGGATAGGCAGTGCTAAAAATAACCCTTGAAATCTAATAAAGTAGGTTATAAAGGGAAGATACTTTGCCTTTGATACAAATTTCAGGCTTGTTGATTTCCACTTTTCAATTTTCCAATGGCTTTTGAGAACAGCTCATGGGCATAAATTCAAAAATTACAATTGCAGCTATTTTAACTTTGGCGATCGCTGGATGTGCTTCTGAAGGTACACAACAAGCCATCAATCCGGCGCCAATTCCCCAAATAGTAGCAAAGTCGCCACCAACGGGTCAATCCTTTAAGAATCCAGTGATACCTGCCAAAGAGGTTTCACAAGTTACTCCTGCATCTGTTAACTTGATTCAATCCACTAATGCTACAGAGCGGGCACGGCTAGTTGTGCTATCAAAAAATCGAAGTGACCCGTTTGCACAACTTTTCGGGCAAATCGCTCCCGGAATGGCTCAAACATCTGGAAGACCTGTTCCCGTGTTGCCTAAGCTTCCTACTGCATCACTACCAAAACGAAAACTTCCAACACGTAGCATAGCTTTAAATCCAAAGAAAAATAACGTTTCAAATCCCAAGAAAAATAACGTTTCTTCTGTACCAAAACCAAAAAAAGCCAATCCTACCTTGATTTCAGTCTTGCCTAAGGTTTTGCCTCAAGTTGTTCCCAACCCCACTTTAGTATCTGTATTGCCAGCGCCAGCACAACCTGACTTAGCAAGGGCAGTTATTGTGACTGGTGTAGTTCTAATTAGTAAGGAACCACAGGCAATTATCAAAGTACCGGATGAGCCGACGAGTCGCTATGTGCAGGCGGGACAGCGATTAGCAGATGGCGTACTGGTTAAACGTATTGAAATGAATCAGGGCTACAACCCCATCGTGATTCTGGAACAATATGGTATTGAAGTTGCCAAAATGGTAGGGGAAGGGGCTGTCACTTCAACGCCGCCAGCTGCATCTGCTAGCGGTAATCCTGTTTCAGTGACAACGCCTCCCTCAAATTCTTCTAATGTTGGAGCTTCATAAAGATGGAGACTAAGGAAAAAATTGAATTCGCTGGTTTGCCTTTAGCAGTCTATAGAGAGATAGCAGCTCATTTATGTCAAGTCGAAGGGGTAGAAGTGGATTTAATTCCCCAGTCATCCCAACAGTTTGATTACAATCAAAGTCAAATTGGTGGCTTGTCCATCTCCTGGACAGCAAACTCTGGTTCAGAAAGTCGGCAACGAGTTAACCAAATTTTGGCTTACTATCAAAATCGCTATATGAATCCTATTTGATTTCGTTCAAATCGAAAGCCTCAGATTCCCGATTTTCCAGAGAAGTCGGGAATCTTGTTGTTCAGGAATGATTAAGTAGTGATATGGTGTATAACGACTAGAGTATTGGCCTAGTACGCCACGGCGTAAATAGAGCAACCATTTCAAATCCCTCTCATAGCTTATTTCATAATACTTTTGAATGCGTGAATGCGTGAATGCGTGACTTCCGCCTTGCGGTACTAGTCTTGCAGCAAATCAGTATATATAACGATTTAACCGTTTGGGAAAATATGGAACTGCATGGGAGACTAGATCGCATTAGCAACCCGCAGCGACAAAAACGAATTAATCAATGGCTATATGTTGAGCTAGCAGGAAAACGTGATAATTTGCTAAAAATCCTGTCTGGGAGTACGAAACGACGGTTGCAGATTGCGAGAGCTTAAAGGTTTGGTAATGAAGCAATTAGGTGTATCTGAAGTGGGAATATTTATTTTTCCCATCCTTAGAAGCAGCAAATGTCTATATAAAACCGGAATGATGGTGCGTCCCCCTAACTTGGAAGATATTTTTGTGGAATTAACGGGACGCCAGTTAGATTAACCTCATCCTCCTAACTGTCGCAGCATGACTTCTACCCTTTCTACGCCTTGTGAGTCATTGCGCCGCTTGTACAAGTCACGGGCTTTCTGAAGCAAGCTGTTCGCTTGTTTGGTTTGTCGTCGTTGTTTATACATCGAACCCATCAATTCATAAGTCTGGGCGTTGTTCTTATCCAACTCGATTGCTTGTTGGTATGCCCAGGTAGCTGCACTATAGTCTCCCATACGCGATTGCGTCACAGCCAATCCTAAATAGGCATTAACGTTGTTACGGTTCAACTGTATGGCACGACGGTAGCCTTCCTTTGCCCCAGGTGTGTCGCCCAAATTCGCTTTGATGTAACCCACAGCGTAGTAAAAATCACTGTTGTTGGGGTTGATGCCGATCGCACGACGATAAGCTGTTAATGCCGCCTGGTAATTTCCCTGTTGAGCGTATAAGTAGCCAATACCTGAATGAATTTTAGCATTCTTGGGATCTAGGCTAGCTGCTTGCTGATAAACAGCGATCGCACCACCATAATCGCCGGTATCCACTAACCTCCGTCCTTCTTCTAGCAGTTGCTTTAACTGTGGGTTTTTGGCTTGTGCCACTAATACCTGAGCCTGAGCCACTGAAGGTATGCTGAAGGCAAAACATCCTAATAACACCACACTAAACACAAATGACGTTGGTTTGTACACAGTAAATTTCCTGAAATCTTAGACGACTTTTTTCTTGTACATTAAAACAAAAATATGGACTTTTGAAAACTGTATTTCTTCGTATTCATTAAGATGTTATAGTTCATCCACTATTTCCTTTACAATCAGGGCTGGATCACAGAGTTTTTACTGAAAGATAAAATACGAGGTATAAATGATCAAATCAGCTTACTCTAGATATAAATTCGGACAATACCAGAATTACACTCTTTTTTGACAGTAGTTATACTTATGATTCCCCAAAAACTAGCAAGTATCTCACTTAATCCTAAATAGGCGATCCGCCAATGGCACTTCATACCCGATGTCAGCGATCGCAATCTAAAATTGTGTGAGAATATGTTTATCAAACCTATCTCAATGCAGGCTAATTATATATGTATAAATAAATTTACATTTATTAGAGTATTTTCATCATAAATATCAACATATATGCTATTTTGGAGGCTAATTTATGATTATAACTACCACTGATGTGATTCAAGGAGCCGTTATTGAATCATATTTAGGCATTGTCACAGCAGAAGTAGTCTACGGCAGCAATTTCTTGCGGGACTTTTTGGCTGGTATTCGAGATATTATCGGTGGACGCACTGCTAGTTATGAGCGTCTATTTGAGCAGGGTCAACGCAAGGCACTAGAAGAATTAGAACAACGAGCACAACGTTTAGGAGCAAATGCTGTGATCGGGATTGAAATTGATACTGGCACAATCAATCTTGATCAGTCAGGAGTTCTTTTGCTAATTACTGCTACTGGCACTGCTGTAAAGATGCGATGATCTTTTATTGGCTGTCTAATTACTTTGTGAAAATTTTATAATTAGGCTTACAAAGTTTTGGATTAAGTCTAATTTTTTTCCAGATAAATTATCATATATAGCAGTTATTAACTGTATTTGAACTTCTAAATAATCATTAAATAATAAATAAATATTGAATTTGATTAAAAATTGTTAAAGGCGTTGGTTTTTTATAACTAAAGATAGATTCATTAAATATTTATATTGATAGATGTAAAAACAGATGATTTAGTTGTTTAATTATGACAATAAACCTGAATATAACTGAGATAAACTTTGCTGAAACAGCACTGGAGAACATAAACTATGTCATACGTAAATCGGACAGGTAATGAAGGTATTGCTACTGAGCCTGTGGTAGGAGCCCGAGTAGCTGAATATCATGATCTTGTTCGCTGGGGACCGATTATTTCTGGTTTGTTGGTTTCTTTAGCCACTCAATTAATTTTGAGCGCTATAATAGGTGCGTTTGCGGCAGGCACAGTTGAAGGTTCAGGTGCACCTAGATCAATTGCCCCTAACGCTGCGGGTAATGCGGGGCTTTGGTCAACTCTGGCTTTGTTGATTTCTCTATTTACTGGCGGTTGGGTTACAGCCCGTGCTTGTGGGCCGATGAACCGCAATACAGCACTTCTTAACGGCGCAATTCTTTGGGCAACGACTTTGGCAGTTAGCTCATGGCTTTTAGCAAGTGGAGTATCTGGTGCTTTTGGTGTTGCTGCTTCTAACGCTGGGGAAGTCATAAACCAGGTACAACAGCAAGGTGGTGTTAATGTACCACAAGCAAGCATAAGTGCCCAACAAGCTCGTGAAACGGCAGCTAATTTACGTTCGGGATTGTGGTGGTTTGTGTTTGGTTCTTTGTTGGGTTTAATAGCCTCAATGATTGGAGCCGTAACTGGAGCTCGTAGTCCTCGGGCTAACAATTACAATGCTTAAATAATTGTTTGAAAAATCAAATGTTATTTATTTTAAATAAAAGCACCTTTTTCAAGGTGCTTTTTGTTTAAGCTGTTCCACATTTAAATTGCATAATTACGGCGGGCTTTTCGGCCCACCCCACAAGAGTTATATAAATTTTAGATATGCTTTCCTAGATGTGGTTTAGCTTATCTATTTAAGACTGGCGTTTGTAGCGTCCAATTAATTCTGCCATTGCAATCGCAACATCTGTAGTTTGCGATTGCTTCTCTTCTCTACCTTCGGCTGCGCCAACGAGACGCAAATAATTATTAATTCATAATTCATAATTCATAAATTTTATGGGTTCAGAGCAACCACGCTCATTCAAAAAATGAGCGTGGTCTACAAGAGCGTGCACAGGGTAAGGCCCTCACTGATAGCGTAGCTTGTCCTCCGTAGCAGACGCTCTGCGCGTTCGAGTCCGCGTAAAGAGAGCGTCTTGCAATTATGAATTAGTAATTATTAATTATGAATTAGATTGGCTTGTAACGAAAACTTTACTACCGCAGATCACCATTTCAGGTATGAACCTTCAATGCCCTGTTCACGTCGAATTCTGCCGTCTTTTTCAAACCAGGCAATTACTTGCTGTGCTGTCAAATCTTCAATATCAACGCTGTACTCTTGGGCAATATGCTTCAAAAGCTTAAGTGATGAAATTGTCAATCTTGTTAAAAACTTTTCTGGGGAAGACAACAAGGCGGCATCTACTTTTGCGGACTCTTCCAGAGTTAAAAATTGTGCTGATGGTTGCTGTGGTAGTACGTCCATAAACGTTATCTCAAACTTAGTTGATTATTGATAATGGGTAGTTGCTATTTAGCTATTATCGATTACGAAGCTATATCTAAAACCGAGTTAATTTATGAAACTTTTACTTGCGAACTTGTACCAAATAGCCACAACGATGTTCGCCATCGATAATCCAGTGAGTGCGTTCTACGGTACAATCAGGTAAGACGGCAGCAAACATTTCTAATTCGTGACCACAGATGCTGGGGAAAGACTCGGCAACGTTGGAAATAGCGCAGTTATGCTCCATTAAAATAAAGCGATCGCTCTCAAAGCAGTCATTCACATCAACCGGGTGATATTCCGCCATGAAGCCTTCCGCTTTTCTGAACTCTACTAAGTTAGCTACACGTTCCCGCAGTGAACCGCTACCCACGCGATCGCGATATTCTAGGGCTTTGCGCTCCCACTGTTTCTGTAAAATCCATTTAAATTGCTCATGTCCCATCGTTTCGGCTAAGGTGTCTAGCAACGAAACCGCAAAATTGCCGTGGCCATCACCAAAGCGATCGCTCATTGTTCGATGCAAGCGATCGCGTCCTTGACGACTCAGCTGATAAAGGTGCTGCGGACGCCCCATCCCCGCCGCCTGCACTGATGTCGAATACAAAACTAGCTCCTCCGTCTCCAAATCTTTGAGATGGCGACGAATAGCTTGGGGGGTAACGTCTAAAACTTCAGCTAGCTCCAAAGCCGTTGCTTTTTCATGTTTGTGCAGATATTCTAGGATATCTTGCTTGGTTGAGGACTGGTGGGTAGTCGCCATCTTCATGTGGTGCGAGACGTTCAGCGAACGCCCCAAAAATTAATTTCTTTGAAAATTTGACCGTGCCGATTTTGGATTTTGGATTTTGGATTAAAAAAGTTTTCTGGTATATGCCCCGCTACGCTATCGTCAATCTAAAATCCTTGAGCCAAGCACCCTTGTGGTCTCTTTCAATCCCTACGGGTTCAGCAGTCGCTCATGGGGGAAACCCCCTTGGCGCTAGCCTCTCCCTTTGGGAGAAGACCGCGCTGCTTCACCAAAATTGCAAATCTAAAATCCAAAATTGTTTGACTTTGACAACATTGTTGTTGTTAATCTAGCGTAAAATGAAGATAGGTTAAACAACAATGAAGTTGTTTTAGTCTCCACCACTATTCTAGCAGCCGTGTAACCATTCCGTAACGCGAGATGGGAATCGGCTAAAGAAAAGTCCGACTCCCATCCTTATAGAGATTCAAGTTCCGAACACGAGAGATTATTACTGATGAGTGCCACTGTCAAAACCTTAGTCAACCAACCCTACAAGTACGGCTTTATCACCGATATTGAGGCCGACACTATTCCGCGTGGACTAGACGAGGACGTTGTACGCTTGATCTCCTCCAAGAAGAACGAGCCGCAGTTCATGCTGGACTTTCGCCTCAGAGCTTATCGCCAGTGGCAAAAAATGACGGAACCAACTTGGCCGAATGTCAAGTATCCGCCAATCAATTATCAGGATATCATTTACTACTCAGCGCCGAAACGTAAGAAGGAAAAACTAAACAGTTTGGACGAAGTTGATCCAACTCTTTTAGAAACCTTCGAGAAGTTAGGCATTTCTTTATCTGAACAGAAGCGCCTGGCAAATGTCGCCGTTGATGCAATTTTCGATAGCGTTTCTGTCGCCACTACATTTAAAGAAAAGCTAGCGGAAGACGGCGTTATTTTCTGTTCGTTTTCCGAAGCGTTGCAAGAACACCCAGAACTAATTAAAAAATATCTGGGTAGCGTTGTTCCCATCGCTGACAATTATTTTGCCGCCTTGAACGCCGCCGTATTTAGCGATGGTTCCTTTGTATACATTCCTAAAGGCGTGAAATGCCCAATGGAACTGTCTACCTACTTCCGCATCAACTCTGGTGACACGGGACAATTTGAGCGGACTTTGATTGTCGCCGAAGAAGGTAGTTATGTTTCTTACCTCGAAGGTTGCACCGCACCGATGTATGACAGCAATCAGCTGCACGCCGCCGTTGTGGAACTCGTCGCCCTCGACAACGCCGAAATTAAATACTCCACTGTCCAAAACTGGTACGCTGGAGATGCCAACGGTAAAGGCGGTATTTACAACTTTGTCACCAAGCGCGGTTTGTGTCAGGGTGTAAATTCCAAGATTTCCTGGACTCAAGTAGAAACAGGTTCGGCAATTACTTGGAAATATCCTAGCTGTGTGTTGGTGGGTGATAACTCTGTGGGTGAGTTTTACTCGGTGGCGCTGACAAATCATCAGCAGCAAGCTGATACGGGTAGTAAGATGATTCACGTAGGTAAGAATACCCGCAGTACAATTATTTCTAAAGGAATCTCCGCAGGTAATTCTAGTAATAGCTATCGGGGTTTGGTGAAAGTCAATCCAACAGCGATTGGGGCGAGAAATTATTCTCAGTGTGACTCAATGCTGATTGGGGATAATGCCCATGCCAACACTTTCCCTTATATTCAGGTGCAAAATAACGGTGCGAAGGTGGAGCATGAAGCTTCTACTTCTAAGATTGGGGAAGATCAGTTATTTTACTTTGCTCAACGGGGTATTTCTTCGGAAGATGCTATTTCGATGATGATTAGCGGCTTCTGTAAGGATGTTTTCAATCAGCTACCGATGGAGTTTGCTGTGGAAGCTGATAAGTTGTTGAGTTTGAAGTTGGAAGGCAGTGTGGGATAAGTGGAAGTAAGGATAAACACAGATACATCGGTGTTCTGTGTTTATCTGGAAGAATAACGAACCGCAGAGGCGCAGAGAGCGCAGAGAGAGAAGAGAGAAGATGATTATTGAAAATAGTGAAGTTGTGCTGTCAGTAAGGAATCTGACGGCTAATGTTGATGGGACACCGATTCTTAAGGGTGTGAATCTGGATGTGCGATCGGGTGAAATTCATGCGATTATGGGGCCGAATGGTTCTGGTAAGAGTACTTTTTCTAAGGTGCTGGCTGGGCATCCGGCGTATGAAGTGACTGGCGGTGAGGTGATTTTCCAAGGGCAAAATTTGTTGGAGTTGGAGCCGGAGGAACGCGCCAGAAGTGGTGTGTTTTTGGCGTTTCAGTATCCGTTAGAAATTCCGGGTGTGAGCAATTTGGATTTCTTGCGGGTGGCGTACAATTCCCGGCGCAAGGCGCAAGGTTTAGAGGAAATAGACGCTTTTGATTTTGACGATTTGATTGAGGAAAAGCTGGATGTGGTGAAGATGAATCCCAGTTTTCTCAGTCGCAGTTTGAATGAAGGGTTTTCTGGTGGCGAGAAGAAGCGGAATGAAATTCTGCAAATGGCGTTGCTGGAACCAAAGTTAGGAATTTTGGATGAAACAGATTCGGGTTTGGATATTGACGCGCTCCGAATTGTGGCGAATGGGGTAAATCAACTGGCAACTCCAGAAAATTCTACAATTTTGATTACTCACTACCAACGGTTACTCGATTATATTGTGCCTGATTTTGTGCATGTGATGGCAAACGGGCGGATTATTACCAGTGGTGGTAAGGAACTGGCACTAAAATTAGAGTCTCGCGGTTATGACTGGGTGCTGGAAGAGTTTGCTGCTGCTGAGGTGGGTGTGTAATGAATATTCAAGTATCTCCTAGTGCAATACCTAATTCAAATGCAGTCAGTTTGACATCGATGTTAGATAGAGATGATTATCTGACTGGGTTGTTAAATCAAGTAACAGCAAATAAAACAGAAGGTTGGTTGCAGGAATTACGCCAAAGTGCTGCTAATTGGGTACGTCACTCGATTATCCCGACTACCCGCGAGGAAGAATGGCGATTTACTGATTTGTCGTCTCTGCGAAAGCTTCAATTTAATGTAGAGACGGTAAATTACGCGTCTTTAGAATTTGATATTTTGCCAGAAGCGGCTAATAGTCGTTTGGTATTTGTGAATGGTGTTTATGCGCCGGAGTTATCCGCAGTTTCAGATTTGCCGTCTGGGATTGTGGTGAGTAATTTGGCTGGTTTGTCTGCGGTTGAGCAAGAGGGTGTACGGCAGTATTTAGCTCAAGCTGAGGGAGCGCAGGAGGTTTTTACTGCTCTCAACACGGCTGGGATAACTGATGCAGCTGTGGTGTGGGTGAAGAAGAATGTGGTAGTTGAAACGCCTATTCATTTGGTGTTTATTTCGGTTGTGGGTGAGACGGCGACGATTTCGCAGCCGCGTTGTTTGGTGGTGGCGGAAAGTGGTTCGCAGGTGACGTTGGTTGAGGAGTATACGAACCGCAGAGGCGCAGAGGACGGAGTTTATTTAACTAACGCGGTTACGGAAGTTTGGGTGGGTGACAATGCCCAAGTGAGTCACACTAGGGTTGAGTGGGAAGGTGCAGAGGCTTTTCATATTGGGAAAACTGCGATCGCTCAAGCTCGTGATAGTCGATATACTTGTCATGCCATAACTTTAGGTGCGAAGTTGTCGCGGCATAATTTGGAGATTTTGCAAACTGGTGAGCAGACACAAACTACTCTCAATGGTTTGACGATAATTTCTGGTAAGCAGTTGTCTGATACTCACAGTGCGATCGCACTCAACTATCCTCACGGTACAAGTGACCAATTGCATAAATGTATTGTAGGCGATCGCGCTCATGCGGTGTTCAATGGTAAAGTTTTTGTACCCAAACGAGCACAGTTGACAAATGCAGCCCAGTTGAATCGCAATTTGCTACTATCATCGAAAGCCAGAGTTGATACTAAACCCCAATTGGAAATTACTGCGGATAATGTAAAGTGCGCCCACGGTGCTACCGTTAGCCAATTGGAAGATGATGAAATATTCTATCTGCAAAGTCGGGGAATTGATGAAAACGATGCTCGGAAGTTGTTAATTAACGCTTTCGCTGCTGAAGTTATCAACCAAATACCGGTTCCCTCTCTGCGAGAAATCCTTTTAAACACAGTCAATAATCTCAAGTCCCTGACTAATGAGTAATAACTAATCTACCAATGACTTTCACCTCTACCAAAACCCTTGCTGATAAAGTTCGCGCTGACTTCCCGATATTGCATCAGGAAATCAACGAGAAACCCCTGGTTTATCTTGATAATGCTGCGACATCGCAAAAGCCTTTATTGGTGTTAAATACCCTACGGGATTATTACGAACACTATAATGCTAACGTGCATCGAGGCGCCCATACGTTGAGTGCTAAAGCTACTGATGCTTATGAAGGTGCTAGAGATAAAGTTGCCAAATTCATTAATGCTGCATCGCGTCAGGAAATCATCTACACCCGCAATGCAAGTGAGGCGATTAACCTAGTAGCTTATAGCTGGGGAATGAATAATTTGCAGCCTGGGGATGAAATTATTCTGTCGGTGATGGAACACCACAGTAATATTGTGCCTTGGCAATTGGTAGCACAAAAAACGGGTGCAGTACTAAAATTTGTGGAACTGACACCAGAAGAAACTTTTGATTTGTCACAGTTTAAAAAGCTGATTTCCGACAAAACAAAGTTAGTGTCGGTGGTGCATATTTCTAATGCTTTGGGTTGCATTAATCCAGTGGAAGAAATTGGTGCGATCGCTCACGAATATGGTGCTAAATTCTTAGTTGATGCTTGCCAAAGTGTTCCCCACTTCCCTGTCGATGTGCAACAAATAGATTGTGACTGGTTGGTAGCATCTGGTCATAAAATGTGTGCGCCAACTGGGATAGGATTTTTGTATGGCAAGTTGGAATTGTTAGAATCAATGCCACCATTTTTTGGTGGTGGTGAGATGATTGCAGAGGTGTATTTAGACCATTCCACCTATGCAGAATTACCGCATAAATTTGAAGCTGGTACACCTGCAATTGGGGAAGCGATCGCACTTGGTGCTGCGATCGATTATCTTAGCAGTATCGGCATGGATAAAATCCACGCCTACGAAGCAGAATTAACAGCTTA
The DNA here is from genome assembly GCF_017114985.1 of Nostoc sp. JL33. Taxonomy (GTDB): domain Bacteria; phylum Cyanobacteriota; class Cyanobacteriia; order Cyanobacteriales; family Nostocaceae; genus Nostoc. Next base: position 68,751 of record NZ_JABXKP010000035.1, on the reverse strand, counting down.
TTTGTTCCAACAATTAGAGCAAATTCCCCAAATTAGAATTTACGGCCCCAAACCAAATGCAAAAGGTGAAGGTAGAGCAGCTCTTGCGTCATTCACAGCCGGAGAAGTTCACGCTAACGACTTATCTACATTATTAGATCAAGAAGGCGTTGCCATCCGTTCTGGACACCACTGCACTCAACCATTACACCGCTATTTAGGTCTTGCTGCAACCGCACGAGCAAGTTTATCTTTCTACAATACCCGCGAGGAAATTGATATTTTCATCAAAGCACTGAAAGAAACTCTTGACTTTTTCGCAGGTTTCCTTGCTTAAAGTTACAAAATATTCAGACAGTAATTGTGCCAAACATTAGTAACATATCTTGCTAATAGTTGGCACAATTTATTATCTGGATTATTTACAGGAACAACTAAAGTGTTATACAGTGACTTTACTCTAGACAGAGTTAGAAAAACCTTTGGCTTAACTATTTTTGATAAAGTTGATATATTTGCATCTGTACATGAAGTAGAGTGTCCACCATTACTTGCAGAAGTCTTACGGGATAATGTATCTTTAGCTCTTGCTAGTAATACTGAAAAATCCCGTTCAGAGATGATTATTGCGCCTATTTTAATTGCTGTAAGGAAATATTTAAATAATCAAATAAGTTTATTTTCTGGTATTGACTTTACTGTTGATTCAGCACAACGTTTAAATGGAAATTGCGATTTTATTATTAGCCGTTCACCAGAGTTACTAATTCTGAACGCACCAGTTGTGCCAGTTGCGTAAGTCCTGATCCAGTTCAAAGACTCGTCAACTAATAGAGCATCGATTCAGTTATCAAAAACCTAACCGCTTCTCTACTAGGAAAAGGTAGTGTGGTTTCATACGAAAAAAGAAAAATACATAAGTCTTGATTTATCGTTTTGTGACATAGCTTTTTCCCCCTCTCCAAACCTCTCCCCGTTGGCGTCAGCCTGCCGTTAGGCAAACGGAGAGAGGCTTTGAAACCCAGTTTTAGTTTTTTTCTGGTTACATGAAACCACCCTGAAACTCCCCTCTCCGAAGCGAAGAGGGGTTGGGGGAGAGGTTCTTTCAGGATTACTGAATTGGTGTTCTAGATGGGAAAATCTCTACTTCCCTATTCTGACAAAAGAGAAACTGGTGTTAGAGTTTTTCGCCAGCGTTTCACTGCTGTTTGTAATTCCCCCGACAACCAGCTATCAAATTGCGGATAAACTGGCGATCGCGGCACTAATTCCCACCCCCCAGGTTGTAAAATTTCTCTTAATGCCTGTTCCTGAACATGAGGATAATCAGGATTCACTTCATCTTTTGGCCCAATTCCGCCCAAATCTCGCGCACCAGCTGCGATACAAGCGAGTAACCATTGGTCATCTTTAACTAAATTCGGCGGAATTTGAATAGTAATATCTGGCGGTAAAATCTGACGCGCCCTAAAAATGACTTCTGGTAACTGATGAGGGTCAAAAGGTGGTGCATCAAAGGTTTGCTGATGTCCAGGACTATGAGGTTGTAGGATAACTTCTTGAATATGATGGTAACGTTGATGCAAGTTAGATATAGCTTCCAAAGTTTCCCACCAATCATCTACAGTTTCCCCAATTCCCAACAGTAAACCCGTTGTAAAGGGAATCTGCAACTCTCCCGCCCATTGCAATTGTTGTAAACGAACTTCTGGTAATTTACTCGGTGCGTGCCGATGTACACTATTTAACAATGTTGGCGTTAACTGTTCCAACATCAGCCCCATCGAAACATTTACACCCTTGAGCTTTTGCATTTCCTGAAAACTCAATGGCCCCGCATTTGTGTGCGGTAAAAACCCCATTGAAAGCGCTAATTCACACAAATCAGAAATTCGCTCAAACCACGCCTGACGCCTTGACGAATGAGGATGCACTTCACCACTGAGTATGAGGATTTCACAGACTTTTTCGCTTTGAAGTGGTTTTAAAATACTGTCTGCATCTGAAAGACTCATCCAGGGACTTTTACCCGGTTCACTGCGAAAGTTACAGTAACTACACCGATTAAAGCACTCGTAAGTGGGAACTATTGTATAAGCAGGGCTATAGGTGACAAGACGAGAATTATTAATTTGCATAAGCAGGATAATCTAAAAGAATGCCTTGCTCAAACTATATAGATTACCGTGTGACTATTGTTGTCATGATCTAGCGTTTCCTAATAAGAATGAGCTACAGCTTAACCATAAAGCTGTATTTTATCTCCCCTCTCCTTACTAAGGAGAGGGGTTGGGGGTGAGGTTTTGATCTGATGTACTTCATCGACCTGGGAACCGCTATATTAGATCAACAAAAACTATTTTGCTTTGTAAATATTTGGTAGCTGCCACCAAGTAATATGAGGATATTCGTGATGTTCTTCATGATACCCGAAATGATAGCATGTGATAAATGACCACCAAATTGGACGGGGAATTGTTTGGGCACAATGAGGCTGAATATAACCTCCTATGGGTTCGCGATGAGGTAGAAAAGTACCAAAATAAAATAATTGAAATGAACTTAAAAGCGAAGGAAGCACCCAAAAGTAATTTAGATTATCAGTAGGTATATGGAGTATATATTTAGCAAAGTTATAAATAATCGTTAGAGCAATTATTTGTCCCCAACTCCAGTAACCCTTCATAAAATGAAAATACCAAGCAAAGAAATTTTTGTGTTTTCCATTATGAAAATCTGGGTCTATTTGAGTTGCTGGATTGTGGTGATGCAGCCAATGTTTTTTCAATAATTTTTTATAGGATAAAAGACCATAAAAAGCTAGGGTTAATGTCCCAATAAGATGATTAATCTTGGTGTTCTGGGGAAAAACTACCCCATGCATGGCATCATGAGATGTAATAAATAATCCCGTATATAAAAATGTTTGCCATAGTATAACAGGTAATAACATCCACAATTTTAACTTGGAGATGTCAAGGGAAAGTAATAAACTCAGGCTAATGACCCATGCGCTAGCAATGACAATAGCAATGAAAAGTCCCTTAAACTGAGTTTTACTTTTCACTCCTGGGGTCAGTTTTGGTTGATGACTGGGTGGTTGTTCTAATTCAATCACGCTTTTATTCCGCCTAGTATTCAGATGAAAATTCCTAAAATATAGTCACGACAAAAAGTACTAACCACGAGCCAGAAAACTGCTTTAGTGGTCAGTGTTTCGCATTGGACAGTACCAATACTTTTAAATGTTTCTAAATATTAAGATACTTTAACTATTATTACACATAGAAGCCGATACCAACAAATATTTTCGGTTGAGAGGTTGGACAATATACGTGATGGCACTGTGAAAAAGAGTAATTATGGAAACTAGTGTTTTCCATATAATACTTTCTAAACAGCCGAAGCTGGCGAAAAGGATGGTAACATAATTAGCGGGAAGAGTAGGGTATGAAGTGGAGTAATTCCCGCATAAGGCTGTAGCGGTTGAGATGCGAAATTAGGTAAGCGACAAAACCAACTATAGCTAAAGAACCGTTCCAAAGTTTGGACTGAGGAGTAAACCCCAGCTCTAAAGCATTACGATCGTTGCCATTATATGCGTTTTCTATTGCATCACTTGGGTAAAGTCCCATTGTTGATTTTCCTGAAGAATGAAATTATGTTTCTTATCATGTTTAACCAATAAATTAGGGCTATCTATCCGTCTGTAGTACTAAAGTGTAAACAAATCTAAAGTATGAGATTTTCAAGATGTCAGGAATTACTTTCAAATGAGCGCCGTACTCTCAAACCTAACCCCCAGCCCCTTCTCTACTAGGGAAGGGGAGCAAGAATCAAAGCCTCTCTCCGTGTCGTCCAGAGGAATGGAAGCGGGGTTTTAAGGATAAGTCGCACATCGCGTAAATTAGCGAAATAGTATTTCAGATGCCAAAAAAATCTAACGAAAGTTAGAAGGTTTTATGAGTGTTATTGTCCAAACTAAGAAAGAGCAAATAATATTTTTCAAACTTATAGTATGGCTCCTACGGTATTGATTACAGGTGCTTCTGAAGGTATTGGTAAAGCAACCGCTCTTTTATTTTCTCGGCAAGGATATAACCTTGTAATTGCAGCTCGTCATGCTGAGGGCTTGGAAGCTGTAGCGCAGGAAGTGCAAAGCCTTGGTGGTGCAGCGCCATTGACTGTTACCTGCGATGTCACTGAGGCATCTCAGGTAGACACATTGGTGCAAAAGGCATTGGAGCATTATGGTTATATCGATGTGTTGATAAACAATGCAGGCATCTTCGCATCGGGGCCAGTAGAGCAGTTTTCTCTGAGTGATTGGCATCAAATTATAGACACTAATTTATGGGGATATATCCATACAATTAATGCCCTTTTGCCTCATTTTCTCCAAAGAGGAAGTGGAACCATTGTTAATTTAAGTTCCATCGCCGGGAAAGTGCCTACTGCTTACTTGGTTCCCTACTGTACTAGTAAGTTTGGCGTAACAGGTTTAACAGAAGCGCTACAAGCAGAATTACAGCCAAAAGGTATTCATGTTTGTGGCATTTATCCGAATTTGATTAAGAGTAGTTTGATGGAACGAGCAGTTTTTCGGGGTAAGGATGAGCAAGACGCTCAAAGTCGGCGCGAACAACTGGAAACTGTGTTTAAAAATCCTCTAGTTGAGAAGCCTGAAAATGTGGCAAATGCTATCTGGGATGTAGTCAAAAATAAGAAGTCGGAAGTAATGGTTGGTTCGGCGAATTTCTCTCAGGCTTTGTATCGGTTGTTTCCTGGTTTGATAAAGTGGGTTTCGCGGCAAGCTTTGAAGAATCAGGATAACTAATTTTTGCTAGATAAGTTAAAGGGCAATACGCTTGGTGTTAAGGCTAAAACTCCTTGTGAAAATTAATTTTTTTAACGAACCACAGAGGCGCAGAGAACACAGAGAGAAGCAAAAAATGTTTAACTGAACTGTATTAAGTTAAAGGCTAGAGCCGCTTACTAAAAGTGAATCATTCGAGGAAAAAGGAAGGATCATTAGCTTATCATGACTCGCACTCCCGTTTAGTCACATAGTGACGATAGCGAAACATCGCTTCTAGTTGCACTTGCACTAACCAACCACTGACAAATTCAACTGTTCCTCCACCAGGCATAGAGAAGGAAATAGCATCAGTTAGCTTAGTTTTGCCATTTTCCGGTTCAAATTCATGCTGATGTACCCAAGATTCAAAAGGGCCAGATATCTGTTCGTCGGTAAACAGGCGATATTTTTCACATTCAGTATGACGCGCTAACCAAGTTAAGGGTAATGGGCCCAGAAACAGACGAAATTCTGTGATAGCGCCCACGTTCAGCCCCCCTTCACGACGAACCACTTGGACTGGCTGCCAAGGTGGATTCAGCAGTTGCAAAATATCTGGCCTTTCGTGAAATTTCCAAACTACTTCTGGTGGGGCATTAATTACTGAGGAATGTTTAAATTGCAGCATGGAAAGAAAAACCTAAAATTCAACTTTCGGATTCGGTATCAATCTCGATATCTAGAGTATCTTCATCAACCCGCACATACAAAATATTTGGGTTACAGCAAACTTGACAATCTTCAACATAAGATTGCTGTCCTCCAGCACTCAAATCAATAAAAGTTAAATTCGGTTCGCCGCAATAGGCGCAGTAATACTCAGCTGTGTTTTGCATCAAGTTTTCAGCTATGAATTCAATGGCTGTAATTCTTTTGGAGATGGGTTGATATAACTTTTAGCATCAGCCAAATGCTTTAGTAGTGTAGACTGTGGCAGAGGCCCTTGCAAGTGGCTCCAGGGTAATACTTGCTCTGTTGACCATTCGTCGTGGACGTAGAAATCTAAATCGGGGATTTGTCCTTTGAGTTGTTTGAAAGCACGTTTGTAGCTACCCAAGGAGTCGCCAAAGTCACGAGTAAGTTGGAGAAGTTGCGACACTCTGCGATCGCCTCTCGATAACAAAGCCTGTATAATTGACCAATTATAGCTTTCTGGGCGAAATTCTATCCCCTGCGGTTTTAGCTGTTTTTGCAAAAACTGTAACCGCTTTTCTGCTTGGCGATTCACCCCAAACCATTGAAACGGTGTGTGTGCTTTGGGTACAAAGGTGCTGCATCCATATGTTAACCGCAATCCCGGCGCAGCTTTTTTGATATTACGCATCATCGCCACGGTTTGCTCTAAATCCTCTGTTTCTTCACCGGGAATTCCTGCCATTCCGTAGAGTTTCAAGCTTTTTAATCCGCCAGCTTTGGCATTTATCGCTGCTTGGATGATTTCATCGTTATGCAGCTTTTTGTTGATGATTTGCCGGATTTTCTCGGAACCACTTTCTACTGCAATGGTAAGCGATCGCGTGTCTCGTTTTGTCAAAGTTTCTGCTAACTGCACTGTTACGGTATTGGTTCGCACTGAGGCAATACTGAGACGGACATCATCATACTTTGGCTGACTAATATAATCTAGCAAAGCCTCAAATTCTGGATGCTGAGTTACTGAAGCCCCCAATAATCCTAGCCGATTTGTGACTTCTAAACCTTTTGCGATCGCTGGAATCAATGAATCTTCAAGACTCGCTGTTCTAAAAGGCAGTGTGAGATAACTCGCCAAACAAAAGCGGCACATTTCTGGACAACTTCTCACCACTTCCACCATGTAAATATTTTCCCATGCGGCTTTTTCGGTGACTACAGTCGATGCCGATAGAGTATTTCCCCGATAAGTTTGCTTTTGCACTACTGCGGGAATTTCTGGAGAAATTGGTTTAATTGACTTTACTGCACCATCTATTGCGTGATATTCGACTTCATATAAACTGGGTACATAAATTCCTGGTATTTGTGCAAGTCTTTTTAGTTGAGTTTGTCTTGAGGCATTTCTTACTTCTTTGTACGCCTCAATAAAATTCCCTAACAGGTTTTCGCCATCACCCAGTAAAATTACATCAAAAAAAGCTGCAAAAGGTTCGGGATTAGCTGTGAGAACGGGGCCACCACCAAAAATTATCGGATGAGAATCATCACGAGAAGTTGCCAGAATCGGAATTTCTAAAGATTCCAGCAAATTTAAAATATTCACATAATCCAGTTCCCAGGAAATCGAAAATCCCACAATTTCCGGTGTTCTGGGGAGTTGTTCGTGAGTATCTGTAAACAGGCGACTCACCTGCACATCATCACGCATTGCCAAAGTTGCCCAAACTACCTGATAGCCGAGGCTAGTGATACCGACGCTATATTCATTGGGAAAGGCAAAAATGATGGGGATAGCGTCGCTGTTTGGGTTGGCGGGGGTGAAAAGGAGGCGTTCCGAGGTAAATACAGATGATGTCACAGGTGTTTGTTAGGGGTGTTTTAATAATGCAGTTTCATAGAATTCGCGCCTACACAGGCACTACCCACCTCCGTGGGTTTGATTTTAGTCCGCGCAGGCTGACGAGAGTTTGCGTAGGCGCGATTTATAGTCGCCAGGACTTCTTTATCTATATTTAATTTTAAGCCATAGAATTATCAAGTTAAATAACAATGTCACGCTATTAGCAAGAATAATTGGCAAGGCTTGTAGATAAATTCCGTAGATTAGCCACAAAAAAACACCAATTATGAATGTAATCAGTGTCACCAAAGAAACATCTTTTGCTGATTTTGTTTGCCACGTTTTAAACATCTGTGGCAAAAAAGAGATTGTGGTTATTGTGGCAGCCGCTAATCCTAGAATTGTCAGAAAATCCATTTATACAAACCTATAAAATCAAGTTTTTACTGGTTAAAAATTTAGAAACTGATTTTTATAATACTGTATTAATGCCTTCAATTTAAAATTTTAAGGTGAGGTATGAAAATGAGAAAACAAAAAGGGAAAAAGTTAAACTCTTTTCCTTTCTCCTTTCAGCTTTATCCTAATCATTAAAGGATATGTGGTTGACACTAGCAAAACCGATTAATTAATTCTTCACGGGATAAGTGCAATAGTAAAGGCGTAAACTCTTCTGGTGATAACGCTAATAAAGGTTCAATAATTACTTGAAGTTCATTATCTATTTCACCAAAGCGAACTTTGAGCAAGTTTTCCACCACCAAGCGTTCTCCCTGCTGAATTCCTGTTTCGAGTCCCCGTTGTTCACCTTCTTGTATCGCTTGTTCTCGGTCTTGTTTGTAAAGTGGTGCTAATCGCATAAGTAATTCCCTATCTTCCTCGTCTTGATTTTGAGTGACTTGTAAGTTTTGTTGCAAGTTGTACAGCAATTCTAACGCTGCTTTTCGGAAAGGATTATCAGGAGTAAGTGCTTCTAGTTCGTCAATTGCTTGCTTTTGAACGTTCCCTCTGCTTATATCTTGTACCAGGCGACTGGAAGTCGCGGCTACACAGTCAAAACCCACCTCCGTGGGTTAAAAACTCTTGATTTACTCTTAGTCCACGGAGGTGCACTTTGTTTGTATAGCCGCGATTTCTAATCGCTAGGGCTAGGTGCAAGATGTGAGTCTACCGATGATTCTCAGCCATAAGGTTTCTGAGATAGATGGCAACTGATGAATTGTTACTATTGCGGTACGCAAATATTCTGGCATGAAGTATATTCCAGGCAGGTAGTCATTTTTTGGGTTAGCACCAAATCCTGACAGATGAATAATTGTGAGGATCAAGACTAGCGACTTAGCCCACCCTAACCACCACAAACCGCATAACCCTTTGATTCCCCACAGCGATCGCTGTGGGGAATTGTCATTTATGGGATTATCTCGGTAGAATTGAGTTAAACAGTATTTACAGTAAAAATATGTACACAAAAACAACACGTAATTTAGTAGGTAAGAACAGTAAATTAAACGTCAGTTCATACCCTACAATAAGCAATAACAATTTCCCAGATAGGAATACCAGAGTGTACGCAATTGCTTTTGATATGGATATTGAACTGCTACGACAGTCCTATGGCGACCCATATAACAATGCTTATGGTGAGATTAAAAAAGTACTGACTTCACACGGTTTTACTAGACAGCAAGGTAGCGTTTACTTTGGAAATGAAAATGTAAATGCTGTTACTTGTGTGCTAGCAGTTCAAGATTTAGCTAAACAATTAGTATGGTTTCCTGTAGCAGTAAGAGATATTAGAATGCTAAGGATTGAAGAAAATAACGACCTATTACCCGCAGTTCAAGTAAACTTACCCAGTGAAAACTGACGACGGTCAACAATTTTAATAGAGCTTCAATCCCTGCCACTGAACGGTAGGGATTTTTTATGTTTAAAAAATTTATTATAAGTAATGTCGTCTAACTGATTGTCATTTCTAAATATTTATGATTTTTTTGCAGACCTTTTTTTGTTACCTTAAAACCAAAATTTTCATAAAAACGATAAGCATCTCTGTTTTCTTCATAAACTGCTAGACTATATGGTGCTTTGCATTCAGAGAGTATTTTATTAAGTAATTTTTTGCCGTAACCCTTTTTTTGATATGCCGAGAAAACATAAATAGAAACTATTATCGTTTCTGTGGAAGTTTCACGTACTGAGGTAAAACCTACTATTTTAGTATCTTCATAAATATTCCATATTTTAGTAATATATTGAGGATTTATAAATAATAATTCTTGTTTAGTATCTTCAATATAGTCTTTAAGTTCTTCATTTGATAAAAACTTATGCGAATTTTTAATTTCTTCTTCTAAAATACGTGAAACTAAATCCAAATTTGCAGGGTCGTATTTTTTGATTTGTTCGGTCATAATTTTCTTAGATTTCCTGCTAGTTTACAACATATACTATTTGTTACGCACTCAAGTAAAGTTTTTAATTAATAATCAAAGCAAAAATTACTTACTTTTGGGTTTACCTTAACTCAAGTAACACATAATTCCAAATCGCAACAGTTGTCAAGATTATATACTTTTAAATCGCCTTTGAAAAAACTTTGCGATTTACTGAAGTGTTTTAATTTATTTTGAGACTCTTTAGCGGTGTTGATAGTAGATGCGATCGCACTTAGTTAAATGTGTTATCTGCTACTATAGCAATACTCATAAAAAAGGGCGAGTCAGACACCCACCTGGCCCTTGTGAGCTACAAGAACCCCACCCCCAACCCCCTCCCCGCAAGCGAGGAGGGGGCTATGATGTAATTTATGTGATTAGGAAACGCTATATTTGCGCTGCTTGCTGCTGTTTAAGTCGCCTGAAATTCGTCGCTCTGAATCTGGGCTAACAGAAAATCAGGAATTAAAATCTTAGCAAGAGTCATAATAATAGCTGGAACTATTTTCAAAACATATCGTTAAGAATCCCGTTGCTGAAAGCTAGGGAATGTCGAAATCTCAAAAAATTATATGAATGCTGAAGAATTATTAAACCAAGGATTAAACTACAGTTTGGAATGTGATTATCAAGGAGCAATCGCAGCTTACACCCAAGCAATCAAGCTCAATCCTAACTATGCCGAAGCTTACCATAATCGAGGAATTATTCTTAGTGGTCAACTCAAAGATTATCGTAGTGCGATCGCAGATTTTAATCGCGCTATAGAAATCAATCCCAATTTTGCCACAGCCTACTCTCAGCGAGGTAATGCACGTTACTTTTTGGGCGATTATGAAGGAGCGATCGCTGATCATAACCAAGCATTACAAATAGATCCCAATTTAGCCCAATCTTACCACAGCCGGGGTAATGCTTACTTTGCCTTAGAAGACTACGACAAAGCGATCGCTGATTATATCCAAACAATAGAAATGAGTACCCAATTAGCTGATAATATCAATATTGATATCGCCAATGCTTATCATAATCGGGGTGTCGCTCGTTTTGAACACGGTGATCATCAAGGAGCGCTCGCAGATTTACAACAAGCTTTACAGTGGCATCCCCATTTTGCCGCAGCTTACAGCAATCGGGGTAATATTCATCATATCTTAGGAAATTATCACGAAGCGATCGCTGATCATAACCAAGCATTACAATTAGATCCAAACTTGGCAGAGGCTTATCATAATCGAGGTAACGCCTACTACGCTTTAGGAGATTATCAAAGTGCGATCGCTAATTTCAACCGCGCACTAAAAATCAACCCCAAGTTTGCTGGAGCATACTATAATCGGGGTCTGGTTCTTTCTTATCTTAAAGAATATCACCGAGCAATTGAAGATTTTAACCAAGCATTAAAGCTGAATCCTGATGATGTGCAAGCCTATTGTGAGCGGGGTCTTGTTCGGAGTATTCTTGATGATTATCAGGGTGCGATCGCAGATTATGACCGGGCGTTACAAGAAAATCCGACTCTAGCTTTAGTATACGGTTTTCGGGCGAACGCTCGTCGCCGATTGGGAGACTATCAAGGCGCAATTGAAGATAGCAATCGCCTATTACAACTCAATCCTAATTTAGCTGAAGGATATTGCGATCGCGCGGCGGCTCGTCGTTCTTTAGGAGATCATAAAGGAGCAATTAAAGATTACGATCAGGCATTACAGATTGATGATAACTTAGCCGCAGCTTATTATGGTCGGGGTATTGCCCGCGAAGCCCTGCAAGATTTACAGGGAGCAATTGATGATAACACCCAAGCAATAGAACTTGTTCCTGAATTTTCTCAAGCGTACTGCAATCGCGGAAATGCTCGTCGTCTTTTAGGAGATGAACACGGAGCGATCGCAGATTATAATCAAGCATTAGAAATTAATCCCAATTTAATTGAAGCATATTACAACCGAGGTTCTACCCGCTATGCTTTAGAAGAATATGAAAGTGCGATCGCAGATTATACCCAAGCATTACAAATTAATCCCCAATCTGCTGCATTTTACAGCGATCGCGCCAATGCTCGCTATGCCCTAGAAGATTATCAAGGGGCAATAGAAGATTACAGCCGCGCGATCGCGATCGACTCCAGCTTTGCTGAAGACTGGTACAATCGGGGTCGTAGCCGTTCTTTATTAAAAGACTTACAAGGAGCGCTAAAAGACTTAAACCAAGCCTTACAGCGTCAGCCAAATTGGGCTTCAGCTTTCATCCTTCGGGCAGATGTCTACCAAAATCTGGGAGACTCTCAAAGAGCGATCGCCGATTTCCAGAAATCCGCAGAATTATATTACCAAGAAGGAAATATCCAGTATTATCAACAAATTATTCAGCTAATTGAACAACTTCAATAAAGATAGAATGTATCGGTAAAATCGATAAGCTCAAAGATCATCCTTGCTGTAGTGGCTCAACGGCAGTGGGTTGGAGATGGCTTAAATCAAACTGAGCAATTTGTTCAACCAACTATTAAATATATTAATCGGAATCTGCACTAAATGTTCCTAATTTATCAAATAGAGAATTAGAACTTAGTAGAGCATTTCATTAATTCGTAGCAAATTAAATTTGGCAATACCCTGTATTGTTAATGCATCGGCTTGCATTGTTAATGCATTGGCTTGCTTTGTTAATGCATCGGCTTGCATTGTGAATGCATCGGCTTGCTTTGTTAATGCGTCGGCTTGCTTTGTTAATGCATCGGCTTGCTTTGTTAATGCGTCGGCTTGCATTGTGAATGCATCGGCTTGCATTAAAAACGCTACGCTTTTACACAAAACTGTACTTAGTCTACTGAGATTGAAGTTTTACAGATGAATAATATTTGGGTTGGTGTGATTAACACATGCTTGCACTATTTTACCTGTGCCGTGCCGTGTCATGGTACTACCACTACACCTCTGTGTGTCTTCAGAAGTTGCGGAAGCCTTCCATGAAGCGGCGGTCAATCCAATCTTTGTAACGCCACAAGAGTTTATGAGGTGGTAAAGTGATGATACCTCGTGTTGCAATCGCTCGTTCATCTCCTGTACCAATTAAACTCAAATATTGTTTTTGTGGTCTATAAGGTTGGAGCGACTTACCTAATAAAATTCTCTGCAAATTCTCAAATAAAGGTTTACCTTGCTTAACAGCGAACACCCCAGCTTTCGGACGCGGATAATTTACGATTGTGGCAATGTCACCAGCAGCAAATACCTGCGGGTGCGTTTGAGATTGCAATGTGTCCTCTACCAGAATAAAGCCTTGCTCATTAGTTGCTAGTCCAGAGGTTTTTAACCACTCCGGCGCTGATGCTTGTGTTACCCAAAAAATTTTATTACAATCTACTGTAAAACCAGATTCACATTTAATCTCAAATATTTCTTTAGTTTCCTTGTGGTTTGGCGATGCGATATTACACACAGTTTCTCCAAGATGGAGCTTAATACCTCGCTCAGTTAAAATTTGCTGAAGTTGATGCCGCACTGATTGATGGTAATTGGGCATCAGTTCTTGTCCACGCTGGAATAAATGAATTTCCAGATTTTGAATTGGTTGTTGAGTTTGACGTAAAATCCGATGTAAATGAGATTGCATCGATAACGCCAATTCTACACCGCCAGCGCCTCCACCTGCGATCGCAATCCTAACTAATTCTTGAGGATTTTTACCTACAGCTTCAATTAGTTCATACCAATGTTCCAATACCTGCGATACTGGTTTAACTGCGATCGCATATTCTGCTGCACCTGATACAGACACTCTGGCCGGAGTGCTGCCAATATCAATAGACAGCACATCAAAATCTACCACAAGTCCGTTAGCACAAAGAACTTTGTTGTTTTCCAAGTCTAGGGCAACTACTCTGTCAATATACAACCGTGCTTGAGCAAAGTTCGCTAAAGGTCGCAAGTCAATATGACATTCATCGTGGCTGTAAAATCCGGCAATGTGTCCTGGCAACATTCCAGAGTAGGCTGTCTCTTTGGCTGCGGTAATCAACGTCAAACGAACTCCAGCTAAAGGCTTCATCCCAAACATTTTCAAGACAATCGCATGGCTGTGACCGCCACCAATCAGCACTAAATCTTTAACTATCGGCTGTAAGTTTTGCTGCATTGAAGTACTTAATAGCAATTCTATTTGAGTTGTGAGATTTTTCGTGTTAGCGTAGCGGCGACTGTAAAACATGACTGTCCCCGAAGTTCTAATGTCTGGGTTGGGCTACGCCAACGCCGAAAGCCCTAGCTCAGACTTGATTATTAGTAGTTTTTCACAAATGATTTATCGTAAATTAAAGAGTTTAAGATTCCCAATGTCAACACGTAGCTTTAAATACCCCGCAGTCGCCACAATCGAAGTGGAATGTGGTCTTCTCCCTTGGGGAGACGCTAAAAGCGATAGTGCAGCCTCTGGTAGAGAGCCTCTGCGGTCTGCCCAAGAGGAGCAACTCCGGGAGGAACCCCCACAAGGCGCTGCTGTGCTTATGTAACTCTCTTCTCTACGAGACGCTGCGCGAAGAATGCGTGAATCCGTGAATGCGTAAATTTTGAATTGTTAATGATGCTTTTCATCTCATGAAAAATATTTCACCAAAAAATAACATACAGCTATCAAAAATATTCGTGTGGATACATGCTCTCCAGGAACAAGTTAAAAAAACTCAGCATCAGTCGCTAAAAGAACGCTTAAGAATAGCAAGTGAACAGCTAGGAAATAAAACAATAGAAACCAGTCTAGTTGTAATTAATGATTTAGAGCAAATTGCCCATAATCATCCAGAGTACCACTGGATAATCATAGACATTCTTACTACTTTTGTGCGAGAAAATTCTCCTTATATTCCCCAAGAGCAAGTAACAACCAACCAGTCAACAAAAGTTCGTGTAGATATTCAAGCAGCCCTTACTGTTATCGCAAGAAGAGATGCAAACAAAGACCCAGAAAATGAGCAACTTGATTTGAGCCACACGGACATGAGAGGAGCAAACTTGAATGGGGCGAACTTAGAACAGATAAATCTCTATCAAGCTAATCTTGCTGGGGCTAACTTGAGAGAAGCTAATCTTGCTGGGGCAATTATCAGTGCAGCGAACCTAGAAGGAGCTAACTTATATCTAGCTAACTTAGAAGGGACAATCCTCAGTGCAGCGAACCTAGAAGGAGCTAACCTCTCTGGAGCTAACCTGCATTGTGCAAGTTTATATCTAGCTGGGTTGCATGGGGCAATTCTCAATGATGCCAGACTCGATGGAGCAAATCTCAGGGAAGCCAAATTTTCTGATTGAGCAACGTACAAGTATATTCGATGTCATTCCCTAGTTCAATGAGTGTCTTGACACCTATTATAATTTTCTGCTAAATGCTATACTATTTTTCCCCAACATCTAAGTAATAATTCTAGGTTGTAAGGAAAATCTTTACCATGTCTTCTAAAAAGACAGACGCTCTGTTGAATTGGTTGATAACTATAACAGTTATATTTGGCTTCTCATTGACTGTAATTTTCTTCGCCTTGTCTAGTATCAAGCAATTGTCAATTCAGGAAAAAATCCAGTATAGAAACCAAGCATTAACAACTACTGCAATAGTTTTTCTAGCATGGGCAGCAATGTTTAATACTTATTATGCAGCAAAGCGTGCCCAAGCGATGCAGAAAAATGCGATCGCAGCTGAGAAAAACCTCGAAATTGGCATTCAAAATACAAAAGTCAATCAAGACAGATTGATTGCAGAGCGCTTTATGGGGGCAATTTCCCAGCTTGGTCATGAAAAGGTTGAAACCCGGACAGGCGCAATTTATGCATTAGAAAGAGTTGCTCAGGATTTTCCTAAAGAACACTGGACAATCATGGAAATTCTCACTGCCTTTGTGCGAGAGAATGCACCAAAAGAGCAGGTAGCAGAGCAACAAAAGGCGGAATACTCACCAGCAGGTTACTCAAGTAGGCGTAGAGGTGGGTCGCGTCCGACACAGCAGTTGGAGCAAAACGTCCATGAAGAATTGCCAAAAATACGCACCGATATTCAAGCAGCCCTAAGTGTTATTGGCAGGCGTAATTTACTCGAAGACCCAAAAGAGCAGAAACTTGATTTACGTAATACTGACATTAGAGGGGCAGACCTGCTCAAAGCTAACCTGCAACAAGCAGACCTACGTGGGGCTGACCTGAGTGGGGCTGACTTGCGTGAAGCAGACTTGAGTGAGGCTGACCTGAGCGGCGCTAAACTCGTTAAGTCTATTCTCTATGAAACCAAATTACTAAACGCTAATTTATGTGGAGCTAACCTCTGTTGGGCTAATCTTAACCGCGCCAATCTTTGTGGGGCAAACATGCGTTCAGCCAACCTCTCTGGAGCAAGTCTGCGTGTAGCTAATCTGCAAGGAGCAAACCTCTATAAAGCTAACTTGCAACAAGCGACCTTGAAACTCGCCAACCTCTCTGGGGCAAAGCTATTTTTAGCTAACTTGCAAGGAGCAAAACTGGGTAAAGCCAATCTACAGATGACGGGTTTGATTGGTGCTAACCTCTGTGGGGCAAATCTAAATGGTGCTAACCTTTCTGGGGCTAACTTGAATGCAGCCAAACTCCAGCAAACTGAAGTTTATTTTGCCAACCTCTCAGAAGCCAGCTTAACGGAAGCTGACTTGTATCAGGCTAACCTGATTGGAGCAAACTTATATAGGGCAACCTTTTATCAAGCTAACTTGACTCAGGCAAACCTCATGGGAGCTAACTTTTCAGAAGCTAATCTCAGTGATGTCAAACTGGAAGGGACAATTTTAACAGGAGCTAAAAACTTAGAATTGCAGCAGATTAGAGAGGCACTTGGCGATCGCACCACTCGCCTTCCTGATTATATCGAAGCACCGACACATTGGCGGCAATCAGGTTGAGTTATCGCAGCATCATTAGTTATTTGGGCGCATTCTACCGTTTTCACAAAATACTATAGTTTCTACCAAAAGTCACCGTAATAATTCTGTAACTAAAAATATCTATACTATAACAGTGGCGATCGCACAACAATTTTACCGGAAAATCTTCAACCACCCAAACATTGGAAAGCTCAAGTTTTACCGTTGAACCTTTGAGCTTCATCGTTGAACCTTTGAGCTTCATCGCTGAACCTTTGAGCTTCATCGCTGAACCTTTGAGCTTCATCGTTGAACCTTTGAGCTTCATCGTTGAACCTCTGAACTTCACCGTTGAACCTCTGAACTTCATCGCTGAACCTCTGAACTTCATCGCTGAACCTTTGAGCTTCATCGCTGAACCTTTGAGCTTCATCGCTGAACCTTTGAACTAATACAGGTTCAGTTAGAGACGAAAACAGAGAAAATATTCCCTAAGTAGGATAATTAGTATAGGACACCTGTCTTATGCTAATTATCCTAATGGGGATCAAATACAGAGATGTCTGTAACAAAGCGGCTGGAAATTTTAGATTTAATTCGGGAGCTTCGGCAGCAACTCAATCTTTCTCAGAAACAGTTTGCTACTAAATTAGGAGTTTCTTTCAAAACAGTCAACCGTTGGGAAAATGGGCATACAATGCCTTCACCGATAGCGCTAAAACTAATAGAAGAAATGTTACGGAAGATGGGTGAACCCGGTAAAAGGCTGCTAAGTCAGTATTTTCCAGAAGCAGAGTAGGGTTATGAGTCATAAGGTGAGGACATCTAAACCCCAAAACATCTTTCCTAGCAGTAAAAACAAGGGCGGATTCATCCGGGAGCAACTGCTGCATTATGTTATTGCTTTGCTATCCGTTGCCCTAGCACTGTGGACAACCCTGCTGCTCCATCCATATCTTGCTCCAACGCCTGCGGCACTGTTTTTTGCTGCGGTGATGGTGAGTGCCTGGTACGGAGGCTTAGGGCCAGGGTTACTTGCAACCGTTTTGTCTACTTTGGCAGTCAATTACTTCTTTTTCAAACCACTCTATTCGCTGAACATTACAAATCTGAATATTCTAATCCCGCTAGTCGTGTTCATGCTGACAGCAGGGTTAATCAGCTGGCTCAACGAATCACGCCGCGCAGCCCAACGGCAAGCTGAGACAAGTCTGAAGTCATTACGCGAAAGCGAAGCAAGGTTTGGTCGCTTAACAGAGTCTAGCGAGGAAGCACTGCGGCAACTAGAAACAGAACTTCGGTTGATTACAGATACGCTGCCAGTTCTAATTTGTTTTGTAGATGCAGAACAACGCTACCGCTTCAACAACCGAGCCTATGAAGAGTGGTTTGGGCATTCAGCAACAGAAGTTTATGGGAAGCATCTTTGGGAAGTTTTGGGTGAATCCGCATATCAACTGCTTCGTCCTTATGTGGAACAAGTACTGGCAGGAGAGCAGGTTACTTTTGAAAGTGAAATACCTTATAAAGATGGTGGGGCACGTTACATTAATGCTACTTACGTTCCCCAGTTTGATAAACAGGGAACAGTTGAAGGGTATGCAGGGTTGATCACTGACATCAGCGAAAAGCAAGCTGCACTACGCGAACGCAACCAGACAGAAGCAGCATTGCGTGAAAGTGAAGCCCGCTTTCGCCAGATGGCAGACACCGCTCCCGTACTGATTTGGATGTCCGGCACTGACACACTTTGTAACTACTTTAATAAACCCTGGCTAGATTTTACCGGGCGGACTTTAGAGCAAGAGATGGGCAATGGGTGGGCAGAAGGTGTTCATGCCGATGATTTTCAGCGTTGCTTAGATATATACACCAATGCCTTTGATGCCCGACAAAAATTTAGAATGGAATATCGGCTCAGACGCATTGATGGGGAATTCCGTTGGCTTTTGGATACTGGTGTGCCTCGGTTTGCACCAACAGGGGAGTTTCTTGGCTATATCGGCTCCTGTGTTGATATCCACGATCGCAAGTTGGCAGAAGAAGCGCTACGTGACAGTGAGGAGCGATACCGAATTTTAACGGAAGTGTCACCACAGGCTATTTGGATGGGCGATAGCGATGGTGGTATTAGCTATTGTAATCAATACTGGCTTGACTACAGTGGACTGACAATGGAGCAGACCTCTGGCTATGGGTGGATTTATGCCATTCACCCGGATGACCGCGATCGCGTAGCCCGCCACTGGCATCGCGTCTTTAAAACTTCGATGCAGGCTGTTGCTAACCCTACAAACTACGAAATAGAAATTCGCTTCCGGCAAGTTTCTGATGGTAGCTATCGTTGGCATATTGTCCGGGGTTTACCATTTCGAGATGCAGACGGACAGATTATCAAGTGGGTGGGCATTGCCAGCGACATTCACGATCGCAAAGTTGCCGAAGCCGCCCTGCAACAACTCAACGAAATGCTGGAGCAACGGATTCAAGAGCGCACTGCCCAACTCCAAGCCGCCAACAAGGAACTCGAATCGTTTTCTTATTCAGTCTCTCACGACTTGCGAGCACCGCTTCGCCACATCGCCGGTTTTATAGAATTGCTTCAAAAGCGGCATAGCTCAACAACTTTAGATGAAACGAGTCAGCGCTATTTGAACATAATTGCCGAAACTGCAAAACAGGCAGGAATACTGATCGATGAGTTGCTGACATTTTCTCGCATGGGGCGCACCGAAATGCGCTATATCAACCTGAATATGGAGGAATTGGTACAAGAGGTAAAACGCGATTTGCTCACAGAAACCCAAGGACGGATAATCCATTGGCACATCGAGTCACTGCCATTCATCCAGGGCGACCCCTCCATGCTGCGGCTCGTGCTTCGCAACCTGATGGGCAATGCCGTAAAATATACCCAGGCTCGAAACCCAGCAGAAATTACTATCGGAAGCACTGACAATGAAAACGAAGTTGTCTTTTTTGTACAAGATAACGGCGTAGGTTTTAATATGCAATATGTCCACAAGCTATTCGGAGTATTTCAACGCCTGCATAGCGACCCACAATTTGAAGGCACAGGTGTTGGATTGGCAAACGTGCAACGCATTATTCATCGGCATAATGGCCGAGTCTGGGCAGAGGGTGTAGTTGACAGTGGAGCCAGCTTTTATTTCTCACTGCCTAAGTTGTTGACACAGGAAAGTGAATGAAAGAACTCAAGCGAATTCTGCTAATTGAAGACAGCGCCTTAGATGCAGAGTTAATACTAGCTGCTTTGTCGGAAAACCATCTCGCTAATGAAGTCGTGGTAGTACGTGATGGAGAGGAAGCACTGGATTATCTTTATCGCCGGGGGTTGTTTCGGTTGCGAATGGAAGGGTATCCTGTTGTAGTGCTGCTCGATTTGAAACTACCTAAAATCGATGGACTAGAAGTGCTGGCAGAACTCAAATCTGACCCAGTTATGCGAGTGATTCCAGTCGTAGTCCTAACTTCTTCGCGTGAGGAGCCGGATCTAGTTCGATGCTACGAATTAGGGGTGAATGCCTATGTTGTTAAGCCAGTAGATTACCATGATTTTGTCGATTCTATTAAGGGTGTGGGGCTGTTTTGGGCAGTGATCAATCAGCCACCCGTTGGCGCTCTACCTCCGGCACCTTATCGTCAACAGGAGAGTAATTAATGAGTGTCCTTCGTTTCCTGCTTTTGGAAGACAGTCCCTTAGATGCAGAGCTTACCGAAGCGATGTTAACCGAGGGGGAAATTAATTGCGACCTGATCCGAGTCGAAACTGGCGCTGATTTCCTGGCTGCTTTGGAAGCAGAGACTTTCGATTTAATTCTTGCTGATTATGCGCTGCCATCTTTTGATGGAATTTCTGCCTTGGAAATTGCCCGAAATCACTGTCCAGAGGTTCCTTTTATCTTTGTCTCTGCCGCACTCGGTGAAGAATTAGCGATCGAAGCCTTGAAGAAGGGTGCAACTGATTATGTGTTAAAGCAACGACTAGGGCGGTTAGTTCCCTCGGTGCAACGGGCATTGCGGGAAGCTAAAGAGCGCCGTCAGCGCAAGCGAGCAGAGGAGTCTTTACAGAAGAGTGAAGCCAGGTATCGCAGAATTGTTGATACCTCTTATGAGGGAATCTGGATGATTGACCAAAAAACCCAAACAGAGTATGTGAATCAGCGATTGTCACAGATGTTGGGCTATACAGCAGAAGAAATTCTCGGTCGTTCCTTATTTGATTTTATGGTTCAGGCTGATGGGATAGCACCCGAAGCGAAACTGGAGTGGTTTAAGGGAGAAGGGAGTGATCTTAAAGAAAGTCAATTGTGCTGTAAGGATGGTTCATACATCTGGACACTGATTTCTACTAGAGCTATTTTTGGTGAACAAAATGAGTTCTTAGGTGCGATCGCTATGCTAACTGATATCACCGATCGCAAACGCACCGAATCAGAACGCGATCGCCTTTTCCAACTTGAGCAAGCAGCCCGTGCAGAAGCAGAAGCCGCTAACCGGATAAAAGATGAGTTTCTGGCGGTACTTTCCCATGAACTGCGATCGCCCCTAAATCCAATTCTCGGTTGGGCAAAACTGTTGCAAAGCCGTAAATTTGATGATATATCGCTCAAAAAAGCGCTTGAAACTATTGAACGCAATGCCAAATTACAAGCTCAACTAATTGAAGACTTGCTGGATGTTTCTCGCATCCTCCAAGGCAAACTCAACCTCAAGATGATGCCAGTCAATCTCGCATCCACCATTGAAGCTGCAATGGACACAGTGCGTTTGGCAGCAGGGGCTAAAACCATTCAGATTCAGACGATGCTTGATCCGATGGGGAAAGTTCTCGGTGATTCAGTTCGCTTACAGCAAGTTCTCTGGAACCTGTTATCAAATGCTGTCAAGTTTACATCGGCTGGAGGACAGGTAAATGTGCGATTGGAGTGCATCGACGCTCAAGCCCAAATTACCGTCAGCGACACAGGTAAGGGCATTCACCCTAACTTCCTACCTCATGTGTTTGACTATTTCCGCCAGGGTGACAGTACCACAACTAGAAAGTTTGGTGGGCTAGGGTTAGGTTTAGCGATCGCGCGTCACTTGATTGAGATGCACGGTGGAACGGTTTCGGCTGAAAGTCTTGGCGAGGACAAAGGAGCGATCTTCACAGTTAAGTTTCCCCTGATCAAGGACGATGCAACAATTAAGGATGACACGAATACTGATTCCTCAACTGGCGTTTTTGCCTCTTCTCCCCTCACAGGTTTACAAATCCTGCTTGTGGATGACAATACTGATACCCGCGACTTTTTCACCTTTGTGCTGGAACAGTTTGGAGCGATCGTCACCGCAGTAACATCAGGAGAGGAAGCATTACAAGTGCTAATAGAGTCAAAGCCAGATATCTTACTTAGCGATATTGGAATGCCAGAGATGAACGGCTATATGCTGATACAAGAGGTGCGGACTCTGGAAGCACAAATAGGGAGAAAACAGATTCCCGCGATCGCTCTGACTGCTTATGCAGGCGAAATCAATCAGCAGCAAGCACTAAAAGCAGGGTTTCAACAGCACATCGTTAAACCTGTAGCCCCAGAGGAATTGCTCATGGCGATTTCTAATTTAGTGCAATCGGTTTAGGTGTTTGTTAGAAACCTGAGTAAAATCAGTCAGACCGGAAAACTTATGACAAATAGGTTGGTCAATTTAAAATCCAATTCCGAAAAACAACTTTCAGGAGTTAAAGATATCACTAAAAATTATATTAATATCAAATTCAAAGACATTTCTTATGAATTTAATTTTATTTAGTTTTCATGACAAAAAATATTTCCTTTTGGCTGAATTTGCCTATTGATTGTTGGCGCTGTTACAACCCATAAATTTGAAAACGTTTACTATACCTGAGTACTTTCAAAAAACAAAAGTAGTTCGTTAGTAACATAAGTCTCTTAATACAGGAGAAGAAGTTTTTGTGATCTTATCCACCTAAATCGCAGTATATTGGTAAATTCTCCACAATTTCCATTTTTTATGAACTCTGAATCGATAAATCAACAATAACTAACAAGGTAAGGAAAAAAGCCAATACGCTTGGGTTTGTGAAAAATAGCTTTGTTGGGTCTACGTTCCGGGACTGACAAATAAAAAAATACTCAACTACTTCTTGTGGGGTGGGCGACACGAGAGCCTTTGGCTGCGGGCGGGCGAGACGCCCACCCCACAAGTAGTAGTAATTTATTTGTTGTCAGTCCCTCCTCAAACGCCACTTGCTTCTCCCTCTCGTGAGACGCGCAATTTCCAAGTCGGGAAACCGCACCTGTAGCAGTGGCTCCCCAACTTACGCAGTTTAAGGTTTTTGGCGCTAACCCAAGCGTATTGGGATAAAAGCTTAATCTATTTAGTTTTTTCTGCGCCGCTAGTTAAGAGGTAATCTATGGTGCGAAACTCAAAGCTAGGGTACAGAACGTCCCCTAAGTTTATTCTGCGTCCATCCATTGCTATAGGTATAATTGCATCTTTATTGGTTGGCGGAATCAGTTTTTATATAGTAAAACGCTGGCACAATTATGCAAATTCAGAGGCACAAGTGCCAGCAACACAATTGCCACAGTTAAAAACAGTAACAGCTTTAGGGCGGATTGAACCACAGGGAAAGGTAATTAAACTCTCTGCTGCGGTGTCTGCAGAAGGAAGTCAGGTAGAAAAGTTGTTGGTGAAGGAGGGAGATCCGGTAAAAGCAGGACAGGTGGTTGCGATTTTGAACAGCCGCGATCGCCTGCAAGCAGCATTAAAAGAGGCACAGGAACAAGTGAAAGTAGCCCAGGCAAACCTAAACCGCACTCAAGCAGGTGCTAAACGCGGTGAAATTGCCGCTCAAAAAGCCGCGATCGCCCGCCTAGAAGCAGAACGCCAAGGTGATATTAATACCCAAGCAGCGACAATTGAGCGATTCCAAGCCGAAGTGCGTAACGCCCAAGCAGAAGACGAACGCTATCAGCAACTAGATCAACAGGGCGCAATTTCCGCCTCCCAACGGGATAGCAAGCGTTTAAACTTGGAAACCGCCCAAAAAAGCCTACAACAAACACAGGCACAATTAAATCGTACCCAATCGACTAGCCAGCAACAGGTGAAAGAAGCCACAGCAAAACTTGATGAAATCGCCGAAGTCCGCGGAGTAGATGTAGAAGTTGCTCAAGCAGAAGTCAATCGTGCCGTAGCAGCGATGAATTTAGCAAAAGTCAATCTCGAACAGGCCCAGGTGCGATCGCCCCAAAATGGACAGGTATTTGAGATCCACACCCATCCAGGGGAATTGGTATCAAATGATGGCATTGCAGATATTGGACAAACCAGCCAGATGTATGTAATAGCTGAAGTCTACGAAAGCGATATCGCCAAAGTACATTCAGGGCAGCAAGTGCGAGTATTTGGTGATTACCTCCCGATTGAATTGCAGGGAATCGTAGATCGCAAAGGCTTACAGGTGCGGCGGCAAAATGTCATCAACACAGATCCCGTCAGCAATATCGATAACAGAGTAGTAGAAGTCCATATCCGACTAGATGAAGCCTCCAGCCAAAAAGCTGCCACCTTAACTAATATGCAAGTTAAAGCAGTAATTGAATTGTAAAAAGGGCATTGGGCACTTGTACTGAGCGTTCGCGTAGCGTCTCGTAGAGAAGTCGTTGGCGCAGCCTCTCGTAGAGAAGTATAGGGTATTGGGCATAGGGAAAGTTGAGCTTCTGATGTGGATGAACGGAGTTCTGAAGTGGATGAACGAGTCTCTGAGGTGGATGAATGAGTCTCTAATTTTCCTTGTCTCCCTTGTCCCTTTGTTCCCTCATCCCCCACTCCCTACTCCCCACTCCCCACTCCCCATTTTTTTATGATGCAATTAATCAAACAACTGCGACGGCGAACCCCTCTAGGATGGCTGCAACTGAATCATGAAAAAAGCCGTCTGTTGGTGGCATTGTCAGGCATTGCCTTTGCGGATCTTCTCATGTTCATGCAGCTAGGCTTTCAGACTGCGCTCTATGACAGTAACACCAGACTACATCGCAGTTTGCAAGCAGACATTGTTTTAACCAGTCCCCAAGCCCGTAACTTGCCAAGCTTGTCTACATTTTCTCGTCGGCGACTTTACCAAGCAATGGATATACCAGGGGTGAAGTCGGCCGAACCAATGTATTTCAACAACACAATCTGGAAAAATCCCCAAACACACCGCGAGACGGGGGTGTTAGTTATCGGGTTTAACCCAGATAAGCCAGCCTTTGACTTACCGGATGTTAACCAGCAATTGCAAGCGATCAAAATGCCGGATACCGTCTTATTCGATCGTGGTGCAAGAGGAGATTATCAAAAAGCGATCGCTCAAATTGACCAAGGTAAAACCCTGACTGCCGAAATAGAACGGCGCACAATTACCATTAGTGGCTTATTCCAAGTCGGGGCTTCCTTTGGTTCTGATGGCAATCTAATCACCAGCGATGAAAACTTTTTGCGGCTATTTTCTGGGCGACAGTCCAGCAGTGTCAGTCTAGGTTTGATTCTTCTTAAACCAGGCTATGACCCGAAAAAGGTAGCAGCAACATTAAAAGCCTATCTCAGAGATGATGTCAGAGTATTAACCCACGCCGAATTTATTGAACTTGAGAACAACTTCTGGAGAACAAATTCCCCAATTGGGTTTATTTTCAGCCTGGGTGTATCGATGGGCTTTGTGGTGGGCGTAATTATCGTCTATCAAGTCCTCTCCACCGATGTTAATGCCCATGTTCGGGAATACGCCACCTTCAAAGCAATGGGATATAGCAATTACTACCTGCTAGGTGTCGTGCTTGAAGAATCGTTGATATTGGCAGCACTGGGCTTCTTCCCCGGATTGGGAGTGTCCTTAGCACTTTACCAACTGACTCGCAGTGCCACAAATTTGCCCATGTACATGACTGCGATTCGAGCGTTACAGGTATTAGTGCTGACTATCATTATGTGTGCAATTTCCGGTGCGATCGCCACCCGCAAACTCCAAGCCACCGATCCTGCTGATATGTTTTAGAACTAGGGGAGTGGGGAGTAGGGAATAGGGAAGAATTTTTACAACTGGTAACTTCTAACTCCCCACTCCGTACAGACGCGATTAATCGCGTCTCTCGCCACTCTCCACTCCCCACTCCCCACTCCCCATCCCCCAAATATGTTTCCCGTCATCTCCATCCAGAATCTCGACTACCACTTTGGTCACGGCTCACTCCGCAAGCAAGTTTTATGTAATATCAACTTAGAGATTAACGCCGGTGAAATTATTATCATGACTGGCCCCTCTGGTTCTGGAAAAACTACCTTGCTAACCTTAGTGGGTGGGTTGCGTTCTAGCCAATCTGGTAGTTTGCGGGTGTTGGGACGAGAACTTTGTGGTGCTAGTGGTGAACAACTAGTGCAAGCGCGACGCCATAACGGTTATATTTTCCAAGCACATAACTTGCATGGTAGTTTGACCGCACTCGAAAACGTCAAAATGGCTTTAGAATTGCACAGACATCTTGGGTTAAAAAAGATGCAAGCTAGGTCAGCCCAGATGTTAGAGCAGGTAGGATTAGGAAATCATTTGCATTACTATCCTGATAAACTGTCTGGGGGGCAAAAACAAAGAGTAGCGATCGCTCGTGCTTTAGTCAGTCATCCTCAAATAATCCTCGCGGATGAACCTACCGCCGCCCTTGATAGTCAATCGGGACGAGATGTAGTCAATCTCATCCAAAAACTGGCAAAAGAACAAGGCTGTACCATCTTGATGGTTACTCATGACAACCGCATCCTAGACATTGCCGATCGCATCGTTCACATGGAAGATGGCATCAAGTCAAAAGTAAACCTATCAGCCTAAATTTGTGCATTAGTTAGATTTATGGTTTTTTACAGCTAAAGCGCTACTACCAGCCTTTAATAAAAGTTTCTAGTTAGAGGATGTTTGAAAAGTATTGGGCGAATAAAATTCGCTACTACACAAACTCTCGTCTACCTCCGTGGACTAACGATAAATCAAGGTTTTTAACCCACGGAGGTGGGTTTCGCTTGTGTAGCCAAGCCAGTGCGTTGGGCGGCTTTGCCGACTTGAAGCACCTGGCGCGCGACTTCCAGTCGCCAGGGCTACTTCAGCCCTATTTTGTTCGCATAGCCTCTTTTAGAGACGCTACGAGCAAATTTGAAGATATTTACATTATTTAACGCTGTGTGCAACTTTTACTCAAACCTAACCCCCCAGCCCCCTTCCTCTATAGGGAAGGGGGAAATTCAAAGCCTCTCTTCTTTTAGCTTTTAAAAGAGAAGTCAGAATATTTAAGTTGCACATCGCGTTTATTTAATATAGTTTGATTTATCCTCGCCGACTGACTTACCTGGTTTGGGTGATTTACCTATACCGATTTCAGCCTCGCAGTGTGATATTAGTGTCCAGTTGAACAAGTGTCCAGTTGATACCAAGATTTCCTTCAAGTATCATTATGTGATGACTGTAACCACAACGAGTTTCCTTTGTTGCCTAACAAGTGACACCTATGGCAAGCCACGAGAGCCTTTTTGCCATCAATCTAGTTAAATTTTATGCTGATTGCCAATGTCATACACCTTGGTTATTAGAGTTAAGACCAATTCACTAAAATTACAGATCAAATGATTCCTTCTTGTAATCCATAAATACCTGGAGGATTTCCGAAAATTTACGGTTTTCAACAATATAAGCTTCAAACAGGAAACACTAGTTGTAATAAACTAGTCTATTTTTCAACACAAGCAAGGGATTTTTTGTAGCTCTATGATTATTGAGAATAGCGCTAGTAGTTCAAACAAAAAGTTGCTCGGTTTTGATGTCAAAGCTTTGACAACCAATCGCCGTGCAATAAATATCTTAAAGGGAATATTTGCTGTTCTCCCTCTCACCTTGGCATTGCCTGTAGATGCTTTGCAAGTACAGGTGACTCCAACTAATCCTAAATTAGGAGATACACTATCAGTAAAAATTAATTTAGATAATTCTGAGAATACTACAAATCCCACAGTTGCTACTGGTAAAAATACGTACCCAACCTTTAAAATTGCACCCAATCAGTATCGGGCTTTTGTTCCCACAACTCCACTAGAAAAATCTGGAACTAGAACACTTCGGGTCGCCGGAGATGGTCAAGTACAAAACTTGGCAGTGAATGTGCTTAATCGCAAGTTCCCCGTACAACGCATTACTTTGCCACCAGGGAAAGCCGGAGTGGATGCCACAGAGTATGAACTTAAGCGTGTGGCAGCTTTTAAGGCATTACAAACCCCACAAAAGTATTGGAATGGAGTATTCCTAAAGCCAAATACAGGGCGGATGAGTACAAACTATGGTGTACGTCGCTACTATAATGGTACATTTGCAAAAGACTACTATCATCGTGGTCTTGACTACGCTGGTGCTGCCGGTTCACCAGTAATTGCCCCAGCCTCTGGACGAGTTGCTTTGGTAGGTAGGGTATCCCAAGGGTTTCGGATACACGGTAACGTAGTTGGCATTGACCACGGTCAAGGAGTAACCAGTATTTTCATGCACCTGAGTCGTATTAACGTTAAAGAAGGTGATTTTGTGAAAGCTGGTCAACTAATTGGTGCAGTAGGTTCAACAGGTGCTGCTACGGGGCCACATTTGCACTGGGGTCTGTATGTCAACGGACAATCTGTTGATCCAACACCTTGGCGAACTAAGGTCGTTAACTAGTAGAGGCGGAATTGATCGCGTTTGTGCATAATTTGTGTTTTTTTTGCTGAGAATTAGGCAAAAGAAATTGGGTTGATACCGTCCCTACCAAGCTTTGCTAACTAAATGATGATAAGCATTATGAGCATCGAAAAAATTGTAGAACAAGCTCTCCAGGATGGTTATTTGACACCAGCAATGGAAGCAGAAGTCGGTAGAATCTGTGACAACGCCTCGGAACTCTCAATTGAAGAGTATATGGCGCTGGATCGGTTGATGGGAGCACTATTGACTGGTGAGGTAGTGGCGGTACCTCGCAAACAATTCATTAACGTTATGGAAGAATTGGTACTGACGGAAGCGATCGCGCGAGTCGCAGAAATTGAAGCCAGTAGTGAAACTTCTCTGGATGTCGGAGATATTGCTGCTTACGCTCTCAATCGGCTACCACCTTTGTATGCTACTACAGAAGAAGGTGCTAGCTTCCAGCGCCAAACGGCTCAGGCACAACTGCAAGAATTAATTTCTCAGCAAGTAAGTGAGGCAATTAACCGTTACCTCGATCAACCTAATTTCTTCCCAGAACGGCAAGCATTAGGCAAAAACATTGGCAATGAAATTGTCCGCCAAGTTAGTGCTTTACTCCAGACATACGCACCTAACTTTGAGCAAAATGACCAGCCAAAGGACGAGCCAAAGGACAACGACCCTTAATTAATTACGCACTACCACTGTTGTTCCTAAACTCACTTGCTCATACAACAATCGGACATCAGAATTACGCATTCTTAAACAGCCGTGGGATACAGCCGTTCCTACCAGGTCAATATCCGGTGTGCCATGAAAGCCAATTTCATTCCGTCCATCTGACCAAAAACCAATCCATCTGTCTCCCAAGGGACTATCGGTACCAGCTTGAAATACTTTGCCCGTAATTGGGTGACGCCAGATTGGATAATGTCGCATATGGATCACCTGGAAAGAACCTGTGGGCGTTTCCCAACCTTTCTTACCGATAGCAATTGGGTAGCTGGCGATCACCTCATCTCCTGCGTATACATAGGTGCGGCGATCGCTTAAAACAACCACTACTTGCGTCTTGGTATTTGCCAGCCTACTAGATGGTATTTGTTGGGCTGAAGCCTGAGACCATAGAGTTTTGGGCCAACTATCCGCAACCGGATTTTGTCTTTCTGCTTGCGCCACCAGCCGCGTCTTAGTTGGTACAGTTGCTTTAGCTAGATTATTCTTAATGATTTGGGGCTGAGTTTGAGGCTTAATACCAGAAGACCTGAGTGTAGCAGCCCTCAGAGTAGTTGCTTTGGCTATATTCTTCTTAATTATTTTCGACTTAGTTTGAGGCTTAATCGCAGAGGGCTTTGGTGTAAACGCTCTCTGGGCAGTAGTTGAGCCTTGGGTGACTTCACCAGGCGGCACAGATGCACCCAGCGCAATTTCCCCTAAACTCACTTGGGAAAGATTCTTGTAGACTCCTTCTGGGCGGCTTCCCTTGGGATTGGTTAGGGTAGAATCTCGCCGCATCGAACTAGATGCAGACTTCTCAGACAGCCGTGTTGCCGTAGTAATGCGCCAATGGACAGCTAAAGATAAAAATGCTGTGCCAAAACAGAGCAACATTACCATACGCCCTA
Source organism: Nostoc sp. JL33 (assembly GCF_017114985.1). Taxonomy (GTDB): domain Bacteria; phylum Cyanobacteriota; class Cyanobacteriia; order Cyanobacteriales; family Nostocaceae; genus Nostoc. Next base: position 38,722 of record NZ_JABXKP010000035.1, on the reverse strand, counting down.
CAGATTCGTTTCTTACCATTGCCATCGCCTATTGTTTATCCCTGACATATCCAGCCGAGCAATTGGATGCGTTCATCATCCGATTATCAAAAATTTATCAATACTTATCATTTCCGATATAAATCTGCCAACACCTCTGGGCAAACTAAGACTATGCAAATTGTCCCAGCAGCAAAACTCCAAGAGTTTTGGGGGTTGTAAGCCAATACTTAGACTTTCTGGTGGAACTGAAATGTAGCAATCAATGATTAATGGTGTCGGTGGGAGAAAAACCATGCTTGAAAAACTATTGCTAGCAGTCACAATTACATTTTCCCTGAGTTTCTTTTTTCAAGTTCGCGTACCAAAGCAAAATAACCCTGGTGCTACCTACGGGTCACAAGTAGAACAATCAGCAACTATTCTAGTGACAAAATCAAAAAAATAAATCACCCTTATAGTAACTACAGCAACCCAACTTCCAGAAATTATTACCTGATTTTTAAAGGCATCAAGAAGCTAGAATTACAAAATTTTTATCTTCATCCTTATAACCAGATTTAATTATTTTTATCAAGCGTATATACCCAGTTGTCAAAAGTAGCAAAATGTGCATATAACTGCGCTTTTGTTAGTTGATGGGTCTTGGGCAACTATGCGAACAGTATAAGGAAAAAGTGGCTCTCCTTATTGCTATAAATGTATCCAAAATTGTCTGCCTCAGTGTTCCAGTCATAAATCCGTCACCTTAGCATGGAACTTCTGTCTCATTAGCAGGTCTAATAGATAGGGATGATTTAGAGCCAGTACGATCTATGAGTCAGTCGATCACTGTATCCTGGTCAACGGTTGATGCAAAGTATCCAGAAGCATCAGTGCAAGTTGACAAACTCCCTAACCACGATTTAATTTTGCGCTGTCAAGCGGGACTGCGACCAGATCGTGTTGCGTTTGCAGAACTATTACGCCGCTATCAAAGTCAAGTTGATAGAGTTCTATACCACTTGGCTCCAGATTGGGCTGACAGAGCCGATTTGGCTCAAGAAGTTTGGATTCGAGTGTATCGGAATATTAACCGATTACAAGATCCTGCTAAATTTCGGGGCTGGTTAAGCCGCATTGCCACCAACTTGTTTTACGACGAGTTGCGGAAACGTAAGCGGGTTATGAGTCCTTTGTCACTCGATGCTCCCCGTTCGCTAGAGGATGGTGAGATGGATTGGGAAATCGCCGGCGATACCCCAGGCCCAGAGGAAGAACTGACAACTAGAGAATTTTACGAGCAACTGCGGGAAGCGATCGCGGATCTACCAGAAGTCTTTCGTACTACCATTGTCCTCAGAGAAATCGAAGGCTTGGCATACGAAGAAATTGCCGAAATCACTGGAGTTTCCTTAGGAACTGTCAAGTCAAGAATAGCCAGAGCGAGAACGAGGCTGCAAGCTCACTTGCAGATTTATCTAGACTCCTAATTTACAATATCTTGCCTCTGCCATTAGGCAGAATTTAAGCATTGATTAAGAATTACCATAAAGTAGATCGCTTCTGCCGTTAGGAGGGAAATTGACAAATTTTCCAAATTTTCCCCCCAGTTTACCCGTTTATGAATTGGTAATAATGTTAAGATGACTACTGATTCTCAGTTTTTCGACCGTTCACCTTTGCGACTTCCTCAAGATTTGCCAGATGGAATGGGCAAGCATACCAATGAATCAACGGGTCTTATGGATATGGTGAAGCGCGATCGCTTCGAGTTATTGAGTGCTTACCTCGATGGTGAAGTCACAGCCCCCGAACGCAGGCAAGTAGAAGAATGGCTGGCAAATGATGCCTCAGTTCAATGCTTGTATGCCCGACTGTTAAAGCTGCGCCAAGGCTTGCGGACTCTCCCAGTCCCAACAGCCCAACATTCACCAGAAGCAACAGTTGAGCAAGTATTGACACGTTTGCGCCGCCGTTCCCGTTTAAACTGGGTGGTGGGGTGTGCAGCAGTTGCGGCTTGTGCGCTCGGCGCAGTATCGGGCTTAGTAGCTGGTGGTTCCAGGACGCCGCAACTGGCACAAGGGCCACAAATAGAACCGATACAAACGTCCTCAGTATCTATGGTTCCCCCTTCCCCTCTGATGGTGGGCCTAAATAACCCGGTAATTGAAATTCCGAAAGCAGCAGTAGCCTCTCCAGAAAATTCAATCTATCAGGTACAGCCGCAACGGCAGGACTCCAAACAGGACATAAACTAATCGCAAAGTTAATAGTTCATAGATCATAACTGTACTTTGTGGTTAAACCACAGCCGCTCCAGCAGCCGTCAGGTTGGAGGAAGCCTCCTAATTGCTCAACTCGCTCTAGAGTCATTAAATAAACCCAAGCCCAACCGAGAGAGAGCGACTGTGGCTGATAAACCTCGATAATTTGTCGATTATAGAGGTTTTCTGCCGTTTGTCTATTGGGCTGGTAATCTTCCAGCACATCTAGCTCATTTAAAATCCTTGAGTTGGGAAAAGAGAGTAAATATCCGTGAACTTGGCTATCCCCTAGCGTCATCGCTGGGTAGCCCATTGGCAAAGCAAACAATTTACCTTGTACAAAGGCTCTTTTGACATCTACTACTTTGCCAGCACAGTATCTTTGATAGTTAGCTTCACCTGGTTTAAGCGTGCCGTAGACAAAAACCCCTACTAAATTAGAAAATTTTATATTTGATTCAGCCATCGCCTATTTTTACCATCTGAATCGACAGCAATAAAAACTTATCATAGTGAATACCTTTAGATATTAATTCTAGAGGTATTTTTATTTACTCAGATTAATAGTTAAGCAATTAAGTACTACTCTTGCCCTTATTCCTGTCTAGCTTCTCTTGAATAGCTTCTCTACAAAATTCAGGAGGGTTATCTTGTTGCTGCACTTCCTCTTTCATTGTCTTAGTCATGCGTATATTCATTTTCTCGGTCAATGGCTCCTCTCTGTCAGTAGTAAATTTTTTTAAATTTTCTGGATTTCCTTTAGGATTAGCCATTCTTGAGAAATGTAAACATAACTTGATCTACGTGGAAGCGAGTAAATAAGATTTTAAATCGGTGGTGCTTTCATCCTGGTAAATGGTTCACCACCGATACCACTTTTACAAATGGGTAATTCTATTTTATGTTCACACGGTCAGAACTCGAAATCAAAACCACTGCCCAGTTGAGAGACTTATGTAGGCGTTACGGATTAAAGCCTGCTGGGAATGGAGGCTACAAAACTAGTTGGATTGTCACCTTGATGGCATTCCCACAGATAGCACTCGTTCAACTAAGGCAGGGAAGAGGGTTGAAGTCACCAGGTTTTAGCGTTACTCAATTCCTTGAAGGGGTGGTAGATGAGATGAATTCACCCACTGATGAGCAAGCAGCACTGATCAAGCTGACGATGGAAGGCAAAGCTATGAGCTATCCTGACAGATACGACCAAGAGAATTTGCTTAACTTGCACAAGGCTAAGATGCACCTTGAAATGGCGATCGGGCTGCTAACCCAGTAAATCAGTTTAGAACTATAACACATCTAGTCCCCACCATCCTAAGCTTAGGGACTTTTTTATGTCCTATATACCTCAACTTGTTGAACTTTAGGGATATAAGATAGATACAAATAGGGAGTAGAAAGAAATATAGGGCTAATGTTTGATTTCTGAAAAAGCTCAGTACAGATCGAAAAGCCTAATTCCTTATTCCCTACTCCCTACTCCCCACTCCCCGCCTACGTAGATAATTTCAAAAATCAAATACGATTCCTATAGTAAATTGATTTTGTAAATTAAATTAGAAAATTACTAGACAGATAATTCCCTCAAGATAGTGGCTCAAATGTACTAGTAAGGGTCAAATATTAGAAAATTAGTAGAAGTAAAGTGTAACAGGCATGAAACCATTGGAAATACGTGATTCTGTTGATTCTCGATATAACCCAGCAGCGATTGAGGAAAAATGGCAAAAAACATGGGTAGAACTTGGCTTAGATAAAACACCGACAGCTAGCAACAAGCCAAAATTCTATGCTCTTTCCATGTTCCCTTATCCATCGGGCAGCCTACACATGGGTCACGTCCGTAATTATACCATTACCGACGTAATTGCCCGCCTCAAGCGAATGCAAGGGTATCGGGTAATACACCCAATGGGTTGGGATGCCTTTGGCTTGCCAGCAGAAAATGCCGCCATTGACCGTGGTGTACCGCCAGCAAAGTGGACTTATCAAAATATGGCCCAGATGCGGCAACAATTGCAGCGTCTTGGTTTATCCATCGATTGGGAATGTGAACTTGCTACCTGTTCACCAGATTATTACAAGTGGACGCAATGGATTTTCTTGCAGTTTTTGCAAGCGGGGTTAGCTTACCAAAAAGAAGCAGCAGTAAACTGGGACCCGATTGACCAAACTGTATTGGCAAATGAGCAAGTCGATAACGAAGGACGTTCTTGGCGCAGTGGGGCCATAGTTGAGCGCAAATTATTGCGCCAGTGGTTTTTTAAGATTACCGACTACGCCGAAGAATTGCTCAATGACTTGAATAAGTTAACAGGTTGGCCGGAACGCGTCAAGTTGATGCAGGCAAACTGGATTGGCAAATCCACAGGCGCTTACTTGGAATTTCCGATCATTGGGATAGATGAAAAAATCGGCGTGTATACCACACGTCCAGATACCGTTTATGGTGTCAGCTACCTGGTGTTAGCACCAGAACATCCCTTAACAAAGCGCGTCACCACAAAAGAACAACAAGCGGCGGTAGAAGCCTTTATTAAAGAGGTTTCCCATCAAAGTGAGTTGGAACGTACTTCTGAAGACAAACCAAAGCGGGGTATCTCTACAGGTGGGGTGGCAATTAACCCGTTTACAGGGGAAGAAGTGCCGATTTGGATTGCTGACTATGTACTGTATGAGTATGGTACTGGGGCAGTGATGGGTGTACCAGCACACGATGTCCGAGATTTTAAGTTTGCCAAAAATTACGATTTGTCAATTGATTTTGTTATCGCTTCCCCAGATGATGTTGCAGGTTTTGATTTAACTCCAACATCAGAGATAGATGAAGTCACGCAACTCATCCAAATTGAATATAACCAGGCATACACTGAACCAGGAATTTTAATTAATTCTGGGGCTTTTACTGGCATGACTTCCACAGATGCTAAACAAGCAATAATTGAATACGCCGAACAACAAGGTTTTGGTAAAGTGCGGGTGCAATATCGCTTGCGGGATTGGTTAATTTCGCGGCAGCGTTACTGGGGCGCACCGATACCTGTAATTCACTGTCCCAACTGTGGGATAGTGCCAGTGCCTGATAAAGATTTGCCAGTAAAGTTGCCGGAAGAGGTGGAATTTACTGGACGTGGCGGTTCACCTTTAACTCAGTTGGAAAGCTGGGTAAATGTGCCTTGTCCAACTTGTGGTACTCCGGCGAAGCGGGAAACCGACACGATGGATACTTTTATTGATTCCTCGTGGTATTTCTTGCGCTTCCCTGATGCTAAAAATGAGCAACAGGTTTTCGATTCCAGTAAAATCAATGACTGGATGCCAGTTGATCAGTATGTGGGTGGGATTGAACACGCGATTTTACATTTGTTGTATTCGCGCTTCTTTACTAAGGTACTACGCGATCGCGGTTTGTTAAACTTTGACGAACCCTTCCAACGCCTGTTAACTCAAGGTATGGTACAGGGTTTAACTTACCTAAATCCCAACAAGGGCGGCAAAGATAAATGGATTCCTTCTAATCTGGTCAATTCAGCCGACCCCCGCGACCCCCAGACAGGCGAACCACTGCAACGTCTCTACGCCACCATGTCTAAATCAAAAGGCAACGGTGTAGCACCAGAAGATGTAATTGCCAAATATGGTGTAGACACAGCGCGGATGTTCATCTTATTCAAAGCGCCGCCAGAAAAAGACCTGGAATGGGATGAAGCCGATGTGGAAGGACAATTCCGCTTTTTAAATCGGGTTTGGCGCTTGGTAACAGATTATGTTGCGGCTGGGGTATCCCGTAAGAAAGCCCAACTCGCCGATTTAACTAAGGCAGAAAAGGAATTGCGGCGGGCGATTCACACGGCTATTCAAGCGGTGACAGAAGACGTGGAAGACGAATATCAATTCAACACAGCTATTTCAGAATTGATGAAGTTGAGTAATGCCTTAACTGATGCTGATGGGAAAAATTCACCAATTTACGCAGAAGGTATTCGGACTTTGGTGGTATTGCTAGCACCCTTTGCACCACATATTGCTGATGAATTGTGGCATTTATTGGGTGAAAGTGATTCAGTTCACACCCAAACTTGGCCATCATTTGACCCTGCTGCTTTGATAGCTGATGAAATCACTTTAGTGATTCAAATTATGGGTAAAACTCGCGGCGCAATTCAAGTACCAGCACAAGCAGATAAAGCAGCCTTGGAGAAATATGCGCGTGAATCAGAAATTGCCCAACGTTACATCGAAGGTAAAGAGATTAAAAAGGTAATTGTCGTGCCTGGAAAGTTGGTGAATTTTGTAGTTAGCTAAGTACAGCTTTGCGTAAAATCGTGGCGAATTCAGGGTTAAAATTTTAACGCAGATGCGCTTTGCCTTTCCGCAGGTAGGGGCGCAGAGAATTCGTTACGAATTATTAATGAGATGTTGTACTTAGCAATCGATAAAATTGCAAATGTAGCCTGATATCATGTCCGCTTGATTGCTTATTAAACCCGAAGAACCCCAAAGAGCCAAAGCTACCCTTTGTCTCCCCTCCCCGCTTGCGGGGAGGGGTTAGGGGTGGGGTGTAATGACTATGGTTAGCATAACTAATTATGCGGACATGATATGACATAACATTTTAAAGCCAAATAAATTTGGCATATTCGCTTATATCCCCCGGTTTCTAACCGGGGGCTTTACGCATCACGATTCGTAAGCGAATCGCTGCATTCAGATGTAAGCGTATCTCCTGCCTCAGTGATATTTCTTCTGACTTCTGCTGAACATTGCTACTTTAATCTGGCGCTGGTAGCGATCGCTAGCCAATCTTTGTGTATAGTTGCAAATTACACATGAAAATCATTTATTTATCACTATATGGAATAGTAGCGATACTTTGTCGAGTCCTGATTTCTGGTTGCTCTAACTGAATCAGGATGATAGTCAGCAAATATAAAATAATAATTTAATACTTAGCACAATTGGGCTGTATTCCAAAATGGAATATGGAAATGGAATTTAAGATATCGGAAAAATTATCGTGATCAACTGTGATACAGTCAAAACTACGGTAGCACTGTCGGGTTATGGTATATTACCACCATCAGATCCTAAAATTGTCTACTTGTAAACTCAGAGTAATTTCCAGTCGCTCTCAAGCTTTCGATTTTGACTAAGACTTTGCCCGATCAAGTTTTAGCTGATTTGTTAGTGATGAAAAATTAGGCTTTGTTGGATTACAAGCAAACTTAGACAAATAACCAAGCAGTGTCAATTACAAACGCCCAATCATGGTAGATATTAAGTTTGCATACTGGATTCCCAACGTTAGCGGGGGGTTAGTAGTAAGTAAAATCCCCCAACGGACAGATTGGACTTATGAATACAATGCTCAACTGGCTCAAACAGCTGAAGAAGTCGGATTTGAATATGCTCTAGCACAAGCCAGATTTATCGCCAGCTATGGCGCTGAGTTCCAGCTAGAGGCACTTACAACCGTATCAGCCCTAGCTCCTGTCACCAAAAAATTGAAGTTAATTGCAGCAGTTCACCCTGGATTGTGGCATCCGGGAGTGGTTGCTAAAATCGGTTCCAGCATTGATTTTCTGTCAAACGGTCGGTTTGCACTAAATGTGGTTAGCGGCTGGTTCAAAGATGAATTCACCATCTATGGTGAACCGTGGTTAGACCATGACGAACGCTATCGTCGTTCGGAAGAATTTATCCGTGTTCTGAAAGGTTTGTGGACAGAAGAAGAGTTTCACTTTAAGGGCGACTTCTATCGGATAAATGGTGGCTGGGTGAAACCCAAACCGATTACCCAACCTCATCCCGAAATCTTCCAAGGCGGTAACTCGAAAGCAGCCCGGCGTATGGCTGGCCGCGTCTCTGATTGGTATTTTATGAATGGCAACACCATAGAAGGGGTGCGAGAGCAGATTGAAGAAGTGTCTGCATTAGCTCGTGAAGAAGGACGCAAAATTAAATTTGGTCTGAATTCCTTTATCATCGTGCGAGATACGGAAGCAGAAGCCCATGAAGTATTGCGCGATATTATTGCCCAGGCGGATGTCGAGGCAGTGGAAGGATTTCGCCAAGCAGTGAAACACGCGGGAGCTTCTACTCGTGAACGTGAGGGAATGTGGGCGAATTCCAATTTTGAAGACTTGGTGCAGTATAACGATGGCTTCCGTTCAGGCTTGATTGGTACGGCTGACCAAGTTGCTGAGAAGATTCGCCAGTTTTATGAAGTGGGAGTTGATCTAATTCTCGGTGGCTTCTTACACTACTCGGATGATTTGCCTGCATTTGGTAAGACAGTAATTCCGATTGTGCGCGAACTAGAAGCTAACCGTCGCAAGGCTGATGAGTTAGTTGTGGTATAGCAGATTCTTGAGAGTTAACGACTTGTGCAAGTAGTTGTCTAATTTATCCGGGCTTTATTTGGGAAGTAGTTCAATGGTTAACATTGCTACAAAAAATTGATCATTCAAAGAATCTTACTCAGATTCAATCTGTGTATTGGCATATTGTAATCAGCCTTACAAATTACCACTAGCCAATGTATTTAGATCATTGTCTGGTTAAATACTTATCACAATCAAGAAGGAGTTATATTATGACATCAGTAATTAATACTGAACAGAAGGCGCATATCATTCAGGATGACAAAGAAGCGATCGCGATCGCCCACGAACTAGCAGCTGAGTTTGCCAAGGGCGACTCAGAGCGCGACCAAAATCGGCGTTTACCTGCTGAAGAAGTAGAAAAGTTCTCCCAGAGTGGATTGTGGGGAATTACAGTCCCGAAAGAGTATGGCGGTGCTTTTGTATCGAATGCCACCCTGGCAGAAGTAATTAAAATCATCTCCGAAGCCGACTCTAGCCTTGGTCAAATTCCCCAAAACCACCTCTATATGGTGGAAGCAGTTCGCTTGGATGGTACAGATGAGCAGAAGAAGTTCTTCTTTGATTTGGCTCTACAAGGCAAACGGTTCGGTAACGCCTTCTCTGAAATTGGCACTAAGTCTGTTACTGATGTCCAGACAAAGTTAGAACCAGATGGTTCTGACTTTGTACTCAATGGACGTAAATACTACTCTGCTGGGGCACTACTAGCACATTGGGTTCCCGTCATTGCCAGCAATCAAGATGGTAAGACAGTAGTGGCATTTGTCGAAAGAGATGCCCCAGGATTGACGCTACTTGATGACTGGACGAGCTTCGGACAGCGTACCACCGCTAGCGGCACTACCATTATTGAAAATGTGAAAGTGAAGGCAGAACATGTCATTCCGCACTACTTAGCCTTTGAAAGGGCAACACCAATGGGTGCGATGGCTACGCCCGCCGAAGGCATCGCGCAAATCATTCAAGCCGCCGTAGACGTGGGGATTGCCAAAGCCGCAGTCCGTGACACCATCTACTTTGTCCGCAACCATACCCGCCCTTGGGTTGACAGCAATTTAGAAAAAGGATATGAAGACCCCTTAACGCTCTATAACTTAGGCAATGTCCAAATTCAGGTTCACGCTGCTGAAGCATTGTTGCGGCGTGCGGGTGAATTTATCGACATCGCCAACGAGTCAGGTTTAGAAGAACCCAAGGTAGTTGAAGCATCAATCGCAGTTGCCGAAGCCAAAGCATTGGCGACGGAAGCAGTATTACTAGCTACCAACAAGTTGTTTGAACTAGCAGGTACTAAGTCCACATTGGAGCAATTCAACTACAATCGCCACTGGCGAAATGCCCGCGCTCACACACTTCACGATCCCGTGCGCTGGAAATACCACGCTGTTGGTAACTACTTTCTCAATGGTGTTTACCCCCCACGCCATCCTTGGCTGTAATTGCGGTATTCTCTATTGGGGTCAATCTAATTCATAATTAATAATTAATAATTCATAATTGCAAGACGCTCTCTACGTTCGCGCAGCGTGTCGCAGACAGACGCTCTGCGGACAAGCTACGCTAGAGCGTGTTGGCTCTGAACCCACCACGCTCTTGTAGACCACGCTCATTTTTTGAATGAGCGTGGTTGCTCTGAACCCATAAAATTTATCAATTATGAATTAATAATTATTTGGTCAATCAATTTTGGATTTTGGACTTTAGATTTTAGATTGACCCCATTTGCACCTTTGCTGAATATCTAAAAGGTGAATGTTGTTCTCACAATCAGGTTAACAGGAGAAGTTGCAAGGGATGCAATTAATCGAAACTAAAGAGTCTCAAAATTATCTCGATCTAGCTAAGTCTTTAGCAAAGGAATTTGCCGAGACTGCTGTGGCACGGGATGCAAAAGGGGGAACACCAAAGCATGAACGCGATCGCTTGCGCCAAAGCAACTTGCTGAAACTGATCGTACCCACAGAATATGGTGGTTTAGGGCAAAGCTGGATTACTGTTCTGCAAATTACCCGCGAGTTTGCCAAAGTTGATAGCTCGATTGCTCACGTATTTTCTTACCACCATTTAGGTGTAGTAATTCCTCATATCTTTGGTTCGACAGAGCAAAAACAGTCGTATTATTCAGAAACTATTCGCAACAATTGGTTTTGGTGCAATGCGCTCAACCCTTTAGATAAAAGAACTACTCTGACACCGGACATTACCAACCGCATCTTTGAAGTTATGGGCGCACGCGCTACCAGTGCAAAATATGGCTTTGACCGCTACTGGCGCAATCTCCGCACTTTCACTCTCCATGATCCAGTGGATTATAAAGTTAGAGACATCGGTAACTGGGCATTAAATGATAAATTACCAAAACCTGATTTTTATTCCTAGTTTTTCGCTTCCGAGAAAATCAACGCCCTAATCTTAAACCTCTTTCCATAAGCATCTGAGGTTCGATATTCTCAACTTTAGCTATTGCTTCTAACTGACGAATCCCAGCGATCGCATCAACAATATTACCTGATTGGGCACGCAACCAAGCCGCGTGAGGTGCATAGTCAATGCTTTGTACTATTTCGTAACCTGCTCGATTAATTACCTCACGCTGGGACTCGACATCAACGCCTTCAGCAAAGCGGATGAAAACCAGTCCAGTTGGTACTGCTACCGAACCATTGGGTTCTAGTGTATAAATTGGAGTTACTGTTCTCTGTTCTGATTGATTGGGTTCCCCTGGAAAAACTGCGTAGGCGTAGCCCGTCGTAGACATTGCACCGTCGTTAAGTTGTAAAATTGCTCCTGGTGGCATCGTGTTGGGTTGATTGTAGTGGACTGCATAGTACCCAGGTTTACGAGTGTAGGATACAGAAGTGCAATTGCGAATTTGTTCAGGATACTCAGAAAAGTAGTCTTTTTGAAATCTCACTTCAGCAATCAAGGGTAAAGAGTACAGTTGGGGAAAATACTCAGCCGGAAAATAAAACATCTTTCTCAAATTCTAATGATATTAATTTAAACGCATAGGCCCTTCTCTACGAGACGCTACGCGTAGCTTGCTTCCACGAAGTGGTACATATTCCCGCAGGGCAGGGCGCAGAGAATTCACTACAAATTAATTAAATGTTGTATTTAGAGAGATTAAATTTGTTTATAGCTATTTTTAGGTAAATAGACCACGCGGTAGGGGCACAGCATTGCTCATACGTGTCAACTTAACGTGAAAGCCTCGCAATGAGGTTATATCAAGCCTACTCAATTATCAATTAAGTCCTCGGAACCCCACCCCGCTTTTGTCTAGCGACAAAATCTCCCCTCCCCGTTCACGGGGAGGGGATTAAGGGATGGGGTAAAACGCCTGTGGGATAAGCGTTTTAACTTAAGTTGACACCAATGAGCATTGCTGTGCCCCTACGATAGATGTGGTTCAAATAGATAAAAACTGCTGTAAGCTGTATCTTTTTAATCCCGTAATACAGTTAGTAACTTTATGGACAAATGTCCTCAAGCAACTTTTCCCGGTGTTACCCGGAATGGATAAACTGCAATACCCTCTATCCCTAGACTAAACGTCGCTGGGACTACCTTTCTTATGATGTTCAGGCTAGCGTTAATATCTGCGTGGATAAGTTTATCCTCGCTGGATCTGTACCAAGCCCGTTTTATTCGCTTACCACTGAATGTATGTTTTTCACCTTTTTTGTAAACAGGTATTGGGTCTAAATTAAGAAACGACGAGGCTGAAGTAAACTTATCTTTGTACTTAGGTAATTTTGGGCGGCCATGAAATTTTGATGGGTTTTGTTTATATGCTTTTTGCGCCTCAAAAAATGATTTCCAGTTTCGATGTAGAACCATTAAAACTTGGTTACTAACTTTCGCTGGTAGTGCTGCATAGGATTCATGCTTTTTAACCAGATGGAACACTGCAACATTATTTAGATAAGCGGAATCCTTAATAAAAGACTGCCTGACTAAATAGTTGGCATAATTGTATAGGTTTTTAGAACGCCATGCCAAATCATCAATTTCTTTGTAGAATTGATGATTTGTCTTGATAATATGCCGTTCTACCAATCTCATTCCTCAACTCCATTTGTTTTCAGTTCTGCAATTAACTTTTCAGTTTTACCTTTAGCCCTTCTTAATCCATAAATACGTTGTACGAAGGATGTAATTACCGAAACTAAATCTTGCATCAATTCATCTTTTCCATTATCCGCATCATTAACAATTTCTAGTTTTTTGCCTGTCGCTTCCAATAACAACTTAATGTAATTCAAGCGAAACCTAGTTATTCTATCCCGATGCTCTGCAACCAAAATATTGTAATTTGAATCCTGCAAAGCATTCGATAAAAGTTTCCTATTATCATTAAGTCCACTCCCAACCTCTTTGACAACTTTGTAAATGCGATAACCTCTTGCAATAGAATAATCAGTTAATCTAATGGCTTGGCGATCTAAATTTGCCTTTGCTTCTGCCGATGAGACTCTGGCATAGATTAGAGCAATTCGCTCTTGTTCTATTCGATCATCAGACTCAATAATGATTGTCCCTGTTGACGGAATTTGATAGCCCTTTAGCTGTCCGGCTTTCCACCAACGATGCGCTGTTTTGTAACTTACTCCAACTTTCTTTGCGTAATCAGATAATTTCATCTACCCATATCACATCTATTGGGTATATATGGGTATAAAATCAATAAATATTTACAACACATATAACACATGAAAACGGAGAGGGATTGAGGGTGAGGTTTTATATTTAATTTGACCCACTTACTTAATAAAAAATCACGACTTTAAGAAAAAAATCACGACTTTAAGAAAAAAATCGTGACTTTAAGAAAAAAATCACGATTTTAAGAAAAAAATCATGATTTTAAGAAAAAAATCACGACTTTAAGAAAAAAATCACGATTTTAAGACGCAAAGCTTAGAGATAAGACGCAATGGGTTAAAAAAGCGGCGTTGGGGGGTCTAAAATCGGAAATATTCAGATAAATCTCAATTTTTTAACTTAATTGCCATAATGCACAGTCCGATTACGAAACTTAAAAGTACATGAGCTTAGAACCAAAGCTGTGTGTTAATAACTAAAGAAGATACAGATAGTCAGAGTAGGAGATGGAACCTTTAACTACTGCGGCGATCGCTGTTGGCACTATAATTGCTACCAAAGCCTTAGAAAAAACTGGCGAAAAAGTAGGCGAAACTTTATGGGATAAGACTGGCAAGTTTCTTGTTACGCTCAAAAAACATTCTCCTCATACTGTAGCTGCTATAGAGAAAGCACCAGAGCAACCACTTGATTATGGCAAAGCTGTACTAGAGGTTGAATCGGCTGCTAAAGCTAATCCTGAAGTGGCACAAGCTGCACAAGAATTGGCACAAGCAGCAAAAGCGGAACCAAATCCTAAACTTGCTGAAATTCTGGCTATGCCTAACCTGCAAAAATTGGCAGATAAAATTGGTCAGGTTGTCATGCCAGGAGGGACAGGAAATATTGAAAATCAGTCCTTTTAAATTATCGTGTGACCTAACCCCCAGCCCAAAAGGGCGGTTAGAAACCGCACGCCAGTCGCCTCAACGGGGGGAACCCCCGCACAGCGCTGGCTCGTCTACACAGGCAAAACCCACCTCCGTGGGTTAAGAATCCTCGATTTTGTATTAGTCCACGGAGGTGGACTTTGTTTGTGTAGCCGCGAATTCCATTCGCCAAGGCTCTTACTTTAGCTATTAGCCTTAGAATTGATTCTGAGAGGGCGGTTAGAAACCGCGTCTACACAGGCAAAACCCACCTCCGTGGGTTAAGAATCCTTGATGAGTGTATTAGTCCACGGAGGTGGACTTTGTTTGTGTAGCCGCGAATTCCATTCGCCAAGGCTCTTACTATCTATGCCTGAAGACTCTGGGAAGTATGCCGAAAAAATTGGTGCTTTTGCTGCCTCTGGCGCTCAAGTTAACATTGGCACTCAAATTATTAACGGGAAGAAACAGCTAACTCCCACAAAATCTATCCCTCGCGGTTCTATTCATTTCGTCGGGCGAGAAACCGAACTGACAATGCTGCATGAAGACTTGCAGCGCAGAGACTATGTAGCAATAGCGGGAATGGGTGGCGTAGGCAAAACTGAATTAGCCACCCAATACGCGAGACGATATCAAGAAGATTATGGCGGCATTGTCTGGTTTAACGACAGAGAAACCAATCTCGCCGCCGAAGTTTTAGAGTTTTTCCGGTTACAGTTTGATTTTGAGATTCCCCAAGAATTAGGAGGAAGACTTTTAAGCCTTAAAGAACAAGTCGCTTGGTGTTGGTCTAGATATCCTAACTCCACCTTGCCTATTTTAATCGTCTTCGATGACGTAACCAACCTAGCTAACCTCCGCGAAGTCGTACCCGATGTTCACCGCTTTCAAGTCTTAGTTACTACTCGACTGCGGCATTTAGACCCGAATTTTATTCAAGAGATTCCCTTAGATGTTCTCTCGCCCCAAAAAGAACCAGGGAAAGCCTTAGAACTGTTAAAACGACTGTTGGGGAAAAAAGATAGGCGAGTTGAAAACCAACCACAAGCCGCAACAAAAATATGTGAATGTCTGGAATATTTGCCCTTGGGGATAGAGTTAGTAGGAGGTTATTTGGTACGCGACCCGGAAATGTCTTTAGATATGATGTTTGGGCGATTGCAAGAACGTAAATTAGCAGAGTCAGCTTTACAAGACCGGGAAACTCTCAACTCAACTCAACTGGGAGTCAAAGCCGCCTTTGCTTTAACTTGGGAAGAACTCGACCCACTGGCGCAACAACTAGGAAGATTTTTGAGTTTATTTTCTCCTACACTGATTCTTTGGGATTTGGTTATTTGGGTGGCGACAGGTGGAGGGGAAACAGAAAATCAGCAAGAAAGACAGCTAACTTGGTCAGAAAATGAATTAAACGAAGCTAAAAAGCAACTCTACGGGCGTAACTTGCTGCAACAGGTAGAAGAAAGAGAAGGATGTTATAAAATTCATGCCTTAGTGCGGTGGTTTTTGCAAGAGCAGTTAGCGGCGTCTGGTGAAACCAAATTAGTTTTAGAAACAACATTCACCACTGCCATGATAGCCGTTGCCCAAATACTTCCCGATTCACTAACTTCTGAGCAGATTGGATTTTTCAGTTATTTTGTTCCCCATATCCAAGACCTGGGACAACGTTTAATTACAGAGATAAAGCAAGCAAAAGAGGCAGAGATAATTTCTCCAGCATCAGTCTCCAATGATGAAGTAATTTTGGTATTCGTGGGGATAGGAAGATTTTATGAGGGACAAGGATTATATAAATTAGCAGAACCCTGGCGTGAAGAATGCGTAAATATTTGCCAAGCTCTGTTTGCTGGCGACCATCCCGATGTCGCTGGTAGCTTGAACAATTTAGCTTTACTCTACGAAAGCCAAGGGCGGTACAGCGAAGCCGAACCCCTTTTGACCCAAGCCTTGGAGATGACAAAGCGGCTGTTTGATGGCGACCATCCCAATGTGGCTACTAGCTTGAACAATTTAGCAGGACTCTACGAAAGCCAAGGGCGGTACAGCGAAGCCGAACTCCTCTACACCCAAGTTTTGGAGATGATAAAACGGCTGTTTGATGGCGACCATCCCAATGTGGCTACTAGCTTGAACAATTTAGCTTTACTCTACAATAATCAAGGGCGGTACAGCGAAGCCGAACCCCTCTACACCCAAGCCTTGGAGATGAGAAAGAGGCTGTTTGCTGGCGAGCATCCCTATGTAGCTGGTAGCTTGAACAATTTAGCAGTACTCTACAATAGACAAGGGCGGTACATCGAAGCCGAACCCCTCTACACCCAAGCCTTGGAGATGAATAAGCAGCTATTTGATGGCGACCATCCCAATGTAGCTACTAGCTTGAACAATTTAGCAGCACTCTACTATAGCCAAGGTCAGTATAACAAAGCCGAACCTCTCTACACCCAAGCCTTGGAGATGTATAAACGGCTGTTTGATGGCGACCATCCCAATGTGGCTGGTAGCTTGAACAATTTAGGAGGACTCTATAAAAGCCAAAGGCGGTACAGCGATGCCGAACCTGTCTACATCCAAGCCTTGGAGATGACAAAGCGGCTGTTTAATGGCGACCATCCCAATCTGGCTACTAGCTTGAACAATTTAGCTTTACTCTACAATAGACAAGGGCGATACAGCGAAGCCAAACCCCTGTACACCCAAGCCTTTGAGATGTGCGATCGCATTTTAGGAGTTAATCATCCCACTACAGCGACAATTCGTAAAAATCTAGCAATCCTGCAACGCCAGTCTACTCCCCGTCCTATCTGGAAACGTCGGTTAGGTCAGTTTGTCCGAATCTTTTTGGCGATGTTGATTCTACCGTTTTCCCGGCTGTGGCGATCGCTTAAACAACTAATTCGTAATTAAAACATTGGCTTTGCGCGTCACCAAACAGCCCGTCGTAGCGATCGCTTTTCTCTTATCAATATAAATGCGTCACCGAACAGCCCGTCGTAGCGATCGCCTACGATGAGAGAAGCTAATCGCAGAAGTTTCTCCAAAGACAACGCCTAACAACCTTGATAAGATGGAAAAAATAGTTAAACCTAACTGCCAAGGTTATGAGTAGCATTAATATTTCCTTGCCTGAGTCGATGAAAGTCTTTGTTGAGGAACAAGTAGCTCAAGGTGGCTACGGTTCAGTTAGCGAATATCTCCAAGAGTTAATCACTCAAGACCAAAAACGCAAGATGCAAGAACATATAGAAGAACTTTTAATTGCAGGACTTGAAAGTGGAGAGGCAATAGAAGTTAATGATGAATGGTGGCAGCAAAAACGCACACACTTGATAAACCAGCTGCATCAAGAGAAATAATCACAAAGCGGATAGTCATTACACCCAAAGCCAGTTTAAATATTGATGAGTATTTTGTTTACATTGCCCAAGAAAACCCCGACACCGCTCTTTTATTTTTTGACTCTGTAGAGAAACTTTTGCACAGTTAGCAAGAATGCCTAGAACGGGTAGCCGTTATCCTCTGGATAACCTTTGTTTACAAGGTTTACGTAAATAGGCTGTTAAGGGATTTAAAAAGTATCTAATTTTTTACTTTGAGCGAGATGAAAGCATTGAAGTTGTGCGGATTCTCTATGCAAGGCAAGATATAGAAAGGATTTTAGAACAGGAATGATATTGATTAGCGATGTCTACGACGGGCTACGCCTACGCTTTTCTCTTATCAACATAAATGCGTAGGCGTAACCCGTCGTAGCGATCGCTCTTGTCTAAAAAAATCCTTTTAGGGACTTCCAAATAAAAAAATACTCAAAAAACTGACGAAAAAACTCTCTCCTCCTCATTCCTCTGTGTTCTCTGTGTCTCTGTGGTTCGTTTATTTGGGTAATTTATTTCTTGGAAGTCCCTTACCAGATAGTCTCGACAGAATACTGTGCAATTTTCTGGTCGATGGTCACAATGAACTGTCAAAATTATTTAGGATATCTTCTGGTAAAGGCTCGTTAAAATCTGGTGCGATGATAACTTTACCTTTATCCAATCCTGGAATTCGAGGTGAGGCTGTATCTGTGACGACTAGGCGTGCAACTGGAATCCCTTTCTGTGCAATCACGACCTCTTCACCAAGTAATACCTGACTCAGCAATTCAGAAAACTTGGCAGTTACTTCAGAAACATTGACGGTGATAGTCATTTGCCCAGGTAATTGTTAATTACTAATATTTCTGAGGATAACACTGGCTATAATCGCATTTTTTAGTCTTATGGCGATGACCTGATTATTAGACAAGCAGCTTGTCGTCAAACGATGTCTACGATGGGCTACGCTTACGCTTTTCATCAACAACAGCGCGATCAACTCACTCTACCGTAGGCGATCGCCTTTTACAATTGGAGTGTTAATTGTATTTACGTCTATGAACTTTCCTCCCCAACTCCAACAAAAGATTGAAAAATGGGCAAGCAGTCAGGGAATTTCGACTGAGCAGTTTGTTTTGCAAGCTATTGCAGAAAAAATTGACGCGCTGAGTCAGCAAGTCACTGAAGAAGATACTCAACAAAATTCTGAGATAACCAATGTACTGCCCCTTAACCAATCAAACATTTATCGAAAAGAAGGGATTTTAGTTGTAGAGGCAGAATTACCACAAAACTTTGATGTTAATGCCTTTATAGATTAGTCCCCAACAAGCCGAGATGATTATTGTAGATATGTCACAGTATTTAGAGGCAGTTCCACTGCTTTTCAATGACTATCAGACTGCAATCGCTCAAATGGCAACCTTAAATCTTCCAGGTGGCGGTATTTTTGATGCTTTAATTGCTCAAGCTGCTTTAAAAGCAGAGGTAGAAGCTTTGTTGACCCTGAATCCAAATCACTTTACTCGTTTGGGAAATGCAATCGCTGATATTGTGCAAATCCCTGAATAGATGCGTAGACGCAAAGCAGCTTGTCGTCAAGCGATGTCTACGACGGGCTGTGACGCTCCTGCGTCGCTAACGCTACGCTATCGGTGACGCTTTTCATCAACAACAGCGCGATCGCGCACGCTGATGCAGCAAGCTTTAAAAGTAAGGCATAATGCGGTTTCCCCATGCCCAATTTTCAAGATATTTAATATCCCAGGAGATTAAATTATGGTTCAGGTTCGCTATGGTGGACAGAACGGCCAACAGTATGAACTTGCGATCAGTAACGAACACCTTGTAGTGCGTACCGAAAACCGCAGTACTCTTGTTGGTGCAAGAGCGTTTGAAGCCGCCCCTGTGTCACCCACAGCTCGTAGCATCCTCAATCAATTTGAGCTAACAACGCGGTTTCGGCAAGCGGGTGTTGAAATTCTCCAAGCGAAAGTTCCGAATCAGGGTGTGGCTTTGCGCGATCGCGCCCGTGAAATTCTCAACCAAGAGTCTGAAGTCCAATTTGCCGGACGTGTTCTTGTTGATCCAATATCCAGACAACCTGTAGTTTACACCGAAAACCTCTTCGT
Source organism: Nostoc sp. JL33 (assembly GCF_017114985.1). GTDB lineage: Bacteria > Cyanobacteriota > Cyanobacteriia > Cyanobacteriales > Nostocaceae > Nostoc. The sequence continues at coordinate 19,098 of NZ_JABXKP010000035.1, read as the reverse complement.
TAAATTCCATAACGAAGAAGAGTCAAGGGTTTGCCAAGAAGTATTAGGACGTTACGGCTTAACAATTAAACGCCAACTTGAATATGCACAAAATGCTTACTTTGTCAACGCACCTGCCAATACTGGTATAGCCGTCTTTGACATCGCCGAGAGACTTCTGAATGAGGAATCAGTAGAACTGTGCCATCCTGAACTAGCGCGTGAATCACGCCAACGTCAGGTTTTCCCGCAGCAGTGGCACTTAAAGCAAACAACAATTAATGGTAAGGTAATCAATGCCCATGCCAACGTTGAGGCAGCTTGGAAGTTAAGCGATGGCACAGGGGCAATTATTGCAATTATCGACGACGGTGTGGATCTCGATCATGAAGAGTTCCATTCTTCTGGAAAAATTGTTGCCCCGCGTGATGTTACACGTAAAACTAACAATCCCAGACCGGGAAACGACGATAACCACGGGACAGGCTGTGCAGGAGTAGCTTGTGCAAACGGCAATTTTGGTGCATCTGGAGTGGCTCCGGGTGCAAAGCTGATGCCGATTCGTTTAGCTTCGGCGCTGGGGTCACAAGATGAAGCAGATGCTTTTGTTTGGGCGGCTGAAAATGGTGCTGATGTAATTTCTTGTAGCTGGGGGCCAGCAGATGGTGTTTGGTATGAGCCAAACGATCCTTTACACAACCAGAAAGTACCTCTGCCTGATTCCACACGCCTTGCTATGGAGTTTGCAATTAATAAGGGACGCAACGGCAAAGGCTGTGTAATTTTATTTGCGGCTGGCAATGGTAACGAAAGCGTCGATAATGATGGCTACGCCAGCTACCAAAAGGTGATTGCGGTGGCAGCTTGTAACGACTTCGGCACCAGAAGCGCTTACAGTGACTTTGGTCAGGCGGTGTGGTGTGCCTTCCCCAGCAACAATGGCGATAGTTCTCAAACCCCTGGAATTTGGACAAGCGATCGCTCTGGTGTACTTGGTTATAATTCGGGTAATCGGAATCTGGGTGATGTCCCAGGCAACTACACGAACCAATTTGGCGGAACTTCCAGTGCTTGTCCAGGTGCAGCCGGTGTAGCAGCCCTGATTATTGCCAGAAACCCTAATCTGCGTTGGGACGAAGTGCGAGATATTATTAAACGCTCCAGCGATCGCATTGATCCATCTGGAGGTAAATATGATGCCAATGGTCGCAGCCCTTTCTACGGTTACGGTCGGATGAATGCTCTCAAAGCTGTAGAATTGGCCAAGCCAACTCAAAGATTGCCCATTAGCATATTCAAAGCAGTGGAAGATATCCCAATTAACGACTTGCAGATATCAACATTGTCGTTGGCGATCGCTAATACCGGCCTCGTGAAATCCATCAAAGTTAATGTAGACATCGAGCATACTTTTATTGGGGATCTTATAGTTACTCTCCTCCCGCCAGCGCAAATAGGCGTACTTCCGATCATCCTGCACGATCGCCAGGGCGGAGGTACAGATAATATTAAAACAACCTATGACGAGGTAAATACTCTTAAACTTGCTGCCTTTAAAGGTAAAAGTCCCCAAGGAACCTGGACTCTTCAAGTTGCAGATAAAGCTGACGCAGATACAGGAAAGATTCGCAGCTTGAGCATTGAAATTGAATTTTAAGCCAATACAGTTTAGTTACAGCCTTTTTCATCTATTTAAACAACCGTTTTAAAATCTCGTTTCTAGCCAGAGGCTAGAAATGCTCCTCATTGCGGTGCCAATACGGTTAGGATAAGGTTTTTTGATGACACGCCGCTAATCCCAAAGACGCGATAAATCGCCGTCTTTACAATAATCAGCCCTTTGTAGAGACGGCGATTTATCGCGTCTCTTGCCTTAACCGAACCGTATTGATTGCGGTGCCGCAATATCATGTCCGCCAAATTACCCGTAATAAAAGAACCCCACCCTCAACCCCTAAGAGCAGGCTCTTAGGGGAGCTAAAGCGCAGCTTTGGCTCTTTGGGATTCCGGGTATTATGTTTACAGCAGTTTTCATGTATTTGAACCACATCTGTCGTAAGGGCACAGCAATGCTGTGCCCCTACCCGCGTGGTCTATTTACCTGAAAATAGCTATAATTGCCCGGACATAATATTAGCTGTCACCTACCCACAGTTGAGTAAAACGTTCAGCCGTCCATCCAACAATATCTGATACTAGTAATCACTGGGAAAAAGAAATCTCACAATATTTGGATTGAATATAGAGCTAATTACTAATTCTAATGGGACTTCCAAAAAATCAAATCACCAGTAAATCATAATGATAATCATCGCATAGCGTAACGCACCACCTCGAATTTTAGATGCGTTAGCACGAATACAGCCTTTCCTAATCATACAAGCTACATCATAGCCCCCTCCTCGCTTGCGGGGAGGGGGTTGGGGGTGGGGTTCAGTACCTACTCAAGCGAGAAACGCTATATCCGTAACGATTCCCAATCCAAAATCTAAAATCTAAAATCCAAAATGGTATTAGCTTTGAGTTACAGGTTCTTTCGCCAAGAACTTCTCTAATTCTGTCAGCGCATCAGCATCAACCTTAGTTTGCATTGGGCAGAACTTCGGCCCACACATCGAACAAAACTCAGCAGTTTTATAGATATCTGCTGGCAGAGTTTCATCGTGATATTCCTTAGCTCTTTCTGGATCGAGTGATAATTCAAACTGACGGTTCCAATCGAAGTTGTAACGCGCCTTGGAAAGTTCATCATCTCTATCCCTTGCACCAGGGCGATGTCTAGCAATATCAGCCGCATGAGCTGCTATTTTATAGGCAATCAACCCATTTCTGACATCTTCGGCATTTGGTAGACCCAAATGTTCTTTAGGTGTTACATAGCACAGCATTGCTGTACCGTACCATCCAGCCATCGCTGCTCCAATGGCTGAAGTAATATGGTCATAACCGGGAGCAATGTCTGTCACCAATGGCCCCAACACATAGAAAGGTGCTTCAGAACACTCTTCCATCTGCTTACGGACGTTGAACTCAATTTGATCCATTGGCACATGTCCAGGCCCTTCCACCATCACCTGTATATTATCTTCCCAGGCTTTGCGAGTTAGCTGTCCAAGGGTTTTCAACTCAGCTAATTGGGCTTCATCTGAGGCATCATGGGTGCAGCCAGGACGCAGGGAATCTCCTAAACTGAAGGAGACATCGTACTTTTTGAAAATCTCAATAATATCTTGGAAATGGGTATAAAGCGGGTTTTGTTTGTGGTGATGCAACATCCACCGCGCCAAAATACCGCCGCCGCGAGAGACAATACCAGTGATGCGGTTTCTCACCAAAGGCAAATGCTCAATCAAAATCCCTGCGTGGATAGTTTGATAGTCTACTCCCTGCTGGGCGTGCTTTTCGATTATATGGAGAAAATCATCAGCAGTCAGGTTCTCAATTGTGCCGTGGACACTTTCTAAAGCTTGATACACTGGCACCGTACCAATGGGAATAGGTGAAGCCTTAATAATGGCGCTGCGAATTTCATCCAAATTACCGCCGCCTGTAGATAAGTCCATTAAGGTATCAGCACCATACTTCACCGCCAGATGCAGCTTATCAACTTCTTCCTGAAGATTAGAAGAGTTGGGGGAAGCGCCGATATTAGCATTTACCTTACATTTAGAGGCGATGCCAATAGCCATCGGCTCTAGGTTAGTGTGATTAATATTAGCCGGGATAATCATTCGTCCCCGCGCCACTTCCTCACGAATGAGATCAGGGGAGAGTTTTTCTCGTTGGGCGACGTAGTGCATTTCTTCGGTGATAACACCTTGGCGGGCGTAGTGCATTTGAGATACATTACTCTGCCCACGTCGTTTAGCAACCCATTCTGTCCGCATATTGTAATTCCTCGATAAACAGCTTCCCTCCGCTGGTATTACCCAGACTCAGGTGTTAAGGGTGTGATCTCAGCCTGGTTATGTAGGCACCCCTAGCATGGATGTAGTGTAGCACCTTGGTTATATCTGGGAGCAAGGATGTTAACAATTTATCAGGTGAGGATGGTGTTAAGCCGTTTTTTCGGAGTCTAGCGATGTCTACGACGGGCTGTGCCTACGCTGTTTCTGTTGAATAATGTCTAATATTGCATTGTGGATTTCCTCTGGAGTCATTGAGGCGGGATAAGTCGCAGAGGGAGGTTTTGCCGTCAAACGATCTGCAAATGCGTAAAAAGCCTCTTGATCATCTTGGTGTGCAATGACGTAGGCGCGTAATTCTGCCTTGCTCATAGCATCAAAGTTTGGTTTACTCATGGATATTCCCAGTTGCCATCACGACTAATCAGAATTTCTATACTTTTGTAATTTTAAGCATATCCACTGAGAGTTAACTAGTTAGACAAATTACATAATAGCTGTGATGATAGTTATCAAGAGACTTTTCAATGGTTAATTCAGTATCTGATAATTCGGATGAGAAAGAGTTTTGGGAAAATGTAGATACTCAATTTGAGGAAAAAGTCCAAGATTTTTCTAAAACTCTAAATATAGCTGTTATTGGAAAAGTTAGTTCTGGTAAAAGCTCATTAATTAATGCTTTGCTCAAAAGAAGTCGCAAAAAAGCCATAGCAGAAGTGGGTGCTGAAGCTGGTGTAACTACAAAATTAAAAGTATTACGACTTGATGAACGAGTTAGGCTAATCGATTCACCGGGACTTGATGATGTCCGTACTGAGAATAGTAATATTACACGAGAATTTCTCAAACATATTGATGTAGGTATTTTAGTTGTAACCGGAGCCGCAGATGCTTCCCAGAAGAGATATTTAGATGACCTTCGAGCGCATTGTGAATCTGTATTTGTTGTTCTCAATAAAATCGATGAGTGGGGTAAGCTTTCCCCGTTGGCTTTAGAAAAGGTGATTACTCAGTGGAAAGAGGTACTTCAGATAGAAAAAATTTACCCAGTCTGTGCCTTCGGCTACGATATTGATACTCCCCCTAGCACTCCACTAGATATTCGTGGTGTATGTTGGCTTCGGGAGGATATCGAAAATTTTTTAGGTTCAAAGGGAAAGGATCTACTACTCGCTCGTCACATGGGTGAGAAAAAATCTTATGCAATAGGCATTATAGCAACTGCATTAATTGCAGTTACTGTTCAAGCATTTATTCCTGGCAGTGCAGCTTATATAACAGCTACACAAGCTGCCGCGATTGTCTCCTTATCCTATCTGTATACTGGTGAAATTCTGTCATCACAAGCTGCTTTTGCTTTACTTCGTGCATTTGCAAGTGAGGCAGCTACAACAACATTGTTTCTGTGGTTTAAATCATTCCTACCACCAACTGGAATTATTGATATTGCAGCAGCAGTAATCGCTGTGAGCATTACTCTTGCTATTTTAACTACTGTCAATTCTATACTTGCTGATGGAGCAAAACTAGAGGAAGATGAACTTCTTAAGTCAAAATTCCGAACTAACCGGAAGCAGGCAGAGACGGCTTTAAAAAGTTTAGCTCTGACAGATTTGAAAGATTTACCATCTTTGAAAGGAATGCTAGAGAAATTTCTCTAGCAAATGTTAATTAATTCCAAAAAAGGCGATCGCACGTCTGACACCCTTCAACCAAAAGCTTTTAAGCACTAGGTACTATGGGGCGAGTTTCAACCTCCCGTCGTCAGACACGAAGAAAATTGCATACGATTAGTATTATTAGCTATCCTCTCGTTAAGAAGCAGTCTAAAGCAACACCGAGTAAACAGAAAGTAGCCTAATTTCTCTGGGATTATAGTCATCAAACTCATTCTCGATTGCGCGAACGGTGAGATGAATTATGACTATTAAACGTCGGCAATTTCTCAGAACCTCTGGACTAGCTACCTTAGCCACCCAGATACCAGCATTTACTGCCCAAGGTAAGCCATCTCCAAACACCATCCAGAAACCGCCCCGTCTGCAAGTGGGCGATACCGTGGGATTAATCGCCCCTGCGGGTATCGTTGACGCTAAAGACATCGAAGCAGCGCAAAAATCAATTTCACAGTTAGGGTTAAAAGTCAAGCTGGGGGCGCATATTTTAGATCGTTACGGCTATTTAGCGGGTAAAGATGCCGATCGCGCCCAGGATCTAAACTTGATGTTTAGCGATCGCACCATAAAAGCAATTATTCCCATGCGCGGTGGTTGGGGCTGTAATCGCATTTTACCCTTAATCAACTACTCGCTGATCCGCTCCCATCCGAAAATTATCATCGGTTACAGCGATATTACGACGCTATTGTTAGCAATTAATGCCCGTAGTCAAATGATTACTTTTCATGGGCCAGTTGCTACGTCTACCTGGAATCAATTTACAGTCGATTACTTCAAGCGCATCCTATTTAATGCTGAAGCTGTGACTATGCAAAATCTCAACCCTAGCGAAGTGCGGATGGAGATAATAGCACCGGGAAAGGCGAGAGGTAAACTTGTGGGTGGAAACTTGTCAGTTTTATCAGCAATGGTTGGTTCACCTTACCTACCTTCTTGGAACAAAAGCATCCTGTTTGTGGAAGAAGTTGGCGAGGATGTTTATCGTATAGATAGGATGCTGACGCAGTTAAAAACTGCTGGGATACTTAATCAAATTGCTGGCTTTATCTTTGGGCAATGCACTAAATGTAGTCTTGGAGATGAACCATCATTTACATTAATCCAAGTATTGCAACAACACATACTTCCTTTAGGTATTCCTGCTTGGTATGGTTCAATGATTGGTCATATTAAGGATAAATTTACCTTGCCAATCGGTGTAGAAGTGGAAATAAATGCCGAACTTGGGACAATACGAATGTTAGAGGCGGCTGTTAGCCTTGTGTGAATGAGGCAGGAGGTTGGAATAAAAAATAGTGGCTCACATTTATATCTAAATTGCAAGCCACTAAATTGGAGATTTTGGTGTTCTTGACTTTAACCCTTGCTCGTGTCTGACTTTTCACTGTATCTGGAAAACAGGGCAAACGCATCTAAATTACTGTTGCTCAGAACCAAAGTTGAGAACCAACGAAAAAATCATAATTTATCGTTTGCTTTAGTTTCCCAAACTCAAAGCAATGTCTACGACGGGCTAGGCTTACGCTACATCTGTGTCAAGAAGCAGCTATTAATGCGACTATTTTTGAGCTTATTGAAAATAAAATCTTTTGGTTGACATGATGCGATCGCCCTGGCTGCGCCTTGACTCCCCCACTATATTTGCAGCGTCCAGACAAAGGACTATGTGTATCAAGTTTGGAAATGCTTACTTATGATGACCAAACCATTTAGAGGCGATCGCTCCTAAAGCTGCTCCAACCACTGGATTACTGAGAAACTTAAGAATTGCTGGTTGTTCAGCCATCACTTCGTGGAAGATGTCAGGATGGCTATGATATGTGAAAGATGCCACCTTGCTGAGGTCATCTGCACTTATGTGGTTAGGGTTGTGGGTAGAAAGTCCCAAATCTCGCTCCAGATGGCGCTCGTCTAGACCTCTTTGCTTTAAGTGCTTGAAAAATGCCCGTGCAACATCATCCCGTTCGTTAGGCTTAATCTGAGCGATCGCTTTTTGGAGTTCTGGCTCCAACTGGCTTGGTGGAATGCTGTTATGGTTGAAAGATTGACTAAACAATTGCCGACGTTGATCGTGAGATGAACGTTGGGCAAAATCGTCAAAATTTTGATATTCCTGAGTTGGGTCAGATGAAACATCATCTAAAGACTCTGTATTACCGTGAGCCAACTCGTTGAGAATTTCGCGTTTATACTTGTCACTGCTGCTCATTTTAAATGTCTCCTTTTCTACTTACAATCAACTGAATTAATTCCGGTTTTCCCAAGATTTTGAGTTGTTATTTATACTCAACTTCATGAGATTGCACATCATACTGAGCCGTCAAAATCAGTTTTTTGTCTGGTGCATACATCAAAACTTTTAAGTCTTGATTGGGGAAATTTTTGTGAAAACCTTGGAGTAAGGATTTTGCTAATGGTCGCACTTCGGTCGGACGAACTTGAGACGCAATCACGACACCTAACTTATTGTTGTCACGTACATAAGCATCTTGGACAATTCCTTTGGCTGTGCTGACAACCCAGTTCCCAAAATCTTGACCCTGTACACTGTTACCGCGTGACAATAAGGCATAGTCAGCACTATGACTGATTCCAGACGGTAATTGAGTTGGTTGTTTAGCTTGAACAGTACCACTACAGGCGGCAGTCGTTGTTAGTACTAATACCAAGACTAAAGCTGTTAAAACCCGACGAAACTGTTGAATTATTTTCAATTTAAGCACCTCATCTAAACTAATGACTCTTCTGCAATATCAATCTTCTGAAAGTAATTTTGAGTAGAAGTAGGTAGAAAACCCGCTCCTACTAACTCAAATGCAATGACCTTTGTAGTTTAAGTAGGTTAACAAGTGGTGGGAGTAAAAGGTTGCATAGCTTCTATCAAGCAGTGCGAATTGAACGCCTAAATCTAAATCTCCATCACAAAAGGTAATTGCGAATTAAGAAAAAGCGAATTGCGAATTGTTTTAACCCCGGCCAGTTTTATTCTCTATTCGAGTTCCATCAGTGTCAACATCTAATTCTTCGCGTCGAATGGTTTCTTGAGCTTCAACGGTTTCTTTGTCTACAACTTTCTGCACTCTGACTTCTTCGCGCAAAAAAGCTTCCTTTTGGATGTCTGCAACTTCTTCATAGAGGTCTATATGCGCTACCTCGCCCTCGGAAAAGTCAGCCGCTTCAGCAGACACAACTTTGCCTGTGTCTTGAGAAGTCACTCGCTCAATCACGACTCGCTCTTTTTCCACCGGAACAGCAACTCTTGCAGTTTCGGTTTCAACATGCTTACTAATCGCTACTTCTCCACTTTTCCGGCGCTGTTTATTAGCAACTAGCCTTTCTTGGTAAAGTTTGAAAGTTTGGTCTTCGTGAGCGTTGACATCATACAGATCCGCGTCGTGTGCGTAGGTGTAGCTGTCAGGACTTGGAGTAGTGCCGCCAGCTGTCGATCCTAGCGCAGCAGAACTTTCTACAGACGGTGTGCGATATCCTCCACGCACCTGTTCTTCATAGTCGTAGTCAAGCGTTGTATGCTCTTGATATTCAGGTAAATTTTCCGCTTGCTCTCTTGTTATACCAACGACATATAGACGGTTTGCTGTAGAGTCAATACGCGATTTACCTACTGGTAGTAAGATTTTCTTGCCAAAAATCCAAAAGCCGATGTCAACAATTAAATAGCGGAATGCTCCTTGGTCGTCTACTACAGCATCATTTACTGTGCCTAGCTTCTCATCAGTTCCTTGAACATACACACCCATTCCTTTGATGTCGTTACCTTCAATAGTATTACGGTAATCTGTATCAAATTCGCTTATTTTCTGGAGTGGCATTCTTTTATTCCTTAAAATCTTGCTGTGTCTCTTTTATAAATTACACAATTTAGTTTATATACATCTTCTCTCCGAGGATTGACTTCAATCATCTTGATATTTCATCAATCGAAGTAATTAAATATAGTTTTATAACCCAAAAGGATGATACAGGATAAGGCTTTTAGTATTAATTTATTACTCTTAATGAAATTGATTATAACTAAACTTTTCTAACTTCTGTGACTAGTTTCTAGCATTTGTGTGACTACTTACTAGCACTAAATTTCAAGCCTAAATTTAGCTAAATCGATACATACCATTAAACCTAGCTAGTTTAATATGTTTATTAAAACCTTACACTTAAATCAAATATCCTCACATTCTTAAAGATTTATTGCCTGAAGTTGTAATGCTTGCTCTATCACTCTTGTTGAAGACAGAATTTATTCCAAAAGATTGATGAGAAGTAAATCTAAAAATGCCTAAATATTATTAAAGTCCTAATAAATTCGCAAACAATTCAAGGCCCAAATTATCTTGCTCAAACGACAGGCCGGGTTCACCAGCAACAACCAGATATACTCAGTCAAATTATGAGTGGTGCTGCGGGGAGCTTTACAGGTGGTCAAGGTGGTAACATTATGAGTAATCCATTAGCTAAGGGAGCGATCGCTGGTATCGCAGCCCTAGCTGTCAAAAAGTTGATGCAAAGAGGCAACCAAGGAAATTCCGGGCAGTATGATAATATCCGCCCAGCTAGCGAAGACCCGTATGGAGATCCTGCTGACCAACAGTACCGCTAGTAACGTCAAGCAGCAAAGCTGCAATTCGTAATTACAATCAGTGAAAACTTGAACTCATCACTGATAATTATGGTCAAGTAAAAATCAGTTTTTTTACTTGACCACTTTTTATTAGATTGGTATCACCTGGTGTCAAATATCTTGCATTGTTGGTGGTTATTTAAAGCGACTCAAAGCGGCTGAGAGTTATATTCTAGCAAGGTCAAGTAGAAGAAAGTCAGCTTTATTTCATCATTGTAAATTATCTACGTGAGCAGTGGATTTGTAGAAAAATGAAACAGTTAGCAAAAACATTATATAGTAAACTTCTGCATCTATTTCACCAGGTAATGGGAATTACCATTTCCCGTAATCCAAATTCAAAGGAAACTAATGTTGCTCTTGATGAAGAATCTCTGGAAGACTCAACTACTCAATTATCAAAGCAAATTCCTCTTCAAGAGATTAATAAATCTGAGCAAAATTTACTATTAAATTACCAGTATTCATCAAAACCTCGGCAATTCAAAAAAGCTTCTTTATTTCCTGATAGTAAGACTAATGTTGCTGCCTTGTCGCTAGTTTTGTATGGAGTTGCTGAAGTCTTATCTCAAAAAATGAATCTGTCATGGAATCAAGTAAATAATACTTTTAGTTACGAAAAAGAAGCTGAAACGGGAAAAGCAAAAATCTTTTATTATCTAACAGATAATCCCGAAACTCCACAACCAGAAACTCTGGCAGAAGAGGCAGCTTTAGTTGTTATAGACCAATTTGATCCAAGGGCGTGTGCTATTCACCTGATTTACTGTGCCTTAGTAGCTAGTCTAGATCAACCTTGGTCAGGCAATTTTGTAATTGATGATAAACAACTACTTGAATACACAGGGCTTGTTAAACGCAGGGACTTATGCAAGCATGAAAAATTGAGTATTTTGTACGACTTGTTACGGCAACCTGCCCAGGTACTAGCTTGTATTGCATGTCCTAAACAGGGAAAAGTAGGAGCTTTTAGTGTTGCTGATTTAAAGATTTGGGACATCAGCATAATACGAGATTTTGAAACAGATAAAGCTGGCAATAACAAGCTAGTGGGTTTAAAGGTGATAGGTCAAGCTGGAGTATGGACAAAATACTTCCTCAACAAATCTAAATACCACTACCACACTGGAATTATTACCAAGAAAACCGTACAGAAACTATTTAGTATTGGTAAACAAAATGCTGGCGCGGCTAGAATGCTAGTTTGGCTAACCTTCCAAATCCAACCGGAATTCCAGGATTGTGTAATGGGCAAGACTCTGATGGAGATTGCTTACGGTGCAGACAAAGTGTCAACAGCAGAGCAAGACAGACAGCTTAGACGGCAAATGGCTGATGATTTGGAAACTGACTTGAAAGTTGTCAAAGAAGCCGGATGGCAAGCAGAACTGGAAACAGGCCCAGCTTGGTTAACAAGCAGCAAAAGCGCTAAAAGACCTATAGGTTACTGGAATCAAATACTCAATTCTAAATGGCGTTTTCATTTACCAGCAGAAGTACAAGAACGCTTGACCCTGGACTCGAATCAGCTAAGTGCAAACAATATCCAGCCTCTATCAGGTAATGTCATTAGAGAAGCGAGAAAAGCAAAAGGCTGGTCTAGAGCATTTTTCGCTACAACGATGGGGAAAAGCGTTTCTTGGGTTGATGCAGTCGAGACGGGTACACGTCAGGTTTCTCAAAAGGACTTGCCCAAGTTGCTCAATACACTGGAACTACACCTTTAGGACTTACGCAAAATATCTCTGAAACTCTGATTTCTCCGTGTCCTCTGCGCCTCTGCGGTTCGTGATTCCGTAACTCGTGCGTAAGTCCTAACCTTAACAGGCATTGATTTCACTAAACGTTTCTTGTTTCTGCCTCCTGCCTCTGTTGTTAATATTTTGATATGACAGTATGAATTTCTCCTCGCTATGTTACGACTAACAGAAGTAAAGCTGCCGCTTGATCATCCTGAAGATGAGATCAAGACTGCCATCCTCAAAAAGCTGCAAATCACGGACGAAGATTTGATCAGCTATTCCATCTTCAAGCGTAGCTACGATGCCCGTAAGAAAGGAGAGATTACCCTTGTTTATATTCTGGATGTAGAAACGACTCAGGAAACTCATCTACTCAAGCGCCTGAAAAAAGATCCTCATGTGATGGTCACGCCAGACATGAATTATCGCCCAGTGGCACAAGCACCAAGCAATTTGGCGATTCGCCCCATCGTGATTGGTACTGGGCCTTGTGGATTGTTTGCGGGTTTGATGCTCGCGCAAATGGGCTTTTGTCCAATCATTTTAGAACGTGGCAAACAAGTCCGCGATCGCACTGCTGATACCTTTGGTTTTTGGAAGAAAAAATCAGACTTCAACCCAGAATCTAATGCCCAGTTTGGCGAAGGTGGGGCGGGTACATTCTCCGATGGCAAACTCTACAGTCAAGTCAAAGATCCTCAGCATTATGGACGTAAGGTACTAACCGAACTCGTGAATGCGGGAGCCTCACCGGAAATTCTCTATATCAACAAACCGCACATCGGCACTTTCAAATTGGTGGGAATCGTCCAAAGTATGCGTGCCAAAATCGAATCCCTCGGTGGTGAAATTCGCTTTCAAAGTCGGGTGGAAGATATCAATATCGAAAATGCACAGGTGCGGGGAGTTACCCTCGCCAGTGGGGAATATATCGCCAGCGATTATGTAGTTCTGGCAGTAGGTCATAGCGCCCGCGATACCTTCCAAATGCTATTTAATCGTGGAGTTTACATAGAGCCTAAACCTTTCTCCATCGGCTTTCGGGTCGAACATCCCCAGACTCTCATCGACCAATGTCGTTTCGGCGCTCAAGCTGGTCATAAGCTTTTAGGTGCTGCCGATTACAAACTGGTTCACCACTGCCAAAATGGTCGCTCCGTCTATAGTTTTTGTATGTGTCCGGGGGGCTTGGTGGTTGCAGCCGCATCAGAACCGGGGCGACTTGTCACCAATGGGATGAGCCAATATTCTCGCAATGAGCGCAATGCCAATAGTGCGATCGTTGTGGGCATCACCCCCGAAGATTATCCGGGCAATGCCTTGGCGGGAATTGACTTGCAACGGCGCTTGGAAGAAGGGGCTTTTGAATTGGGCGGTGGAACTTATGAAGCTCCAGGGCAGTTGGTGGGTGACTTTCTCAACGATCGCCCTTCTACAGCATTGGGCACAGTTAAGCCGTCTTATACACCTGGGGTACATTTGGGTGATTTGAGCCAGAGTTTACCAGATTATGCGATCGCCGCCATCCGTGAAGCACTTCCGGCTTTTGACAAACAAATTAAAGGATTTGCGATGGACGATGCCGTGTTGACTGGGGTGGAAACCCGCACATCATCACCGATTCGGATTAAACGTAAAGAGGATTATCAGAGTTTAAATACAGTTGGTCTTTATCCGGCTGGTGAAGGCGCGGGATACGCAGGGGGAATCCTTTCGGCGGGTATCGATGGGATCAAAGTGGCGGAGGCAGTTGCTTTAAGTATTTTGAGGAATTGCGATCGCTGAAATAGTGAATGCGATCGCAGCTTAAATTGTCATGTTCAGTGGAGAGAAACATCTGTGAGATTCTTCTCTCCACTGCGTTTTGCTCAGAATGACTTTTGCAACAGGTTTACTAGACCTGTTTCAGCCAGTAGGTACAACTACTTTCGCGTGTTTGTTAACGTAGTCCACAAATAATTGTTTCAGCCTGGGACTAACGCCAGCGTGTTCAAAGAATCCAAAACCCAGATTCTTAGCTCTTGCTAAGGTTTCCTCTGGTGTTAATCCTTCCTGGATAGCGATACTCAACAGCGCAATTCCAGTTGATCGCATTCCGGCTGCACAATGTACAACTGCTGGTTTAGGAATTTGTTCTATTATCGTCAGAATTTTGGTAATCAGCTCTTCATTCAAATTTTTTAAATCCACCTTCAGTGGAACATTCTTATAATACAGCCCCAATGCTTCCGCTACTTTTTGCTCATCTTTGGAAAATCCTAGTTCATCAGGCGATCGCAAATTTAGAACGGACTTAAAACCTTCTTGGATAGCTTGCTCAAGCTGTTTTGGTATGACTTGTCCTGTGGTTGTCAAATTTTCGTTAATCTGTATGGCGTTGATCACATTCACTCCTTTTGACTTTTTAATGTCTTCCAGCTTGGTAAATACTCTCAGGGAGCAAGCTTTGAGAAGATATTCAATTAAACACGGCAAAATTAGCTAAATATCGCACGATATTGCTTGATTACTTCAAAATTTGCCTTTTGAAGTTCGTTATTTTATTGCTTAAAACAATAATATACGGTTTGCCGATAGACTTGCCGTTGTTTAGAACATATTATATGTTTCCTCGATATGTTTACAGTAATTTATACTTAGGGAGTGATCCTCATTGAGCAACTTTGGTGAGCAATTGGCTGAAAAGTTTCGTAATTTAGTATAATTACATACAATATAATTATGTTAAATAACTACTAATAGTAGTAACTCAGTACTAAAAACTATAGCTAAAGTTCCCATAGATTAAGCACTAATGATACTTAATCAACCATGCAAGAAATTTTATGCTTTAAGCATCAGTAATTTTTCTTGTTTATTAGACTGAACAGGATATAAATAGTGACTGATGAACTACCCCTGCGGGTGTAGTTGCTTACATTAGACCTCTTGTAAAAATCCTTGAATTACCCCTCCCCAACCCTCCCCGTATATGTTGGGGAGGGGGCAAGATTTCAAGTTTCCTCCCAATACATCGCTACGGTGTACACACAAGTACTATCTGAAAGGGTTTCAGGCGTTATAGACCCCTTAAATTGTCATTACGAGCGCAGTGATAACGGAGCGAAGTAATCACATAATCCCGTGGTTAAAGCGATTGCTTGTCTACGACACGCACTTGCGTTCGTCGTTCCTCCTCGCTGCGGACAGGCTTTCAGTCTCGTCAGGGGCAAGTCAAGCATTTGGTGTATTTCCCTTATGCTGCATCAGTTTGAGGCTTGTTTATCCTTGAAAAATGTTTAAGTCCCGCGCAAATAATTAGAAGATAGTGTAGGGTGTGTTATCGCCGAGAGTAAGGCACCATTTCCGATTTTCGGTGCCCTGCATCAGCCGTAACACACCCTACAGTAACAAAAAGTCAAACAGGCATCTAATCTGAATGCCAGCCCTGAACCTATGAGCGCTAACGGAATATCTCTTCGACCTGCCCAGCAAACAGATGCGTGGGTGCTGAGTGCAATTCATATTGCTGCTATCAAAGCTCTGCCTGCAACTTTATACACCCAAAAAGAACTTTTAGCTTGGCGTAATTACCGCAATAAACCTGATGGTTCAAATATCTTGAAGAGTATGAAAGTGGAAACATTTTGGGTTGCGAGCGAGGGAGATTTTGTTATAGGTTTTGCTAGTTTTATTGTTGATGAACTCATCGGGCTGTATGTCCATCCTAAATATCAAGGTAAAGGGATTGGCCGTGCTTTAGTTCAACATTTTTGTGATCAAGCAACTGAGCAAGGTATAGATAAGGTAATTACAACTGCTAGCCTTTATGCAGAAGGGTTTTATTTACGACTGGGATTTACTGCTATCCAAAGAACACCTCATTATTTAAGAAGTGGGGTAGTTGTCCCAGTTACTCAAATGAGTAAAACATTAGCTACTGCACCAAAATAAATTTCAGAGGGTAAAGATAGATTTTCAATAACTTTAAAAATGCTGGAATCAAGATTATTTTTCCCCAAGTTGCGACCACTTTTTCTACATAACCTATGATGTAAGTAAGTACTTGCCAGCATAAATGAATAAAACTATCCGTTCATCAACTCTCACCCGTACACGTTTGATAGAAGCCGCCTCGCAGGTATTTGCCAGTTTAGGTGTTCAAGGAGCAACTACCCGTGAAATAGCTCGTGTTGCTGGTGTGAATGAGGTGACTTTATTTCGCCACTTTGCTAGCAAAGAACAACTTCTGGGAGCAGTAATCGAAAATGCCTTTGCACTCCAGACAGAAGCCCTTGCACACCCCGAAGCGTGGACGCAGGATCTAAAAATTGATTTAATACAGTATGCCCATCTTTACAATACTATGCTAGAGGCACAGGAAGACTTAATTCGTACCTTCATTGGAGAAGCTAAACGTCATCCACAGGCAGCCAAACAAGTGATTCAAGAAGCTGCCAAGCCCTTAGGAGAAAAACTGGTAGCTTACCTGCAATCGAGTCAGAGAGGAGGCACCGTCAGAGCAGACTTTGATCCATTTCCAGCAGTCGATATGTTTACAGGAATGCTGTTAGCTGGAATGCTATGCCGCAGTGCAAAATTCAATCAAGGTAGCTATAGCTGTGAGGACTATATCGAAACCTGTGTAGATATTTTTGTACGCGGTATCAGTGCCACTCCCCTCTCAGTTGTCAATACGGCTCTAAGCGATGAACCAAATTAGACAAAATTGAAGATATATGAAAATATTGAAAGGTAAAGTTGTCAGTGGTTTAGGAAACTTTTCTTACTGGATTGAGAAACTCCAGGAGTATTACTTGAGAAAAACGGGAATGAAATTCTTCCCTGGAACTTTAAATATTCAGCTAGATCAACCTTACCATCTCCCGAAAAATGTAATTCGTCTGGAAAATGAAGAATATGGAGGGACTGTTTCTGTTAGCATTGTTCCCTGCCAGATATTTAGAAGAGATGCTTTTATCTTAAGAACAGACAAAAACAATACTGAGAATGGAGATCATCCGAAAACAGTTATTGAGATAGCTTGCGATGTTAAACTTCGCGAGGTATATAACCTTAAAGATAATGATTTGATTGAAATTGAGATTCACGATGTCAGATTTATCTGAATTAAACAATCTGCTTGCAGATGAAGCGTTAATCCATTACGCGAGTGGTCGGGAGCAAGAGCGGTTATCAAAAGGTGCAGGTCTGCTGGAATTAGTCCGAAGCCAAGAACTTATTAGCCGCTACCTACCACCTCCACCCGCAGTGATTTTCGATGTTGGCGGTGGCGCTGGCGTCTATTCTTTTTGGCTTGCTCAACAGGGCTATGAAGTCCATCTCATTGATGCGGTTCCTTTGCACATAGAGCAAGCCCAACATTTGTCTCAAGCTCAACCGGAATATCCTCTAGCTAGTTTGGCAGTTGGAGATGCTCGTCAACTCAATCGGGCGGATAATAGCGTTGATGCTGTTCTCTTACTTGGGCCTCTCTATCATCTGACTGAGCGCACAGATCGTATTATTGCTTTGCGTGAAGCTTATCGGATCTTAAAAACTGGAGGTTTTGCTTTCGCGGTGGGAGTTTCTCGCTTTGCTTCAACCTTAGATGGATTATTTCGGGGACATTTAGATGATCGAGAGTTTGTAGAGATTGTTAAACAGGATTTGATTGATGGTCAACACCGCAACCCAAACAACCATCCTAACTACTTCACAAAAACCTTCTTTCATCATCCAGAAGAACTCAGAGCAGAGGTTGAAGAAGCGGGTTTACATTTTGAAAAGATTTTAGCGATTGAAGGGCCAGGGTGGTTACTACAAAACTTCCAAGAACACTGGAATGAGCTAGGCCGCCGTCAACGCCTTTTAGAAGCGATTCGTTGGTTAGAAACCGAACCCTGTATATTGGGGATGAGCGCTCACATCATGGCTGTTGCCCGTAAATAGGCGGTAAAGTAGAGCGAAGCGATCGCTATTAACTAAAAGCGCTTGTTGTTTTGCCAGCACTTGTTTGCGTAACAAGAGCAGTAGTTGAGTATTTTTTTTGGAAGTCCCATAACTTTAAGAATTAATTATTTAACCCTTTCAAGGTGACTCGTAAAATCTCTTTTATTCTCTCTGCGTTCTCCGTGCCTAACAAGGTTTAAAAGTTATTTATTGAACCACTCCAGACGCAGAGAACACAGAGAAAAGAGGAATTATTATCCAAAAATTTTACCCACCTTGAAAGGGCTAGTCCTATTATTTATAGAACTCCCTTTTTCGTAAGATTAAACTCCTGACGCCTTAGCGAAGTGTCTTTGGTTCCGCTTCTGACTCCTGAACTTTATGCTTATTTAAAGTTCTTGTCCCGTTGGTCGGATGAGGATTTCGTTGACATTAACACGCGGTGGTTGCGTGAGTGCGTAAACGATCGCAGCAGCAATATCTTCGCTTTGCAGAGGTTCAATTGACTTGCGCCGTTCTTCAATCCGTTGTTTGGCAACGGGATCGGTAATTTGGCTGTCAATTTCCGTATCCACCAAACCTGGTTCGATAATGGTGACGCGGATATTGTCCTTGTGGACTTCTTGGCGCAATGCTTCAGAGAGGGCATTCACACCCCATTTAGTAGCATTATAAACACCGACGCCCGCTCGCGCTGTCCGGCCGGCCACTGAGGAGATATTGACTATATGCCCGGATTGTTGCGCCTTCAACAGAGGCAAAACAGCATGAGTAGCATATAGCAGTCCTAGTACATTCAGGTCAAACGATCGCCGCCAGTCTGAACTATTCCCAGCTTCAATGGTACCGAGTAAGGCAATCCCGGCATTATTCACGAGGATATCGACCCTTCCCAATTCTGCGTTTGCCTTTGCCACCAAGTTATTTACCTGAGTTTCATCAGTCACATCGGTGACAATCGGCAATGCCTTGCCACCACTAGCTTCGATGCGTTCTGCTAATGCCTGAATGCGATCGCCACGCCTAGCAGCGAGTACTACTGTTGCTCCAACTGAAGCCAAGGCGATCGCAGTTGCTTCTCCAATTCCGGCTGAAGCGCCAGTGATAATTGCTACCTTTCCTTCTAATTTACCTGTCATACGATTAGCTCCTTAGTAATTGAATATTGGGCATTGGGCATTGGGCATTGGGCATTGGGCATTGGGCATTGGGCATTGGGCATTGGG
>NZ_JABXKP010000014.1 GCF_017114985.1 Nostoc sp. JL33 | reverse complement strand
GTAAGGGCACAGCAATGCTGTGCCCTTACGAAAGATATGGTTTTTAACCTTGATTCATATTTAGTATTTCTTGTCAATGCGTAAGTCCTATTCAGGTTCATATTATGAAGATTAAGTAAGCCGACGCAATCAAACCAAACTACCTCAAAGATTGATGGACTAGTACCGCAAGGCGGAATTCAAAATTCTTGCATTCAAACAGGTATACAGCGTAAGCGTTTTATTGATTTGGAATGGGTGGTTTATTTACGTCGTGTTGTACTAGGCTAAAACCCTCTTTCCTCGTGCCTGATCGCAACGACAAACATTTAGGGCAGCCTGACTTGAAAGTGCTGAGTCACCGAAGTTCAGTTCGCCCTTGGCTTCGGCGTAGCCCGCCGTACCCTTGGACGACGCTAGGGATAATTGCTACACGCAGCGTCTGGTAGAGAAGCCATCGCTGAGAAAAAATATTTCGAGAAACTTCATCAAATCCTCGCACAAAGCGCTCTCCATTCCCATATCACTCTGAAAATTAACAGGACTGACGACGACGCTTACGTAAAGAATTTGCTTTTATTGTAAAATTAACTACTATATTCAGCGTATTTGCTGATATCAAGTGCTCTTTGTAAAGGTTAGTTTTAATACATAAGTCCACAAGGCTGAATTACACCGCTTACAACAGGTTCGACTAAGTTCTTATATTAGTTCCCTTAACTTAAGGGGTCAACCGACTAAAGTTTCAACCTCCTTTTACTTTTACGACTCTAACTTGAAGTCCCCAGTTATTAGCTAAGGGTGCATTTTCCCATACCGATTTGGCAACCTCCTGACCTAAAACAACGGATAAAGTTGAATCGATATCCCTGGTTTAACCATCAACGGTTGACAGGAAAAAGTTTTTAGTTTCACAACAGCCTTTCTACAACCGATGCGATTTGAAGTTGCGATCGCATAACTCTGGCTGTCCTAAAAAGTCCAGACAAATCACCCATTCAAATAACTACTTACCAACTGAATAAAGTTGCTGAGAGTCTACTACCAATTCCCCTTACACACATTCGGAGTAAATCTATGGCTGGCAAAACATACTACGTTTCTGGAACAGGCAATGATACCAATAATGGCTTAAATGAAGGAACTGCGTTTCGCAGTTTGGGCAGAGCCGTGTATCAGATGCAAACAGGCGACACGCTCTATGTAATGAACGGAAATTATGACAAAGGGGCTACGCTTTTTAACTTTAATGGTTCAGCAGATAACTGGACAACAATCAAAGCCTATCCAGGGGCTACACCTACGATCAAAACGATGGGAAGTGGCATTAATATATTTAGTTCATCCTACGTGCGGATTGAAGGACTTGATATAGAAGGCAATCGGGAAAACATCACTCTAGAATATGCCTTACAAGAGAAAGATAATCTCAACAACCCCTTAACCAATTCCGATGGAATTACTGTAAAACCCTGGAAAAATAGCGACGGAGTGGGCGGTACTACTCCTCATCACATTGTCATCTCTGGTAACACAGTTAGTAACTTTCCAGGTGGTGGCATTGCATCCAGTGATTCAGACTACATCACAGTTGAGAAAAATGTTGTGTCTGGAAACGGTTGGTATACGCCTTATGGTGCTCAGGGTATCACTACACTTTATGCTGTTAACTCTGATAACAATACTACTGATTACAAAATAATTTATCGAGACAATATTGTTTTTAATAATAAAAGTTTGGTTCCCTGGAAAGAAGCTGGGAAGATTACTGAAGGGCATGGGCTAATGCTTGATACTACTAATCAGAGTAGAGATGGAACAGCTTATCTTGGCAAAGCTTTAATTACTAATAATATAGCCTACAACAATGGTAACTCTGGTATTAGCGCTTTCAAAAGTGCAAATGTAGATATTATCAATAATACAGTTTACCAAAATAGCCTTAATGTCGCTAACACCGGCGAGATTAAAGTCACTTACTCAGATAATGTTAGAGCCAATAACAATATCATGTATGCCAGCGACAATCAAGTGGCTAATCTTCTGAAATATGATAAAAACGTCAACTTTGACCACAACCTTGTTTATAACTCTTCTCAATTCCAAGCTTCAGATAATCTAAATGCCACAGGGTTACAGAATATTTTGGGTATAGATCCCCAATTTGTTGATGCAGACCAAAGGAATTTTGCGCTCAAACCTGGAAGTGCTGCCATCGATGCTGGTTCCAATACCTTCAATGGCATCAGTACAAATATTCCCCTGGACGGCGATGGTAATGGCAGTACAGTGATTGATATTGGTGCATACGAAGCTCCCCGCAACTTTACCAAAACCCCAGAAATTCAAGTTCTCAATGGTACTGTTGACATTACAGATGGCAGCACCACCCCCATTAACTTTGGCGAGATTCTTGTTGGTGAAACCTTGACCAAAACCTTTACCATCAAGAACACCGGTATAGCTGTACTCAACCTGAGTAATCTTAAACTTCCCAACGGATTTAGTTTGGTCGGAACTCTTCCAACGAGCGTGGCTGCTAATGCTTCCACCACTATATCGGTGGCACTCAACCCCACTACACCCGGCACCTATAGTGGCAGCTTCAGTTTAAACAACAACGATGTTAATGAAAGCCCCTTTGACTTTGCGATTAGTGGCACAGTTAATACCCCGGAAATTCAAGTTCTCAATGGTACTGTTGACATTACAGATGGCAGCACCACTGCCATTAACTTTGGTGACACCACTGTTGGTGACAGCTTGACCAAAACCTTTACCATCAAGAACACCGGTACAGGCGCACTCAAGCTGAGTAATCTTAAACTTCCAGACGGATTTAGTTTGGTTGGAACTCTTCCAACGAGCGTGGCTGCTAATGCTTCTACCACAATATCGGTGGCACTCAACCCCACTACATCCGGCACCTATGGTGGCAGCCTCAGTTTAAACAACAACGATATTAATGAAAGCCCCTTTGACTTTGCGATTAGTGGCACAGTTAGACCCGCTCCTGCCCCGGAAATTCAAGTTCTCAATGCCACTAACGGCAATGACACCTTTATTATTCGACGAGGCGATGGCAATTACAGCATCGCTGGCTTTAGTGGTGTAGGTCTTGGCTCAAACCCTCCGGCTGCGGTGATTGCCAAAGTAGACACCTTGCAATTTATTGGGACTGACTTGACTGCAAGAAATCTGCAATTAACTCAAAATGGCAACAATTTAGAAGTCTCCTTTGGAAATGTGGATAATACCAAAGTCACTCTGCAAAACTTTAACTTAGAAAACCTAGATAACTTAGCCGCATCGACAACAAGACCTGCCATCGGTAATATCGTATTTGACGGAGAAGCCAGTGTTACCAAAAGCTTTGATGTGATTGATGCCAACTCCAATCAAACGTATATTTCCACCCCAAATAGCGTCACGTTTCTCAATGACTTGGACAATAACATCAGCGGTTTTTACAGTTCCAACGATGTGATTAATGGTCAAGGGGGTAATGACACCATCAATGGCAGTGGTGGTGACGACCTGCTGCGGGGTGGTACTGGCAATGATCTTCTCATTGGTGGACAAGGCAATGATACTCTCGTCGGTGGTACAGGTGCTGACTCTTTCCTTTACGACACCAATGCTGGCTTTAATAGTGCTGCTGTGGGTGTTGATACCATCGCTGACTTCAATCACTCTCAAGGTGATAAGATTGTTCTGGACAAGACCACCTTTAGTGCCATTACTTCTGCTGGGGGAACGGGTTTTAGTAACGCTAGTGATTTTCAAATCACCAGTTTAGGGGCACTTAGCAATGCTGTAATTGTCTACGACCCTCTGAGTGGGCAGTTAATATACAATCAAAATGGTAGCGCTGCTGGTTTCGGCAGTGGCGGTCAATTTGCACAACTTACCGGTGCGCCCACTCTTACTGCTTCCGACTTCATCATTCAAGCATAGTTGGGTCGGATCAACTGAGTAAAAGTGTAATCCAAACATGAATCGACTTTCAAGGCAGTTTTCAACTAAATAGGTTACACACATCGGGGCGCAATATATTTGTGCCTCTACTTTTTGACCAGAAATAGCCGTATCATCTGGAACTTGTAGTTTTAGTTTAACTACTGCTGTGGTTTTGATCGCAAGTCTTGTAATACCCCCTGCAAAAACTTACCCCATTCTGCTGCCAAAGGGATTTCTGTAAATGGAACCCGCACTGAGTTAGTAGATTCGGAAAATAGAAATTCTAACTCTATAGAACGACCTTTCTCCGGTATAATCTCTAAATCTACTTGTTTGTCATCTATCAAAAGATAAATTTCTTTAACATCAAGCAAAGAGAATGTTTCTAGTTGAATTGGCCCTTTAGGCGTGGGTTTTCCCCAAGTTAGATTATTGCCTTTTTGACCTAATACTGAATAAATATCATACTTAGCTCGTTCAAATTGCTCTGCCCAAGTGCGATAAGCTTCAACTTTTTGGTACTCCTTCGAGCCTTGCCAAGCTAACCAGAAAAACATTACTAATAGGGGCAACCACAAAAGACCACGTTCCATCGTTTAAAAAAGTCCTGAATAATCAAGTGAAACTTGTAACTAAAAGTGCAAAATTTACCAATAAATGATGCAGATAAGTTATGGTAGAGAGCAAACTGGCAAAAAGCGGTGATGAGTTAATATGAGAAAGCTTATATTATTGGGCTTGTTTGTCATTGGGCTGGGATCTGCCATGTTTGGTTTCCTGAATTTCCAGGGACTGGCAGCTAAAGGAGAGTTTGAGACGATTTTGCTTGATTTTCGGGAAGATATTCCATCACTTGTGGTGGAACAGGATCTGCAAGCGATCGCCAAACAATACAACGTTACACCCCAATTAGACAACAAGTTTTCCAAAAAAGATAATGTGTATATTGTCAAAGGCGATGGGCAGCGACTCCAAGAACTGAAAAAATCTCAATTTGCCCAAGCTACAGAATTTATTGAACCAAATTACATCTACAGGAAGATTCCACAGCCAGGTAAACCTGCTTGGCTAGGAGAATTTTTGAGACCCCAAGAAGAAGAAGAAACAAGTCCTTCATTAACTGGCCCCAATGACCAATATTACAGCAAGCAGTGGAACTTGCACAAAATCGGCATTGAAGGCGCATGGAGTCAAACTAAAGGCAGTGGCATCACAGTTGCGGTAATTGACACCGGGATTACCAAGGTGCGGGACTTGTATGAGACAAAATTCGTCAAAGGCTATGATTTTGTTAACGACCGAGAAGAAGCCAAAGACGATAACGGCCACGGTACCCATGTTGCCGGAACTATTGCCCAAGCCACAAATAACAAATATGGCGTAGCTGGAATTGCCTACGAAGCCAGTCTAATGCCGCTAAAGGTACTCAGTTCATATGGTGGCGGTACTGTTGCCGATATTGCCGAAGCAATTAAATTTGCTGCTGATAAAGGCGCAGATGTGATTAATATGAGCTTGGGCGGTGGCGGTGAAAGCAAGTTGATGAAAGAAGCGATCGAGTATGCCCATAGAAAAGGTGTAGTTATTATTGCCGCAGCCGGTAATGAAAACACCAATGGGGCAAGCTATCCAGCCCGCTATCCCTACGTCATCGGCGTTTCGGCAATTGGCCCAGATGGGGAAAGAGCGCCCTATTCTAACTTTGGTGCAGGGGTAGATATCTCTGCTCCTGGTGGTAGTGAAGCTGGTAAGATTCTCCAAGAAACTATCGATGAAAACGGCGAAGGCGTATTTCTCGGCTTCCAGGGTACAAGCATGGCTTCTCCCCACGTTGCTGGTGTTGCGGCATTAATCAAAGCTGCTGGCATCAAAGAACCAGATGAAGTTTTAAAAGTCCTTAAGCAGTCGGCGCGAGTTATCCAGGATGATGGTTTGAACTATTATGGCGCTGGACAACTCAATGCAGAAGCAGCAGTTAAACTAGCCTTTGCCGGACAAATCAGTTTCTCAGATTTCTTCCGGTGGTTACGCGATAACGGTTATCTTAATCCCGGCTTTTGGATTGATGGTGGTGCGATCGCACTGTTACCCAAGGTTTTAATGGTAGTTGGTTCCTATCTGCTGGCTTGGTTTTTACGGGTTTACTTCCCCTTCACTTGGAGTTGGTCTTTATCCAGTGGCTTAATTGCTGGCAGTTCTGGGTTATTCTTCCTCAAGGGAATCTATATTTTTGATCTTCCCCAGTGGCCTTTCCGGGTTTTGGGCAGTTCAATTCCCGAACTAGGCAATAGCCTCCAGGGAACTGATGCGTTAAATCCCCTGTTTGCTAGCGTACTGATTCCCATTGTGTTAATGGCATTGCTGCTGGGACATCCTAGTTGGAAATGGTTTGCCATTGGTTCAACTTTAGGTGTAGCAGCGTGCTTGACAGTAAGTGCGGTTTACGACCCAGCTGTTTGGGGTTTGGGAAGTGGTAACATAGCACGTCTCTTCCTCATCGGTAATGCCCTAATCTGTTATGGACTTACTCGTTTAGCATTGAAAAACGAAGAAAAAATAGCATAAATTCGCATGGGGCATGGGGCATGGGGCATGGGGCATGGGGCATGGATTTTTATAACTCCTAACTCCTAACTCCTAACTCCTAACTCCTAACTCCTCATTCCTAACTCCCCCACTCAGCACTGTTATGAGCATTAAACTTACAGGTACAATCGAACGCCGTGATATTGGCACAGGCGCATGGGCGTTAGTTACAGAAGAGGGCGTTACTTACGAAATCCTCAGAGGGGCTGACAAAGACTTACTCAAAGCCGGACAAAAAGCAAAAGTTAAAGGACAGGTGCGTGAAGATATCATGACTACTGCCATGATAGGCCCTGTCCTAGAGGTCAAATCTTTTGAGGTAATTAGTTCTGATTAACTGTGGAATTCAGAACCTCTTGAAGACGGCTTCTAAACTCCCCTTTGGGATGACCTCCTTTTACTTCACCCACAATCTGAAATTCCCCCTCTGGAGAATTGCAGATGATGTAAGTAGGCCATCCCATTTCTGATTTATCGGGATACTGAGTTAATAAAATCTTGCGATACTTGCGGTAAGCAGCCGTATCCTGCATTTTGACATCGATAAATTCTAAACCCAGTTCTTGTGCCACCTTTTTGTCATAAAAAGACATTTTGTGGCAAATGCCGCACTCTTCTGAAGAGAACTTAATTACAGCTAAACTCATGGGTTGGCGACTCTTTGATTCTAGGCAAAGTTTTTTAGCATAATGCCATGAAATATTAGCATATAGCTGGTCATTAGTGTCAACTTAAGGCTGAAACCCTGATCCAGTATATTTTCCTCCTTCCCTACTAGAATAGTACTTACGCACACTCTACGAATTCTTCTCTTCGCGTACTCCTGCGGAGGACAAGCTACACGTAGTGTCTTGTTGGCGCAGCCCAAGGTAGAGTAGAGAAGGCGGTTCGAGAAATTAAGCGCAGTTGGCGATTTTTGCGTAAGTCCTGTAGAAGTAGGGAAGGTAATTTTTTCGGAGGCTCTGCCTCCAGTACCGCATTCCCAGTCTCAGAGTGGGAACGAGAAAAAATATTATGTAGTCAAAATGTAGAAAAAAAATTAAGAATATGATTAAATATCATAGCAATCATTTTGGAGTGGCATCTCTAGCTCACAATAAAAAGAAAGCGATTCAGGGATTGCGTGAGCAGGTTATGCTTTATCCTGGCAACAGCAGGATACTCAAGGTCTACCAGCAGTAGCAACAAAAGTAGTGGTGCATTTTAGTTATGTGGGCAGCAAATGCTAGGACGGGCGATGTCTAAGGACAAGCTGCTACGACGTCTACGCATAATAAAAAAACCCCCAGTGAGTGTTAGCCAACCAGGGGAGTTAGTTATCAGGGTGCATCTACCAATTAAATGTTCTCAGGTTGAACACCATACTCCGGATGAATTTGTACAAAGGTCAGTTATTTTTTTAAATAAAAAAACCCCAGTGAGTGTTAGCCTACTAGGGGAGTGAGTTATCAGGGTGCATCTACCAGTAATCTTTTCTAGGGGCAGCCAGTATTTTCCAGAGAAAATGGTCAAAATCAAGATTGATGGCGATGTCTACGACGGGCTACGCCGAAGCAACTAGAAAAAACAAAAACCCCCAGTGAGTGTTAGCCAACCAGGGGAGTGAGTTATCAGGGTGCATCTACCAATAATCTTTTCTAAAGTAAATGGGTAGCTACCGGATAAATTAGCAGAGGTTGAAGTTGTTATTGTTTATCAGAGAAAAACCTCAGAGGGGTTAGTTATCAGGACAGACCTACCAATTAAATGATCGGTGCGCTGCCTTAAAAAATGGCAGGGTAGGAAGTACTGAAAGGGTTTTCCGACTTGTCCCGACTTTTAAAACTTGCTATCAAGAGCGTCTTTGAACAGGAGAAGCAACTGGCGTGGGCTTATTTAGATATAAATTTCAGGTTTTAAGCGCATAAGTTTTGTGCTTATTGAGTAATAAAAAACCCCCCAGTGGGTTTTAGCCAACCAGGGGAGCTAGTTATCAGGGTGCATCTACCAATTAAATGTTCTAGGTTTAGCCACCATGCTCCGGATAAATTTATGAGAAAATTGATTGTTGTCGTGTGTCAAAAAAATAAGAGTGGATAGTGAACTACTCCGCCGTAAGACGGACGTAGCTCTCCCAATTCATCGGGAATAGCCTCCAGAACTCCGTAGTACTAGAAAGTCTGACATTCCCTCCTCTTGTCAGGAGTCCTGGTTCCCAAGACCCAAATCTTTCTCTTGCAACATATACCTCCACCGCTTGGTTTTCGCTTGTGGCATTGATGGTCAAGATAGTAACTATAATACCCGAAAATCCTGCGGATTCGTCATACATAAGCGAATTTGTTTTTACCAAGTAAAAATCAATTCCAGATATAATCCTCACTTGGTGAGGCTGTTCGCGTTCATCCCCCGCTCACAATACCTACCATTAGATTACATTCAAGGTGGGGACTTTTGCGACTCGTTAAAGATCAAGGCACATCCATCTATTAATCAAGTATTCTAGGATTAAGCACTATTTTCTGGTAGAGAATATCTGCGTTAGAAGTGGCTGTTGTTTGCCAAAATTGAAAAAAACCCCCAGTGGGTGTTAGCCAACTAGGGGAGTTGAAGATCAAGGTGCATCTACCAATTAAGTGTTCTAGTCTTAAGTAATCCGATCCGGATAAAGTTGTAAAGGCAAAAAAAGCAAAACAACTAGAATCAGAAACATTCAGGGGTGGGATGCATCTAAGTTATCAGAGGGAGCGAAAAATCGACTTGAAACTTTCGCGTTTCAAACCAGATTTAGGAGGCGGACAGGAGAAGCTGTGACCCAGGAATTTCACATTTCGGTAACTCCTGTAGGACAAAATGACTACTTGGTGCGGACAGAAGAAGTCGCGCCTGGAGTGCCATTGGCAGAAGAACTGGTGACTTGGCCTGTAGCTGATTGGTTGATGGCTGCTGGGCATTTGATGAATGACCCGTTGAAGTCGGTGTTGCAAGGAGATATATTCGCCTCTAGCGGCCACGAAAGCGATATCGCCAGAAACTCTATTAACTTGGTGGCGTTAGGTCAACAATTTTATAACGCCCTATTTCAAGGCACTCTCAGAGATAGTTGGATTACCGCCCAAGGTATTGCCCAAAACCACCAACAAGTACTGCGCTTACGCTTGGGGCTAAAAGACACTAGATTAGCTCGTCTGCCTTGGGAAGTGATGCACGCAGGCGATCGCCCTCTGGCTACTGGCCCTTATGTGGCTTTTTCTCGCTTCCAAAGTGGGATTTTAGGGGCTTCCCCAATGCGATCCCTGCGGGGGGCTACGCCTACGCGAAATATGCCCATACCACTAGAACAAGGTGGCGTGAAAGTATTGATGGTAATTGCTTCTCCCTCAGATCAAGTCCGTCTTGATTTACTCAAACAGGAAGCGATTAAACTGCAAGCAGAACTTCACCGTGTACCACGACTTGCTGAAGGTAGCAATCGGTTCCCAGAAATTGAACTGACTGTCTTAGATCAACCAGGACGGGAAGAACTGACGCAAGCTCTAGAACAAGGCAGATACCACGTTCTACACTATTCTGGTCATAGTAACTTCGGCTCTAATGGCGGAGAAATTTATCTTGCTAGTCGCAGAACTGGCTTAACGGAAATCTTAACTGGGGACGATCTGGCAGGTTTGCTTGTCAACAATAACATCCAAATGGCAGTGTTTAACTCCTGCTTGGGGGCGTACACAGCTGCATCTGATGCCTCTGGAGATACTGGCGAACGAAACTTGGCAGAAAGTCTGGTGAAGCGCGGAATTAGAAGCGTTTTGGCTATGTCAGAACGGATTCCTGATGAAGTGGCGTTGACGCTCACACAATTGTTTTACCGCAACTTGAGTCAGGGATATCCAGTAGATTTATGCGTAAGTCGGGTGCGCCAAGGATTAATTTCTGCCTATGGTTCTCACCAGATGTACTGGGCATTACCGATTTTATATCTCCAGCCAGAATTTGACGGTTTCTTGAGCCAGGAAAGTGAGTTATCCGAAAGTGCAAAGTTGCTGAATCAGTATAGTTCGCCTTTAGGGTCAACTTCCCCGATGTACTCTGGTATGGCAGATGATAGCGAGATGCCTTTAGGAATGGAGGAAATGATTCCTTCTGGTTTGGCGCGTGATTCTGGGTTGGACTGGCTAGGTGAAGATACTTGGGGCGATCTGGTTGATGAAATTGAGTATGATGACCCAAGCTATGAAGAAGATTCTGCTATAGTTTCGGATTTGTTTCGTCAGCTAGATAACCAAAAAGCTCCAACTGAACTAGATCAACAAATTCACGAAAATAGTCTTCAAGCAAGGCAGGTTTCAGAGGAAATAACTTCTTTGCAAGAGGAAGCAGATTTGTGGGGAGAAGCCCCAGCACCACCTCCTCAAACTGCTGGGAACCTTGAAATAAATTGGGAAAATTCTGATTTTTCGCGTAGGCGTAGCCCAAAGCAGGCATCGCAACCAGCCCGATCAAGACCTCGTACCCGTCGCCGCAAGCTGTGGCCGATTGTGGGTATAGTGGCAATCAGTGCGTTAACTGCTGCGATCGGTTTAAATTGGTGGTGGCAAAATCGACCCCAGCAGCCAACTCTGCCTAACATACCAGGAATTCCTACCCAGTCTCTACCGATTCAAAAGCAGCAAAATATCGACTTACAGACAGCAGAAACTGGAATTGTCACCGCCACCGCTACGGAAAAATTGAGTCAGGGCGATTTGCAAAGTGGGTTATTGGCTGTAGAAGAACTACTCAATCGTGGTGGACTGGCTGCGGCTGCAACTGCCCTGAAACTGATTCCAAGTAAACAAGCTGACGATCCATCTGTGAACTTTTACAAGGGACGATTAGCTTGGCAGTCTATCCAAACTGGAGACAAGAACTATAGCGTTGATGATGCCCGCCGTTACTGGGAAACTGCTGCAAAAGCTAAACCAGAATCACTTTTGTATAATAACGCTTTGGGATTTGCCTACTACACAGAAGGCAATCTGAATCGAGCCAATGATTCTTGGTTCAAAGCTTTGAATTTAGCTCTCAAAGAACAGAAGACACCAACATCCACAAAGACAGCAGTGCCTCAAGATGCCTTAACTTCCTATGCTGGTTTAGCTCTTGGACTGTATAAATCTGCACTTAGTCAACCTAGCGGTAAGCAGACACAATATCTAAATGAAGCAATTAAGTTGCGGCAAATGGTAGTTAAGTCTGATCGAGTCAATTTCCAGGTAGATAAATTAGCTAAAAATTGGCTGTGGACGGAGAAGGCGATTGAAGATTGGCGATCGCTCCTTCAGCAGAAAAGTGAAGAACGGTAAGATGTTGCAAGTGAAAAGGGCGGTTAGAAACCGCGTCTACACACGCAAAACCCACCTCCGTGGGTTAAAAACCTTTGATTTTCTCTTAGTCCGCGGAGGCGGACTTTGTTTGTATAGCCGCGAATTCCATTCGCCGGGACTTTTATTTATTGCCTTGTAACTGCTTAATAATATTGCCAATTAAAGGTAACTGTTCCAGTACCATTTTGAGCAAATCTACAAAAGATTTTTTAGAAAGGCGGTCATCCTGACGTAGTTGCAGAACACCGATTATTATTCTGAATAAAGTAGTACCAATGATCACTAAGGCTAGCGAATAAATTGGTAAAATGCCAGCAAATATCCCAACTGTATTAAAGACTATTGCGAATGTCAGTAAATAGAACATTCCATTTCGATAAGCCCAAGGAAGTGTAAGCTGAACTTCTGGTTTAGGATTTTCTTCCTGTTTAGATGGTTCTGTCATAAAATTATTCTCTTGCTTTGATGACTGAATTAGATTAACTGTTCCAACATTTCCCTCGATTGTCACAGAGGAATTAGGCAGAAAATCGCCACTCTTCTGCTGTTCTACTTTAAGTAACTCCCTTCTATCCATCACATCATCAATTAAACCTAAGACATCAACCATTTGATAGCTTTTTAGCTCTTGTTTTAAAACAAAGACATGCTCGGCACGGTAATCTCCACTCAAAGCTTTGACAATATCCTCGGTGCTACTTCTAATCCGGGGATTTTTCAAAGCCGCTAACATTAGGGGATTTTTTTCCCCAGCCACAATGGCGTGTGAGCGCTAATAATTTTTACTGAATCTAAAAAAGATAAAAATTTAAACCTTAGCCACCTAAATTACGCGACTTCTCCAGCCCGAAAAATCTGTTCAGCAGTTAAATTCAACTCTGGGAACGCTAGCGACTGAATGCGTTCGCTTCCCCTAAATTGCCTAACTTGATACTCACCTTCAATTAGTTGGTAAATCGAGATTGTTGGTTGTTTAGGATTGCCAATAAAGCGCCTACCACCTAAACCTAAATAGTCTACAATCCAGTATTCAGGAATGCCCAAAGACTCGTAATCTTCTAGCTTCAAAGCATAATCATCACTCCAGTTAGTTGAAACAACTTCTACAACCAACTTGACGGAACTACCCCGCGTGATGATAGATTCTTTTTTCCAACGAGGTTCATCCCTAACAGCTTGTCTATCCAGAACAATGACATCTGGTTCATAACCTGAATCAGTGTTAACTGACTTGATGACGCATTCTTTAGGGATAAAACAAGGAATAGACAAACGGGTGATTTCAATAAACAAAGAACCATTGATAAACCCGGCTATCTCTGAGTGCTTCCCTGTTGGCTTAGGCATTTCAACAATTACCCCATTATGTAGTTCATAATGCCTGTCTGAAGATTCGGGATACCAGGCGATAAATTCATCAAAGGTTACTTGTTTGGCTAAGGTTTGAGTCATACTTTGTTCCCTTGCTTTATGTCAAATTTGACCCCTCTCCAAACCTCTCCCCGTGTCGGGGAGAGGTTTTTTCTCCCGTTCTCAAGTTCTACCAGGAAATGCGGTACTTTAGGGCTTCTGTCTTTGCATAATACCTGGAACCCCACCCCCAACCCCCTCCCCGCAAGCGAGGAGGGGGCTATGATATACCTCATGTGATTAGGAAACGCTATATCGTGTGCGAATACTTAGTTATGATTCCCACAGTCATTGCACTCCACTACTTATTCCCCTCCTCGCAAGCGGGGAGGGGAGACAAAGCGTAGCTTTGGCGGGGTGGGGTTCTTCGGGTTTAATAAGTAATCAAGCGGACATGATATTAGTTGTTATTGACAAGGAAACATGAACTCAAAGCTGAGTTTGGGGCGTTTGTCACACCTTCTCATGCGAAACCGGGGAATTGCGTTCCCTGTGAAAGTCAGGGAACGAGAAAAACACCTATATTTAAACTTTTGCCGCAGCAGAATTTGGTAAATTCACTTTCAAGCGCTTAAACATCGCTTCTCGTGCTTGTGCAGCGAGGCTATCGTCAAAAGGTTTTAAGCTAATTTCTTGCTGATACTTTAGCCGCAATGCTGTTTGAATTAACCAATCTGCAACAAAAGGATTTTTTGGTAACAAAGGGCCATGGGAATAAGTAGCGATCGCATTCTGATAAAATGCTCCTTCTGTCCCATCTTCACCATTATTTCCCAAACCGTACACCACTCGCCCCAATGCTTCCACTTTCCCCAGTTTGGTACGTCCGCCGTGATTTTCAAAGCCTACCAAATATGGTGTACTACCCGTCATCTCTTTTAAATCTCGCGCCAGACGTGAAGCTGTCACTTCAATTACCAAGTTACCAATACAGCGTTTAGTATTTTCACCAGGATGCACGGAAACTAAATCGAGTATTCCCAAACCTTCAATCCGTTGTCCTAAGCCGGGTTCATAATAATGTCCCAGTAATTGGGGTGAACCACAAGTAAATACTCCCGGTGTTCCATTTTCGATTTTCTCGCGCATGGCATCGGCTTTTGCACCTTGCAAATCACGCATGACAATTTCTTGCTGACGATCTTGTGCGCCACCACCAACTATGACATCTACAGTTTTAATATCTGCGGCTGTGGCATTTTGATCCAGGGGTAACACTTTAACATCGTATCCCCGCCACTGAGCGCGACGTTCTATAGTAATTACATTACCGCGATCGCCATAGGTACTCATCAGCGTCGGGTATAACCAACCAATTGTTAATTCCAAATTTTGAGAACTCATAAATTTTGGGAATGGGGCATGGGGAATGGGGAATAGGGAATAGGGAATAGGGAATAGGGAATAGGGAATGAAGGGGAAGAAGCACTATACATTCTTGTTACCCATGCCCAATACCCACTCCCCACTCCCCACTCCCCAAGTTAAAGAATTTTCCGCCCAGTCAGAACTTCTCGCACTTCTAGCATGGCTGAATAGGTGGGCAGAATATGCAAAGTTTCATTTTCTGGTGTATGTTCTAATGCAGTAGCGATCGCTTGTCGCAAATCTTCTTCCACAATCAAATTTAACTTACTCTCACAAGAGTTTTCACTGTAACGTAGACGTAGAGCCAGATCGTAGACGCGATCGCCACTCACTACTAAAGTCCCTCCGCGTTCGACTAATTTCTCCGTATCCACGTCCCAAATCCAGGATACATCAGTGCCATCGGGCGTGCGATCGTTCAATACTAGCAGTGTGGTTTTATCTGTGCTTTGAGTAACTACGCGAATGGTTTCATTCGTTCCCACAGGATTTTTTGATAACAAAATCCGCACGCGTTTACCGTTAATTACTAAATCTTCAGCACGACCAAAAGCAGCTTGAAAATTGTTAATAGTATCTCTGATTGTTACTTCATCAACTCCCAACTCAATAGCCGCAGTAGCAGCCGCTAAAGTATTGTATTTGTTATACAAACCAACCAGAATTTGCGACCATTCGCTACTTTCTAGAGTCGGTTTACTTTTACTAAAACCACACTTGGGACAAGTAAAATCTCCCAAATGAGACAAATAAACACCTTTATAATCTAGGGAATGCCCACATTTTGGACAATAAATAGAATCAACGGCGTGAGGAATTGCTTCTAAATAATGTTCTGGTTCATTCAAGCCAAAGAATAACACCCGTTGGGGTAACTGCTGACCAAGGTTAGATAAAGTTGGGTCATCAGCATTGGGAATTACCACTGTTTCTGCTGGTAGCGTAGAAATAACTTTTGTCCAACGCTTACTAATTGTGTCTACTTCCCCGTACCTATCGAGTTGGTCGCGGAACAAGTTTAAACAGAGAATAATTCGCGGCTGGAGTGGCGTTAATACTCTTGGTACAATATTTTCATCAACTTCCAAAATGGCGTAATCAGCATTTAGCGTACCTAGTAAGTTGGTGCTTTCTAATAGCGCAGTCATCAAGCCATTTTCCAGATTTGCACCTGTAGAATTATGAGTGACGCGGTAGCCTTTGCGTTCTAGTATCGTGCATAAAAGCAGGGCTGTAGTGGTTTTGCCGTTAGTACCAGCAATTAAAATCACCCCGTTTTTAACTTGCTGACTCAATAATTGTAAAAGTCGGGGTTCAATGCGACGAGCGATCGCGCCTGGTAATACACTAGCAGCACCCAGACGGAGCGATCGCACTATAAAGGTTACACTTTTGGCCACTGACACCGCGAAACCCAATCGCAGCCTATCTATGAATTGTATTTTCTTTCCCACATCGGTATCCTAGTCTTCTGGCAGTTGCTAATTGATAGTCTTTAAGTTGCAAATTTAATATGCGTGAGTTTAGCGAATCCTGGCTGAAAAAGCCAGCCATACCAATTTTGGATTTTAGTTGAGCGTAGCGATACCAGCCACTTGCGAGAGATAATCTCAGTAGGGGTTATCTTAAAAAATAGTGCATGGGCGTAATTACATATCCAGCCCAGTTTGCCGAATTCAGCACAAACTCACGACAACTAGTAGCTTGCAAGGTTCCTTTTGATGAATAGCACAAAGTTTCTTTTTTTACATAAACAAATTACTGGCTGGCGAAGGTGGTTGTCCAAATGCCTGTTGTTGCTTGCAAGTCTTTTCATTATAAGTATGCAACCTGCACATGCTGGTCTTAATAATGATTTATATGATGGCAACATCTTTGTCGTTTATGCTGGCAATGGTTCACTGGTTCCTCCCAGACAGACACTTGCACAGGCTTTAGCTGAACATAAACCCATATTTTTGGCCTTTTATTTGGATGACAGCAGCGATTCCAAAAGATATGCCATTTCCATTTCACGGGTACAGGAATTCTATGGGCGGGTAGCAGAGATTATGCCTATTAATGTAGATGCTATTCCGCCTAAACAGACCTATGATCCTACAGAACCAGGATATTACTATTCTGGGGGTGTTCCTCAAGTTGTGGTGTTTAATAAATCAGGTGAGGTAGTTTTGAATAAGAAGGGTCAAGTAGCTTTTGAAGAGATAGACGATGAATTCCGCAAAATATTTGATTTGTTACCACGCACGGAAACAGCACTGTTAAAGCGGCGAGCCTTCAATGAGTTCAGTAGTGAGTTAGCTAAGTAACTTATGGGGTAGACCAAATTGGTCTGCCCTAGTTTTCGTGCTTGTTACTACATTTCTGCCGATGCCAAAGCATACATAATATTTAAATATCTGTGTTAACAATTGAGGAAATTAATCCATAGTCTATAGTCCGTAATCAATGCCCAATGACTAACTAGAGTGTATTCTAATGTCAAAGGTCTACACAACCCAGGAGCTAATTCAAATTTTGGCAGCTGAACGCCAAGCCTGCCTCAAGGGAAAACGCCTAAAATTAGAAATAACAGTCTCTGGCAATCCTGTAATTGACCAGTTTCTTAAAACTGATGGGCTGCAACAGTTCACTGCCTATCAAGATTTCAAAACTGCAATTCATGACTATCAAAGGGAAAATCAAGTTTCAGGTATTATCTGGCGGGAGGTAACAATCAAAGGTAAAAACTTCAACTATCCCGAAGTAGACACCGAGTTAATCGCCCTCACCAGTGACTTAGAGATATTAAAAGCTGCTAAAAATTCCATCGTAGAATTTTGGTATGAAGTCTCTATGGGGATGGATTTATACTTGAGTTTCAATAATAGTAAACAATACCAACAAATTGTCACATCTGATGTAGAGAGAATTGTTCAAAGAACAGAATGGGCACGTTTGTGCAAGTGGGAAAATTCTAGCTTTTTGGAAATGATTTTGCAGCTAGGATGGGGTAAACCAGAAGAAGCTGATTATAAACGAGGAAGACCGCGATCGGGTAGTGAATATATTCATGCAGTCAATCCTGGTAATCGTCCCATTGGTTGATCAAGCCTTCCTGCTTGCTTCAAGGTTGATTGTGCCCGATGAGATTGACGATCGCTGTAGCTAAATCCATTGGATCGACAGGTTTAGGTAGGTGTTTTTGAAATCCTGCTGCCATTGCTTGGTTATAGTTAATTTCTCCAGCATAAGCAGTCAAAGCGATCGCTGGAATTTGCCCGCCTTGCTCTGGCGGTAATTTTCTCACCTCGCGCAGCAACATATAGCCATCCATCAAGGGCATTCCAATATCGCTTAACAAAATATCTGGTTTTGATTGGGCTAGTGTTTCCAGTGCTTCGGCTGCTGATTCAACTGTCGTCACAGTTGCGCCATATTGTTCTAGCACAAAGCTAAAAAATTCTCGCACATCAGCTTGATCGTCTACAAGCAGGATTTGCACTCCCGCAAGTAATGTGTCGTCATTACTGACTTCTGGTTGAGAATCCTCAGCACTCTCAACTCGCAACTGAGAATTTTTGAGCAAAGGTAGTCTGACTGTAAAGGTAGCCCCTTGTCCTTCTCCCAGACTCTCTGCCTGAACTGTACCACCGTGAAGTTCTACTAGATGACGCACAATTGCCAGTCCCAATCCCAGTCCGCCAAATACTCTGGTTGTTTTGGCATCTGCTTGTCGGAAGTAATCAAAGACGTAGGGCAAAAATTCTGGGTTGATTCCTTTACCTGTATCAATCACCTGGATTTGGGCATCTAAGCCAATTTGCTCTAGACGCACTTCTACAAGTCCATCTGTGGGTGTAAATTTAACGGCATTGGAGAGGAGATTCCACATCACTTGTTGTAAGCGATCGCCATCGCCGAGAACTTTGCCGATATCATGACTCAGCACGGTTTTTATTTCAATTGATTTGGCTTCTGCTGCTAAACGCACCGTTTCTAGTGCAGATGCGATCGCTACTTTCAAATCCACTGCATAGAGATTTAACCTGACTTTCCCTTGTAAAATCCGCGAAACATCAAGTAAATCTCCAATCAATTGCGTTTGTAACTTGGCATTACGCTCGATTGTTTCCAATGCCCGGATTCTAGTGGCTTCGTCAAACTTGCGGGTTCTAAGTAACTTTGCCCACCCTAAAATCGGATTCAAGGGAGTTCTAAGTTCATGGGAAAGGACAGCCAGGAATTCATCCTTAATCCGGTTGGCTGTCTCGGCTTGTGCCCTTGCAGTCTTTTCGGCTTCGTAAAGTTGAGCGCGGGCGATCGCTTGGGCACACTGTTGTCCCAGTGTCAACATAAATCCCCGATCTTCTTCATTAAATATTTGTTCAGTAGTAAAGCTTAATCCCAGTGCCCCAATTACTTTGCCTTCTGCTATCAAGGGAATGGAAGCCCAGGCATTATTCCCTGCCAGAGTTACAATATCTGCTAAGTTGGGATATCTCGCAATCATGGCTGCTAAATTTTCTAAAAAAATTGGCTGCCTAGTTCTGACTGTTTCCGCGATCTGGTTAGGTGTAGCGATCAAAAAATTTGCCCAGGTATCTATGATTGATTGTGGGTAGCCAATTGCTTGCACAATTTTCAGGGTAGTACCTCCCTCAGTAAGTAAGACAACACAACCAGCAGTAGCTTTCAAGGCGGCAATCCCTTGGTTCACCACCACATCGGCTACCTCTTGGGGAGTTAGCGCTTCCGAGAGGGCAGCAGTTATTCTTTGTAAAAGTAGCGTGCGATTGACAGACCGTTGAGTTTCCTGATATAATCTAGCGTTATCGATGGCTGTCGCCGCCCGACGAGCAATATCCTCTGCTAAAGCCAAGTCTGTCTGTTTGTAGTGCCGACCTGACTCGGCTGTAAAAAAAGAGATTGCTCCAAATAATTGCCCACGGGAACGAACTGGAATCACCATTAAAGAACCAATACTTAGGCTTCGCAGCAATTGCAGATGTTGATCGTCTTGAGACATCTGTATCAGATGAGAGTCAGATAATTCCGGATAAAAAACAGATACTCCCAACCGTAGATGCTGCACAAGCTGTTTAGCTCTGTTTTTGGGTGGATAGCGCCGTCGGATTTCGTCTAAAGTATTTTGTTTTGTGGGGTCGGCAGTTGCGATCGCAATTTGTTTACTTGACCAATCTTCCTGGAAGACATCTACAATACACAAGTCAGCCAAGGTTGGAACTGCCAGATTAGCCACACTTTCTAAGGTGATTTCATAATCCAATGAGGCAGCTAGTAAGGTGCTAGCTTCAACTAAAAAGTTTTGTGTCGTTTCAACTCGTTTGCGTTCGCTAATATCCTCAATAATACCTAATGCATACTTTGGTTGTCCGTTAGCATTCCAAACTGCTGATGAAGTTAGGTTTGCCCAAACAATAGAACCATCTTTGCGGATGTAGCGCTTCTCTAGGGAATAACCACTAATTTCTTGTGCCAAGACTCGCCGACTATTCTCCCAATCAACTTCTAAGTCATCAGGGTGGGTAATTTCCTGGAAGTTCATTTTAATTAACTCTTCATGGCTGTATCCAGTAATCTCACATAGAGCAGGATTAACCTGAATAAATCGTCCATCCAACGCTACCAGAGTAATGCCGACAGCTGCCTGGTTGAACATTGTTCGGAACCTTTCTTCGCTTTCCCGCAAGGCAACTTCTGTTTGCTTTGCTGCTGTCACATCTGCCAAAATAATCCCAATTCCTACTGTTTCTCCCATTGCGTTATTGACCGGGTAATAGTTGCCCAGCCAGTAGCCGTACCTTCTAGGTTGCCCCCTTGTCTCACCGCTAATTTCCATATTCAGCAGGGGTTCTCCAGTATCCAACACGCGCTGTAAATGTAGCTCCTCCTGGGCCGCCATTTCTGGCAACACTTCGCCAAATTTGCGTCCTAAATGTTCTTCTATAGTCAAACCGTTAATCTCAGCGAAAACTTGATTAATTCGGATATATCGCAGTTCCTCATCCAAAAAGCATACGCCAACGGGAGCAGCTCCTAAGAGCGCATCTAGAAGAGATAGAGATTCAGCATAATGGACTAAAGCCTGGTGCATATCTCGATAAAGTCGGGCATTTTCGACTGCTAAAGCGGCACGATGGCTAATATCTGTTGCTAAAGTTAGGTCAGAGCGATCGTAGCGACGGTTTGATTCTGCGATGACAAAGCTGATGCAGCCGAGTACTTGCCCTTGTGCGATTAACGGCACAATCATCACAGACTTCATCCCCAATTGCCGAACAAGTTCTAAGTGTTCCTGATTCTGAGTACTTGCCACTAATAGCGAGTCAGATACTTCTGAGATTAATTCGCTTTGCCCGGTTTGCAGTACTCTAGTAATTGCACTTACACCCTTGTAATCTGTCACATATTTCTGAAGTTTACGCGCCAACTCCGTTTTGGATGGGTCTGCATGGGCAATGGGTAGGCGGTGAATAGAACCATCTTCATTTAAAATGTCAACGCTACACCAATCAGCAAGCTGGGGAACTGAGATTTTGGCGATCTGTTGTAAGGTTTGTTCATAATCTAGCGAAGTAGAGAGTAAACTACTAATTTGGGCGATATAGCGGAGTCTTTCTTCAGCCTGCTTGCGCTCTGTAATATCAACAACAAAAAAAGCTCCTCGATTTACACTCCCTTCAAAGCGGCTACCACCGATCAAAATCGGGAAGCGTGAGCCGTCTTTACGGATATATTCTTTTTCATAAGATGTGCAAAAGTATCTGTCTTGAATTTGATTCAGTGCTTCCTTATCGAGTGGTACGTACTCTGTAGGAGTTAGGTCTTGCCAGCGAAGTGTTCCGGCAAGTAATTCTTCACGAGAATAACCCACCATATTCAGCAAGGCATCGTTCGCTTCTGTAATCCCACCGTCTCTATCCCAGAAGCCAATACCAATCATGTTTGACTCAACGACGCTGCGAAACTTCGCTTCGCTTTCCCGCAGTGCTTGCTCAGTTTGTTTGAGTTGGGTAATATCAATTGAACTAATGCCAACTCCCAACAACTGCCCATCCGGCAAAAACACCGGATAATAGCTGACGAGACCATAACGATACACCCCAGGCGGATAGCTTTCACCACTCACTTCCTGGTTAAGCAAGGGCTGCCTAGTTTCCATCACTTGCTCAAAAACAGGCTCAATTTGCCCTGCCCATTCTGGTAGTACTTCCCTAAAGGTGCTACCAATATGTTGACTTTGCGGTACACCGTTAATCGCGGCTAGCGCTTCATTAGCATAAATGTAGCGAAGTTCAGTATCGAGAAAAGCCAGCGCCACTGGTGAATTCCCAAGCCAAGCATTGAGTAACGCCAAAGATTCGTCTTTTTGCTGAATAGCTTGCTGAAGTTCCTGGTGCAACCTGGCTTTTTCTAGTTCTGCCTGCTTGCGCTCAGTAATATTCACACCTACACAGGTAATACTCTGGATGCTATTATCTACATCACTTAGTGGTTGAACCAGCAAATCATAGTAACGGTCTTCTCCAGAAATTGTTACATAAACCTCTTGACGGGTTGAAACACCAGTCTCTAGTACCTTCAGCTTAATTGCCCTCAATTGATCTGCTACTAAAGCTGGAAATAATTCATCATCACACTTACCTAACATTTCCTTAGTAGTATCTAGACCTTGAGGATTATGAATCCACTGATATCGCAAATCGCGATCCTGCTGAAAGACTACGATATCTGAACTACTTAACGCTAATCGAAATCGCTCCTCACTAACTCTCAGCTTTTGGAGATTTTCATCAGCCCGTGTTTTAGCAGTCTTTAATGCATCACAGAGGATACTAAAGAGCAATCCTTGTAATGCAAACACCCCAATTCGGACAAAATTGGATAAGT
Source organism: Nostoc sp. JL33 (assembly GCF_017114985.1). GTDB lineage: Bacteria > Cyanobacteriota > Cyanobacteriia > Cyanobacteriales > Nostocaceae > Nostoc. Next base: position 10,065 of record NZ_JABXKP010000014.1, on the reverse strand, counting down.
CAAAACTCAGATCATAAGCTGGGGGGAGAAAGAAGTAATCGCTCAATAACGCAGACAAGGAAGTTGCTAACAGCCCTGACTTCAAACCACCATACCAAGCACTCACGATTACAGCGCTAAAAAACACCAGAAAAGGAGTTCTACTCATGCTTAACCAGGGGTCTAGCATCAACATTATCGCTAATGCAAGTGCGACAATTAATACAACAATGCTATAACGCAGTAATTGGGAAGAATGAATATGGGGCATGAAAATGTCTTGGAACAACCAATACTTATTGCAGAGGCTTTACATACCCTAAGCTAGTTTGTAAATTTTAGTAACTTATCCACAGATAGATTTTTATTTAGTTTTAAAAACCTCTTTTGCTAGAAGCTAATTCCTCAAGAATATACTATGCAAAGTAAAAAATTATCGTGAATTTTGTATATAGCAATCATGTTTTATTTGTAAAAATGAAAGCCACAGATCCCGACTTATCAAAGAAGTCAGGGATGTTGTTTAGGATTGCTATAAGTAATATAATGTCCGCTTGATTACTTATTAAACCCAAAGAACCCCAAAGAGCCAAAGCTGCGCTTTGTCTCCCCTAAGAGCAGGCGGGGAGGGGATTAAGGGGAGCCAGCGCCAGAACAGAGGGTTTCCACGCCACTTCCTTCAAGCCTCTTCAACCCGGCCAACGGAGTGGCTCCCCTTTCCTCGACTGGCGGGTGGGGTGCAATCGCTATGGAATCACAACTAATTACCCGGACATGATATAAGTGGGCGAGGATAAATAAAACTATGTTAAGTAATATAAAAATCTTAAAATTTGCTTGTAGTGTACCCCTTTGGGGATCTTGCTACGCGTAGCGTCTCTTAGAGAGGGCTTCAACCCTATTTTGAGGGCTGAAGCCCTCACTACAAACCTTTAATTATTTACGCCAACCTACTTACTTAGAACCTGACGAGTTAACAGATATCCTTCAGCGCTGCTAGCAATTTTTCAATATGTGTTGCTTGATGAGTTGCCATTAAAGATATTCTGATCCGACTTGTGGGCACTGTGGGAGGACGAATTGCTGGGGCAAAAATGCCAGCATCTCTTAGCTGTTTTCCAGCTTTGAGGGCATCTGTTGCACTGGGCAATTGAAAACATAATATAGGTGATTCCGAAGGCAGTAATTTTAGATTAGGTAAGTGTTGTTGCAGCAAATTTTTCAAGTAATGTACATTTTCCCACAATTGGGCACGGCGTTGCGGTTCTTGTTGGACTATCTTGATTGCTGCTAAGGCTGCTGCCGTATCAGCAGGTGAAAGCCCAGTGGTGTAAATCCAAGTGGGTGCGCGGTTCCGCAAAAAGTCAATTAAGGCGCTACTTCCTGCCACATATCCGCCTAAACTACCCAAAGCTTTACTCAAGGTACCAATTTGAATTAATTGCTTTCCTGTACACCCAAAATGTTCGACACACCCAGCGCCAGTTTTTCCTAGTACCCCAGTTGCATGAGCTTCATCAACTAGCAGCATACAGTTAAATTCATCAGCGAGATCCAACAATGCGGGCATTGGAGATAAATCGCCATCCATGCTGAAGACGCTATCAGTCAAAATCAAACAGCGTCGGTAGTTTTGTCGCTGCCAATTCAACTGAGTTTTTAATACTGCAAGATCACAGTGCGGATATTCCACAACTGCTGCACCGCTAAGAATCGCCCCATTTTTCAGACTGGAATGATTGTACTGGTCAGATAAAATTAAATCACGCTTGCCAACGATCGCAGTAATTGCACCCAAATTGGCTAGATACCCAGAACTAAATACCAAAGCATCTTCTGTTTGTTTGGTAAATGCGATCGCCGACTCTAAATCTCTGTGTAATTTTCTATGCCCACTGAGTAATCTAGAACCAGTACTACCAGTCCCAAATTCTGCGATCGCAGCAGTTGCCGCGGCCTTCAACCTCTGATCTCCCGCAAGTCCCAAATAGTCATTACTGGCAAAATTAATTACCTCTTGCCCAGCTAAAACCACCGTTGCACCTGGACAGCCGTGAATTGTTTGTACTGAGCGATACCAGTCTGCCCGATGAATAGTTGCTAAGGATTGTTCTAGCCAAGCATAAGGGTCAGTGGGCATTGGGGAGTGGCTTTCAAGGGTAGTATTTAAAATAACTTGTAATTGGCCCTAAAGTCCTAACATTTTATCGCGCAATCGTTATTGTAGGGGATTATGAACAACTACAAGATGTTATCCGACTTAAGCACTATTCTTACCAAACAGAAAAACGTTACCGAGTCCCTGAACGTTATTATAAATTACGAATTATTTAAACTTTACGCAATAATTCCCGAATAGCGATGTCTACGACGGCCTACGCCTACGCACAATCACCAAAGGCTAAAGGTTAAATTGTCACATCCTCTGCAAGTATGCTTTCACTGTGATATCCGTCTGCACTGGGAAGACGATACATATACAACTTGCGTCCATTGACATCTAAAATCCAGTACTCAATAATACCTGACTTAGCATAGGCGATCGCTTTTACTTCTCGATCATATTTGAGACTGGAATCAGCTATTTCAATCAGTAAAAACACTTCCGAAGCATTGGGATGGTGATCCTCATAATCTAATGGATTCACCTTCACCACTGAAATATCTGGTTCTGGTTCCGAGTAATCGTCAAGTTGCACTGGTGACTGGATTCTTAATAAAACTTTATCACCCAAACGTTGACGTAATAACCTTTCTGTGCGGGTAATTGTTGATTCGTGAGCAGTACCTTTTGCTGACATTGTGATGATTTGTCCCGCGATTAATTCTAAGCGTTCTTCAGGATGAAAAATTCCCGTTTCCGCCATTTTGTGATATTCTCGAACACTAATTAGGCGAATATTGGTGAGCATAAGATTCACGTTAACGTCCTAACATTTTATCTCGCAGATGTTTAATGCGATCGCCCAAGCTTGTCATTAACGGCTCAAATCAACGACTGCAAGTAGCCTCGAACTCAGCAGGGATTTGCAACCGTCTGCTGCAAGGGGGTTGTTGTGCGGCGATCGCTTACCATAGAGCTAATGATTAGATTATATGTAGCTTGAAGTATGCAAATTACCATTGAAATTCCTGATGAAATTGCCCAGCGACTAGACCAAACGGAAGGGAATCTCTCTCGTCGCTTCCTAGAACTAATTGTTGCCGATGCTTACGGTTGTGGCAAGATTAATACTGCTGAAGTGCGTCAAATTCTCCAGCTACCAACCCGTCTTTCAGCTCATGTCTTTCTGAAGCAGATGGGTATTTATTTAAACTATGACGAAACTGAATTAGAACAGGATCTTCAGACTCTTAAAGAGTTCAGAGTACAATGATTGTTGTGCTGCTGGTAATAACAACTAACCATACTCTGTAGACATAACATAGCGAGTCTTCGCGCCTTCATGTTCAATGGTTATAGCATATTGAGTTAGAATTTTTTCTGACCACATTGGGTTCACTTCGTCTGCCCACTTTGGTCTTGAAACTTGCAGTTCAGTTTCATTACCAATCCACGGCGGAGCTAGAGTGTTGAAATCTTCACCATTCAACGGGCGATTTTGCCAAGAAATAATTTCATCGCTGAACCTCCCTGAGCCAAGAAACTCACCTTGCTCATCCAAAATTTCTATCCAGCTTCCACTATTATCCCAACCATCATCAAGCAACCCGCGAATTAACAAAACAAATGCTGGCTTTTCTGCAATCGGGATTTTGAGAAAGTACAAATCGCTGAGACTATGCTGCGAATACCAAAAATGGCGCTCAAAAGTATCAGAAATGCTTTTTGGAGCATCCTGCTGAATTCTTTTGATTTCGACACAATCGAAACCCACACTAGCAACCATTCCCAGTAATTCAAGACTGGCAATCAGACAATCCTGATACAACTCTGCAAGATTTTTTGATTCGTACCAATCCACGAATCTGCTTCCTGATTTATACCAATCCACAAACTCTCTTTCACAAAAACCTCGAACTGCGAATTTTCGTTCTGACTCCATCATCAAAATACCTAGACTCTGAAACTTCTCATGCCTTAATACTTGCGTCCATTGACATCTAAAATCAAGTACTCAATAATACCTGACTTAGTGTAGGCGTTCGCCCTTGGCGTTGGCGTTGGCGAAGCCTCTCGTAGAGAAGCCATCGCTTTTACTTCTCGATCATATTTGAGACTGGAATCAGCTATTTCAATTTAGGCGAATATTGGTGATCATAAGATTCACGCTAACGTCCTAGCATTTTATCCCCAGCAGTAATTTCTTGCCGTACCATATCAGCTAGACGATCCCACTGAGCATCTGTTGTAGATTCAAATTGAGCCTTCCATCTTTGCTCATCCTCCATTTCGGCAAGGAGACGAGCAGCGATCGCATCCTGTTCGGCAACAGGTAGAGTTTTCAGTTGGGCGATCGCACGCTCAAGTAACTCAGTCATGGCTACCACACTCTTAAAACGTAAATGGCATCTGATCCATTATCGCTTCTTGGTGATATTCTTGAACACTAATACTAATTAGGCGAATATTGGTCAGCAGAAGATTCACCTTAACGTCCTAACATTTTATCCCGCAGATGCTTAATGCGATCGCCGAAGCTTGTCATTAACGGCAAGCAATCTCGAACTCAGCACCAGCGACTTGCAACCGTCCTCTGCCATGACGTGTTAGACCTTGTGGCGCAATTACACCTACGCAGCCTTAAAATGTGCAAGCGGTTATGCCGCCGCAATATGTCACAATAGCAGGTAAAACAGTAAGAGTAGTTCTCACTAACCATCATCCTCTATGCAAGTCAAAGATATGACCATCGAAGAACTCAAACTTCTGATTCAAGAAACTGTTGCTGAAACGATTCAATCTCTATTGGTTGATCCTGATGAAGGCAAACAAATAAAGCCAGAAGTGAAACAGCAACTACTCGACTCCCTACAACGTACTCAATCTGGAGAACCTGGAATCCCTGCTGAGGAAGTAGCAAAAAATCTGGGATTGACCTGGTAATGAGCTATAAGATCGAATTTAAATCAGAGGCGACTATCGGGTTTGAAGCTCTCACCTCAACTATTCAAGAGCGCATCCTGCGGAAAATTCGCTAGTTGTCTGAGAACTTTGAGGACTTAACCCCTCAAGCTTTGAGTGCTGATTTAAACGGTTTGTTCAAACTCAGAATTGGGGACTACCGGATTATTTATTCCTTTGATACTGAAGCACAACTCATCACAATTCATAAAGTTGGGCATCGCCGTGATATTTACAATTAACAATCGCTCATCAGTGTCACCTCAATCATACTGCAATTGAAGACTAAGTTCTCTTTATCGCTACCCTGACCTAGTACTAATGTCCCGGCATTTTATCCCGTAGATACTTTCTGGCGATCGCCATCTCGACTGGGGAGACTATACATATACTTCACGTTAATGTCCTAGCATTTTATCCCGCAGATGCTTAATGCGATCGCGCAATTTTGCCGCCTCTTCAAATTCCAGTTTCTTCGCCGCTTCTTTCATCTGCGCTTCTAACATAGTAATCAATTGGGGAATCTGTTCTAATGGCAGTTCATCAATATGTTCATCTACTACTTTCAAGTCAGTTGCATTCAACCGCCGAGACACATCTAAAAAAGATAAAATCGCATTACTTGATTTTTTGATAATCGATTGCGGTGTAATTCCGTGCAGTCGATTATGTGCCATTTGAATCCCACGCCGCCTGTCTGTTTCATCAATGGCTTTAATCATGCTGCCTGTCAAATTATCAGCATACATAATTGCTTGTCCCCGGATGTGACGCGCGGCTCTACCAATAGTTTGAATTAAGGAACGTTCGGCTCGCAAGAAACCTTCTTTATCTGCATCCATGATTGCTACTAAGGAAACTTCGGGTAAATCTAAACCTTCCCGCAGCAAGTTAACTCCAACTAATACATCAAATGTACCTTCGCGCAAGTTCTGCAAAATCTCAATGCGCTCTATTGAATTAATCTCCGAATGCAAATATCGCACCCGAATACTGTGGTCTTGCAAATACTCGGTTAAATCTTCCGCCATCCGCTTAGTTAATGTGGTAATTAACACTCGCTCATGGAGGTCAACTCTATCTTTAATTTCTCCTAATAAATCATCAATTTGTCCTTCTGTGGGACGCACAGAAATTTCTGGATCAATTACGCCAGTTGGTCTAATTACTTGCTCAACTACATGATCTTCAGAAACTTCTATTTCCCAATTTCCCGGAGTTGCTGAAACAAAGATACACTGATTCACTTTTTCCCAGAATTCCTCTGCTTTCAAAGGACGGTTGTCAGCAGCACTAGGAAGACGAAATCCATGCTCAATTAAAACTTTTTTTCTAGCTTGGTCGCCGTTATACATCCCGCGAATTTGGGGCACGGTAACGTGAGATTCATCGATAACTAATAACCAATCTTTAGGAAAATAATCAATTAAACATTCTGGCGATTCTCCGGCTTGTCTTCCTGCTAAGTGACGCGAATAGTTCTCAACGCCATTGCAGTAACCTACCTCGCGCAACATTTCCAAGTCGTAGCGTGTACGTTGATCTATGCGTTGCGCTTCTAATAATTTACCAGCTTGTTCTAAGTCTAGTTTTTGTTGTTTTAATTCTGCGGCGATGTCGTGACAAGCTACTTCTAATCGTTCTTCTGGGGTGACAAAGTGACGTGCAGGGTAGATATTCACCGCTTCTAAACTCTTGAGAATTTCCCCTGTCACCGGGTCAATGTAGCGAATCGCGTCAATTTCATCACCAAAAAATTCGACGCGAATAATTCGGTCTTCATAAGCTGGGCCAATTTCTAAGACATCACCCCGGACGCGAAATTTTCCCCGACCCATCTCTATGTCGTTGCGGCTATATTGAACATTTGCCAAATCTCGTAAAATTTGGCGTTGATTTACTTCCATACCTATCTGAAGAGAGATGGCAGCTTTCAGATATTCTGCTGGCATTCCCAAACCGTAGATGCAACTGATGGAAGCAACGACAATCACATCACGGCGTTCAAAAAGCGATCGCGTCGCTGAATGCCGCAACATATCTATTTCATCATTAATCGCCGCCGTTTTTTCAATATAAGTATCGGTAACGGGAATATACGCTTCTGGCTGATAGTAATCGTAGTAGCTGACAAAGTACTCGACTGCGTTGTTGGGAAAGAATTCCCGCAACTCATTACAAAGTTGTGCAGCCAGGGTTTTGTTATGTGCCAGAACTAAGGTAGGTTTGCCAATTTTCTCAATAACTGCTGCTACCGAAAATGTCTTGCCAGTTCCAGTGGCTCCCAGTAAAGTTTGGTAACGGTTGCCTGATTGGATACTAGCAGTGAGTTGGGCGATCGCTTGTGGTTGATCGCCTGTGGGACTAAAGGGAGCTTGAAGACAAAATTCTGTCATACAGTTTTGCTAGAAATACCCTAACTCAAGGTGAAAATTTCGCCCTGTATCCATTGTAGCTGGCTTATTACTTCAAATAAATAGTAATAATTATTTACAAAAATTCATAATTTAAATTTACTTATGTATCAGTTTTAAAGATTCTTATATCTATATGAGGTTTTTTAAGGTTAAACTCTAAGGTATATGGGAAAAAATTTCATCTTTCCTTAATTATTGTAAAATTCAATTAACAAAACAGAGGTCTTCGTTTATGACTAATAGCAACGCTGGCAAAGCAACCAATTCTCGGCAAAAGTATGCCAAGTCTCCAGGGGAAACAACAGAAAAAGTTGAAAATCAACCAGACCAGAGCTTGAATGCTGATAAAGTCGAGGAAGTTAGTCAACTGCCAGCGGGATCTTCTGGGCTACTCGCCGTTGCTGGAGTTCGTCCCATAGGCGCTAGCGACTTAGAAGTTGCTGAACACCTCTCAATTGCTGGGGTGCGCCCCGTTAGCACCAGTAGCTTGGAAGTAGTTGACACTTATAACTCAATGGGTATTCGTCCAATTGGCGCTAATACATTTGAAGTCGTTGAAAGTATAAATCTCTCTGGGATTCGTCCAATTGGCTCAAGTTTATTGGTAATTGATGAAAGCTATTCCACCTTCGGTAATCGTCCAATAGCATCAAATGAGGTTGACAACTCTGAAAGCCTAATGGGTTTTCTAGATTAGACAAAAAAATATCCCCATAACTTTATTACCCAGTTTCTCTACGGAACTGGTTTTTTTTTAGCTAAACAGTCAAAAGTAGAGATTACGATATTTGCACTTATTCTATGCCTTTTAGCATAGATAACTAAGCTTTTCTTGCTTGAATTTACATTCAGCCAACAGCCAGGATGCTTACTCTAATTAGTTTTCTGAATTATGAATTATGAATTATGAATTATGAATTATGAATTATGCCTTGTGGTAGAAGGCTTTAGCAAAAACTTTAAGCTACTGTGTAAGGGCAATAACAAAAAAGATTTCAAAGTTAGTTGACAGCTTTGAAATGAATTTACGATAAAAATAAGGAGTACAAAATGAGTTTAGAAGAACGCGCTAAAGCTACTGCTAAAAATCTTGAAGGCAAAGCCCAAGAAGCAGCAGCAGAAATTACTGGAGATCCAAAAGATAAAGCAGAAGGTAAAGCAAAGCAAGCTGAAAGCGAAGTAAGTCACGGTATTGAAGACGTAAAAGATAATGTAAAGAAAAAGCTTGACTAACAATTCATGCTTTTTTGCATAAACTCCAGGGATATAAATGGGTGTATACCATTTGTGCAAAAATATGACTTGTTCCAGAGCCAAGCTCAAATATTCTCAAATTACCGCTTGATTGTTAGGATTATTGTAGAGACGTAATTAATCACGTTTCTACAATTTTTACTATTATTTAAAAGTTAGATAATTCAACTACATTATAAATTTATTCCTAATTGAAAAACTTCGGTTTTTTAACTCAGCAGGGGCTAGACAACAGCTATCCGCTAACAACCCTCCCAACTTAGCACTCTTCATGACGCGGTGTTCGGTGAGATAACTTTGCCCAATCTGAAAATTATTTAAAATATCATCAAATTGTAGTAGTATGGCACGGGCATTAACTATCTTCAACTACATCTGATTGTTAGCGCTTTGAAATTTACAATCAATGAGAATTATACCGTGAGCCTAACTCTTTATTTCCTCCGTCACGGACAGACAGAATGCAGCCGCAATAATTCCTTTTGCGGTTCCATAGACTCAGAACTTACGCCAGAAGGCTTGGAGATGGCAAAGGCTTTTGCAGACGCATGTAGTTCTATTCCTTGGACAGCAATATTTTGTAGTCCAATGCGGCGAACTGTATTGACAGCAAAACCTTTATGTGAAGCCATAGGGATAGAACCACAACTTAGAGATGGTTTGAAGGAAATCAACTATGGCAAATGGGAAGGAAACACCCCAGAAGGAATTAGCCGTGAATATCACGATGATTATATTCGCTGGTCAGCAGATCCGGCTTGGAATGCTCCAACTGGTGGAGAAATGGCTGTTACAATTGCTTCTCGTGCCTTGCAGGTAATTGAAGAAATCAAGCAAAATTACACTAGTGGCAATGTTTTAGTTGTTTCTCACAAGGCAACTATCAGAATTATGCTGTCTAGTTTACTGGGGATTGATGTAGGACGCTTCCGTTTTCGTTTGGGATGCCCTGTCGCTTCGGTCAGTATTGTAGAATTTAGCTCGCATGGGCCGCTGTTAAAAGTTTTGGCAGACCGTACTCATTTGGATGAGCGTTTGCGAAATTTACCGGGGACATGAGGGGACGTAAGAGAGACGCGATTAATCGCGTCTGTACAATATTATTATTTTTATCCTTACTCTGGCTGGCTATCTGGCTCAGTGTATTTGCAGATAACGTTGATTCCAATTTTTAAAATATATAACACGACAATTGTTGCGATCGCACCATCAATCGGTATTCCATGCACTGCTGCAACGGCAACCAGGGAGCCAATGATGCTGTTGAACAAAGAAGCACTACCAGGGTTATTAGTCAATACGGTTCAGTTAAGGCTGAAAATCTTGTAAAGTAAGCATTGTCCCAAGAAT
>NZ_JABXKP010000010.1 GCF_017114985.1 Nostoc sp. JL33 | reverse complement strand
TTCAAGGTTGGCATTTTCAAGGTTGGCATTTTCAAGGTTGGCATTTTCAAGGTTGACGTTGGAGAGTTTGGCACCTTCAAAGTTGGCATTTTCAAGGTTGGCGTTAGAAAGCTTGGCATTTTCAAGGTTGGCGTTGGAAAGCTTGGCACTTTCAAAGTTGGCATGTTCGAGGTCGGCACTGGAGAAGTTGGCACTGGAGAAGTCGGCATCTTTGAGATTGGCATCTTTGAGATTGGCACCTTCAAAGTTGACATCAAATAAGTCGGCATTTTCGATTTGGGTACTTTGTTTGAGGTCAACTCTCTTGAGGTTGGCACGTTCGAGATCGGCACCTTCAAAGTTGGCGCGTTCGAGGTCAGCATCTTCAAGGTTGGCACTCTTGAGGTCAGCACTCTTAAGGTCGGCACTGGTTAGGTTGGCATCTTCAAGATTGGCACTCTTGAGGTCGGCACTGGTTAGGTCGGCACTGGTTAGGTCGGCAGTATTGAGGTTGGCACGTTTGAGTTTGGCACGTTTGAGCTTGGCACTCTTAAGTTCGGCACCTTTGAGGTTAGCACTGGAGAAATTGGCATTTTCAAGGTTGGCACTGGAGAAATTGGCATCTTCAAGTTTGGTACCTTCAAGGTCGGCATCATTGAATGAAATATTATTCGGGGTTTTTCCTGCCTTAACCAGTTTTTCCAGCGCTTCAATTCTTGCTGTACTGTCTTTTTGTCCTTGAAGAGCTTCGACAGTATCCAAAAGTTGTTTTATTTCTATCTTTCTATATACAACAGTTCCTACATATATTACTAAAACCACGAGGAGAATAGAAGCAAAACCAATTGACCTAAAGCGATTATTTTTTATGTCCATAATACTTTGCTAAATAAAATCACAAACTCAACTCGATTGCTCCCGAAAGCTTCCCTCTTCAGACACAACTTCAACTGCACAATAAAATTGGTCAGCATTGGCTGGGATTTCCTGGAGGTAAGCCTAGTTGTTTGCGAAATTCTGGGTCGTAGCAAGCTCTCTCCCAATTTTTAGCTGCTTTGAGCTTTTGAAGAGTTAGGTTTTGGGCATTTTGAAGGTTAGCACCTTGAAGATTGGCACCTTGAAGATTAGCACCTTGAAGATTTGTACTCTTGAGGTCGGCATCTTCAAGGTCGGCATCTTCAAGGTTGGCATCTTCAAGGTTGGCACTCTTGATGTTGACACCTTGAAGGTTAGCACCTTGAAGGTTAGCACCTTGAAGGTTAGCACTAGTGAAGTTGGTACTGCTGAGGTTAGCGCCTTGAAGGTGGACATCTCTGAGATTGACGCTGGTTAGATTGCTATTGCTGAGGTTGGCATTGCTGAGGTTGGCATTAGTTAGGTTGGCACTGGTTAGGTCGGCACTGCTGAGGTCGGCACTCTTGAGGTCGGCACTGCTGAGGTCGGCACTCTTGAGGTCGGCACTCTTGAGGTCGGCACGCTCCAGCTTGGCACTGGTTAGGTTGGCACTCTTGAGGTCGGCTTCTTTAAGGTCGGCATCTTCAAGGTTGACACTGGAGAAATCAACATCATTCAATGGAATATTCTTCAGGCTGTTATCAGCCTTAACCAATTTTTCCAGCGCTTCAATTCTTGCTGTACTGTCTTTTTGTTCTTGAGCAACTTCGACACTATTCCAAAGTAGTTTTATTTGGATCTTTCTCACTACAACAATTCCCACAAATATTACTAAAGCCACAAGGGGAATAAAAGCAAAACCAATCGGACTAAAGCGATTATTTTGTATGTCCATAATACTTTATTAAATAAACTCACAAACTCAACTCGATTGTGCTAGGTTTACAGTTTCCTCCTTTTGAAATCCCTTGGCTTCATTTAGTTGTTTCTCTAGAAGCAAATAATCAGTTGATTCATTGGCTTGTATTATATAAAAGCAAAAAATCCTGAATATGACTTACTCGCTTCGGTAATTTTATTAGTATCAGTTTGGCATTATCACACAGACTCTTAATTGAGGCAAGAGTTTTTTTTACTCGTGCTGAGTTTGATAAATAAAGAAAGCCATCAAAAACTTTCTGTCTTACAGGGAAGTTAGGACGCTAAAACGAGATATTCAGATGAAATTAATAAAGCCTCTGAAATACATGGTGAGTTGATGAGAAAAAATTAAAGATAAGTAAAAGGTAGTAATCCCACCTTCTGCAAATGAATAAATATATTCACGCTCAGATTTGCACATTTGTTTGACAAATCTATGACAAATTCATGACGCAAAGGTGACGAGATTGATTATGCTGCTTAAAAGTAGCAACTTCATGACTGGTTGTATATAGAAAAATTAATAACATTCTGGATGGTTCTATCTTAATATCGGCACATACTGATACAATGGTTGAAACTCAAGCTCTTAAATAGTGATTAGACAGTCAGGGCAAATCATCGGGTTTCCGAAAGAGTAATCGAAAGCCGCTGATTCCCAACTTATTAAAGTGGAAATTTTGTTATTGACCTTAAGCTAATGTACTTTTAATTTGCATAACCAAGGCAGGTAATATGCCCACCCCACAATAGTTTTACTTCCAGGTAATATGCAAGTTAAATCTCTAAGAGCTTAACTCATGCCGTAATCTGTTGTTACCCAAGATTATGCAGTTCTTCCTAATATACTTCCGGCGTGTTGATGTCTAATAGCACAGCCAGAGTCTGAAATTTAATCTGATAAATTGTTGATAACTTAATAATGTTTTACCTTCACTCCCTTGGAGTGAACTTTTATAAGTATCCATGCGAGTAGATGTAGCTGCTGCGAGAAGAATAGCAAAGTGTGGCAATTTTAGACTAATCCTAAACTTGACTTATTCCATTTACTCAAACCGCGACGCTTCAGTTGTAACTCATATTTATTTAAATACAGCAATCCTAATGCACTATATATGAGAATACCCAGATCCCCGACTTCTTGGAGAAGTTGGGGATCTAAGTCGGGATCTAAATCCAGCTTCAGGAAGTGACATACCACTCTACATTACTCCCCAATCTAAGATTAATTACCATCGTCATCTATACTAAGTTAGATTCTACAGAGGTTGTATTTTCTAACCAAAGTTGTATATACAGGAGTTATCACAAAGTAATTTAATATTCCCATATTACCTAATTTTTGAAAACTAATTAATATTTAAGGAAATAAAATCTATCTAAAGATGTAATTTGAATGATTATAGAATTATTTTAAAATATACAATAAAATACCATAAACTAACAAAACTAATATCTGGTGACAAACTATTACTCGAAATATATTCAAGAATTACGCAAAATTATGAAATAACATAGGCGCATTTGCGGAGCGTCTCATTAGCGCAGCCTCTTTTAGAGAATAGAAGCAGGTTTCCCCAAAGTTCTTGCGTAAGTCTTAATATTGTGAAACCATAGCTTGTGACTTGCTGATACAACTGTAACTAGCCTGTCTCTCGCCTCACTCCAGAAAAAAGTACTGGTACTAGTAACGATCATGACGCCATCTCCAAATTCAGAAAACAATCAGAAACCATCTAATCGTCGTCCCTGGCTGCTGCTTTTAGGACGTACCAGTTTGGCTCTGGGTGGGGTTTTGCTGGTTGGAATTGCAGTTGGTGCTTGGTGGGCTAGAAGCTATGTATATAAAGATTTAGCACCGTTAGTGCAGCAAAATCTTCAGCAATTGCTTGGGCGTCCAGTAAAAGTAGGGAAAGTTGAACGTTTTTCGCTCTCTAGTCTAAGATTTAGCTCTCTATCAATACCGGCAACTCCCAATGATCAAGATCAGGTGGTAGCAAAAGCTTTGGAGGTGCAGTTCTCGCCCTTGGAACTCCTCTTTAACCGAAAACTGGCATTAAATGTCACCTTAGTTCAACCCAATGTCTACATCCAACAGGATAAAGATGCTCGTTGGGTGACAGCGCAAGTTAAGGCGGCTGAAGGACAAGGCTTTATTCAAACTGAGTTGCAGACACTTCAAATTCAAGATGGCGATGTCGAGTTGATGCCATTCGCCGCACCAACTAAACCGAAAGGTTCAGTAATATTAGATCAAGTTGGTGGTGTTGCCCGATTTTCAGATCAAAATCAAAGGATCGGTTATGACATCAATGCTCAACTCACTAGGGGAGGCGCTGTTAAAATCGTTGGCGAAACACAACTAAAAGCTCAACAAACTAGCCTCAAGCTGCAAACACAAAATTTACAAGCATCTGATGTCAGTCGATTAATTCAGTTGCCAATTGCCTTGCAAGCAGGGTATTTAAATGCTGATTTAGAGGTTCAGATTCCAGCCAAACTGTCAGAAATAGCAGTTACGGGAACTGCTACAGCTAATCAAGTTACTGCTAAAATTCAAAATATTCCTCAGCAGGTTTCTAATTTTAATGGGAGTTTTGTATTTCAGGGTCAAACAGTTGCTTTAAATAATCTGAGTACGAATTTTGGTAAGGTTCCGATTCTAGCTAATGGAACAATTAATAGTAAAACAGGTTTTAATGTCTCGGCTCAGATAAAACCTGTTAGTGCAAAAAATATCTTAGACACATTGAATGTAAATTCGTCAATCCCAGCTAGTGGCGAAATTCAAGCAAATATTCAGGTACGCGGCGCACTTGGGCAACCAGTCGTCAATGGTACAGTAAGCAACACAAAACCTATTCAAGTTGATCGCGTTCAATTAAAAAGCGTCAATACTGATTTCCGCTTAAATGCATCTCAAACTGCATCTCAACTTACTGTCTCCAATCTGAAAATAGTCCCCGCAGCCGGTGGTGAAATTACAGGCGCCGGTGAAGCTAAATTGGGAGTCAAAAAAGATGTAATATTTAATGCTCAAGCTGATGGGATATCAGGGGATATACTAGCACGCAGCTATGGCGTTACTCTACCGATCGCAGTTGGGAATATTTCAGGAAAAGCCCAAATTTCTGGCTCACTTGACAAACAGCCGTTGAAACTTGATATTACTAGCGTTCAAGTAACGCCCCCAGCCGGAGGGCAAATCACAGCCAATGGTCAAATTCAACTGGCTCCCCAAGGTCAGGTAGGCGTAAATATTCAAGCTAAAGGTATCCCAGGAAATGCGATCGCTCAAGGTTACGGCATCTCAACTCCGATTAATGTTGGTGGTATATCTGCGAACGCCAAAATTTCGGGTTCTTTGGGTACACCGTTAAACGTCAACGTTGCTCGCGTTCAGGCAAATCCAGAGGTAGGAGGGCAAGTTACAGCCAGTGGTCAACTTCAGCTTGCACCCAAAGGTAGGGTATCATTTAATGTGCAAGCAGAAAATTTACCAGGGGATGCGATCGCACGAGCGTACAAATCCTCACCTTCGATCACCATTGGGAATGTATCGGCAAATGCCAATATTTCTGGGACTCTGAGCAACCTGCAAACAGTAGCGCGGGTGCAAGCGCCTAGCGCCACCTATCCCACTACCGGACGAGTTGTTATTGCCAAACAAGGAGAAAATATCCTTTTCCCAGATGTGGTTTTGAACGTCGCAGGCGGGACAATCAGCGCTAGTGGCCAACTTGCACAACAACGCTGGCAAGGGGTTGTCAAAACTTCTCAAATTCAACTCAACCGTTTCTCACCACAACTACGAGGACGGCTCAATAGCAATATTCAGTTATCAGGCACAACAAAATCTTTCCAGCTTGCAGATATTCGCGCCGCCGGACAAATCAGCCTACCCCTTGGGGTAGCACTGCTGGAAAAACCGCTCACCGCTCGATTTAAGTGGAATGGAGAGCAGATTATAGTTGAAAACGCAAGTACCGCAGGAGTGAGTGCTAATGGGGCGATCGCTATTCAATCTCCACCAACTGGCGCACCCCAAATCGCAGGATTTAATTTAAACGTACTGGCAGAGAATTTCAACTTAAAAAATACTGGCTTCAAAGTTCCTGGTGGCGTAGCAGTAGCGGGGCTAGTTGATTTTAATGGACAAGTTACAGGCACTCCAGATGTTCCCCAAGCTAATGGTAATATCCGGCTGCGGAATTTCCAGGTCAGTAACTTAACATTTGACCCACTTTTAACCGGAAACGTGAATTTTCAAGGGGGACAAGGGGCAAGTCTGCGATTAGCTGGAAAACAAGATAGGATTGCGCTTAACCTGGGTGCAGATTATCGTCCCACTTCATTTTTAGTTCAACGAGATAGGGCAGTTACTACAGGTAGAACTGAGGGAGAGAACTTGCTCATCAACGCCCAAGAGTTTCCCATCGCTTTGATTGGGGGCTTTTTACCTAACAATCAATTGAAACCACTGGCGGGGCAATTATCGGGGAATTTAGTTGTCAATCTAAATAATTATGCAGTTGCGGGAGACGTTGCGATCGCAGCGCCTCGTGTTGCTAGAGTTGCAGCAGATGAATTTCGCGGCACGATCAATTATGCCGATGGTACTGCTAGTTTAGCTAATGGTCAATTGCGGATTGCAGATAGCACCATCGCCCTGAGTGGAAATGTGCAAACAGGGAATGACCCGCAATTTCAATTTCAAGCTAATTTTGAGCAAACCAAAATCCAGAGACTTTTACAAGCGTTTAGTATCTTCGACTTTCAAGACTTTGGTACCGGATTACAGCCTCCGAAGTTGGCTAAAGCAGAAGTACTTAACACTGAATCTATCAGTTTGCCCGATGCAGATTTGCAAACCCAGTTAGCATATTTCTCAAAAGTTACCGCATTGGCAGCAAAACAACAACAAGTAAAGACAAAACAAACTCCATCTTTGCCCACTCTTGCAGAATTAACGGGTGCTTTAAGTGGAGCAATTACAGCCAATGGCTCATTAAAATCTGGGTTGAATGTCGGCTTTAATTTTCAAGGTGCTAACTGGCAATGGGGTGAGTACTCCATCAATCAAGTCATTGCTCAAGGTAGTTTTGCCGATGGTATTGTCACACTTTCGCCCTTGAGTGTTGGGATAAATCAAGGACTTGTAGCGTTTTCAGGACAGTTAGGAACTGAGCAACTATCTGGTAAGTTGAATGTAGCAAGTTTACCTTTATCACTTTTAGAGCCTTTTATCGAAAAATACCCCATAGATATTACTGGGAAAGTGAATGCTGACGCCACATTAGCAGGTAGTTTACAAGACCCTAGTGTTAAAGGGCAAGTAGCGATCGCGGATGCAACTCTCAATAAACAACCTGTGCAAACCGGACAAGTCAACTTTGATTACAACAAAGCTCGCTTGAATTTTGATAGTACCTTATTAGTGACAGGAACGCAGCCAGTTGCCATTACAGGTAGCGTACCTGCTCCTTTGCCTTTTGCCGCAGTGCAACCAGATAGCAATCAAATCAGCATCAACGCCAATGTGCAAAATGAAGGATTGGCACTGTTAAACCTGTTTACTAACAATCAAGTCGCTTGGGTAGACGGTCAAGGAAAAGTAGATTTAAATGTTCAAGGTACTTTAAACGAACCAATTATCAACGGCAATGCCACACTTAATAATGCAACTTTTAGCGCTCAAGCTTTATCTGAACCCCTAACGAATGTCACAGGAACAGTGCAATTTAATGGTAAAACGCTGAATGTCGAAGGTATCCAAGGTACTTACAATAAAGGGCAAGTGACTGCATCAGGTATTCTGCCAATTTTTAGTCCTGGGCAAGTCGCAGCGAATCCCCTGACAGTATCAATAGCAGACAAACTCAATTTTAAGTTGGCAGGATTGTATGAAGGCGGTGTCGGCGGCGATGTCGTAATTCGCGGAACAGCGTTAAAACCTCTAATTGGTGGAGAGATTAAACTCAGTGATGGTCAGGTGATTATTGGAAACTCGACTACTGCTAAGAAAAAATCAGCAGGGACAACACAGGCTAACGCTAACGTCATAAACAGAGAAGAGGTTAACGCTAACCTCACACCTACACCAGAGAATAGCACTAAGCCAGTGGCTACAGCGAACGCAAGCACTAGCGCAGTAACTCCACCCAATTTACCTATAGAGTTTGCAGATTTAAAGTTGACTTTAGACAAGGATATTCGTGTTACCACTCAGTCCCTATTGAGCTTTGTACCAGGAGGAGCGGCATTGAGTCAGCCCCTATTGAGCTTTGACGCCAAAGGCGACTTGACCATTAATGGTACATTCGCCAAGCCGCTTCCTGAAGGCGTCATTCGTTTGACAGGAGGAAGACTGAGCTTATTTTCGACTCAGTTCACCTTGGCGCGAGGCTATGAACAAACTGCGCGGTTTACTCCTAGTCAAGGACTTGACCCGACTTTAGATGTGCGACTTACCGCAATTGTACCGGAAGCATCCGCAAGGAACAGTCAAACTTTGGAATCACCATTGTCTTCTGAAGTCAGCGATGTTTCTGTAAACAACTTTGGGACTTTACGTACCATTACCATTCAAGCCAGCGTCAACGGGCCAGCTAGTGAATTGGGTAACAATCTAGAACTGACGAGTGAACCCAGCCGTAGTAAGGGAGAGATAGTTTCTCTGCTGGGTGGCTCGATTCTGAATTCTTTTGGTCAAACAGATGCAAGCCAAGGACTGACTAATTTCGCTAGTTCTACCATTTTAGGTGGTTTGCAAGGAACTATCACTGCGATCGGACAGTCTGTTGGTTTCAGTGAGTTTCGGATATATCCGACTCCATCTACTAATAATAATAAAACAGCGATCGCTTCAGTTCTTAATTTATCAGCAGAAGGTGTATTTGACATCAATAAAAATTTCTCTGCCTCTTTATCACGCGCTCTTACTAGCGATGAGCCTTTCCTTTACAATGTGCTATATCGAGTCAATGACGAAATTCTCATGCGCGGCTCAACTAATTTGGGGGATGAAAATCAATTCCAAGTTCAGTATGAAACCCGATTTTAGATCAATACAGTTGAGTTAAGCATTTCTTCCTTCTCTTCCTTCTCTACGAGAAATTTTAACTGTTTTTGCCCCTAGCGGATCACTGATGATTAAGCTGATGGTTTGGATGTTCATCCTTTGTAAGCGTAGGTGATACTGCCGTTACCACGCTTTGTTCTTGGGCTTGTATTTCCAGTAGTTGGGGAATCGTCACAAATCGATAGCCTTGAGCCTTTAAACCTGCGATCATTTCTGGTAAAGCTTTGACAGATTTGGAACGGTTCCCGCCCCCATCGTGCAACAGTACAATTGCACCGGGTTTTGCATATTTCAGCACATTTTTGACCAGCATTGGCACTTGAGGCGAATGACGTTCAGCATCTCCTGACTCTTCTGACCACATCATGACGGCGTACTTCTTGTTTTCGGCATATTCGGCTAATCCATTGTTCAAAAAGCCACCAGGGGGACGAAACAGAGTAGTTTTCTCTCCAGTAGTCTTGTAGATGATCTCTGCTGTGCGATCAATTTCACTAGCCGCAGTCACTAAGTCCATATGGCGATACCAATGATGCCATGTGTGATTGCCAATTACATGACCATCAGCAGCCACTTGCTTGGCAACCTGGGGAAAATATTTCACCATTTCTCCAATCATGAAGAATGTCGCTTTGATATGATTTGTCTTCAAAATTTCTAAAATCTGTGCCGTGTTTTTGGGGCCAGGGCCATCATCAAAAGTTAGGGCAATGACTTTTTCATTTGCTTTTAGTTTCCCTTGATAAACGATTGTTCCCTGAAAACGTTTTGGCACTTCATTCATCTGGTTTATTGCTGGGGAAACAGCCTGTGCAGATGCACTCATCACCCTACCTAAACCCGCTCTCGTATTCTTGCTTTTTGGTGTTTGAATTCCGAACAGATGGTTAAATCTAGTTGTGCCTACAAGCAGACTGATACCCAAACTAGTAACACCAGTAAGCAATATAATGATTCCTACTTTCAAACTTAGAGCTAATTTATGACTGGACACATTAAATCTCCTTAAATATTAGTCATTGGGCATTGGGCATTGGGCATTGGGCATTTCCCCCTGCTCCCCTCCTCCCTCATTTCCCTCTTATATAATTCGCACTCGGTTGTAAATTAATATATCTGCTGCTAAAAGAAAAAAGAATAAAATACCCTGAAACATCCCAGCTAAAGCTAAAGGAAGTCTCAATTTAATAGAGTTAGCTAAATTATGCGTAAACATCGCTCTTTATCCCACCATACACCGCAGCTTTGGGACTCGCACTAACTACCCGGACGCTGAAACCAAAAAATAATAAATGTTTAATATAAAAGCATTCAACATAAAAATAACCTAATGGTGATGTGGGGCGCGATCGCTGCCTTGAAAGCCAGAAATCCTAGTTTTCATATACTTATACCCTCCCACATCACACGCAACACTATCTAATGTTACTCTTGAGACTCCTCAGAGATAGGTTCTGATTCGGTTTCAAGTTCTTCTGTTTTGACTTTGGCTGGGGGCTTAACGGGTTTTGGGCCACGCGCTAGGGCAGGATTCCCCGGCTGCCTATTTTCATCCCCATAGGACGCTTTTTTCTCTGTGCCAGACGAACGATTACGGGTCGGTTTTGAGCTTTTGGGGTTGGATTCAATCGGAGCTATAGAATCCGACTTTTCGGAATTGTTGTCAGTACTTCCTTGGGACTGACGTTCCGATTTCTTAATTGGGCGTTCTACCATTGTTGATTTTTGTAAATTTATCTGTATAATACATCGATTTGCTGAAAATGGGTGCGTTATCGATAGCTGAACGCACCCGATAACTATTTAACAAAATTAGGTCGTGCCTCTTGCCTTGATTTAAACTTTGACTCTAAAACTGCCCAATTTTCTTGCTCGATTAAGTCAGTCAACTCATCGAGATTGTGACGGTATTGTTGGAGCGATCGCAGCAATGCTTGACGATTATACCGCGCCATCATCACGCCTAACTCTGGATTCCCACCACCCACACGACTGGTATCGCGAAAACCTGAACTAGCTAACTTTTGGGCTAATTGCAAAATATCGGGGTCAGTTTCACTCAAACAAGCAGCAATCAACGAGGAACTGACCATTACAGGTAAATGGGAAATCCAACTAACAGCTCGGTCATGTTGCTCTGGTTCACAAGAGTAGAGATTCGCTCCCAGCGATCGCACAATTTCTTCCACAACGGTAATTGCAGTGGTTGGTGTTGTAGCGATCGGTGTTAGGACATAAGGTTTATCGACAAATAAATGTCGCTGTGCAGCTTCTATGCCACTGTCTGTTCTGCCCGCCATTGGATGACCGCCGATAAAATTATTCCAAAGGGGAGAAATCGCGTTGACTATCTGTGCTTTCGCCGAACCCACATCAGTCACGACGGTAGCGACAGACAAATGAGCGATCAACTGTTCAAATTGGGGCACAATGAGGGCGAGAGGTGTACAAATAAATACAACCTCTGCGGTTGCCAACAGGCTCAGATCAACTGATGCTTGATCAACACTGCCGAGGGCAACTGCCTTTTCACAGGTGGATTCACGGCGGCTGACTCCTAAGATATGATGTCCTTGCGATCGCAAATCAAAACCCAAAGATCCGCCGATCAGTCCCAGTCCTAAAATCCCAATATTCATTTTTGATTTTGACATTCCGTTTTTTATGATACCAGCTATTAAAGTTGGCATCCAAGGGGTAACATCAATGACTGTAGAGGAATTACTGGAACAATACGCGGCAGGAGTCTTAAACTTTAGTGGTGTTGACCTCTCGGAAGCTAACCTGAGTGGGGCTAAACTCAGTGGCGTGAATTTTAGCAATGCCAATTTGAGTATAGTCAACCTGAGTGGCGCGAATCTGAGTGAAGCTAACTTCAGCAATGCCAAGCTGAATGTAGCCAGACTCAGTGGCGCGAATCTAGCTAGCGCGATCATGAACAATGCCAGTCTCAACGTCGCTAATTTGATTCGAGCGGATCTGAGCCGCGCTCAACTAAGAGGAGCGACGCTGATCCGCGCCGAGTTAATTCGCGCTGACCTCAGTCGCGCCGATCTATTGGAGGCTGACCTCACCAGTGCCGATCTGCGAGAGGCGACACTCCGCCAAGCGAATCTCCGTCAGGCTAACTTGAGTGAAGCCCTCTTGAGGGGCGCTTTTCTGACAGGAGCCAACTTGGA
Organism: Nostoc sp. JL33; assembly: GCF_017114985.1. Taxonomy (GTDB): domain Bacteria; phylum Cyanobacteriota; class Cyanobacteriia; order Cyanobacteriales; family Nostocaceae; genus Nostoc. The sequence continues at coordinate 20,601 of NZ_JABXKP010000010.1, read as the reverse complement.
GATGGCTAACTTAAATGCCACTGACCTCTATCGCTCTGACCTGAGCGGCGCAAATTTGCGAGATGCCGAACTCAGACAAGCCAATCTCAGCCGTGCTAACTTGAGCGGAGCAGACTTGAGCGGGGCGAACCTCCGGTGGGCAGAGTTAAGCGGCGCAAATCTCCGGTGGGCAGATTTGAGCGGCGCAAAATTGAGCGGGGCTAATTTAATTGGCGCAGATTTAAGCAATGCCAATTTAACGAATACCAGTTTAATCCACGCCAATTTAACTCAGGCAAAATTAATTAGAGCGGAATGGATTGGTGCTGATTTAACAGGAGCAACTTTAACTGGGGCAAAACTTTATGCCACCTCCAGGTTTGGTTTAAAAACCGAAAGTATGATTTGTGAATGGGTTGATCTTAGCCCCACAGGCGATCGCTCGATTATCCAAAAGTTCGATTCCGAAGACTCACGAGATTTTTTTAACGAAACACCGCCAACAATCCGAATTATTGTTGATGCAGCCCTAGAACATGAAGCCAATTTTGCGATCGCTGGCGCTTACTACCAAATTGCTCACGAATACCGGGGGCTGAAACAACCCCCAAGCATCGAAATTGGGCGTCGTCGAACTGTTTTCACCTTTCATTTAGATACCGACGAAGGATTATTTCCCACTGCTTACATTGTGATTCTTCCCTTTTTAGATGCGGCATCTACCCAAAAAAATATTTCCAGTATGCTGGAAATGATTAACAGTGAAGTTGTTGCCAACCAAGATTTAAAATCGCCCCATCTGGTGAAACAATTAAATATTCTTTTAGAGCAAGCCATGAGTCATGCTACGACAATTAAACAGATGAAAAAAAATATCGAAGTAGCCGCAAAGTTAAATTTTTGCAAAGCCCCAACCAAAATAGTTTTAACGAATTCCAGCGCTCACACTTTGATTGTCTATGACCATCCCAACTTTGGGAAGAGATTTATTAATCGCTCTGCTCTCAATGCTTCAGGTCATGATGATACATCCCATGAATCAACAAAATATATATTGCCTTCGTTAAATATGGTTATGGATTTTGTCAAAGGATTTCACTATATTAGTCATTAGCCATTGGCCAAACAGGCCAAACAGGGCATTAGTTATTGGACAAATGACAAATAACAAATTTCTGGAGGATAAAAATGCGCGATACCTTTAATAAAATGATCGGTCGAAATCGCTATGTAGTCTTTCGCCTATTTCTACACTTAGGGGGAGGCGAGGTAGCACCAATTATGGGAGTATTGAATAGTGCTGGACGGGATGCGATCGATGCCGATGGCGATTTAGAAGTTTTGGGAGAAGGATTGGTAGAAATTAGCCAAACCCTGCTGCAATACGATGAATATTGGCTTTCTGCTGCCAACGAAGGCGATGTATTTTGGGATGAAGGCGAGGCGGGAGATTACGTGAATGAATTATTTACTGACTCTGCCCAAAGATATCTCAGTGAACCAGATTACAGTTCTGATGGATTGAATGAACCTTTATCTATACCTGTAACCCGCAACGTCATTGTGATTATTACGGTAGCTTATGAAGGAGAAATACCACAGTTAGAAACTGATCTTTCTAATGTTCAGTCGCTGAAGGAAGCTTTTAAAGCCTTAATCAATTTGCATTACAAACATAAACTCAAGGCAATTCAAGTACATTTCTCCCCAGCACAGTTAGGCGATGAACTCACTAGCGATCAGCTGTTGCAATATTACCCAGAATTGATTCCTTTGTAATCTGTTGGGTAGTCCGTACTTACTATTCACATCAAGAAATTGTTAAGCTCAGAGATAGGACAATAATCCAATGATCATGACCATAGTACGTAAATTTACAGCCGTTTTTTTAGCTCTGAGTTTGTGTCTGACAACTGTCGCTTGTGGAGGCGAAAACCAAACTAATTCTGGTTCTCCCGCTAAGAACGTTAGCCAAAGCTCTGCTAACACCAAGCTGAGTGACGGTGAATATCAAATACAACAAGCTACATACGACGATGCAACTGGGGAATACAGCCTGTTTTTACTTAACAATAATCCCCCAACCTTTGCAACCGAAAATTTGCAAATGGCACGGTTAACTGATGATCAAATCAAGCAAGGTAAGAAAAGCTATCTAAAGGTAGAAAAAGGACAACCGATTTTATATGTGACAGAAGACTTTAAAATTGAGTACGTCCACAACGTTACCGAGAATAAAACAAATCCTCAAACAGGACAACAAGAGACGGTTGTAGTCCGTCGAGAAAATAATTTCTGGGCACCCTTTGCTGGGTCTGTAGCTGGTAGCTTGGCTGGTCAGGCAATTGGTAGTATGTTGTTTAGACCTCAATATTATGTACCCCCTGTCTATCAATCAGGTCAAGGATTAAGTGGCTTCGGTGGATATGGGGGAAGCTATGGCCAAGCAGTTCAAAACTATCAAACTCGCTATAATGCGCCACCCGCAGCCGTAACAAATCGCACTGCCTTCCGCAATACAGGCACAATTAGAAGGTCATATCCGGGAAATTCAACTATACGCAATACACCGCGTAGCACTACAGGTAATAACCGTCCTTCGGGTTCTGGTTTTGGTGGTAGCAGCTTGCGACCCTCTGGCAGAGCCACCTCACCCAGACGCAATTCTGGTAGTAGTTTTGGTAGTGGGCGTAGTTCAGCACCCAGCCGTTCAGGTGGTTTTGGCAGCAGACGCCGTTAGAAAATTCCAAATTTAATAAATAGACTGCCTAAGAAGCCGGAGGATCACAAGTCAACCCTCCGGCTTCTCTTTATATCTTTTCAGTCTGCAAATATCCGCCCTAAGAAAGTTACTATTTCAGACCAAGCAGCAGTGGTAGCACTAGAATCATAACGATAACCGTCGTCGCGCATGAATGTATGTTCTGCTTCATACAAAAGAACTTTGTGAGGCACGTTAGCATTCTCAATTGCTCTGATTATGGTTTGGCGATCGCTATCTGGGATATGAGGATCAAGAGTACCGAATACCATTAGCATCTCGCCTTTGATTTCACTTACCCGCTCGATTGTATCGGCTACCTCTTTACCCAGTTTACCACTAGGAATACCAGTCGGGTAACAGCAGACGCAAGCCCGAATTTCGCTTTTAAATGCGGCGCGGAAAGCTAAATGTCCACCAATACAAAAGCCGAGAGTGCCTATTTTATTTGGAGAAACCGCACTCTCTGTTTTAAGAAATTCAATTATAGCAAGGCAATCGGCATCATAATCAGCTACGGAGGTTCGACGCGCATCGTCATTACCCCGCATCCGTCCCAGATCGTCTGGCTCAATTACTAAACCAACTGGCTCAATTCGGTGAAAAATTTCTGGAGCTGCTACTACATAGCCATATCCTGCTAAGTAGTTAGCTAGACGAATCATCGCATCACCTAACTGATAAATATCACTATAGAAGACAATACCAGGGTATTTCCCTACTGCTTTGGGAGCCGCAACATAAACACGCATTAAGCTGCCATCTACTCTTAACTCAACGTTGCGCTTAGTGATTTGCACTTTTTTGTCTCCGTGTTACGCTTGCTGTCATTAGCTTCTACACTTTAGCGCCGCAGCATCCGGTTATTTTCAACCCACAATTTGGCGTTTTTCTGCCATGATTGCGATCGCTTAATATCCTCAGTCAAAGTTTGTTGCGATCGCAGGCTATATTTTAGTTCCTAAATATGATGCGTGTTAAAGCGCTCCCATTTTAATAGCAGCAAGTGAATGTTCTAGTTAAAAAGGTATAAAATCAGTGACAAAAGACAGTCAGATAAAAATTGAAGAGATTGACGATAAATCACCGCATTTACCAGCCGTTATAGAACTATGGGGTCTCAATAGGACAACCCTTGGCTTTTTCCCTAAAGGTGCTTTTGCAGACCGTGCAAAGGATCGTCAGATACTTGTAGCTCTTGATCCTCAAGCAGGGTGCATTGGCTATTTGTTATATCGACATTCGTATGATCGGATCACGATCGTTCATCTTTGCGTTGATGGGGAGCATCAAAACAAGAAAATGGCAAGGTTACTTGTCAATCACCTCAAACAAATAACTCAAGAAAAATATACAGGTATTGGCTTAAACTGCCGTCGTGATTATAACTTAGCAGGTATGTGGTCAAAATTAGGTTTCGTTCCTCAATATGAAAAAGAAGGAAAGAGTAAAGATAAGAAGTTGCTAATTTTTTGGTGGTTTGATCACGGGCATCAAAACCTATTTTCTAATACTCATATTCATAAACTTGAGTCAAAGCTATGCGTTGTTATCGATGCCAATATATTTTTTAATTTATATAGAGATGAAGATAGTAGTAATGAAGAATCTAGATTACTATTGGCTGATTGGTTAGAGCCAGAGTTAGAATTATGCATTACCGATGAAATATTTAACTATATAAGTCTTGTTAATGATGATAAGGAAAGAGAATCACAAAGACAACTAGCAAAAGGTTTTGTCAGCTTGCCCTGTCTAAGTAAAAGTTTAGATGAAATATGCCAAAATCTCCAAAAAGTTATATATCCAAAAAATATAATTTTTTCTGAACTTGATCTACGTCATTTAGCCAGAGCTATAGCCTCAGACTCTCATGTATTCATAAGCAATAAAAAGGAACTGTTAGATATTGCAGATGAAATTTATGATAAATTTAGGCTCTCTATTCTTACCCTTAATGAACTACTTATTCAATTAGACGAGCTTCGCAATAAGCCTGATTATCAGCCTGTACGTTTGGCTGGTACTCTCCTAAAGCAAGTACCAGTTCAAAGGGGACAAGAAGATTTCTTGACCAATTATTTTACTTGTATAAATCAAGGTGAAACAAAAACTGGATTCCAACAGCAGTTACGTCGGTTTCTCGCTGAAGTAGACAAGTTTGATTGTTATATAGTTGTCGAAGGAGAAAATCAACCACTTGCTTTATTTGTATATGGTAAACATAAAAAAAATGAGCTAGAAGTTCCACTTCTCCGAGTTGGTAATAATCACTTATCAGGTACACTGGTACGGCACTTGATTTTTCAATCGGTATTACATTCTGCTAATGAACATCGGCAATTTACTAGAATTACTGACTTAAGTTTAGATGAAACTGTTATTACAGCGATTCAGGAAGATAATTTTATCCGAGTTAATAACGGATGGCTAAAGGTAAACTTAGCAGTTGCTGAAACTGCATCCCAGTTATCAATGCGCCTCGCTACTTTAGCCTCTAATTTAGGGCAAGAATATAATTTTTGCATTCAAATTGCTGATAGTCTCAATACAAATAACATAAGTACAGATGTTCAAGCATCAGCAAATATTGAACGATTCCTTTTTCCAGGAAAGATTATTGATGCTGAAATACCCAATTTTATCATTCCCATTCAACCCAAATGGGCAAAAGATTTATTTGATTCAGAGTTGGCTAGGCAAACTCTATTTGGATCAAAAATAGAGCTTGCTTTTAACCGTGAAGCTGTCTACTATCGAGCAGTTAAAAACTCAAGAGGATTAAACGCTCCATGTCGAATTATTTGGTATGTGAGCCAGGATGATTATAAGTCTTACTGTGGAATAAGCTCTGTTCGAGCCTGCTCCTTTGTAGATGAGATTATCATCGATCAACCTAAAAATCTTTATCAACGTTTTCAACGTCTAGGAGTTTATAAGTTGGCTGATATTATGAATGTCAATCAAGATAAAGATGGTAATATTATGGCAATTCGATTCAGCAACACTGAATTATTTAAATATCCTATAAATTTAAAGCAAGTTCAAGAAATTATCAATAAAAAAGAATCATTCCAGTCAGCTTGTAAAATTAGCAGCGATTCTTTTAAAAAGTTATATAATTTAGGGTATACCAATAAGATATAGATAAATTTTCATGCCTAGTAACATACTTTTATTGTCAATAAAACCTCAGTATGCAGAAAAAATATTTTCTGGTAAAAAACAAGTAGAACTCCGTCGTGTTCGCTCTCGATTAAATATTGATGACTTGGTTTTAGTATATGTCTCATCTCCCAAAAAAGCTTTAGTAGGTTCATTTGAAGTAAAGCATATTACTCAAATGGAAATTAAAAAATTACCGAAAGACTTAAATGAATTTTGGAATCAGGTCAAAAACATAGCGGGAATTAGTTCTAAAGATTTTCAAAGTTATTATAATGGTGCTTCAGTAATGGTTGGGATTTTTGTGAAAAATATAAAAACTTTACCAGATCCAATTGAGTTAACACAACTAAGAGACAAAATACCAGAATTTCGACCTCCGCAAAGTTATCGTTACTTAAAAGAAAGTGAGTTCAAGATGTTTGAATCTATGATGCAAGGTATAACAATTAGTTCTTCGTGTAAATAAATATATTTTGATTATAAATCAATTATTTACCAAATAATCTAGAGTTGATTAATGATCATGCTAGCTGACAATCAATCTGAATTTGTGAGGTTGTTTCAGGAATTCATAATCTCATATCCCTATACAGCATCTGGGATAAGCCATACAAACTCATATACTCAGCAGCGTCAGCAGAGACGTCGTAATTTTGAAGCGATCGCAGCAGCAGCAGACTCTGGAGAAAACGTGACAGAATCATTGTTACTACCTCTGTTGCTACCTTATGATAACAATACAAAAAATCCTCAAAGGGGCGTTTGGATTCATATTGCTTCGTCTGTGGCGAAAGATATAAAAGAATTGTTTGAGGAAGCAAAGTGGGCAAAACCCGAAGACTGGCCACAAATTTATCTTGCGATTTGGAATTTTGTTCGCGGCTGCAATGATAATCCAGAGCAATTATCAGCAGCTTGTAAAGAATTTTCACAGATGCCCTATTCTAAAGGTTTCCAAACAGAAATACTCACGCCTGTCCTGAACAGCCTTCGACCAGATGAATTTCTTTTGCTCAACAATAAATCACTACGAGTAATCAACTATTTTGCCAATACAGACTATAAACCAAGGCTGACAGATTATCCAGCAGTCAACAGTACAGGACACAAACTGATTAAAGAATTTGCTAAAGTGATGCGCCAACCAGGTGTGCCAGCTTTGCGAGATGATGACTTGTTTGATATGTTCTCTCACTGGATGGTAGCGGTGAAGAAACATGACTTCAGCAATTACAACGTCCAAAATACCACTTACTGGAGGAAAGAAATTAAGTCACCAGAATATACTTTGTCTCAACTTACTGAAGAAATAGGTCTTAACGAAACAATAATAGAACGCTGGATACACACAATTGATCGTAAAGGTCAAGCAATTTTATATGGTTCACCTGGAACAGGAAAAACTTATATTGCTGAAAAACTTGCTCAACACTTAATCGGTGGTGGTGACGGTTTATCAGAACTTGTGCAATTTCATCCAGCATACTCTTATGAAGATTTCATTCAAGGCATCCGTCCTCAAAGCCAAAATGGAATATTAGCATATCCACTGGTTCCAGGAAGATTTTTAGAATTTTGTAAAAAAGCTGAGTCTCGTGAACATACTTGTGTTCTAATTATCGATGAAATAAACCGTGCTAATCTTGCACAAGTTTTTGGTGAATTAATGTACTTACTTGAGTACCGAGATAAAGAAATTCCACTAGCTGGCGGTAACAGGTTTCGCATCCCGAAAAATGTCCGCATTATTGGCACGCTGAATACAGCAGATAGGTCTATCGCCAATATAGATCATGCGTTACGCCGCCGCTTTGCATTTATTGAACTTCGCACAAACTATGAGGTGCTGCGACGTTATCACCGAAAAACAGATTTTCCAGTAGAGGAATTAATTAAGATTTTACAGCAATTAAATCAGGCGATCGCAGATAAAAACTACGAAATTGGTATTTCATTCTTTTTAACAGACAACCTACGTGAAGATATAGAAGATATATGGCGCATGGAAATTGAGCCATATTTAGAAGAGTACTTTTTTAACCAGCTAGAAAAAGTAAAAGAGTTTCGCTGGGATAAAATTCAGGGTCAGCTTAAGCTATGAATATAAACCCAGCACAACTAATAATTATTGAACTTACAGAATACGAAAATAAATCATTTAAGCTTGATGAAATACCCTATTCAGCCGGGGTTGAGTTATATGAGAAATACAAAATACAAGTAGATATAGAATTTCCTACCTATAAAACGAGAGAAAATTGGAAACTGAAAGCTAGAGGATGGGTAGGTTACATTCCTGTCACTCCTGAATTGCATCTAAAAATAAATCCGAAAGTGCCTATTCAAAACCTCTTTGGAATGCTGGAATATGCCTACAATTTTAAAGGTTTTCGCTTTCTCGAAGGGATGATGGATTGCGAATCTCTAGAGGAATTTTATAATAATCTGGCTCAGATATTATCCCATAAAGTTTTAGAGCGATGCCGCAAAGGATTATATCGTACTTACTTGCCTAAAACACAGCAGCTTTCTTATGTGCGGGGAAGGCTAGATGTGCAACAGGTAATTCAGAAGCCGTGGAATGTTAAACTTAAATGCGATTACGAAGAACATACGGTTGATATTAAAGAAAATCAAATCTTGGCATGGACACTTTATATCATTGGTCGTAGCAGCTTATGTTCAGAAAGAGTATCACCAACAGTACGAAAAGCTTATCACGCTCTACAAGGATTAGTAACGCTGCAACCTTGTAGCGCAGAAGATTGTATTGCAATACAGTACAATCGCCTCAATCCCGACTATCAACTATTACACAATTTATGTCTATTCTTTTTAGAAAATATTAGTCCCAGTCATGAGAGTGGAAATTATAAAACTCTACCTTTTCTCGTCGATATGGCACATTTATATGAACTTTTTGTCGCGGAATGGCTTAATAAAAACACCCCACAAGGCTATTTTTTCAAACAGCAACATCCGATAGAAATTAGTCAGAATCGGCACTTCAGTATAGATATATTACTGTGTGATGTTGCTACTGGCCAAACAATAGCAGTTTTGGATACAAAGTATAAAGCCCCTGAACGGGCAGGATATACAGATATTTATCAAATGATCAGTTACGCCAACACAACAAAATGCAAGCAAGCCTTTTTGATATACCCCAAAGACTTGCCACAGCCACTAGATATTAAAAGTGATCAAATCCGAGTCCGCAGCCTCACCTTTTCTCTAGATGATAATCTCGATCGCGCAGGTCAAACCTTCTTAAAAAACCTTTTTCTTTTCTCCGAATCCTCACAGAACTCACACCAATAATTAGTAAAGGGGATAGATGACATTCGCTTGCTGCGAAGCACCCATCCCCGAATAGCTGCCCAGATGATGAACCGGTATCTAATCATCACAGTATCGGCGGAGATATATCGATTGTCACTGGGATAGATACTGATTTTCAAGATATCTACGAAAAGATAGTTAGACAATTACTCTTATTCATCCCTTTTTTCCATCCCCCATCGCCAACAGCGCCGTCCCATAAGCAGCTTCCGTATACACTGACGCTACTACAGGAACCTGCAAATGACGCGCCCTAATTGCAGTCCAAGTGTCATTCGCCGCGCCACCGCCAGCTGTATAAACATGGGTCAACTTGTCTGCGCCCATTTTTTGTAATAATTCATAGCCTCGCGCTTCTATGCGGGCCATACTTTCTAACAACCCATGCAGAAATTCCACTGGGTTATCTGGGCGTGGTTGCAAGCGTGGGGGTAAATTGGGATCATTAATCGGAAAGCGATCGCCTGCTTTCAATAATGGATAATAATCTAACTCGCTGGCTTTTGATACATCAATCTCACGGCTAAGGCTTTCTAACTCAGTGTTTGTGAAAAATTGCTTAAGTACTGCACCGCCAGTATTAGAAGCACCACCAGTCAGCCACAAATCACCCAACCGATGGCTGTAAATCCCATATCTGGCATCTTCTACACGGGTACGACTTAACAACTTTAGTACCAACGTTGAACCAAGGGAAGTCACGGCTTCACCAGGTAATTTGGCCCCACTGGCGAGAAAAGCGGCAATACTATCAGTTGTACCAGCACATACCAGACAATCGCGGCGTAAACCGAACTTGTGGGCAATTTCAGGGTGCAATTGGGCAATCCCAGTCCCAGGAGGTAAAACTTTGGGTAGCTGAATCGGTATTTGCAGCAATTCTTGCCATTCTGGGTATTTCAACTCTTCCACGTCATAACCCAGCTTTAAAGCATTATGGTAATCGCTAATAGCCAACTGACCATGTAGGAGAAACGCCAGCCAATCTGCTTGATGCAGGAAATATCTAGCTTCACTAAAAGCAGGTAATTGCCTCATCCACAAAAGTTTGGCCAGGCTGGAGGTGGCACTCAATACGGTATGGTTGGGGGGTGCTATACTCCTCAAATGCTCTAGCACCAATGATCCCCGCGCGTCGTTGTACAAAAGTGGTGCATCTACTGGCGAACCCGCAGCATCGACCAGCAAGACGGTGGAAGAAGTACCATTAATTGCGATCGCTTTAATTTCTCGCCGCAATTGGTTAGGTATTTGTTCCACCAGCACAAACAAAGCCTCCTGCCAAATTTTGGGCATAATAGGCGCTGGTGAATCCTGGAAGGGATATCGCACCTCAGCCTGGATACAAGAAGCTTCCTCGTCAATTACCACACCGCGTGCGCCAGATGTACCGAAGTCGATACCCAAATACAAATTCATATTTTTATAAATTTTTCTAAGGTCGAATAACTAACGACTACTGACTAATAACTGCTTTTGTTGCATCTTGTAACAAGATATTCCACAATCTAGGCAAAACAAGGAAAAGTAGTAAACGAACTGTTCAAAATCTATTCAGGTTAAGAGGTTTTCAGCCATGCCTATCTTAGATACTCTGTACATCGCTCAGGTGTCTTCCATCTCAGATACTCAAGTCTACATCGCTCTAGTTGTGGCGCTGATCCCAGGAGTTCTAGCTTGGCGATTAGCCACAGAACTTTACAAATAACGCTACGATGTGACACAGTTAAAAAGCTAATAATCCTGGCTAGTACGGGGTGCAATTTCCAGACGCTTGTGGTTTTATGCCATAAGTAGCTAGAAAACTGTAACCTACGTAAGCCAGGTTATTTTTTTAACTAGTGCAACACTTGTAGCTATTTCCAAAAAATGAAGTAATATGACAGCTAAATCAAGCAGTAATTACCGCCAAAGCGCTTTTACAGTGCTTCCCTTCACTAAGCGAGGTTATTTTTTAGGATCATGAACGCGATTCAACCCTCCAGACCACCGTTACAACCTATACAAAAACGCCGGGTCATTTCTCGACCAAAGCGGCATCTTCGTCAACGTTCTTACCAGGTGATGGCACTGGAAAGCACAGCCAAGATAGCGGTTAATCTTGTGATTACAGCTGTTGCAGCATCTGCCTTCGCACAACTTTTGTCTTATCAGTGGTTACAGCAACAAAAGTTGGGAGAAATTAGTACTGAAGTCAAGCTGATGGAAGAACATGTGAATGGTTTGCAGACGGAGTTTAACCGTAACTTCGATCCTCAGCAAACTAAAACTATTATGCAACAACAAGGATACCGATTTGATCCCAGCCAGCGTCGGGTGGTGATCATGAATCGCGATCGCCAAGAAGATCAACAAACAGAGTCATCACCCTAAAACAAATAGCGAATTTGGGATTATTTAGGCTTCTTGTGATTCTGGCTACGTATAACCAGGGTGTTAATTTATATTATTGCTAATAAATAATCGTTAATAGCTACTTCCAGAATTAGCTATGTAGTTATAAAGTATTATTGATTAGCGATACAGCGTCGCTAAACTCTAATTCAAAATTTAATAATTTATTTTGAATTTTGAATCTCCCAGAAGGACTAATCTACCAAATAGGATGCTGATCAGATAGCAGTTCGTTTAGCCAATTTTCGAGTTGTAAACGCAAGCGATAACCAGTAATATCCTTGCTGTTGTCGAGAAAGGGCAGTTGAGTGAGGACGCGATGATAATCCGCGATGCCAACTCTACCAGACGCTCCGCGAACGCTAACGCATAATTCCAGTCACCCCAAAGATGGTAAGTCCTGCCGCGTTCAGCCCAGATATAACTTTCTAGTTGACCGAAAAGCAGTGCTACCTCAAAATTCTCAATTGCCTGACAATATTGCCCCAAGTCAGAGCAATTACCAATTCGCAATTCGCTTTTTCTTAATTAGTACCCCATGCCTGAAGGCACTTGCTCTGAAAATTGATGCGGGAGCATTTCTTCATCTTCCATCAATAAATTAAATTTGCTCTGTATCCCAACGCCTCAATTATCCAATTACGTCGGAAAAAGCGAATTGCGTTAGCGAGTCTTCTCCCTACAGCCCTGCGGGCATCCTACGGCAGGCGCTAGCCACGCGCGTGAGGGAGAAGGGGAGACGATGCCGCGCAACGAGCGTCACTGCGAATTGTTCGGTTAATCTCAAAGACTCGTCAAGTAGTGAGAGCAAGAAATTGGTAGAATGCCAACAAGCCGTTCCTTAAGATGAGAAACAGGGCACGGGGACTGGGGAGACAAGGCAAATCAGGGAGCAAGGGAGAAGAGTTTTTCCCTCTGCACCCCGCGCCTGCCTGTAGCCTCTTTTCAATGCCCCATGCCCCAGTATCTAGATTTAATTTTTAAGTTTTGAGAAATTTTCCGATGACAACCGCAATTTCCTATCCCAATGCCCCTGATTTAGCAACCGATGATTACATTGTTATCGGCTTGGCAACCTGCTTCGTCAAAGAAGATGGAGAAGTTTATCAAATCGAAGTAATAGAACCGATTCCCTCTGCGGCTTTGGAAGCGCTTTTAAAGGGCATCCCTACCTCCTATAAGCTGGCTCATGCAACAACTTTGGGAACTCTGCTCGATGGGGATTCACAACTGATGCCAGATGGCTTCCCAGAGTCGGCTCAGTTTGGAGAGGAATTTGTGCCACGGGCATTTGCAGCAGCTCGTACCTACAAGCGTCGTGTATCTGCAAAATCACTGATTCCCTTAGGTACAAACTACACTGAATTTAAGTATTCCATTGAGCGCAAGCGGGTGTTAAATGCCGCTAGAGTTGTCACTAAAGAAGACAACGTGAAACAGCATTCTCACACTCACAAAGTTCTGTAATTATGCTCAAACTTTACGGCGGCACTCGTAGTCGAGCCTCAATTGTTCACTGGTATTTAGAGGAAATAAAAGTTCCTTACGAATTCGTCAAGCTCGATATGCAGGCGGGTGAACATCTCCAGCCTGAATATTTAGCAATTAACCCAGTTGGAAAAGTTCCAGCAATTGTTGATGGGGATTTTAAACTTTGGGAATCTGGGGCAATTTTGCTATATCTTGCCGATAAGTACAGTAAAACTCCACTTTCACTCCAAGAACGTGCTGTATTTTCCCAATGGGTATTGTTTGCCAATGCTACCCTTGCTCCAGGGCTTTTTGGAGAGGAGAATCGGGAGCGGGAAATGCCCCGCTTGTTGACTCCGTTAAATGAAATTTTCAGTAAGCAACCTTTTTTACTTGGTAATGAGTTGACTGTTGCTGATGTGGCAGTGGGGTCTATTCTGAATTACATTCCGATGATTCTGAAGCTAGACCTCAGTTCCTACCCAGCCGTGTTGAACTATATGAAGCAGTTATCTGAGCGTCCGGCATTTCAAAAAAGTATTACCGGAACAACTTAAAGTAATTCGTAATTGAATTTTTAACTACGAATTACGATCTGTTAACGATAATTTGTAAATTGTAAAGCTACCGGGTAGTCTTCTTGTTTGAGTCGCTGCATGACAACTTGTAAGTCATCTTTAGATTTGGCAGAAACCCGCACAGCATCCCCTTGAATTGAGGCTTGTACCTTTTTGAATTCGTCGCGAATCAATTTGGAAATTTGTTTGGCGATTTCCTGACTGATGCCTTTTTTGAGTTTGATTTCTTGACGCACGCGATTACCACTGGCTGATTCAACTTTGCCAAAATCAAAGATTTTCTGGGAGAGGTTACGCTTGGCGGCTTTTTCTCGCAGGATGTCGTGTACAGAATTTAAGGTAAACTCGCTGTCAGTACTAACATTAATGCTTTCTTCGACTAACTCGACAGTAGTTTGAGTGTCTTTGAGGTCGTAACGACCTTTGATGTCTCGGATAACTTGATCGACAGCGTTAACCAACTCTTGTCGGTCAAAGTCGCTCACAATGTCAAAGGAAAAAGTAGAAGCCATAAAACATTTTAGATTTTGGATTTTGGATTTTGGATTTTGGATTGGGTATTGGGAAAATTTTTTCCCAGTCCCCAGTTCCCACTCCCCACTTAACTAGTAGCTTGGATGATGCTCAAGAAAAAGAGAGTGGCAGAGCCAAGGATGCCAATGCCAAACATGAGCGAACGCAAAAGGGGTATATTCAAAATATAAAAAATCGAGTATAGCAAACGGGCTACCACAAAGGCGATCGCAGCTATTTGTGCTGTAAAAGAATTTACACCAGTTACGTATGCCATCAATGCGGCTGCCGCAAACACCATAAACGCTTCAAAGGTGTTCTGATGTGCCCAAGTAGCTCGTTGGGCATAAGGTGGCAATTTATCAAGCATAGGGCGAGGAGTAGAAAACATTTCATACCCAATACGCACACGGGCATAAGCTACCACCAAAAATGGCACATAAATTAGAACGGCAGCAGCAGCGATCGAGTACAAAAAAATTATCATTACTTATTAGTCATTGGTTATTAGTCATCAGTCATCAGTCATCAGTCATCAGTCAAATACAAAGGACAAATGACAAATGACAAATGACTAATCAAAGTAGAAGAGAGTCACCACTTTTCTTTGTTCTTCCGCATCTTGACAAGTTTGCAACAAGGTGCCACTGTCGTGAAACGCAAAGCAGATCAGTTGCTGGCAACGAGAGACAATTTCCTTGTTGCACAGGTAACTAGCTTCAGCAAGGGACAGATTATCATTATTGGGATTTTCCACTAAATGCATTACCTGTTCTAGTTGCTGGCGCGATTCCAAAGGCTGGCGTTCCAGGCTTTGGGGTAGAATCACCGTTAACAAATTCGGATCGGCCCGCGTTGCTCCCTTGATGGCAGCTGAATTTGTCCCTGTAGCACCAGAAGTAATGATTCGATTACCCGATAAAACTAGGGCATATGTCATCATTTCAATAAGATTCTGATGCGTAATCGGGACGTGACGAGAACCCAGCAAGGCAATTCTTTTAGAACCCGTTTGCTGGATTGTTGCCAGTTCTTGCGCTAATGTATCGAGGCTAATAAGGTCTGTTGATTGGGTCAAAGATGGAGATAATCCGATTAAACGACCCACATATTTTACCAAACAGCGTGTAGGTGCGAGGCGAACCTGAGTTAGACATTGCTACAATTTTTCGATTGTTTGGATTACTTGGTTACACCAAGCCAGCCAATGTGTTTCATAACTAATGCCATTTAGGAGAGTCAAGTACTGAAATTTGCCTGATTCTGGCAGTTCTTGCGGATTCTGAAAGCATTTTTGTTCTAAATCCTTGTATGTAGTTAATTTTTTTAAGTGGGCTTTTTGGTGACGCTCAAGCTCTGCCAAGATCATCTGGTTAGAAGCAATATGGCCAGCAAAAATTTTAACAAGCAAATCATCTTTAATCGGTGTGGGTTCACAAGGTTGAGCAATCCACTCTTTGATCTGCTGTTCTCCCAAATCTGTAACTCTATAGAGCTTTTTATCTGGGCGTCCTGCTTGGACAATCGACTCGGAACTGATCCATCCTTGATCTTCTAGCTTTGACAACTCTCGATAAATCTGCTGGTGACTTGCTGACCAGAAAAAACCTACAGAGCCATCGAATCGCTTTGCTAAATCATACCCACTACAGGGTGCGTCAACCAGAGCCGCTAATATTGCGTGCGCTAATGCCATAATTTTTAATTCACTACTTGACATATGCAACTAATTGCATAAAGATATTCATATGCAATTAGTTGCATATTAGCTTAAACAACAAGGAGTGATAGATGCCTCAAGTAATACCGGGACGATTTACAGCCGAGATTAATGAACCTTTTGTTGTGTTTTTGATTGGGATGCGAATTAATAAATTATTCGCTTTCTCCAAATGGATTCCGACTGCAACGGCGATGTCGCCCATGCTACGAAGCCTTAATCAGAATCCCGAAAAAGGGTTTTTAGGGGGAGAAACTTTTGTTTACTGGCGAGGAGTGGGACTGATTCAGTATTGGCGATCGTTCGAGGATTTGGAGCATTTTGCCAGAAATCCAGCTGATGCACATCTAAAAGCCTGGCAAAGGTTTAATCAAGCCATTGGTGCTGATGGGAGTGTTGGCATTTGGCACGAAACTTATTTAATAGAACCGGGAAAATATAAGGCTATTTACGGCAATATGCCTGTTTTTGGATTAGCTGCTGCAACTAAGCACGTCCCAGCTATGGGGCGGAAAGAGACAGCACGCCGTCGCCTGGGAGGTGACGGCGAACTAGCTGTACCCTCACCAGTAATACAGCCTCCTACTGATAACTGAGCATAGATGCTCTTAATTGTTTAGGTTGATGAATCTAAGACAATGCGGCTGCGGGAGTTAAACCTAGTTTGGATAACAGGCGCTCAATGTCAAAATGCTCAGACATCAACTGGCGAATGCACTGAACCTTAATCGGCTCATGGAGGCGGACTTGCCCGAAAGTGCGGTTAACAATTTCTACAGTGGTGAGGGTGTCTAAGTCAACAGATAAAATGGGGATTTCTAGTTCTTCAGCACGACTGAGAATGAACGGCGGGGGTGGTAGTTGCCCGGTGAGAATTAAACACTGGGTAGAAGTTTCCAAAGCAGCTTGCTGAATTTCCACGCGATCGCCTCCTGTTACCACTGCCATATTCCGGCGTTTGCGGAAATATTTCACAGCAGAGTTGACATTCATCGCTCCAATTGCCAGACTTTCTACCAACAAATCCATGCGATCATTGCGACAGAGAACATCAGCCTTTAACTGTTTGACTAGTTCGCCAACACTCACGCTGCGGAGCAAATCGCTGTTTGGCAGCATTGCTAGCACCGGAATCCCCTGCTGTTCCAAAAATGGGCGCAAGAGAGTGTCAACCGCTTCTAGTTGGGTGACAGGAATATCATTGATCACAACTCCAATCAAGCGATCGCCTACACGCCCTTTGGCAGCCAATAGCCCCTCAACCGAAAGCAAGGATTTATAGCGGGTTACTAACAGCACGCCAGCATCCAACACTTCAGCGATTTGTAGCAAAGACAAGTCAAACAAATTGCCTTCGGACAAATCACCAGGCCCCTCCAGTAACACTAAATCTCCTTGGGACATTTGTAAATATTGCTGGATTAGGGACTGCTGATAATCCGTTTTGTCTTCCCCACGCAAGCGCTTTTGCACATTCAGTTCATCCAAAGCCAGCATTGTAGGTGCAACGCGGTTTTCCGGCAAATTGAGGCTAAGAGCGATGAATTGGACATCTTCTTCAATTACGGTTCCCCTAGACGAATTTAAACACGTACCGAGGGGTTTACCGTAGGTAATATCCAGTCCTTTTTGCTGTAGCTGATCAGACAAACCCAGAACAGTTGCAGATTTACCGCTGTAAGTCTCGGTTGATCCAATCAGCAAATATTTAGGGGATTTTGGCACACATGCACTCCTAATTTCAAAAGTCAGAAGAACCCAGCTAGGTGTTTCCTAATTCTAGTTCCTTCTGGCAAAAGCCTCTCACTCTCACAAATTAAGGTTTCCCAGAATTACCTTCTGAATAAGCAGGGGCGGGAGAAAGGTTTTCTTTCCTTGTGTCGGCTCTGCTAACCTGTACGCCTACCTTGAAGATTTGTGATTACCAACAAATACCAAACTAACAGCTTCGTTGCTATGGAGCCTAAGTCTGTTCAAACGGAGTCAATTAAGTGAGTTTGAGTCCGTTTTTACTGACTTCTGCTACGTAGCTATCTGTATTGTCCGTATTTTGAGCGCAAAATTGCTTTTATGGATATGAATTTTAAGTAAATATAAACTTGTCAACAATAATATTGAGTAATTTTTGAATTTATGACTAATCTTGTTGACTTGTATTATTCTTTTATGACAGTATAAATACATAAGTATTTCGGCTTATAACTTAATAATTTTTACAGGTTATAAAGAAAATTTAGTGAGCTTTAAGGATTGCATCATCCGCAAAGTTTAAATCTGTTTATGGGACTTCATTCCTATGATGTGCTGGAGTAGAGGAATTTAAAAAATCCGATATTTTCCATTGGCTAAATGCTCTCGAATCTTTTGAGATTGCAAGAACGTTTTGATTTTGTTACTTTCAAAACCTGAAAGTTAAGCAGATTTTTGTGAATAAATCACCATTTAAATTAAAAAGGTAGAAATGGAAATAGTTACTGCTGAAATTCATTCTGTAAAAAGTCAATTTGTAATTAATCTTGTTCAAGAGCTTCAAGACAGTTTATTTCAAGGTTGGCAAGATTTTAATACAAGTGAAAACCTGAAGATATTTAGCGAATTTTTTGAATTTATTTTCAGGGCTGGATTCGACGAAAGCCAGTATAGGAGAGTAATACCTAACCCTGCCTATGACAATAGTGCTAGATTGATTGGCAAGCCTTTTTTGGAAACTGCAAGGAAATTTGAAATTCATTTTGATGAAATTTTTCCTGGAAGCTTTTCTGAATCACAAGAAGCACAGAAGGAAGGTTTTGAAGTTCGCACGTTTAAGCTAAAAGCTTTTTATCAAAATAAACCTTTATGCCTATTCTTACTCAAGTTTCCTCATTATCATGAAAAATTTGGCTTTCCACTCTCACCAGAATTAGAAACTTTAGAGTTGTATTGATTGCAGAAAAGACCCAACGTCAGTCAACTAAATAGCCGACAAAAAAAGCTGCGATCGCAGTAGATGATCGCTCTAACCTCAATACTTCTCGGTTAAGCATTTTCAAATTTAAATTTGGTTTGGGGAAAGGGTAAGGCTGAAAGGTTTTTCCTTTTCCCCTTAACCGTTTCTGAACGTAGGATAGGAATTAAAAAACTTAAAGCTTTACCCTTGTACTAGGGGCCTTTAACATTTGACTGGGATTTAGTGCGTGAGCATTTGGGTTAATTAATCAACCGATTAATACTACTGTACTCTGGTCAATAAACCATAGTATTGTAACTGAGTAGGAACATCTCACAGATAGCTAGAAAAAGCAAGAGCAGTAATGAAAATTACGCATAGCTCAGGCGGAAAGCTTCTCTTAAGATCGAGTTTTGAAAAACTGTAGTGTTTAGTGAGGAAAATCTCAATGATTATCGATCCGTCCCAGAACGACCCACGAAATACCTATCAATTACTTGTCGGTTCAGTGGTTCCCCGACCGATCGCTTGGGTGTCAACGATCGCCAGCGATGGTACGCCCAATGTCGCACCTTTCAGTTTTTTTATGGGCGTGACAGCTAATCCACCGACTCTAGCCATCTCCACAGGTTTGAAACGTGGTGTTAAAAAAGATACTTTATTCAATGTAGAGCAGTCGGGTGAACTGGTGGTCAACATAGTTGTTGAAGAATTGGGGGAACAGATGAACGCCACTAGTGGCGACTTTCCGCCAGATGTGGACGAATTTCAAGTAGCGGGACTAACTCCTGCTCCCTCAAAACGAGTGCGTCCGCCACGAGTTGCGGAATCACCGATTAATATTGAGTGTGTGCTGAAGCAAGTCGTTTATATAGGGAATGAAGGTAGCCAATCGGGATTAATTATTGCTGAGGCGGTGCTGTGGCATATTCGAGACGATTTACTGACACCACAAAACACAATTGATGTCGCAAAGTTGCACGCGATCGGTCGCCTGTCGGGTAACTGGTATACCCGCACCCAGGATTTGTATGAGATTATTCGCCCGACTTAAAAAGTAATGGGAACTTGGGGTTAGGAAAGCGACAAAAGAGTTGGTAGGGTCAAAGAGGATTTGCCAAAGATTGAGTGAGTTATCTTTATATGTGTTAGTTGATGCAGGATTTCAGTTATGGATCTTGAAGAATTGTTGGAAAGGTCTGCTGCTGGGGAGAGAGACTTTAGGGCGGTTGATTTGAGCGATAGCGATTTGACTGGTGTTAATCTCAGTGGGATCGACTTGAGTGAATCCGATTTGACTGGGATTAATTTTACTAATGCTAATCTCACTAGGGCTAATTTGAGCAAGAGTATGGTAATTGGCGCTACCTTTGAAAGTGTCGACCTGAGTTATGCCATCTTGAGTGCTTCCGATTTGACTGAATGTGACTTCAGCTTGGCTAACTTGGTTGGTGTTAATTTTAGTGGTTCCGAAATGTTCACCGCCGTTTTGAGTGGAGCCAACCTGAGTGGAGCCAATCTCAGTAATGTGGGTTTGAATCATGCCGATTTGGCTGACGCTAATCTGACCGACGCTGATTTGAGTGGAGCTTCTCTTAACAGAACTATCCTCACTGGTGCTAATTTGACTGGTGTTAAAAATGCCAACATCAGCGGAGCTATTATATACATCACCACCACTATGCCAGATGGTACCCGGATTTCTCACCAAGATTGAAAAAAGAGGGGTCAAAAACTGCCAAAATGT
>NZ_JABXKP010000025.1 GCF_017114985.1 Nostoc sp. JL33 | reverse complement strand
ATACATTTTGGCAGTTTTTGACCCCTCTTTTTTCAATCTTGGTGAGAAATCCGGGCTTACATCATTAAAAACGAGTGGCGAAATGGCGATCGCACAATCTACTGGTATGAGGGTAGTAATTCAAGTGCCCTGATTGCCCAAATCTCGGCAGCGCTAATGAGCGGACAGAAAATCATGGTAGTTTCTGACTCCAAACGTTTCATTAAGAAACTTGAACAATCATCAAGAGTGCAAATATTCGACTCGACTGAATCATCACCCTCCGAAAATACTTTGAGTCAATCTAATCGGGGCATTGGTAGTCATGCACAAAAACTACGTATTTGGTCTGTCCACTCCGATAATTCTGGTAGTGAAGAAAACGTCGCTTTCATCAAAGATATCACCAACGCCGTTAAAAACCTCGATGCTTTGTTCACTTCCCCCAGCCTGGGAACCGGAGTAGACATTGCCGAATATCATTTTGATGTTGTATTCGGTGTATTTCATGCTGTTTCCCAAACTGCTACTGAATGCGCCCAACAACTTTACCGCTATCGCCCAAAAGTTCCGTTTCACGTTTGGGTGGCCCCGCGCCCTCCCTTCGGTTACAAAGATACCAATGCTACCAAGATTAAAGAACGACTCCTGCAATCGAACGAAATGACGGCTTTTTTAATTCGCATTCACAGAGATTCGGGTAAACGTGGTGCTGAAAAAGATTGGGCGTTGGATGCCTACTGTCAAATCCAGGCTAACCGTAACTATTCTCTGAATAATCTGCGTGATGATTTGCTTCTGCTCCTCACCGAGATGGGTAATACCTTTATCTCAGTCGGCAGTGACGATGATGACCAATCTCTTGAACGGATGAAAAATGCAGCGACTGCTTTGGACACGGCCCATTATTCATCTGTTGCCAAGGCTAATAATATTACAGCGAGTGAGTATCGTCACCGCAAAAGCAAAGATTACCTCACTCCCATAGAAGTTTTTGAAAACGAGAAGTTTCGCATTTTTGACTCTTACGGCATCGACGTTACACCGGAACTAGTCGAACTCGATAATGGCGGTCGATTAATCAAAGCGATCGCTGGACTTGAGGCCATTTTATCAAAGCCAGAGGGAATAGTTAAAGATGATGCCACGGGCAGAGAATACCCGGAACCTCCAAAACTTGTTACCACCAAAGATCGTGCCGAACGAGAAAAGCTACTTCTCTGTATGGACTGGGGGAATTACTCGGCTCGGTGGCTGGCACGGTTCAACTTGGGTTTGCATCATCTCCTTGAGCGGTTAGTTGCCGGTGGTGAAGTTAATGCCAACGACCCAGACTTAATAAAGATGATTGCGATCGCCTCATCTTGTGCAGCTCAGGTTAAAGCAATTCTTGGGTTTACTGTCCCGTCGGAGTGTAAACCGATTTGGTTGCTGGGCACTTTAGTCGAGCAGTTGGGGTTAAAGTTGACCTCCCGTAAGCAGGGTAAGCGCGGTCAACAGGTGAAAATTTACTCGCTATCAAAATCGGAATTAGAATTTGCCTCACACGTAATTGCTCACCGCCAAAGCAAACGGTCGCAAACTGCATCATCTGAGAGAAGTTATCAGGCTACAAGAGAGTCTGGCTATGGGGTTGAAGCTGATAATCGCTCCGTATCCACCCCCCCCCATGATTGTATAGTGAAACCCCTACTAGAGGGGGAGGATACTACCGAATGTGACCCATCCCCGACAGATCGCACGACCCTACTCCATTGTGTGGAAATGCTACGCTCTGGTATCAAGCAGGGGGTAGACGCAATTAAAGGCATCCTTCAGCGATGGGCTGGTGATTTGCGCTGGGATACGGTGCTGGAGTTGGAAGCCATCGCTCTTGATGAACTGCGACGAGTGGAGGATCAAGTCCCGGAATTTTATGCCTTACTGAATGAAGATGTGTTGCCGATGTCAGGTTAACTTCTCTCTCTTGATTAACCAATTGATTTTTCGGGGGAGAGCAGCAGATTTTTCCCTATAGGAATTGTATTGCTTGTCGTAAATAGAGCTACTTCCGAGAATAGTGTGCTGACACTTTTAGCTTCGAGAGATGTTAATACAGGCTGTACTTCAACGCAGTTAGCTAATTAGTTGTGTTTCTGATTTAACTGCATCTACTTTGGTGGCGTTGAGTATATGCAGTTGGAGATCACGAAACTCAAATTCTAGTTGATAAACTTCATTGAGAGTAAATTG
Source organism: Nostoc sp. JL33 (assembly GCF_017114985.1). Taxonomy (GTDB): domain Bacteria; phylum Cyanobacteriota; class Cyanobacteriia; order Cyanobacteriales; family Nostocaceae; genus Nostoc. Next base: position 3,692 of record NZ_JABXKP010000025.1, on the reverse strand, counting down.
AGAAGAAGTATGAAAATAAATCTTGCGGCTAGGAGAAACTTTTACCAGAATGGTATTGCGTCTGGTAATTTGTGTTACCCGACCCACACAAATTGATGGCTTCATTTCTTCAAGTTTTTCTTTGATTTGGATACTGACCACAACTCCAGTAGAAGATGTAATGGGAACGCACTTCCATATTCCTGTTCCTTGGGACTTACTTCCACGAATTTTGATTTTTTCACTGCTGTCAGTAATTAAATATCCGTCTTCAATTTGTCCTGACAAACACCATGAAATTTCCATTTTGCTCATCTCTAATTAAATGTCCATTAAGTTTAAAGCACTACTCGAGTTGGGTCTAGCTTTCAGGTAGCGATCGGTGATCGCTAAATTGGCATGACCCAAAGTTTCTTTCACCAGTACCGGATTAGTCCCGCGCTCAATGGCGTGAGAACCGTGGGCATGACGTAACCAGTGAGCCGAAACCAGTTCGCTTAATCCCGCTTCGATTGCGATCGCTTTGACAATCGGGTGCAAGTTTTGACGGTCGAGGTGTCCCCCCTTTTGACTTGGAAACACTGCTTGATTGGAGTCAGCCAAAGCTTTGAACTCCATTAATTCCGTCCAGAGTTTCTGCTTGATGAGAATTGTCCGATTTTTACTGCCTTTGGCTTTTCGCACGTACACCTGACCACTGTCGCCACGGGGTGTCAAATCTCCCCAAGTTAGCTCACAGATTTCACTCGCCCGTAACCCTGCCTGATACAGGAGTTTGATAATTAACAAATTACGTAGGGCTGTGTACTGTCGCTTAGGAGTTTTAGCATCAGCTAAATGCTTAGAAGCTGCCCGTACCAACAATTTAATATCAGCCTCATCCAGATACCGTTCGTTGATTACATCCGGCAGTTCACCGAGTTTTAGCGCCATACCCACATTAAAAGGGAGATATCCAATTTTATGAGCGAAACTAATCAAGCTTTTCGCTGCGGCAATATATATCCGCTTTGTACTTTCAGCATTGCCCCCCAAGTCAGCTGCGTATTCTACCAAGTCTTCATAGGTCACTTTTTTGAGGGGTTTGTTCAAAAATTCCAGAAATCGCCGAATGTAGCGTCGGTAAGAGATGATAGATGACTCTGCTTTTCCCTCCAACCACAGCGCAATCAACTTCGCCTCCGCCTGGGCTACTGGCAAGGAAGCGATCGCCTTTCTATGCGCTGTTATGTGGACAAGAGAGAGCGTCATTTTTATAACTCCCTTAATAATCAGACACAATCATAGTTTCGTCTGGTTTTATAGTGTATGATTTTTATTGTCCTCCCAAATGGTCATTTCAACTCACTGTTTCACAACGGAAAAATTCTCATTTTTTGCGTATAGTACACTCATAATACGCAGAAAAGTGATACAAGCAATACCACTACTGGCTATACCTTTGGCATGGTGGAGAGAATATAACATCTCTCCCATGCAGCGGTAAGCTGCAAATTAATTATACGTACAGCCAAGATACAAGAATTAGCTGTCAATCAAGAACATACACCTATTCGTCAGGCAGTCATTGATTACAGCATATTAGATTTGGAGATCGATCAGATTGTTCGGCGGTTGATTGCTATGCACTCAGCGATAATACGGTTAATATCAGGTAAATAAAGTACATCTAATAAGAACTGTAAAATTACTGCACTAAATCTGAAGCAGTATTGTATTGTCACTTTGGATATTATTCAGTCTATTAGAGCAACAATTAGCGTTAGCCAAAGGCTTTGGCGTACCCTTACTCAAAAGCTTGCTACGCGTAGCGTCTCTAAGAGTTGCCATCGCTCCGTTTTATTTTTATTGCTCTCATTACTTCTTTATTTGTTACAAATGTTGTTTTTCTGCGAAAGGCGATCGCTCTACAACGTGGTTTGCGCTCATGAGTGTAGGCGTAGCCCGTCACTATCAGGTGATAGCCAACTTCATATCTTGAGGAAGATATTGTGGATGGCATGTCAATATGATCAATCCTCTACTTCCGGCTCACCAATTGTCTTCTGTGCGCCATGACGAATAGGTCGGCGATTTCCATATACTGAGGCAGAGAAATTGTATCTCTTAATACCTAGTATTGTGTGTTCACATTTAAGGCGATCGCTACTTTTTTCTCGATTGGTCTGACTGAAGGCTGGATTGCAGGTGCAGGATTAGACACAGTTTCTATTGAACCTCTACCGCCAGAAAGTCCTCTATGGTCATTACCTAACCTCTTGATTACACCCCATACTTCCGCAATTTCCCCAGCATTGAAAGAACGCATTACCGCCTTGTTTCTCGATAATTTAGAGCGTTACCCAATACTGCTCGGTTAAGGGAAAATAGATGGTGGAATAAAGAATATTCTGTTCGCGTGTAAGTTACGAGAACAAAAACAGATGAAAAGGTTGCTTGTACCTGAAGGCACTCTCAAAAAAATTAATTGTCAATTACTCAGAATATTTAAAACCTGTTGAACTATAAATTGAGGATGAACAATTTACTGCATCGCCCAAATGAATCTATTTAACTTACCTTTTTAAAAATTTCAAAGGATAGTTGTTGTCGAGGAGTACTATTATTTCTATGACATCGTTTTTTACTCTTATACTTTGAGCGAGTTTTCTTGACTACCCTCGGATTAGTTCTACCTTGTGGTGGTGGGATTTCTAAGTCTAATATTTCCGAAATTAACCACGATATATATATATTGAGATTAGTCGAATTATCTATGTTCTGTTGAAACTGGGGGATGGCACGTCGAATCACTCTTAAACTTCCAGTAAAACTTAAACGCAAAGGGGAAATCCCGGCTATTGTTGCACTTTTAAACATGGTTGCACGTATGCAATAATGTCCCAACAACCAGCCATAAATTTCTTGAACTACTTCACGAGGGTTTTTAGAACGGATAGGAGTTTTACGACCATTAAGATGAACTTTTAACTCATCCAAAGTATTCTCTGCCTCCCAACGCAGGTGATACTGTTGAGCTAGGAGCAAAGCAGGAAAAGTCGAAATATCCATCAAATCGGTAATCAGACGATAAACTTTTTCTGTACCATTCTCTTCAACAACATATTCAATTACACGGATTGGGATTCGGGTTGCACCCAACTTTAGAGACTGACCATCCGGTGCAATCCATGACTTATAAGAACCATCATCAAAAGTTTCAACGACCTCGAACTTAACGTGGGCTGGCACACGACCAAGAATATGGCTTTTTTGTTTGATTGCGGCATGAACCATCTTAAAGGAGTGTAAGCCCCTGTCCCAGATTAATAACATATCAGGTTCAATACTTCGTAGTAGTTTTAAAGCACCCTTTCTCTCACCAATTCGATAGGGACTAATGAATGCATCAGTAATTAAATGAGTCCCTGCTTCTACTAAAAAGACTAATCTGGCTTTAGGAAATGCTGGATATGTACCAGGTCGCGAACCTGGATAACCAAATACTCTAGCATTTTCTCTTGTGTCAGGAACGTCCATTACTGTTCCATCTACTGCCATTATTCTCAGTCCTCCTAAAAAAGCATCTGGTGTTAACAGCGTTGCTAATGGTTTAGCAACCATTTCAAATAAACGAGTCATTACAAATGCTCCGGTTCGTTGCCGTGCTTCGGTAATTGATGAAGAAGTTGGTGTTTTAAAACGTATTAATTCCGGTATACGTAAACAGGCCA
>NZ_JABXKP010000070.1 GCF_017114985.1 Nostoc sp. JL33 | reverse complement strand
GCCACGATAGTTTAGGGGTAGCCCTACGCAAAAATAGCTCGATGCCAGGTTTTATTATTCAACTCAAGCCTCCTTAAATTATCATTAGGAGGCTTTTGTTATTGCTGAAAATCGTCAAGTTTTGACTGTGCCAATTTTTGCCATTTAGTTATCTTTTTTGTGCAACTTCATAGAGAATTGGTATCAGTCTAGCTATAGCAACCGCCAAGGTGGTTAGGACGCAATATTTAAGATAAGATATGCTCAATGGCATCTCGTAAACAATGAAACTGGTCTAGTTTTTTGGGAATTCGACTTTTTAACCAAGACCAGGATTTCTCAATCTTGTTAAGGTCAGGAGAATAAGGCGGTAGGTAGAGAATTTCACATCCTGCATCCTCTTGGGAGTTGTTGAATGCGCTCACCTTTGTGGAATGTTGCATTATCCATTACTACAAATTGTCCAGGTTCGAGTGCTGGAAGCAAACAAGTTTCTTTCCCTCGTTTCAAACACCATTCGATTACACGCTCCTTCACAGGTGAAGGGAGCTATTAGATTTTATCACCATTATCTATCGGCAGGCTTATTGGGCAAGGCTTGGAAGTCGCCTGTTTCGGCTCGTCGCTTCAGCCATAAGTCTATGGTATTGCGACTGATATTGAACAGAAGACTTGCTTGGCTTTTCTTTAAGCCATTGAGTTCGATGGCTTGGATGAGCTTTGGCGAAGGTCGTAACTGTAGAGTTTAGGCATATGTACAGCGATCGCCCTCCGCAGCAAAAGGAAAGTAACTATTTATTTCCAGTTTATGCCCAAACCGCCTTGGCGGTTGCTATATCTGCAAAAAAATTGTCGAACGAAATCTTAAGTGCATTCCTGTTGTCATAATTACTACTTCAACTGATGAGCAGGAAATATTAGGCTTTTATAATCTCAGTGTTGGGTGTTGGGTTCAAAAAGGCAACTCCCTCTCAAAAGTATTTTGCTCATTAAGCGTGTCACTATAGAAAATAGAGCTGCAAATTGAGCAATAGGAAGACTAAAGAACGCTGTGCAAATAACATTCTTAGGGACGAGTTCCGGTGTACCCACACGATCGCGCAATGTTTCCAGTGTCGCCCTGAGATTACCCCAAAGGGCAGAACTGTGGTTATTTGATTGTGGCGAAGGTACTCAGCATCAAATTATGCGGAGTGAATTGAAAATCAGTCAACTCTCCCGAATTTTTATCACCCATATGCACGGCGACCACATCTTTGGCTTGATGGGACTTCTTGCTACTTGCGGCTTGGCTGGCAATGTGGAACGAATTGATATCTATGGGCCACCTGGATTAAATGATTACATTCAAGCCGCCTCACGTTACTCCTACACGCACTTTTCTTACCCGATCAAAGTTCACGCCATCCGTCCAGGGGTAATTTATGAAGACGAGCACTTCACTGTTAGCTGCGGTAATTTGCATCACCGCATTACAGCTTTCGGCTACCGCGTAGCCGAAAAAGACCGAGCAGGACGCTTTGATGTGGAAAAAGCCAAGGCGTTGCAAATTCCTCCTGGTCGCATTTACGGTCAACTCAAGCGCGGTGAAACTGTTACCCTTGCCGACGGACGGATGATTGATGGCATCCAATTATGCGGGCCTACAGAAATTGGTCGAAAGATTGCCTATTGTACAGACACAATCTATTGTGGTGGTGCAGTGGAATTAGCTCATGATGCAGATGTATTAATTCACGAAGCAACCTTTGCCCATCAAGATGCAGACATGGCTTTTCAGCGATTGCATTCCACAACCACAATGGCAGCACAAACAGCTTTAGCTGCTGGGGCACATAGACTGATTATGAGTCATTTCAGTCCCCGCTATGCTCCCGGCAATACCTTGGAATTGAAGGATCTGCTTCAGGAAGCCCGTGCTATTTTTCCCCGTACTGACATGGCTTACGATTTCATGATTCATGAAGTACCCAGGCGACGGGAAGTAGAGTTAACTAACGTAGCCATTTAAATTTTGGATTTTGCAGAAAGTCTGAGCGGAGGTTTCCGACGGTCGCCGACTCGCTATCCGATGGCTTTGCCAATGCCAAGGGCGAACAGAACTTTCCAAGACAGATTTCCTATTGAAACCCTTCTAATCTAAAATCTAAAATTAACCAGGCTCTATCTTAGAGTTTAGCACACCCATTTATAAGTTTTATTTATACAAAACCTAATTTAATTAATTTAACATATGTTTTTGTTGGGAATCAGAGAATTTTTTACTTAAAGACTTAGGAAAAATAATTAATTTTTCGTCAAGATTTTTCTTCCTTAAATAAAATATTTATTGAAAATTTATTCTTGCAACACTGATTAAGAATTTATATGCATGAATTGATGAACATGAAAGCGCCAGTTGGCATAATATTGTGCCAAGTGAGCTTGTCATCGTTGGAAGAATAATTAAGTATGCTATTGCGGTTATAGGTGTAAAAAATCATTACATTTATCATAAATCTTCCAAAGAAATATAGCCTTTCGATATTAGAGGAGTTTGATAGTGGCTAAAACTAGTCTGAATCAAGAGCAACAGGTTACTACTTCAGCACAAGGCGCAGTTGACATCAGACAACTATCTACTATTTTGCTTCGCCGACGCTTTCTAATCTTGGGTGTTTCCTGTGTAGTTATGTCAGCTGCTAGCCTCTTGGCTGTCATTGCCAAACCTACTTACCAGAGCAATATGCAGATATTGGTGAGTTCCAATTTATCTCAAGGGGCACAGTCAAATAATATCCCAGTACGGGCAGATACTCAGGTTACTGATTCCAATTCTCAAGTTGTTGATTCCACTACTCAGATGAAACTCATGCTGAGTTCTAAGCTGCTTCAGAAAGCCGTATATTTACTTCATTCTGATTATCCTGATTTTACCTTAGAGGATATCAATGGTCAAACAGAACAGAATAAAAAAGCACCCCTGGAAGTGACTCCAGAACAGGGGAGCATAGGAGCTAATAAAGTTTTTAGTCAAGTATTTGAAGTTTCTTTCAATGATGACGATCCAGTCAAAGTACAAAGAGTACTTCAAGCTCTACAGGAAGTCTATCAAAACTATAACAAAGAGCAAAAAAAAGAACGTCTGAATCAGGGACTGGCTTTTGTAAACGCTCGCCTACCTGAGATAAAAAAAGAGGTGAGTAAAGCTGATAAAAATTTGGAACAGTTTCGCAAGAAACATAAATTACTCGATCCCGAAGTCCAAAGTAAGATCCTGCTAGAATCTCTAGCCGATATTCAAAAACAGCTACAAACCACTCGTGCCAACCTTCAAGATGTAAACGCTCGCTACGATAACCTAGAGCAACAAATAGCGTCTTCGTCCCAGCAGAATGCACTAATTTCTTCTAGTTTAAATCAGTCAAGTCGCTACCAAACACTATTGAGTGAAATTCAAAAGACGGAACTAGCGTTGGCTAAGGAGCGGCTGCGGTATACAGACGATTACCCATCGGTACAAAAACTAAAGCAGCAACGCCAAAGTCAATTGTCGCTATTACGACAAGAGGTGAAAGCTATTACTACTAACAGTAATGGAGAACCGCTCTTAAAAGAGCAAATAGTAGGGGTTGAGCCAAAGCTAGTAGACGAGTTAATTCTGGTGCAGACAACTGTTTTAGGACTAACTGCCAATGAAAAGAATCTAGCCGAGTCCGAACAGCGACTCCGCTCTGAGCTAAACAAATACCCAAGCTTAATAGCAGAATATAACCGTCTGCTGCCAAAGGTAGAAACTAGTCGCAAAACCCTTGAACAACTACTCCAAGCGCAACAGTCCTTGGGACTGAAAATTGCTCAGGAAGGATATAACTGGCAAGTTTTGGCAGAACCTGCTCTGGGTACTTATATGGGGAGCAACAGATTATTACTTTTGGTTGGAGGAGCAGTAATTGGGCCGATTTTAGGTATCTTAGCAGCCCTGATTTTGGAAAAGTTTAATGACGCTATTTATTGTGCGGGAGATTTAAAGAAACTGACGAACCTACGTGTACTGGGGTCAGTACCAAAACTACCGTTGTATGGTGTCAAAAAGCGGCGACTGGGCTTGCCTTGGAATGGGCGGCGAAGCTCAGATGACTCTGTAATAGAAGCCAGTACTAGATTGCCCGTCCATGAAACCCTGGACATGATCTACCAAAATATTCAAATATTAAAATATCCCTTACCCTTCAAGTCGCTGATGTTTACTTCAGCACTACCAGGGGAAGGGAAGACAACCTTAGTATTAGGGCTTGTGGCTAGCGCTACCCGGATGCATCGACGGGTATTAGTTATTGATGCTAATTTGCAGAATCCTAGCCTGCACAAAATCCTGGAACTATCCAATGACTGGGGACTATCTCTGTTATTAGTTGATGAGACAACTACTCATTTTCAAGATTACATCCAGCCCATTCACCCCTCTATTGATATTTTGACTGCTGGGCCCGAACCAGAAGATACGGTGAAGTTGCTCAGTTCTCAACGGATGAAAGAACTAATAGAGTTGTTTGAGCAAAGTTATGACCTAGTACTGATAGATGCTCCACCTATTTTAGGCACGGTTGATGCCAGGATTGTGGCATCTTTTTGCAATGGTATTGTGATGGTGGAGCGTATGGGGAAAGTGACCCGAACTGAACTGATTCAAGCTACAGAAATTTTGAGTAAGTTGAATTTAATTGGAATTATCGCTAATGAAGTGAGCAATTCTCAAAAGGTATTGGCATCGTAGAGCGAAGAAGACGCAAAGACGCGAAGAGAAGTCTGGGCGCCGGCTTTTGTCGCTCAGAATTTCGGGGGATGCAAAGAGTAATTTCCCCGTATGCCCGCGTCCCTTTTGGACGGTTTTTAAATGCAACCGCGCTGATATTTGTAGGATGAAGTACCTCTGGGAACTTCTGGTATTTGCGATCGCACATACCAGAGATAGACACTTTTGCCAAGAGCAGTGTCAAGATTAACTGATTTCTACCTTATAGCTAAAGCCAAATGCATAATTAGTAGGAGGTGGCAACCTCCTACGTTGGAGAAGTGTCTCATCTTAAAGTAGTAGACGCCATAATCCAGAGCGTCAATTAGATACTAGTGTGATTAGATGATCAGCATGAAATTCCAACTTTACTTAGGCTCTTTATTTTCCCAGATTAAAGTACGTCATTCGTGGGTAAGTATCCTTTTGTGGATAGCTTTGGTTGCCCCAGCCCAAGCATCTGTAATCCTGCGTGTGGCAATTGAGAGAGGGGTTAATCAGGTAAAAGTGGGCAGTTCCACCACTGGAATCGTCAAGGATAGTACCGGCCGGACTCTCGGACAGTTGCCAGCCATGAGTGCATATTATGCCCAAGCCATTCCTGGCGGAGTTGCTTTAGATAAGTGGCAGTCTGGTTTATTTTGGATTGAGCCAACTGGTAAAGGATACGTTTATATAGGCTCACGCTGGTATCGGGGTAGAACTCTGGTTGTCCCCACAGAAAAAGGCTTAACCGCTGTTAACTGGGTTGATGACCAAGAATATCTCTACAGCGTTCTTGGTGGCGAAATGGATGCTAGCTGGCCCCAAGAAGCTTTAAAAGCCCAAGCGATCGCAGCCCGTACTTATGCCCTCTACGAACGTGAAAAACAACGGAATAATCCCGTTTACGATTTAGGCAATACCCCGGATCGTTGGCAAATTTACAAAGGTGTGATTAGTGAATCTCCTGCTACTTACGCCGCAGTTGATTCCACATTAGGGCAGGTACTAACTTACAAAAACCGGATTATTCTCTCAGTCTTCCACGCTTGTTCTGGAGGACACACCGAAAACGTAGAAGACGTTTGGGGAAGCAACGAACCTTACCTACGTGCTGTTCAAGACTACGATCAAAATATCCGCGAGTGTAATTGGGTGAAAACCTTCTCACCTACTGAAATTAGCGCTAAATTTCCTGAGGTGGGCAATGTCAAGGATATGATTCCAGAGACATACTCGCCTTTCCGCAGTGTTAAAGTCTTGAAAATTGTCGGCAACAAGGGTACGAAGGTGCTACAGGGCGAGGAAGTGCGGACAGCCCTGAAGTTAAAAAGTACCCGCTTTACCGTCACCAAGGGAGCCGATGGTAGTTTTGTACTGCAAGGGCTTGGCTTTGGTCATGGTTTAGGCATGAGTCAGTGGGGAGCTTATAATCTGGCTCGGCAAGGAGTAAACCACCTGCAAATTTTGGGACATTATTATCAAGGTGTAGCCCTAACACCAATTCAGCCGAAGTAGTCCACTCCTGTACTTAATTCAAAAATCCAAATTTATATCGGTTAAGATTGTTGGTAAAAATTTCATACGTGTAGAGACTGTAAAATTACGGTCTCTACAGAAGTTATTGGTATGTAGATTATCTGATCCAAAGCGTATTGGTGAACACTGCCCACCTTTCTCTAAGAAAATAACATGGGCAGTAGATTCAATGCAGACAGAAAATTATCACCAAAGACGGCTGCCAAACCACCTCAGCTAAAATTAGGCTTTTTGAAGAATGGGGAGAAACTTCACGATTCATTAACCCAGAGTTGACGAAAAGGGCGATTTAATAATTATTGGGCAAGATGTGGGCAAAGCAGCGATCGCATATTCGGGCGATGAAGACTATAAATTTTGGGTTACTCTAGCCAAAATTGATAGTGATTCTTGGAATCCTATCGCCTTTAGACGTGGGAGGATGTCAATCTAATTCATAATTAATAATTACTAATTCATAATTGCAAGACGCTCTCTACGTTCGCGCAGGGTGTCGCAGACAGACGCTCTTGCTAGCTTGTCCTCCGCAGGAGTACGCGGACTCGAAGAGGCTTCTCTACCAGACGCTCTGCGCGTTCGCTATCAGTGGGAGCTTGAACCCATTTAATTATGAATTATGAATTATGAATTAATAATTATTTGGTCAACCGAATATTGATAGTTAGATTGGTGTTTCGATGAACTGGATCGATTGCTTAATTTTGGATTTTAGATGTCTCTGAAATCTAAAATCCAAAATCTAGAACTCTTACAGTTGCCGCACTAATGGCTGACCATCTTTGACTTCACCAATCAAAACTAAATCGACACAGTTAACGAAGATACCATTTTCCAGAACGCCAGGAATGTTATTCAATGTCTTTTCTAAGCTGACTGGATCTTCAATGGAGTCAAATCTGACATCTAAGACAAAATTCCCTTGGTCAGTAATCACTGGGCCAGCTTTTTTTACACCCATGCGGAGTTCTGGTTTGCCACCGAGTTTTTTGATGGCATTGGTAACAGGAGTAATTGCCATTGGAATCACTTCCACGGGTACAGCGAAACTAGAACCTAATCGGTCTACTAACTTTCCACTATCTACCACGACGATGAACTGTTCTGCCAGGTAGTCTACGACTTTTTCGCGGGTATGTGCTGCACCACCGCCTTTAATCAAATTCTTCTGCGGATCGACTTCATCTGCCCCATCAATGGCAATATCGATGTGGTCAATAGCATCTAAGGTGGCGAGAGGGATACCGTATTGCTTCGCCAGCACTTCTGACTGAAACGAGGTAGGTATACCAATAATATCTTTGAGTTCACCAGACTTGAGGCGATCGCCTAAATACTGAATCGTATATGCTGTAGTTGACCCCGTACCCAACCCCACAATGGAACCCGACTTGACTAGGGCTGCGGCGGCTTTGCCAACTTCTTGCTTCATCAACTTTACGGGATCTGCTGCTGCTGTCATTCCCAAAACTGCTCCATAAAACTTATCTTAGATGAACATAACCTAAGTTACACACCTTTTACTGTTTATTTTTAGCTTCAGAAAAGACCGTCAGCGACACTTTATCGACAGGTGTTTTCGGTCGAGCCAAGCGAAAGAAAGATACTTTTTCAAGTTTAAAGATGCATTGAAATTTCTATCTTTAATAAGACTAGAGGTTTTACATTCAAAAGCTTGTGAATAATTTTTGCTGGTGAAAATGGAACACCAAGGTGTCATTTGTGAGACATCTTGGTGTTCCATAGTAAAAATTATGAAACGTTAAGCGGGAGATAGAGGGATACGATTATTCAGTTCTGGAAAACGCTGCTTAACGTAAGCACAAAGCTGGTTATAGCTTTTGCTTTGGAGTTTGTCCAAGTCTTTATAAGGGTCAAGTCCCTGACTCTTGGCGTGTTCTATGGTTATTGCCATGAGGATTTTACAAGCCTTAGCCTCAGTTTCAATCTTTTGGTGTACCTCAGCCTCAGCCTTTTTTTGGCGTAGAATCTCGGCCTGGTCTTGCTGGATATAGCTAATCCGCGCGAGAAATTCGACGGATTTATTGAGAAACTCGCGCCCGTCTTCTCGGTTAATCACCATAGATAAAAATGTCAAAGGGTCTGACTGAAAGTCATCTGAGTTAGGATTATTTGGTGGAGAGATCATAAAAGTTTTTTCCTCATATTAAATTGACGGTCAACAAGCACTGCGCCTGACCGTTAATGGATGGACAACCAAATTACAAACTTTTGAAATAAGACAACGCTGCTGGACTGCTACTCCGGTTGCGTTTTTTCATGGTTTTACAATCTGCTTGGGGATATACTAGCAAGCTCTGTGCTAAAGTGTCAACACAGTAATCGAACTACTTTGTGCAATAATAAGATTAATTCAAAAAATGGTTTAGCAGTAGCCTAGAAAATTTATGTCTCATTTAGTTCTCCCTCTTCAGAAAATAGGGGAAATATTCCAAGGAATTACACTTAGCCGTTACACAGACGATAACGGTATACTAGAGCGCGTTGTTAGCTTGTCTGATCTTGAGTACCTATACATTGAACGTAACCCAAGTGTGGTTCAGTTACGCTTATCTGATCATGAGCGGTATCGAATAAAAACTGGTGATGTGGTAATTTCCAACCGAGGTACACTCCTGAAGGCGTCAGTAGTTACAGATAAATTAGAAGGTAGCTTGGCGAGTAATAACGTGGCTGTTATCCGCCCCATAGTACAAATTGATCCTGTATATTTGGCAGTTTTGATGCGTTCAAAATGGCTAGAACAGCAACTAGTCACTTTATACTTGCAATCTTCTACCATTCAGTTGATTCCAATTTCTCAATTACGTAGTCTCAAGATTCCATTACCTAATTTGGAGACTCAAAATAAATTAGCTAAACTCTTTTTAGCTACTGAACGAGCTAACCGCATTACCTTGGAAATTTTAGACACACGAAATAATTTATCAGAATTTACTCTTTTTCAAACTTTGGAAGGACAGCAATGATTACTTTAGAAAATTTAGAAGACAGACTTTGGTCTGGGGCTGTTATCCTACAGAATGTTTTTAGTCCGAGTGATTGTATTAACTGTTTTTTCAGAATTTTGCTTATCAAGCGTTTATCTGATTTATTTGAGGAAGAATCTTATAAAGCCAAACCACGCTTTTTTATTCCTGTAATTTCGCAGTGGAATTATTTGCAGCAAATAACTGGAAATATTGGCAAGGTACTTAATGAAGCTGGTAGAGCTATTGAGACCTACAACACAAAGCTAAAAGAACTACAAGGGATTTTTATTAGTTATGACTTTGAAAATATAAGCAGTCGAGTTAGTTTGAGAGAGCAGGATAAAGTCCTAAGTGAGTTCATTTTTTATTTATCGTATATCAAACTCCAGAATAGCTACTTTGTTGAAACAGACTTACTGGGAAAGGTTTGTGACTCCCTCCTAGAAAAGTTTGCAGATAATCTGGGAAAAGAATATGGAGCATTCCATACTCCGCAGAAGGTAGCACAACTATTAGTGCATCTGCTTGAACTACAACCAGGAATGAGTATTTGTGATCCTTTTTGTGGATTGGGAGGTATGTTAACTGAATCTATCAAGCAAATAAAACATTTGGGAAGTAAGCAAAATGATTTACTACTTTATGGACAAGATATAAACCAGAATACTTTTAGCCTTGCCAAAATTAATTTACTTTTGCACGACATTTTTGATTTTGATATTCACTTGGGAAATACTATCCGTGAACCACAACTGATAGAAAACGGTAACTTAATGCTTTTTAACAGGGTAATTTCTAATCCTCCCTTTAGCATCCGTAATTGGGGTGATGAGCTAGCTAAATTTGATGTTTATGACCGCTTTCGCTATGGAATACCTCCTAAAGGAAGCGGTGACTTTGCTTTTATTCAACACATACTAGCAACACTCCAAAATACTGGCAAAGCTGGGGTATTAGTGCCACTTGGAGTCTTATTTCGTGGAGCCTCTGAGGGTGTTATTCGCAGAAGGATTATTGAATCTAACTTTATTGAAGCAGTAATTGGTCTTGCACCAAACATACTTTACGGCATTGGTATTGCTACAGCGATTTTAATTTTTAATCGAGATAAGCAAGAAAACCGTAGAAATAAAGTTTTGTTCATTAATGCTAGTAATGAATATCAAAAGAGCCGTAATCAAAATTACTTGCGTGAAGAAGATATCACTCACATAATCACAGCTTACCAAGCCTTTCAAGATGAAGAGGGATATGCTAAAGTCGTAGCTCTGGAAGAACTAGCTGCTAATGAATATATTCTCAATATCAACCGCTATGTCCTAACCCCCAAGGATGAAAATGACAAAATTGATATTGAGGCGGAGATTATCAAGCTGCGCGAATTAGAGGCTCAACGTGCTGAAGCTGAGAAGTGTATTAATAAATACTTGCGTGAATTAGGAATAAAATTAAGTGACTAACTACAAGCGATCGCAAAATAAATTAGCTTGAAAAATAAGGGTTTCACCATACTTGCACCCACCTTAAAAGGGCTAGGCTGCACACCCTACTCAAAACTTTTTCAAGTCAGCCTCACGTTTCACTTGGTACTCGCAGTCTAAACACATAACCCACAACAAGCAGATATGCAACATTGCCCAGCCAAAGTTCGTCACTAACTGAGTTACAGGTTATTAGGAACACCAAATTTTGCGTTAACCTCAGTAACATAGTTTTTTAAATTCATTTAGCAGCTAAAAGTGGTTATTATGATGCGTCAGCTTTCAATTACTCTATCTTTAGTAGCACTACTACAAAACTCCCCAGCAATTGCTCAGGCTCAAGTGCCAGAACCTACTTCTGGAATAACATCTGATTCCATTCAACAGGTAACTGCTGTCAAATGGATGACAAACTTTTCCGATGGCAAATTTTATCCAGAAAGGTTACTGAGTAGGGCAGAATTAGCGTCGATTATGGTAAAAACATTTCGGCTAGATAAACGACAAGCTGTTAACAAAGAAAATTTAACTATTCCAGATGTTCCTCGTTCTTATTGGGCATTTAATGATATACAGACAGTCTTAAAAACTGACATCATGAAAGGCTATCGGGGCAATGAATTCTTCCCTAATCAAAAGGTGACAAGGGCAGAAGCTCTGGCTATTTTCGCCCAGGCTTATGGTGTATTTCAGTTTTCCGATGACGCTGTTAATGAGATTCTTGCTTCACATCCAGATGAAAAGTCTATCCCAGCTTGGGCTAGAAAAGCGATCGCTACAGTAGCTACTGAGGGATTTCTCAATACAGATGCTCAAGGCAATATTTCCCCATTAAAACCCATTACCCGTGGGGATATGGCTTATGTATTGAGTAAATATTTACAACGACAACAGCAACAACCCGAAACACCAGAAGTTCCGATTATTCCAAATAGCCCACAATCACCTTAGCTAGAATTTATCCAGCCAACGTGCTTAAATAATTCGTAATTCGTAATTCGTAATTCGTAATTAAGTAATGCATAGGGGATTTAGAACAAGACTTACATACTTGCTGCCTGTCTTGCTGGGGAATTAAACCCCATTACCTTGTTAAAATTACCTTTGTCCATTACCTGTATACTTCTGTTGAAGCTGGCGAAGATATTGGTAATTAGACTGTGGTAGTTGTGGCGGCTGCTGCATACCATAATTCCCATATGACTGTGGTAGTTGCGTCGGCTGCTGCATACCATAATTCCCATATGACTGTGGTAGTTGCGTCGGCTGCTGCATACCATAATTCCCATATGACTGTGGTAGTTGCGTCGGCTGCTGCATACCATAATTCCCATATGACTGTGGTAGTTGCGTCGGCTGCTGCATACCATAATTCCCATATCCTACAGGGTTTGTAGGGGTGACAACGCCTTGACTTGGACTCTGGCTAGAGTAAGGTGCAATATTAGTTGGTGCCAGAGGGGTGACTGGGGGTGTCACTGGTGATACATTAGGCACTACCTGACCACTATTTAAATTATTGTAGGGATTTTGCGGTAAGTTCGTACCCGTTGAAGTATAACCTGTACCAGTAGTTAGCCCATTACTAGGTAATACCTGACCCTTATTTAAATTACTGTAGGGATTTTGTGGTAAGTTCGTACCCGTTGACGTGTAGCCTGTCCCAGCAGTTAACCCAGTACTTGGTAGAGAATTCTGACTGGGTAAGCTGTTGATGGGTGGCATTAGCGTTACTCCTGGATCAGAGACGCGGCCCAAGGCATTTGTCTGAATTGCGCTACCATTCAAGTTAGACAATTTCTGGTTTGTCGATTGGTTGAGCGCCGCTTGCAGAGGGGTGATAGATAAAGAATTTTGATTCTTGTTGGTTTGATTAGTCAATCCAATACCCAGACTATCCAGGCTAGAGGATGTTTGTTCCCCCCCTGTTGGTTCAGACGCCGCCTTTGAGGTCTTGAGACCTAGAAACTGGTTATTAGTATCAACCGTCCCAGTACGCAATAGATTTTCTGTTTGTACAACAAAGGGATTTTCCACGGCTGGCGAGGTGCCGCCGTTAACGCCTAAACCAGGATTTAATTTGGTATCACTAGCAGACTTTTGTGTGTTAATTACATCCCCTAATAAGTCTTTGCTCTTTTTTCCGTTAGTGTTTTCCTTAGGGGTATTTGCTGTTACTGAGAGAGTTCCTTGCTGAAAGTCATTAAATAAAACTGGCAAGTTATCAATATCCGCTGCAATAGCTCTGTTTTCTTCTGACAGTGAGGAATCAGTAGGCTTTTGTGAAACGACTTCGTTTTTTTGCTTATAAACGAAAATATCTGGGTTTGACCGATATTCCCAGGCTACTAGCCCTACTACAGATAAAAAAATTGCAGTTCCCCAAAAACGAGGTCGCCCAAGATTCCATAACCTGGCTCTGAGATAGCGTAAGTAGGCGGGAGGATAATAACGATGTGGCATGGGATAGGTAATTGAAATTTACTCGAAATCGGGAAAACTTCATGGAAGCTGAAGAGGTTGCTGTTTAAAGCTTTTGCTTTCCTCAACAGGAAATATCTCAACTTAACTTTTAATGGTGATTTCATCCTAACTTCTCCATAAGTTATTAGTCATTACCCATAGACATGTAGTAGTCAAAAATTTACTTTTTAGCGGCTGGAGTCCTTTGGCAAGATTTTCTAGAAACTTATGGCAATTTATGGTTAGTTTTTGGGTATCGGTAACACTGGATAACATCAGGAGTTGACAACTGGTCTAATTTATTGTTGTGGCTGGACAAAAGTTCAACTTTTTACTTTCTAGTTAGCAAACTGTGCGCTGCAATGCTTTGATATGCCTCTGAGGGCGCTGTGCTGCACCGGACTATTAACCAGGAGACTACAGCAATGATGAAAGCTGAAGATATCATGACCAAAGATGTAGTTACCATTCGCGGTTCGGCGACTGTTGCTGAAGCAGTGGGGCTGATGAAAGAAAAAGGATTGCGATCGCTGGTTGTGGATCGTCGCTATGACAATGATGCTTATGGTATTGTCACAGAAACGGATATTGTCTATAAAATAGCAGCCTACGGTAAAGACCCGAAGCAAGTGCGGGTTTACGAAATTATGAGTAAACCTTGCATTGTGGTAAATCCTGATTTGGGTGTGGAATATGTAGCGCGGTTATTTGCTAACACTGGTATCCACAGGGCACCTGTGATTCAAGGCAAGCTGTTGGGCATCATCTCGATTACCGACATTTTGACCAAAAGCGACTTTGTGGAAGCGCCACAAGCGCTGCTGCTGGAGGAGAGAATTCAAAAAGCAATTGAGCAGGCTCGTGCTATTTGCACATCCCAAGGTGCTTATTCTAAACCCTGTGCACTTGCCTGGGATGAGGTAGAAGAACTCCAGGCAGAAGCAGCTCATCAGAAAGCTGAGGGTATGGTATCAGCCAAGGTCTCTTTTGAAGAATATTGTAAGGAAAACCCAGATGCACCGGAATGTCGAAATTATCATCCGTAATTGAATGTGAGTTCGATGGCTGGAATTTGACCTCTCTTTTAGAAGGCTACGGTGTACACACAAGTTTCTCTGGACGCAATTTACGGTTTATTGAATAGCTTAAGAAAACCTCACCCTGGTTATGCTACGCAAAACCTGTCCCTCTCCTTGGTAAGGAGAGGGATTAAAGTCAGGATAGGGTGAGGTTTTTATTTGTAGCACTTCCTCAATTTACCGTTTGGCAACTCGGATCAATAAAAATAGACCTATTCCCAAAAAAAGAAAGTTGGGCAACCAAGCCCCCATAAAGGGAGAGAGGACACCTGCTTGCCCGATCGCACCACTAATAAAGAAAATTAAGTAATACGAAAATATAACTATGACACTAATCCCAAAGCTGGTGCCTCTTCCAGTTCGCTGCGGTATACTTCCCATCGCTGCACCTACCAAGCCAAAAACTACGCAGACAAAAGGTAAGGAGATTTTTTGTTGAATCCGCACTTCGAGTTTACGAATTTTTTGGCGATCGCCACCGAGAAGTTCTACTTGTAGTTGATCTAGTGCTTCGGCAATATTCATCTCACCATAATCGCGGCTTTTTTCTGCCAGACTTAAGGGCGTGCGCGGTAGTTGCAGTTGTTGGTGTTCAAATTTGACAATGTTGCGATAAGAGCGATCGGCAGCGACAAAATAGATCGTACCGTTGTAAAAATCCCAGACATTTTGAGAAGGATTCCACTGGGCAGATTCTGATACCACAATTTGATTCAGATTTTTTGTTGAACGGTCTATAATCGTCAAACCTTTCATCCGCTTACCATCAAATTGGTCGGCGTAAAACAAGCGTGTCAATATCCTATTCTTAGAGCCATCCGGCTGGACAGCATCCTGGTATTCAGGATAGAAAATATTTTGCTGTTTAAAAGTTGGCTTGTCTGATTTGAGAGCTTTATCCAGAGTCATCGCCGCTTGATAATTTGCTGCTGGTGCAATTTGTTCGTTAAATACAAATGTCATTCCTGTAACCACAAGACTCAACATCACAGCAGTTAGCACCATGCGATAGACGCTGACTCCACAACTACGCAGGGCAATTAGTTCGCTGTCGCTAGAAAGACGACTGTAGGTCATCAAAGTAGCCAGCAGCGTAGACATGGGGAAGGCTAAAACGATAAAGTTGGGAAATTTTAACAAAAAAACTTGAATAGCAATGTCTATGGGTAGCCCAGATTCTACGATTTTTCTGATGAGATCAAATACAGCATCAATGGTAACGCCAAGTGATGAAAAAGCTCCGACACCAAAAAAAAACGGCGCTAACAATTCGCTGGCAAGATAGCGATCCATGATCGTCAGAGGCAGCAGCGAATGGAGGCTGTAGAAAGACGTGAGCTTCTTTGATATCATAAGCGACTTGAAAAGTTAAAAATTGGCAAACCCTGGTAAAGCAAAGTTTATGTTTTATATCAAAATTCAATTCTCAATATCTGAGAAAGCAGAATAAAATTAATTTAGGACTTACGCACACTCTATGATTCTTGGGGTTATTGGCGTCTTGGCGGTTCGATAAATTAAGCGCAGTTGGCGATTTTTGCGTAAGTCCTATAATTAAGAAATTTCTGCTTAAGAAGAAACAATAAAAATATCCTTTGAAAATATTAACTAAATAATTGTTAATTTAGACTTGGAAATTATCCCCTAAATAATATTGCCGCACGAGGGGGTTGCTGTAGAGTTCGTCAGCAGCGCCAAAAGCGAGAATTTGTCCCTCGCGCATGATGTAGGCGCGATCGGTGATCGCTAGGGTTTCGCGGACATTATGATCTGTAATTAAGATTCCCATGCCGCGATCGCGCAGTTGTGCCACAATTTGCTGAATTTCTGAGACTGCGATCGGATCAACTCCGGCAAATGGTTCATCCAAAAGTAAAAATTTTGGCCCTTCTTGTCCAGCAGCTAAAGACCTTGCTAATTCCGTCCGCCGTCGCTCACCACCAGAAAGTTGAATTCCTTTGCTATTGGCTAATTTTTCCAAGCGAAACTCCCGCAGTAAAGTTTTGAGTCGTCTTGACCACTCCCATCGTGGCACATTAGTTTGCTCTAGCACCAGCAGAATATTATCCTCTACCGAGAGTTGGCGGAAAACACTTGGTTCTTGTGCTAGATAGCCAATACCCAGTCGCGCCCTTTCGTGCATTGGCATTGCCGTAACGTCCAGATTACCTAGCCAGACTTTTCCTTGATTGGGTTTTTCTAAACCTGTGGCAATGTAAAAGGTCGTCGTTTTACCAGCCCCATTGGGGCCTAGTAAACCAACGACTTCGCCCTGAGCAACAGAAAGATTGACACGATTGACAATTACTCGCTTGCCGTAAGATTTGTGAATATTCTCTAAAACAATTTTCACGCTGGAGGCACTCTTTCTTGGTGGTAAATGCTAATTAGAACGCTTGAATCCTGGTGTCTTTGGGGCAGGTGTCGCAGTTTGTCCATCATTATCTGATTCCTGCACCATGTAGATGGACTCTACCTGACGGTTGGATTGGGGTAAGGCAACAAATCGTCCTTCGTCAATTAAATAGGTTACTTTCTCCGCCCGGATACTGTTACCCCCCTGTTGCAAAATATAGACGTTACCACTGAAATCAATTCGGCGTTCTTTACTAAAGTACTGTGCTTGGGCAGATGTTGCCTGAATCTGGCGAGCAGGATACGACATTTGCACATTACCGCGAGCGGTGATTACTTGATTTTTAGCGTCATATTCTTGCACATCAGCGCGGATAGTCAGGGGGCGATTTCCTCCAGATGTTTGTCCAGTAGCGGTTTGCACTTGGTTAGGGAAGACAAAAGTGCCCAAGAGTGCAACTGGCAGCATTAAAGCTAATCCAAAGCGACGCATCTGTGATATTGGCAATTGATAGCAGGGCATCATAGCAATTTGGGATTCAGGATTTGAGCTTGTATTCTAATTATCTCAAGTACTTTATCCAGATATGAAATATACAATCTGGAGTGATTTACGATAACTACTGCCTCAAATAGTGACGTTACCCCCAACCTCAAGGTTTCAGGTAATTGGTATGAAATGCACTACAGCTTATATATATTGGAACTCGGAACTTCAGCTTCAGAACTCGGAACTTGAGTTTCAGAACTCGAAACTCCATGCTCTGAACTCGGAATGCCAATATCTATACCCAAACATCCAAGCTCAAAATGCGGTAAGTTAAAAAATTAGGTATTCTGCCGAATATTGCAGCTACTTTTTCAAACTTCAACTTTTCACTAAGCAAGGTAGGGGAAAACAGCCATGGAGCAGAGTGCAGAGGTGAAGTTTTCCTCCAAAAGGTTGTTTTAAAAGTCTATAAAGTATAGTAAAAAACCCCGATTCCATTCCTCTAAGAGAAAGGTCGAGAGGCTTTGAAACCCCCCTTATAGCAGGGCTGATTCATTCCATTTCAAACAGGATTTGTCAAGATGGTTAGCAAGAAAATTGTAAGTAAGCGTGACGAAGAGATGAACATTTAAGCACTGAAATATCAGTAAAATAGTTGGTTTCATCGGCACGTCGGTAACAAAATAACTAATTTTTAATCGCTATAACCCTTGATTTTTAAAGCTCTTTGGGGAATGAATCAGCCCTGCCCCTTATAGGGCGTGAGGTTTAGGATATTTTGGTGTTAACAATAATACATACTTTTCAAACATCCCCCAAACACTAATCGAAATCATCTGAGTAAGCTTTACTAATAGACATCGCAGTGAAAATGACGTAGGCACAATACCCTGCCTTAAGCGGCTTCTCTACGAGACGCTTTGCGAATGCGTCTACATGAATTGTGCCTACCAAGGATTTCGGGCAACGGAAATTAATTTCGCTCCTATGTCTAATCAGTCGTTAGCACAATTCTAGGCAAAGATAAGACTTGATTTTCACCTAAATCACTATCGGCAATCTTGTCTGGCCCTATTTTTTGTAATGTCGCCAACAACACTGCGCTCTGACTCAATAGCTCATCTACGTCAATCCCGCCGTAACTAGATGGGTAACGCTGCAAGCGATTGCTGCCTTCTCCCAGTAGAATTACTGCACCTCGCCAGTTAAGATTCTCCAAATGATACAGTGCCACAGCAATCTGGAGAATGCCTTGATAAAAGGTTTTTTCTGGTTCGCCAGCTTCAATCCACAGAGCCTCTAAAGTGTCATGACAGGCATAGAACTGACCAGAATTGAACTGTTCTACGCCTTGCCAAAACTCTTGGGGCATGATTTCGCTCATCCCATGCTCTCTCGTACTTCTTTAATTGTTTCGAGAGAGATTTCTTGCTTTTCTCCAGCAAACTCGTTGTCAGAGGTGAGGAACAACATGCAATGGCACTCTTTGCGTTCTCTCATTGGCACACAGGGACAGTTCCAATATGTGGCGTGAACCTCAGCTTCTTTATCTTCGTAGTGGCGACAGGGACATAAAGGCGCACCTAGTTCGTCTTTATGTTTGGCTAGTCCTTCAATCACAACTGCGGTGACAGAAGGTTCAGAACAGAAGTAGGTTCCAGTACGCTTGGCGTATTGTTCGGAAAAATGCCGCATTGCCTCTAGGCTTTTATCGCTGGATTTTGTGTTATGTTCTGATGTGATCATGTCGCTCATAATTTAAATATTTCTTTGCATTGTACCTCAGCCTCACTAAGGGATTACTGGGTGTATTTCCCCAACTTTACTTGCTCAAATTGTTTTACTTTGCTACGAAGGCTGATATGTCCGGGGTGCTGGGATCAGACAAAATCTCAGAAATCTTACAAGCCTAACTTATAAGCTAATCAAAATTCAAGTTGCATCTTCAGGCAGAATTTAAAAGTCAAGAGGTTGATTTATTCTCATCAACAAACGACGCTGTGATGCCTCTAAGGCAAGATGCCAAGGGCGATCCTTTAAGCAGACTTATGTCAGGCTTTGTTTATTTATACATTTTGCTGAATTCTCTTGATCATAACTTTATGAGACTTCATGAAATAACTAAGTAATAATACTTGCTTTTTGCGAGTTAGTGTATATTGTGAAATGTGTGACAAAAAAAAGCACAAACTTATCAAGAGTTACAACTACTACCATATGAGTATTTCAACTGTTGCGAAAAAGTTATCGACTGCTGCGATCGCAGCAACAGTCATCGTTTTGGGAATAGGAGCCGTAGCACAAGCAACTGTTTTAACATTTGACGATATAGCGCCTATTTCATATTATGAGCCGATTCCTAATGGTTACGGAGGATTTAATTGGGATAATTTTTACTATGTAAATGGCTCAAGTTCTAAAGTTACACGTACAGGCGAAGACAATGGCAGAGTTTCAGGAGACTATGTGGCTTTCAACGGATTTGGAAACCCAGCCCTAGTAAGTGATAGTGTTTTTGACTTCAACAGTCTTTACCTATCAGCTACTTGGAATAATGGTCTTTCGGTTACTGTACAAGGTTTAAAGAGCGGTGCAACCTTGTATTCAAAAACTGTGGTTGTAGATACGACACAGCCAACTTTAGTTAATTTTGATTATTTTGGTG
This sequence comes from Nostoc sp. JL33, assembly GCF_017114985.1. GTDB lineage: Bacteria > Cyanobacteriota > Cyanobacteriia > Cyanobacteriales > Nostocaceae > Nostoc. The sequence goes on along the minus strand of NZ_JABXKP010000070.1, from coordinate 83,233 downwards.
TTGATGAATTAAAGTTTACGTCATTTGGTGGAGTTGAGCCAGATTATCTGATAAAGACGGGTGGTGGCGGGACACAGTTTGCACTAGATAACTTTACCTTTAATGAAAAAGTTACATCTGTTCCTGAACCTACATTTCTACCAGCGCTACTGACAATAGCTACTTTAAGTGCTGGTTCAGTATTAAGACGTAAACAGCTAAAGCAAAGTTAACTCAAACCTTGCACCTTGCGCGAATAACTAGAAGTCGTGGCTATACAAACAAGAGCTACACCTCCGTAAGCTAAAAGCTTTACAATCTTGGGAGGTAGGCTTTGTTCGTATAGCCCTTCTAGGGTATGGTTTTTTGGTGAAGGTATTGATTAATACGAATTTAATGTTTTTTGCAGTTGGGGTTGTAGTGCGTGTAGGCGTAGCCCGTCGGAGACATCGCTTTGTAAAACTATACCAGGATGCTCCCAATTGATTACCTCTGGTTCTAGTGGTGAGGAAATATTTGGCCACAAAACCCAGCGACTGCCTTGAGGAAGAGTAGCAAGGCTCAGGGGGTTTTGAGTCAGCCAAATCAAGGGATAGCTTTTAGGAACTACTGAACTGGCATCTTCTAGGGCTGTGGTTGCTGCTAAGGTTTCTAGTACAAAGCGATCGCCTTTAATTAAATTTGTTGATGCTGTCCAGAGTTGCACCTCTAATTGCTGTTGCTGTGCATAAAAATACAGTGAAGCTGCGGCAATTACTGCTTGTTCAAAGTTTTCTTCTTCCCAATTACTAGCGCTGTCAAGGGCAATAACTATTTCTTGTCCACCTGTGACCATTTCTAACTCCCGCACCCTTAATTCTCCATAGCGGGCGCTAGTCCGCCAGTGGATCAGACGGGTAGGATCTCCTATACGATAAGGGCGTAGCGATCGCACCAGCCCCGTTGTCGCTGTCTGCAAGGGTCTACCACGAGGATCGCCTTTTTTGCTCTCTTCTTGCCCCATTTCGTCTACTAGGGGGCATGTAACCAAGGGTAACACTGTAGGATAGACGATCGCCATTGCAGCACAATCACGCTGACGGCGACACCAGAATAATCCCAAAGGCGCACCAGAACCCAGTTCTACTGTATTCCAGCGATATACGCCCCGGCGCTGGGTAGGGTGGTAATATAGCCAACGGTAACTACCTTGGCTAGAAATTGTTTCGATTGCCTTTTGTACTGGTTTCCCTAAGACGAAGGGTAGTATATCCTCAACTTTCAATAAACTTACAGGCTGCTGTGTCTGATTGCGGATTTCTAATTCCACCATCAGATCGTCGCCTGCTGATACAGGTTGAATGGGACGGCGGGTGATGGATAGACCTGTGAGCGATCGCGGCGGTAAGATGGCTGCTACACCTAAAAGAGCAAAACTAATGCCGCTAATGGCGTACAGCCAGCCAGCCATCGTATTGATACCTGCCCCAAAAAAACAAATAGCCGTTGCTGCTAGTATCCAACCGCCGTATGCAGGGGTACAAGCGCGGGTTTCTAACCAATTGGTGATGGGTTTGATGATTTTCATGTTTCTTTTTTAACCCAATACCACCCGAAATTCACAGTGTCTCAGGGGTTCGGCAAAAAAGCTTTTAGTTGGATTCCTCAAAAAGAGATGGAAAATTACGACGACCACTTACAACCCGTAGAATTTCAATACCATCATCTAGCACTTTGTAGAAAACGATATAGCCTTGCAAGGATACACCTCGGAGGTCTGGACGAATTTTTGCGTAACTTTTACCACTGTTTGGAAAGGCAACAAGTTGTTGGCACTTGCGGTTGAATTCACTGAAAAATCGTTCTCCTGCTTCAACGCTAGTTTCAGCAAAGTAATCGGCAATTTCATTGATAAGTAAGTCGGTGAGAATAAATCAAACTAGATTAAGTAATGTAAAAAATCTTGAGATTAGTTCGTAGTGAGGACTAAAGTCCTCAAATGATGGCTGAAGCCCTCACTACAAACCTTGAATTATTCACACCGCTCTACTTATCTCGGCTGGCAAGAATGTTGATGACGTAGCGACTCATGCTTGCGCCTGATGTCCTTGTCGAAACCGCTCTAGAACTTGGTTTACGAATGTCTCTCCATCAATAGGAGGCGTTTTATCTGAAGCTAAAATCGCCGCATCAATTTTTTCTCGCACATCTTCGATCCATTTAGCATCGGCGCGATCGTATTCATCAAGCAACCGTAAGGCAATTTCAAGGGCTTCTTCTGCGGAGCGATATTTCCCAGACTGGAGCTTGGTTTGAATAAAGCGTTCTTGATCGGGTGTGAGACTGATGCTCATAGAAAACCTCTATTCAGATTATTCACCATTTTAAGTTAAAAAACTCACCAGAATATCAACGGCGAGGAGCAATCACATATTATTAAGATATGGAATAGAGGTGGAAGATTCTTTGATGCAGTTAGTCAGTCGGGAGCATATTGAAATCTCTTCTGATGTGCGGAGTGGGAAGCCCCGCATTACTGATACACGCATTGCTGTAGAAGATGTGGCGATGATGCATTTAAAGCTAGGATATTCCTTGGTAGAGATTGCTGGTAAGTATGACCTGTCACTGGCATCTGTTTATGCAGCAATGGCTTATTACTTTGATCACCGAGACGAGATTGATCGCCGTACAGCAGAAGAGAATGAGTTAGTTGAGATACTGAAGCAAAATCATCCGTCGCGTCTTCAAGAGAAACTCAGACAGTTGAGGAATGAGTGAGCGAATTCGCTTTCATCTTGATGAAAATGTCGATCCTGCAATTGCCCTTGGCTTGCGCCGTTATGGAATTGATGTGACAACAACCAATGATGTGGAATTACGTACTCAAAGCGATGAAGTCCAGTTAGCCTTTATTCAGGAAGCACAGCGAGTACTATTCACCCAAGATGCAGATTTTTTGATTATTGCAAGTTCTAGGCTTGATCATCCTGGTATTACCTACTGCAAGAAAGGAACTCGTTCAATTGGTGAAATCATTGAAACTTTGGTTTTGATGTATGAGGTGATGACACCTGAAGAGATGGTGGGACGTGTCGAGTTTGTGTGAAATTAAAGCACCATTGAAAAACTTGCATCTTCAAAAGCATTTTGGTGGAGTCAGTTAGGAATTGTATGCACAATCTAACCAGTTTTCTGTATTTTGGTCGTTTGCATCTGTAAATTTATAATTGTATATGATGATTAAATGATGGAAGATAAGTAGAAGGTAAAAATATGACAATTACTACCAAATTAAAACAACTCTATGAAACCGATGAAAATTTATGGTTAGAAGAAACTATTGAATTATTAAAACAAAAACAGTTTAGCCAACTTGATTTAGAAAACTTAATTGAGGAATTAATCAGTTTGGGTAGAAGAGATTTAGCTAAAGGCAAAGGTCTTTTAAGGCAAATCATTATTCATATATTATTACTTCAATATTGGCAGATTGAATATGAAAGAAACTATCGTCATTGGATTGGAGAAATTAAAACCTTTAGATATGACTTAAATAATCATTTAACAACGAATTTAACAAAAAAGTTACAGGATGATTTAGAGAATATTTATCAAAGTGCGGTTGAGTTTGTGAAAATTAAAACCGATTTAAATATTTTTCTAGAAAAATGCCCTTACACTCTTGTTCAATTATTAGATGAAAATTATTTACCTTAAAAATATCAGTCTTATCTGATTTTTGTGAAATGAAAGCAGTAGTGAGAGTCCATGTCTACGACGGGCGTAGATGCAGCACTGTAATCTATGCTATGTTTGGCGATCGCTTTGTGTGAAAATATGCAAAAGAGCGATGTCTACGAAAAGCTCGCCTACGCGTTAAATCTCTTGACGAAATGCTCTAATAGCTTCTCCAGCATCAGTCTCAGCCATGAAAATGCAGCGTCTCAGTAAATCCAAATTGAGGTCATTGAGTCCGGGCAGTTGGCTGCGATCGACGCGTTCATAGCTGCCGTCATGCAGATGATAGAGCGTTAACAGCCCATCTTCCCAAAACCAGACTTCCAGTACTCCCAGAATTTTATAGCGTTCTAACTTGCTGATACCACCACTGGTAAAAACGACTTCGATGGACAAATCTGGAATCGGTTTAACGCTGCCAATGCAGTAGGACTCATCCGCTTGAACCGAGACAACCCCTTCTTTTTCCTGGGTCATTGATCGGGTTGGCTGAAAGAAAATGCCTTTTTCGACGAGAAAGGTTGTCACTAAATAACCGATGATACTTGCAAAAATTTCATGTTCGCGTCCCGGCATGAGAATCTCGATTGTATCGTCATAGTAAAACAGTCGCACACCAGGAGAACCGTCAAAACCCTTTTGGATGAACTTAAACTGTTCCCACGTCCCATAATGGACAATGCGTTGGTCGGTAGTTGGGTCGAGTAGTGGGGGCATCGCGTTCACCTCTAGCAATCCCTGCCTGAATTGTGACATACTCTTTGCCAGCATGACTATTATAAGCTTTGAAAATAATTGATTTGTTTTCGATCGCTCTTTTATGATTTACTCCATTGCGTAGGCAAGACTCGCTAACGCTTCGCTATCGGTGACGCGCAGTTCATTCAAACGGACATCCTAGCGTTGCTAAACCTTATCTAAATCGTGATTTGGTTACTCATTGCTTCAGACTGAAATGATTTCAAAGGTGTCTTGATGACCAATTCGATAAAACAAGAAATCAGAATCGAGGGTGAGAATTTGACGATACCCTGTCTTTTCAGCCGTCAAAACCAACGTTGCATCTGCTAAATCCATTGGGCGATCGCGGTATTGTTCCATCAGCGCCAACAAACGGCTGTAATCACTCTCCTGAATCTCGTAAACGGTCAGCAGTTTATCTAAAAGAAGTTGCCCCAACTGTTTTTGCATTTGCCAGCCGCCACGATGCAGGGCAAGATACATGGCTTCTGTCAGGCATGACCAGGTTGTGACGAGAGGCTTTGCCAAACGTATTACTGCAATTTTATAAGCATTGTGCTGAGGCTGAGTGGAATCAACTAAACACAATAAGACTCCTGCATCGCACAGGATCATAGCTCTAACCCTTGTTGGCGATACTTGTTGAATAGGAGTTGCTGATAGTTGCTGACTGGTTCAGGTGGAGATACGTCTAGAGAATCTACAGCCTCAAACCATTGTGACCATTTTCCCACAAGCGTTTCATCAGGCTGACTGTCAGCAATTTTAACTTGATGTTTGTGGATAACAAAATCAATGAAATCGGTCACTTCTTGCAGGAGTGGTTCGGAAAGTTGCTGCAATTTTGCAATGGTAGTTTCACGAATAGTCATGATAATTGCCTTTTTCAGTCGTCTTCATTGTTACTCAAAGATTTGATTAAATGCACGGCTAGGGCGATGGTTTCCGTAAAAATATTTACTGGCTAGCAATTTGTCTTTACCAACAACTTGAGGATCTAACATTACGCGGCGTTGATTATGCTGATTCTAGATGAGTGACCGGAATTTGTTCGGTTCTTTCAGGAGGTTTCGCTCCAGTTGCAACAGCATGAACCGCATGAAGAATATCGGCAGAATAGTACGGATTGCCACAGGTATCACAAACACCAATCGTCACATCTTCCAGGATGACGAATCCATCTCTATGTTTAAATGCCTCGCGCTTGACAATTCGAGGTTGAACAGTTCCTTCGCAATACTCGCATCTTATATTCATACATACGGCTACCCTTCAAGCTCAATGATTTCATAAACAGTGATAATCAGATACGTCCGTTGCTTGCGAAACGCCCAACAATCCCAACAGGCGTTTGTTGATCTAATGCAGTTCCTACTACTATATATTTTGTTCCTCTCGGATCATCTTTTTTAACCCGGATGACTTGACCTCTCATAACTGCCTCTTCCACATCTAAAATCGTCAGCATATCCTCAGCCATTTCTTCCATTGCATGGGCTGACATATCGTATAAATTAATAAGTTAATATGGTCTACACTGACACTCTCAAAGAAGATACTGCGCTAGTTGTTCATGAGTAGGAACGTCAGCAGGTAAGAAAGTTTTCAGTTCTTCCTTTGATGGTTTGGCTAATGCTGCTAAACGGTTACATTGAATAGCCACACAACGATCAAAGATATTTCTCACAAATCTACCATTTCCAAGTTCTCCGATTTGACGTTCAAATTGATTGACTAAATGACGCACTGCTTCCAGAGTTTTCTTTGAGAACAGATAGCCGTGCTGTTCACACCTGACTTTAAAAATCTCGGCTAACTCAGGCGGAGAAAAGTCTTCAAAATTAATTGACCTGGCAAATCTGGACTTTAGACCAGGATTAGATTCAATAAATCGAGACATTTCCTCCTTATATCCTGCAACGATAATCACCAGATCCTCTCTGTGGTCTTCCATCATTTTTAAGAGAGTATTAATTGCCTCTTGTCCAAACATATCGCCATGTCCATCTGGAACAAGAGAGTAGGCTTCATCAATAAAAAGTACACCACCTAGAGAAGATTCAACTACTTTTGCTGTTTTAGGTGCTGTTTGTCCCAAGTATTCTGCAACTAAATCAGTCCGGTCTACCTCAAGAAAATGTCCTTTTGATAGAACACCAAGATTTTTGTATATTTCACCTAGAATCCTAGCTACTGTAGTTTTGCCTGTTCCGGGATTTCCCGTGAATACAAGGTGTCTGGTGATTAAAGGAGCTTTTATACCTGCTTGAGCTTGCATCTGGGCTACTTTTGCAATATTTACCAACTCCTGAACGGTAGACTTCACATCACTCAATCCAGTCAATGAGTGAAGCTGCTGTAGACATTCCTGAAGCTCATTAGTGACTACTTTAGTGACTACTTTAGGTTCATCAGTATCAATGTGAGGTTTTTTGTCAATCTCTTTGCAAACTTCTGCTGCCCATCCATTGCCTATTTGTTTAATTTCAGTACCTAATAGCTTACGGGCTGTTTTAATTGCATCTTCTTTGGAAGGAGCTTCAGCAAAGAATAAGCAATCCATCTCCAATTGCTTTTTAGGCTTCTCTAGAAAATTATACGCATCATCAATATTACACCAAGCAGCCCAGAACCAAGAATTGCCTGAAGCACAGACACTAAAAACTGTAGAATTCCACGACATAGACATTAAGGTGTGAACATAACAAGTTATTTAGTGCTATGTTACCCACTTGACTATCAGGATACTCATCTTTCTAATACAACAAAGTAAAAAGCCCACATTAGTGGGCTTTTTAAATCAATCAAGTAACTAAACTTAGCGTTTCGCCAACTTCTTCGACATCTTCCGCAGACGAATCGATTGGGGTGTAACTTCCACCAATTCATCGGCGGCGATGTATTCCAAAGCACGCTCTAGGCTCATGTCTATCGGTGCTTGCAGTTGCACCAATTCATCGCCACCAGCAGCCCGGTGATTGGTTAACTGCTTGGTCTTACAGATATTTAGTTCCAAATCTTGGGAACGAGTGTGTTCTCCCACAATCATGCCTCTGTAAACCTTTGTGCCGGGAACAATAAAGAATGCTCCTCTATCTTCGGCATTTCTCATGGCGTAGAAGGTAGAAACGCCTTCTTCAAAGGAGATTAAAACGCCTTTGTTACGGGCTTCAATGTCACCACTCAGTTGACGGTAATCTAAGAAGCTGTGGTTCATGATGCCTTCGCCACGAGTCATCCGCATGAATTCACCCCGGAAACCAATCAAACCACGGGCGGGAATGACAAACTCTAACTGGGTGCGATCGCCACTACCTGGTTGCATATCTTGCATTTCGCCTTTGCGTTGTCCCAGGCGTTCAATACAGCTACCCACACCATCAGCAGGAATGTCTAACACCAAGAGTTCGTAAGGTTCGCAAGGTTGACCGTTGATTTCGCGGTAAATTACCTGTGGCTGAGATACCTGAAACTCGAAGCCTTCCCGACGCATGGTTTCAATTAAGATACCCAGGTGAAGTTCACCACGACCGGAAACGAGGAATTTATCGGGAGAATCGGTTTCTTCGACACGCAAAGCAACGTTGGTTTCAAGTTCGCGGAATAGGCGATCGCGTATTTGTCTTGATGTCACCAATTTGCCTTCTTGACCAGCAAAGGGCGAATCATTCACCCAGAAGGCCATTTGCAAGGTTGGTTCATCTACTTTAATTAGTGGTAAAGCTTGCGGATCATTGGGGTCAGTAATCGTTTCCCCAATATAAGCATCAGCGAAACCAGCCACCGCAACAATATAACCTGCGGTTGCTTCTTCCATCTCTATGCGCTTCAGTCCATCAAAGCCCATCAGTTTGGTAATCTTACCCTTGACAATAGTACCATCTTCTGTTACTAAAGCTGCTTGCTGTCCTGAGCGGATAGTACCGTTGTGAATTCTGCCAATCACAATCCGTCCTAGATATTCAGAATAATCTAGGGTTGTGACTTGCAATTGTAGAGGCTTATTGCTGTCACCTACTGGTGGTGGAACGTGTTGCAGAATCGCGTTAAACAGGGGTTGCATATCTACCGATTCTGCTTCCAAGCTTTCTTTGGCGAAACCTGCCATACCGGAGGCAAACAGATAGGTAAAATCACACTGGTCTTCATCTGCCCCTAATTCCAAGAACAGATCCAATACTTTATCGACAGCAACATGGGGGTCAGTTTGACCACGGTCGATTTTGTTGATGATAACGATGGGGCGCAGCCCTTTTTCTAAAGCTTTTTTGAGAACAAAGCGTGTTTGGGGCATGGGGCCTTCGTTGGCATCGACAATCAGAAGACATCCGTCAACCATGCCGAGTACGCGTTCAACTTCACCACCAAAGTCAGCGTGTCCAGGAGTATCAACAATATTGATTAGTGTTTCTTTGTAGCGAACTGCTGTATTTTTGGACAGGATAGTAATACCCCGTTCCCGTTCTAGGGCGTTGGAGTCCATAACGCAATCCGGAACGTCTTCGCCTTCGCGGAAAATGCCGGATTGTTTGAGGAGTGCGTCAACCAGGGTGGTTTTGCCGTGGTCAACGTGGGCGATAATGGCGACGTTGCGAATTGGGAGCGTCATAGAAGCTTTTGGTGAACTCTAGAGGGGGTTTATAAGATTTACATTTGAATGCTAGGCTGTTTTAACAGAATTGGGGATGATCAGCAAACTCTGTAAAGAACCTTTAACAATTCTAGCGTAATCGTCACAATTGCGGTGAGGTTTGTTAAGGCTGCATTGCGATCGCCTGAGTAAACGTCACCCTAAAAGGGGTTCCGAAATATTGAGACTTGATGCCGAAGTTTGCTTACCTTTAACCAGTTGCTCACAGCAACTGGTCTAGTTAATTGAGATGGTAGCTGGATTTACGCTGTCCTGTAGTAGTAAATTGATTTTCAATAGTAAAAATGTACTAAAATAGTAAGTGTAAGTGATCGTTAAAAACAGCTAAGATAGTTAACCAGTCTTAATTTGCGAGTCTGATTATGATTGATTGTCTAAATGTGGCTCGCTACTTCATCGTCAGAGCTTACGAAGACAGTATAGAAGCAGAAATGACCAATATGAAGGTTCAAAAGCTTTTGTATTACGCGCAAAGCTTACATTTGGCGATGTATGATGAGCCATTGTTTGAAGAAGAAATACAAGCATGGCGCTATGGGCCTGTTTGTCCTCCGGCTTACAGGTTTTATAGTGAATTTGAAGCTAAACAATTACCTATTCCTAGTCAAGAATTCCTGTTAGAGATGCCTGAGGATAAGAGACAACTTCTAGAAGAAGTATGGGAATATTTTGGTGGCTACCATGCTTATCAACTTAGTGGTATGACCCACTTGGAGTTTCCTTGGAAAAAGGCGCGTAAGGGTTTGCTACCTGAAGCTAGCTCAACAAAGGCAATTCTTCTTGAAGACTTGAAAGCATTGGGACACCAGAAACTAGACCAAATAGAGCGTGACCATCCGGCTTATCAATTCGTAATGCAAGAAATTTTAAAGGACGCTTGTACTTCGGAATCATCAACTCGTATTCGTAAAGGAGAAGTGCGTGACTGGCTCAACTCCCTTCTCGATTGAAAAATCCGATAATTTCAACCGTTCTTTCAAAAAACTTGCAAAAGCCTATAGGTCGGATTTTGTTGAGTGTATCGTAGAAGTTTTGGAAGATTTAATTGATGATCAATATCCCATCAATTCTCGTAACGAACCTTTGCCTAGAAAGATTGAATTACCTCAAGGATGGTCATTTCACAAGCTAGAGTTGAAGGTATCCAAAGGCGCTTCAGGACAAATTAGATTAATGTATTTAGTCAATACAATTGATTGTGTAATCAAGCTTGTGTGGATTTATAGCCACGAGCAATTTGAAAAACGCCCTACTGAGGTGGATTTAAAGAGCGTTCTTAAAGAAATCTTAGATTATTAATATTTTATCCGCCTGAATTTTATCCGCCTGGGGATAGAATGCAGATTTAAATATTATCTATCTAAAAGTATAAAGACAAAAATTGTAACGAAAATTTATGTTTCTCTACCCTGAGTTGTGAACGCGATCGCTCAAAAGAAAGATGGAATCTCCCTAACCTCTGTGTCAAGGTTATATCAGTAAGAATTACGAACACTTTGCCGAGGAGAACACGGATGGTAGCTACTTTAGATGATACGAAACGCAATGCTATTGCTGTAAAATTGGCAAGTATCAAAGCCCTCCAACAATTAGTCATCGAAAATGAGCAATTGCTTTTGAGCCAAGGACTTGATGCCGAGATTGGCGATCGCATTCGGAATTTCATCAAAGATGACGAAAAAAATCTTGGCGTTCTAGAAACTGTAATTGGTCAGTATGGAATTCAGGCTGAACCCAAAAAAAATGTTACAGAATTCATTGAAATAGCTCGTGAATTGTTCAAAGGTTCTGAGTTAAGCCTGTATGAAAAAGTATCTCAGCATGAATTGCTGAAACATCAAATAGTAATGAGTGGCTTGATAGTTCACAAGGCTGCTCAAAAAGTTGGTGCTGACGTTTTACTAGCGATCACACCTTTGAATACCGTTAATTTTGAGAACCGCGCTCATCAAGAACAACTCAAAGGTATTCTGGAAATTCTGGGTGTCCGTGAACTAACTGGACAAGATGCAGATCAAGGAATTTGGGCACGGGTTCAAGACGCTATGGCTGCGGTAAGTGGTGTAGTAGGTAGTGCTGTTACCCAAAGCAGTGATAAAAAGGATCTAAATATCCAGGATGTCATCCGCCTCGATCACAACAAGGTAAATACCCTATTTACCGAACTTCTGCAAAGCGACAATCCACAGAAGATCCAAGAGTATTTCGGTCAAATTTACAAGGATCTAACTGCTCACGCCGAAGCTGAAGAGGAAGTAGTATATCCAAGAGTACGTCCTTTCTACGGTCAAGATAACACCCAAGAACTGTTTGACGAGCAAGCTGAGATGAAGCGGGTGTTAGAGCAAATTAAGGGTATCAGCCCTTCTTCATCTGAATTCAAAGATCAAGTTACACAGCTTATGCAAGCTGTTGGCGACCACATTCGTCAAGAAGAAAGCACAATGTTTGCTGCGATTCGCAACAACTTGAGCACTGAGCAAACCGAGCAACTGGCTACTGAATTCAAAGCCGCTAAGACCCGAATTCAAGAGAAATTGGGCGTTGTTAGCGAATCGAATGTGTAGGATGCTTTCGAGCTTTCTATAGCCGCTAAAAAAAGTTAGTTAAACAAAAACTCCCAGCGCTTATTTATGTGCTGGGAGTTTTTGTTTACGAATTTTGCTGACAATATTTATAGGCGGCATAGGCCATAGTTACAACGCCAGTGATAATGGCAGATTCATCGACTTCAAATTGGGGATGGTGTAACGGGTGGTTAATGATTCTTTCTTTATAGCCGACACCCAAGCGAAACATGGAACCAGGGACGTGTTCCAAATACATAGAAAAATCTTCAGCACCAAGAGAAGGTTCGGGTAAGACTTGAACGCGATCGCTACTCCAAGCTTCTTCTGCGGCTGATTGTAATAATTGCGTCAAGGTATAATCATTTTGGACGCTGGGTACGCCCTGGCGATAATTAACTTCATACTTTGCCCCGTAGGTATGACAGACATTAGATACAATGTTTTCAATCCAGTTCGGGAGATGGGCGCGGGTTTCGGGATGGAGCGATCGCACGGTTCCCAATAACTGCACTTTATCAGCAATAATATTCGGCGCTCTGCCACCGTTAATTTTCCCTATGCTCAATACTACAGGACGCAAGGGATTTTGTGTCCGGCTGATGGCTTGTTGCAGTGCAGTAATGATTTGGCAAGCAATCCAAATTGCATCAATCGCCTCATGGGGACGCGCCCCGTGCCCAGATTCTCCCATAATCAGAATTTCTAAATTATCAGCGGCCGCTGTCAATGCCCCGTAACGCACGCCAATAGATCCTGCCGGGATAGAAGGGAAAACATGAATCCCTAATATAGCCGAGACGTTTTCCATCGCCCCATCTTTCACCATCCAGCTTGCCCCTTGAGCAATTTCCTCCGCGGGCTGAAATAAAAACCGCACTTTCCCACCCAACTCCTCTGCCACTTGGGACAGTACCATCGCTGTTCCTAACCCCACGGTGGTGTGGACATCGTGACCACAAGCGTGCATAATACCCTCTGCGCCAGAGGCATATTCCAAATTCGTGCGCTCTTGAATTGGCAAGGCATCCATATCGGTGCGAATTGCCAATAAACGGTCATTTTGGCTAGTGCCTTGGAGTTCTCCAATCACGCCCGTTTTGCCAACTCCCTCTTGTACGTGCAGACCACTGGAAGATAAAACACCAGCCACGAAAGCTGCTGTTTGGTACTCCTGACCGCTAAGTTCTGGGTGAGAGTGGATGTGGCGGCGGATTTCAATTAAGCGGGGCGCTAGTTTTGCTGCTAAGTCTTTAATATGGGTAAGCATGGATTCAATTAATCTACAGGCTTTTTCCCATGATAAAGAATTGTTAACAAACAAAATGCTCTTTGCCATCCATATAAGGATAGTTGAGAACAAGCAGAGGGTCAGAGGAAGCAGGGGGAGAAGAATTAATAACCAATATCCAATGCCCCATGCCCAATGCCCAATTAAAGTAGTTTATCTTGAATAACAGGTTGTGCCTAAGGTATTTTCGGGTTTGAACTGGTTACATATTCTAAGATTTTGACGCTCTAACGACCAGTCATAAGCTTTCTCGGAGGTGACGACACCATTAGCCATAGTTGTTAGTCGGAAGTTAGCCCCCCGAAAATTGGTAAACTGCAATTTAGCATCTTTTAAGTTTGCTGCTTCCAAATTGGCGCTGATGAAACCGGCATAAGACAGATCGGCATTTTCCAGGGATGCTGATTTCAAATTTGCTCCTGTTAAAGAAGCACCACTGAGATTCGCCGAATTCAGAATCGCACCTTCTAAATTTGCACCGGTGAGATCGGCATTCGTGAGATTAGCTTGAGATAATGTAGCACTGCTCAAGTCAGCCCCTCGCAAATTTGCTCCAGCTAAATTCAATCGAGTTAGGTCAGCACCACTCAAATTACACCGGGGACAGGCACTTGTTGCCTTCAATTGATCCAAGTCTAGCTGATTTAATGCAAGGGCTTGCTCTGCAAACCCAAAACAAGCTAACAGGACGACGGTAGCAACAATATTAAGTTTCATCTTTTTTACTGATATCCCCAAAAAGGACAATTTACGCACATTGCATACTGTTATATTTACATATACCGCTTCCCTAAGGAAGAATAGGGATGAAGCATTGATTAAGAAGGTGTAAAAATACTATGAATTCTAATCGTAAAACTACTCAAACTGAAATATAGGCTATAGAATCGATTCGTAAGCAACTATACCGAACCAATTATAGACTACTAGATATGTGATCCCCCTAGCTCGATGAAAAATACGACTAGGGGGATCTTGTTTTTGGGCACTTGATTAATTACGAATTATTTTAACGCCATCCCAAAAGGCGCAATCCAGGGACAATTAGGTAGTAACTCACTCCTAACCAGAAGCTGATAAACAAACCTACAGAACCAAAAAAAATCAGAGGCTTGTATAACTCCGACCAGCCTGGTTGACTAGAAAATTCCCAGATAGTCGGTGCTAACCTCAAACTAATCAAAACTGCATAGGCGATCGCACTACCAAAGGCAGCGAACACAGCGTAGACTATGTGATGGCTGCGAAGACCTAAACTCAAGGTGAGTAGGGAAACTGCGAGTAAAATCACTGCCACTAAGCCCTCGCCGCTATCTTTTGGTGTAATTAATTGCAAAATCAACCAGCCGAAGCCATAGCTAATCATGCCCATCAGCGACGCTACTAAAAACCGCCGTCGTTGACCAAAACACCCGGATACTGTCAGTCCCCAAGCGGTTCCCCAGCCTGCTGCGACGAATACCAAAATATCTGCCCCGAAGACAGGTTGAGTATTTGGCACTAATTGGTTTTGCTGACTCCAAATAAATTCCACAACCTGACGACCCAAGCTGGTGCGATATGCCAAAATAAAACCTGCGATCGCACCAAAACAAGCGCCGATACTACTCAGGATCATCGCCCAAATCGTCGCCAAACAAGCTTGGAAAATTTTGATAATCGCCTTGGCGATGAAAATAACGGTTTTGGTTACAGCTTGGCTAAACTTAGCTAAAGCTTGTTCAATAGCTTGCCTTAGCAGTGTAAATCTCCGGGATGCTTGCGTTGAAGCTTGCTTAACGTTGTCCCGCAGTTGAGAAAACAACCCTGGCGGCGGTAATGGTTGAGAAATCTTCGCCAACCGTTTTTGAATTATCGCTGCATTTGGCGGACGCGATCGCACATCCGCCTGCACCATTTCATCTAGCAAATCTGCTAGTTGGGGGTTGACATTTATCGTAGTTCGCCAGAGCAATTTCCCCGTTTGCTGATCTTCCAACTCTAGCGGGTACTTGCCTGTTAGTAGCTCAATTATCGTTCGACCAAGGGCATAAAAATCGGCACTTGGCCCGACAATACCTCCAGTCACCTGTTCTGGTGGACTGTACCCAGAAGAAAATAAACGCGTGGAACTAGACTGAGAACGCAGTTTAGAGGCGCTAAATTGTTTTGCCCCGCCAAAATCAATTAGTACCAGGCGATCGCCCCCTGTTTGCCCTTGAGGCAGGGTTACAGATGGCGAAGAGGTGCCCAGCATTAAATTAGAAGGTTTTATATCCCGGTGAATAATCTGACGTTTGTGTAATTCCTGTAAAATCTGTATAGCTTGGGCAAACCAGTTTAAAACCAAATCCTCTGGACACCCTTGGGGAAACTTTTTTAATATCTCCTCTAAAGTCCGCCCATTGATTTTTTCCATTACCAGACAAGGCAGTTGATGCGGTTTGGGATTAAACAGTTTTACGTGAAAATATCCGTCAGCATCGACTCTGGGGACACCCGGATGCTGCAAGCTAGATAAAACCGCCGCCTCTTGGGTAAATAATTCTAGTGCCTTTGGTGAATCTTCTACCAACACTTTTAACACTTTCTCGGTTTGAGTTTTTTCATCCCAAACCGTGTAAATTTGAGCAAATCCTCCCGATCCCAATGGCTGAATTGGAACATAGCGGTCTAACAACTCTAGCGGTGCGCCACAGCTGTTGCAAAATTTGTTTCCCCAAGGCTGAGGATAAGGACGTTGACAATCAGGATTTATGCAGTGAACCGCCCTCTGAGTGATGTGGGACACAACCGCTACAATACAAAGGCTGACTTGATTTTAGCGTTTCTTTAGGTTTCCTGATTTTAAAATAGGCAAAAGGAAAACCCTCATAGAATCTATGAGGGCATTCGTTTACATCTATATCAGTCCTTAATTACGAAAACTTCTCTTACTCTGTCTATGCTTGGCAACTTCTTTGCGCTTGCGTTTTTCTAGGGGCGTTTCAAAATGACGATGCTTTCTCATGTCTGGAAAAATTCCAGCCTTGGAAACTTCTCGCTTAAATCGCCGTAAGGCTGACTCAATGTGTTCATTGTCACCTACAATTACTTGGGTCATTATTTCTCCTACTAAGTTGACTTAATCAATCGGTATGCAGGCGGTAACATTGCAAAAAAAAGACAGACTCCTTGTCTGACCTTAAGACTCTAGGTAAATTTTTTTGTTTCCAAGGTTAGTAGCGTCCGCCGCGTCCGCCACCGCCGCCACCGTATCCTCCTCTGTTACCACCACCAAAGGAACCTCTATCACCTCTATCTTCCTTGGGTTTAGCCTTATTCACTTTCAGGTCACGACCCATCCACTCAGCACCGTCGAGAGCTTCAATGGCAGCTGTTTCTTCAGCGTCAGTTCCCATTTCCACAAAAGCAAAGCCTCGCGGACGACCTGTTTCACGGTCAGTAGGTACTTGAACTCGCTTTACAGTACCATATTCTGCAAAAATACCACTTAAATCTTCTTGTGTAACGTCATAAGAGAGGTTACCTACATAAATTGACATCGATTCTCTCCAAAATCATCACTGTGTAGAGATTTTAATTTCTCTGGGAAGTCTGTAAATACTAAAAGGAAAAAGCCTTTCAATACTAAAATCAAAGATATCACCCAATTAACTCTCTTAATCTAGGATGACATACGAGCTAACTCTCTGCATCCAGTAGATAGTTAACAGATAGTTAACCAGTGATGCGATCGCCTCGGTGCGATCGCCCGCCCCCACCTACCATAAGTACAGCCCACCGCAAAAAGGGTTGGAAATGGAAGAAGATAAATTCTGTAGGGTGATACAGGAAATCAGACATGCAGGGGCGCATCTTTAATATCCGAATTGAAATTTTGACTGCATTAACCATAAAGCATTACTCCAAAATTTTAATATGAAAGGCAAAGTCAGGCAACAATTAACAATTCAAAATTCAAAATTCATGCTTTGTCCCTTGCGCGTCTGGTAGAGAAGAGAGTTACATAGCGCAGCCTCTTCTGTTTTTAGGCTGCGCCAACGAGTCAGAGGCTCGTTCTCTGGTTCCCATGCTCTACATGGGAACGAGTCAAGCCTGATCAAGCTAGCTTTTTAGGACTTGTGTGTACACCGTAGGCTTGCTCTTATACCAATTCTGTATGAAGATGCGCTAAACCATATTTAATAGGACTTACGCACTCGCAACGAAAATAAAGGGTTTGCGATTGCTTCCCTACGGTCGCAATGACGGAAATACGTTATCGCTGCGTAAGTCCTATTTAAGTACAAGAAAGAAAAACGAACCGCGTACTCCTGCGGAGGACAAGCTACGCGTTAGCGTCTCCCCTTCTCCCAAAGGGAGAGGCTAACGCCAAGGGAGAAGGACGCGTTCGCGTAGCCTCTCCAAGAGTTGGACGCGAAGAAATAAATTACTCAAATAAACGAACCACAGAGGCACAGAGAAGCCAGTGCATTGCGGGGGTTCCCACGCCACTTGCTTTATGCCGGGGAACCCGTCCACCGCAGTGGCTCCCCGTTGTAGCAACTGGCGCGACACAGAGGAATGAGGAGGAGAGAGTTTTTTCGTCAGTTTTTGGGGTATTTTTTTATTTGGAAGTCCCTTAGATCAGCACGAAAGACTTTCTCGGCCTCTTTATAGTCGCCCTTAGCCAAAAGCACAGCGCCCAAAGATTCCCGCGTGGGAAAGTACCAGTCTGGTAGTTCCGCGTAATCGAGAGCATCTTCTGCTACTACTGCTTTTTCTAGTAATTTGATGGCAGATTCATAATCATGCTTTTCTCTAGCGATTTTGGCATCTAGAACTTTTGAGGCAATGTCTAAAATAGGACTGGCAGGACTGAATCCAATAGTTGCTTCGTTGGAAATTACCTGTTTGGCAGCCAGTAATGCCCGACTTTCGCTTGCTGCATCTTCAAGTTTGCCTGTGGCTGCGCTTGCCATGCCGCGAGCAAAATGCCAAAGTGCTGTAGTGGTGGGCAATTTCTCATCGGGGGCAAGAGTTTTCAAGATGGCATCCCAGTCACTAAAGCGTGTCTGAATCAGCATTTTGCTGCCCAGGAATCCCTCAAGCATTGGTGCATAGGGGTCAATAGCAGTAGCATTTGCGACTAACGTCTCTGCCGATTGCAGGGCATCTTTATATCTTCCTGCCATACTGCTGGCCACCATGAGAAAATATACGTTGTGGTTGTAATACATCATGGGGTAAGTGCCCTGGACTTGATATTTTTTGATGTAAATATCATCTTGAGCGATCGCCTGCTTATTTGCCTGCATTGCCCCTTGATAATCTCCCAGAGGAAAATAAATATGGGAAGGCATATGTAGCAAGTGTCCCGCCCCTGGCGCTAGGCTTGGGAGTCGTTTGGCACTCACAAGCGCCCGTTCTGGAAAAGGCGAGGCTTCCACCGCATGAATATAGTAATGATTAGCTCCGGTATGATTCGGGTTACGTTTGAGAACAGATTCTAAAATAGCCACAATTTCTTCTGTATCTGGCTGTGGCTTGCCATCTTTAGTCCAGTGCTGCCAAGGATGCAGATCCATCAAGCTTTCAGCGTAAAGCGTCGCCGCATCCAAATCATCAGGATAGCGCTTGACTAGGGTTGCCATTGCTTTTGCGTAGTAAAGCGCTAGTTGATATAAGTCTGCATCAGGATTTTGAGAGTAACGTTTTGCTAAGGCGGTAATGTAGTCTCGTTCTTGGGCAGATGCTTGGGTGGAAAGTGCCAAAGCTTGCTGTACCGCTTGGTAAGCAGCTAATTCTCGGTTGGGGTCGATTGCTAAGTTAATATTAGGGCCTAGAGCCAGAGCAATACCCCAATATGCGATCGCCAAATGTGGATCGAGTTTGGCAGCGTATTGAAAAGAACGCACCGCCTCATCATGATTGAAGGCGTAAATCAAATTTAATCCCTGATCGAAAAACTCTTGCGCTTGGGGATTAGAAGTGGAAACTGGATGGTGGATTGTCCCAACTCCAGGTATTAAAGTATAGGGCTGTCTTGCTTGAGCGTAGACGTAAAGCGGCTTGTCGTTAGCGATCGCTGCACTAGGAGCGACTAAAGAGAGTATAAGCACCCAAACTATAAATAAGTACTTCATTGTCTATATTCTTTTTCTTCAAGCTCTTTTTTATTTATATCCAAATACCACATCTCTCAAGAGGCAATTTATTGGCAAATAAGAGCAGCACGGTGTTTCTTATAAATATTAAACCCTGCAAACACAATCATTGGAATTAATATAGGAAATCCGATGAAATGTTAACAAATGTATCAGCTTGCATCCTAGAGTCTACATATTGGGAGTTTGTATTTGGTTGAGTACTAGAATGCGATCGCATAAATACCTTCACAAATCCTACAAGTAAGAAGCTACAAATAAAGGTGGATATTTGTTCCTGCTCATAAATTAATCACAAGTACTACTAGTGCAGCATAGCGCAAGGGACGCGGACTTGTTGGCGCGGCCTTTGCAAGAGTTGAAGCTGTGCTATTACCCACCAAACTTGTGATGGTTGAAACCCTCCGCCAAAAACTAGGTATAAAAATTCAGATATAAAAACTAAAATCTGCTTTATTACTTATTTAAATAATCTTAAGAAAATCTAAATATTAAAAGTTTATCCCTGTTAGGGGGATTGCCCTGTAAAAAAAAATGTGGTTTTCTGAAAACGTTAGTAGTAAATTAAACCAAGTAATTAGAGGAGTTAGAATGTTTCTGCCAAAAATTAAAACGCTGCTCATAGCAGCAGCTATTTTGCCATGCTTTATCCAACCAGCATCAGCGCATGTTGTCTGGTTTGATTACAAAAATGGCGAATATGATATTTTGTTTGGACATCCAGAAGATGGCCCAGAACCTTATGAAATCTCTAGATTAAAACAAGCAATAGTTTATGATATTAACAAACAAGTTCTTCCTTTTGATCTAAATCAAAAACAAGATGCTTTATCTCTAACTGCTGGTAAAAATGTAGCAGCTATCCAAGGTTTTTTTGATAATGGCTATTTTGCCACATTATCGAATAATGAATCTCTCCGCATCACAGAACAGGACATTCCTAAGTATGATAATGTTGGTCATTACCTCAAATACACCAAGGCTTTTTATGATTGGTCTGATGCTTTAGCCAAACCATTCAATTTGCCATTAGAAATTCTACCTCTACAAAACCCTTTAGCTATTGCTCCAGGTGGAAGCTTACTAGTTCAGGTATTATCTGAAGGTAAACCAATTACCGATGCTGTTACAGTAGAATATCTTGGTCAAGTAGTAGCAAAAAACTTAGATGGCACTTTTTCCATACCCATTACTCAAAAAGGGCTAGAGCAGCCTATTGAGGCTAGCTACTCACTTCCATCTAAGGGGAATTTGACTATTTCTTATGAAACCAGCTTCACAGCACAAAACATCTCCGTGCCAGAACCTTCAGCTTTATTAGGATTAGGTTTTTTTGGATTACTTGTTTTATACAACAAAAAGAAGTTAGTGCTGAATAAATAGCACAGTAATTCTAATTAAGTAGGTAGGCGGGAAAATTCATAACTAGACCAACGTAATTCATAATTAATAATTAGTAATTCATAATTTAAAGACGTTCGCAGGCTCCTTCGCACTGCCCTATCAGTCTGAGCTAATGAACCTCCACGCTCTTTAAGACCACGCTCATTAAAAATTAGTGTGGGCTACTGTACCCATTCTTTAATTATGAATCATGAATTATGAATTATGAATTATTTGGTCATTGCAAGTAGAACGTTCGCGGTAGCGTCTCGTAGAGAAGTGAAACGTTAGCAAAGCGTCTCGTAGAGAAGAAATCGCAGAGGTTTCAAACATTTTGTATTTCATTAGATAGTTAGGTTTGTTTGTGCTTACCTACTTATCATAAAAAGCAGGTATCTACAAAAGTTTGTAAGGGCAGCACCATACCAATAATTTTTTGTCTGCCTACTTTTTAGTTTTCGCCAGCTACAGGTAGACGGATAGTGAATGTACTACCCTGCCCTGGTTCAGATGTGACATCGATTGTGCCTTGATGTGCTTCGATAATGTAGCGAGATAGATATAGTCCCAAACCACTACCAGAACGCTGGTGTTTACCTTGGCGAAATCGCTCGAATAATATTGCCTGATCTTGTTTAGAAATTCCTGGCCCTGTATCTTGGATATCAATAGCCACAGCTACCGGAGTATGATAACAGTGAATATATACAGAACCTTTATCTGTAAACTTGATGGCATTGCCGATGATATTTGTAAAAACTCGCCGCAGTTCTACGCGATCGCCCATGACGGTGCTTGCAGTTTCACTTTTATCAAGGTTTACAGCTAATCCTTTTTCTTCAGCTAAGGGAGTTAATTCTTGGGAAACTTCACTAACTAATTCTTGAATATTGCAGGGAGAAATTTTTAAAGTTTTACAGCCCGCTTCATGACGATAAACTTCTAGCAAGGTATTTACCATTTCCAGCAGGTCTTGATTACTGCCAATCATGGTATCAATTATTTCTTGCAATTGTGGCGAAACTTCGCAAAACCTGCCTTCCAGCAATAATTTTAATACGCGGTTGGAGGCTACCAGGGGTATACGTAAATCGTGAGTAAAACGAGAGACAAAATCTGCCCGCAGGTTAGCCATCTGATCTCGTTCGTCGATACTATGCTTGAGGCGCAGGAGCGATCGCACTCGTGCATGTAGTTCATCAGGATCGAATGGTTTACGAATAAAATCATCTGCACCAGCATCGAGTCCTTCAACAACGCTAGACTCATAGTGAGCCGTGAGCAGTAGAATAGGGATAAATGGCAACGCCTGATTCTGTCGGACGCGTCGAGTAAATTCATAGCCATCGATCTCCGGCATCATCACATCTAAGAGAATTAAGTCTGGCGGTGACTCCTCAACCATAGCCAGAGCAATTTTACTATCTTCCACCAAGTTAATCTCATAGTCCTTATCTTCTAGGACTGCTTCTAAGACCAGTAAATTGTCAAAAACATCATCAACAACGAGAATTTTATCTTTTTTGACAGTTTTAGTTAAAGACATGGCTACTAAATAAAAAAAAGAAGTGCTTGGCTATCCCTAGCAAATCTAGTAATAGCTTATTTGACTAGTGCTGAGATTATTAAGGGTTTAAAGTTTCCTGAATTAAATATTTTTCTTTTTAAGTAATTATACTGTTGCTTTATTTATTTAATGTACGAATTGATAATAACAGCTATTTTTAGTTAAATAGACTACGCAGTAGGGGCACAGAAAAAGCTCATACGTGTAAACTTAACGTGAAAGTTAGTCTAGAAGGAGCATTTAAAGATTGTCTCGAAAAGAAGTCTCAGACTCTTAATGGATAATGGGGGGCGGCACCACAATCAGGTGCATTTCCAGCCATTCGGCTCTTAACGAGGTTTGAAAAGGAGTTTTAGCTTAAGTTGACACCAATGAGCATTGCTGTGCCCCGACGACAGATATGATTCAAATAAATATTCAGATGTCTAATGAAAAATTGTTTACCATAAAACATCTATTCTCAGGTTTTTGATTGAATTATATTGATTGTTATATCGAAATTGCTTTAGAAAAACTTCCGAGATCAGGTTATTTATGTC
Source organism: Nostoc sp. JL33 (assembly GCF_017114985.1). Classification (GTDB taxonomy): domain Bacteria; phylum Cyanobacteriota; class Cyanobacteriia; order Cyanobacteriales; family Nostocaceae; genus Nostoc. The sequence goes on along the minus strand of NZ_JABXKP010000070.1, from coordinate 60,667 downwards.
CAATGGTAGATGAATTTAGGGGAATAATACCAAACGCATTGCTTTTTGTATAAAATTCCGAATAGAAGAACGAGATTATTTTAATCTGTACTTTAGATAGATAACAGTAAAATTAAGCAACTATGAGTGAAATCAAGATCCTCGTGATTGAAGATCACAACCTTACGAGAATCGGCTTACGGGCTGCCTTGCAAACCCAGCCAGAGTTAAACATTGTTGGTGAAGCAGCCAATGCAGCCGATGGCATCAAGCTTCTGAAAACTCTCAAGCCTGATGTTGCTACTATTGACATTGGTTTGCCTGACATGGATGGTATTGAGCTAACACGCACATTTAGGCAATATCAAGCAGAGAATGAAGATTATACAACAAAGCTGCTGATTTTAACCATGCAAAATAGCGAACAGGCAGTTTTAGCAGCATTTGCAGCAGGTGCAGATTCTTATTGCATGAAGGATATCGAAACTGAAAGACTAGTTGAGGCTGTGCGAACGACCTATGCAGGTGCATCATGGATCGATCCAGCGATCGCAGACCTTGTACTACAGCAAATACGTCAAGATTTCCCCGATGGTAGCAGAGGCGCAGCTGGAAAAAGAGTCTTGATTGAAGGTATTGACCCAGATGTTGAGAAAAGTATAGTCAGCTATCCTTTAACTCATCGGGAGATGGATGTTTTAGAGTTGATTGTCGCTGGGTGTGACAATGCAGAAATTGCTAAAAGGCTTTATCTAACAGTCGGTACTGTAAAAACTCATGTTCGAGGTATTCTAAATAAACTCTGTGTTGCTGACCGTACACAGGCTGCTGTCCGTGCTTTGCGGGCTGGATTAGTACCGTGAGCAACTAAATAGCCATCATCAAGTGCGTACACAAGACCAGGCGATAATCTTTCTTCCCCAGTCCCCAGTCCCCAAAAGCGGTTAACTGGAAAAAATATTTATGAAGAATTTGTTACAAAGTTTAGTAGAATGACATAATTGACAAATAAGTATTTTTCCTCATATACATGATAGCGGATCAATTTCCCTGGCTTACCGCGATTGTCTTGCTGCCACTCGTTGCTTCCCTGCTCATCCCTGTGCTACCTGATAAAGATGGCAAGCGCGTGCGGTGGTATGCACTTGGTGTAGGTATCGCAGACTTTGCTTTAATGTGCTACGCGTTTTGGAAGCATTACGATGCCAGTAGTGCTAGTTTTCAGCTCGTAGAGAGTTATGCTTGGGTGCCTCAGTTAGGTTTGAACTGGGCGGTATCAGTCGATGGACTTTCAGTTCCCTTTGTGCTTCTAGCAGGATTTGTCACCACACTCTCGATGTTTTCGGCTTGGCAAGTTGATCACCGACCCCGCCTCTTTTATTTTTTGATGCTGGTGCTGTATTCCGCACAGGTAGGGGTGTTCGTTGCCAAAGACTTGCTCCTATTTTTCATTATGTGGGAAGTAGAGTTGATTCCCGTCTACCTACTAGTCTGCATTTGGGGTGGGCAAAGGCGTCGGTATGCGGCTACGAAATTTTTGTTGTATACCGCAGCAGCTTCTATATTTATTTTGGTGGCAGCCCTAGCAATGGGGCTATACGGCGGCGGTGATATGACATTTGATATAACCGCCCTCGCCAGGAAAGAATATCCCCTTGGTCTACAACTGCTACTTTATGCAGGGTTGTTGATTGCATTTGGTGTCAAGCTTGCTGTTTTCCCAATGCATACCTGGTTGCCTGATGCTCACGGCGAAGCATCTTCTCCTGTGTCGATGATTTTGGCTGGTGTATTGCTGAAGATGGGCGGATACGGGCTGATTCGCCTGAATCTTGAGTTGCTTCCCGATGCACACATTTACTTTGCGCCGGTTTTAGCGATTCTGGGTGTTGTGAATATTATCTATGGTGCATTGAACTCCTTTGCTCAGACAAATATGAAGCGGCGTTTAGCTTATTCGTCGATTTCTCACATGGGGTTTGTCCTGCTTGGGATTGCGTCCTTCACTGATTTGGGAATCAACGGCGCGATGTTGCAGATGATTTCGCATGGTTTGATTGCATCGGTGCTGTTCTTTTTAGCAGGTGTTACTTATGATCGCACCCACACAATGGTAATGAAAGATATGGGCGGTGTTGGTCAAGCCATGCCCAAAGTCTTTGCCCTGTTTACAATCTCCGCGATGGCATCCCTGGCACTTCCGGGTATGAGCGGCTTTCCTGGCGAACTATCGGTATTTGTTGGTCTGACAAGCAGTGACGTTTACAGTTCGACTTTCTGCACCGTCACGGTTTTTCTCGCCGCAGTTGGAGTCATCCTCACACCTATCTATCTACTTTCCATGCTGCGAGAGGTATTTTATGGTGACGGTGGAGCACTCATCTGCGACATTGATAATGCAGGCTTGGAAAATCAAGAAGATGACGGAACAGTTTGTTTTGGTACAGACTGCTTCGTGCCAGAAGAGGCAGTCTACGACGATGCTAGACCGCGTGAGGTGTTTATCGCTGCCTGTTTTCTGGTGTTGATTATTGGTATTGGTTTCTATCCCAAAATGGCGATGCAGATGTACGACGTGAAGACTGTCGCAGTCAATGCTAATCTTCGCCAGTCTTATGCCATAGTTTCGCAAACAAATCCCCAGATTTATGCGAAGGGATTCTTGGTTCCACAAATTTCCGAGGTTGAGGTAGCGCCCGTTTTGGGAACTTTGAAGTAAGTTTTTTGACCAATAGACTTGTCGAAAAGAGCGATCGCTAACTTCGAGAACTTCTAGGTATCTTTCAGAGGAAGAACAGAGTATTGATAGCTTATCATGATGGATAGGCTATCAATGCCACATTGGAGTTATATTAATGTTAATCACGGACTCTACAACCGACCAGAGCGTTCAGTTGCTTTATTAATGAACTAAAAATCAGGCTATGAATACCACAAAAGAAAAAGTTCAATCTCTGCTGAACCAATTGCCAGATGATTGCTCAATCGAAGATATTCAATACCATCTGTATGTAATTGAGAAAGTTAGTCGTGGATTAGAAGTAGCCGACACAGAAGGAGCGATCGCACAAGAGGAAGTTGAAGAACGTTTGAGCAAATGGCTTATCAAGTAGTTTGGTCTCCTAAAGCACTAGAAGATGTAGAAGATATTGCCACATACATATCTCGTGACTCGACTGCTTATGCTGCGGCAGTAGTTCAGAGGATAATCGATGTAACTCGTCACTTGAGCAACTTTCCTTTTTCAGGTCGAATAGTACCAGAGTTTGGCAATGATACTATTAGGGAAAAGTTTGTATATAGCTATCGAATCATCTATCGAATTCAGGATGAAACTTTAACTATTGCAGCAGTGATTCATGGAAAAAGACTATTGGATAAACTGGATGCAGATTGAGGGTAAGTCAAAGTAATTCGTAATTGATAATGACGCTCTCTACGAACGCGAATAGCGTGTCGCAGACAGACGCTAAAAGCGTAGCTTGTCGGACGCTCTTTCTACGTGGACACGAGAAAGCGCGTCGCTAACGTAATTCGTAATTACGGCGTTGCTGATTACAGTATGAAAAATAATTTTCGACTTACAGACAATTACATAATTCATGATCAAATCAACCCTTTACATGGGATGCTTGTTGATGATTAGTGAGTTTTGCCAATGTCTGTTGTTTCTGCTATCACTGTTACTGTTCCCGCCACAACTGCGAATTTGGGGCCTGGTTTTGATTGCATCGGTGCAGCATTAAAACTGTACAACGAGTTCAAGTTCACTCGTCTAGAAGAGGGTGGGCTAATAATTCATGTCACTGGTACGGAAGCTGAACGAGTCCAAACTGATGAAAGCAATCTCCTCTACCAAGCCTTTGTCAAGTTCTATCAACATATACAGCAGACGCCGCCGACTGTGAAAATAGAGATTAAGTTAGGTGTCCCGTTGGCGAGGGGTTTGGGTAGTTCGGCGACAGCAATTGTAGGTGGGTTGGTTGCTGCTAATCAACTTGAGGATGCGCCTCTTTCTCAGGCGCAGGTGATGGAGTTAGCGATCGCAATGGAAGGACATCCTGATAATGTAGTTCCAGCTTTGTTGGGAGGATGTCGTCTTGCTGCTACCAGTGGTGCAGCTTGGGAAATTTGTGATGTTCCCTGGCATGAAGATGTTGTACCAGTTGTGGCTATTCCTGATTTTGAACTTTCCACCCACCAAGCGCGGGGCGTTCTTCCAACTCAGGTTAGTCGCGCGGATGCGATTTTCAATACCGCACATTTGGGATTATTGTTGCGTGGACTGGAAACTGGTAACGGACAATGGTTAAAGACAGCTTTGCAAGATAGATTGCATCAGCCTTATCGCAAAGGTTTAATCCCTGGTTATGATGCTGTCAACATCGCAGCTGTTAGTGCTGGTGCTTATGGTATGGTGATTAGTGGTGCCGGTCCGACACTGTTAGCTTTGGCGGATAAATTACACTCAGAGGCTGTAGAGGCGGCGATGTTAGCTGCTTGGCAAGAAGAAGGAATTACAGCCTCGGTGCGATCGCTTTCTCTCGATACCCAAGGCGCAAAAAGCTAGAAGATAAGGGACAGGAGCAGGGGAAAAATTTTTAACTCCCCACTCCCCACTCCCCACTCCCCACTCCCCACTCCCCACTCCCCACTCCCCACTTAGCTACAGCAAATGGTTGCATAATTTCTAGTTTTTAATACTTGCTAAAAAATCATCTGTGGATGAATTAACTGGTATCCAGCCTCTTTAAGCTTTTCATTCGACACCCAAGCATTATATGGGCGGGTACTCTTGATAGAAGTATCCCATTTAACTTTGGGTAAATTATGTTTTTCAAATAGGCACTCTAGCAAGTCTCGGCTAGTGAGATGTGCATCATCTACCAGATTGTAAATCCCTTGCAAACGACGGTGACGGGCAAACTCTATCGCACCAACAATATCATCCAAATGAATCCAATTTGTGATATCCTCGCCATTGCCAGGACGGGTTGCACCAGAATATCTGCTAAATATTTTCAACAGTTCCCTGCCAGCCCCATAAATCCCTCCTAAGCGGAAGATACAAACACGGAGATTTTCGCTAGATGCTGATAGCAACACATCCTCTGTTTTTCGGAGAATTTGTGCATTTAAATTAGCGGGTGCAAGCGGTGTTTCTTCATCTACCCATACACCATTTCTGTCACCATACACTGCATAACTGCCTGTGTATATTAATTGTTTCACACTCTTAATCTGCTGCAAGGATGAAACTAAACTTTGGGCAGTTTGTAGATAAGTTTCTTCATAAACTTCCCCACCTTTTGCACCAACACTCAAAAGTACAACATCTTGATTCTGCAAAACTGATTTTAGACTATCTAGGTCATTCCCACGGGTAACTACAACTCTTTGGGATACTGATTCTAGTGCCGGGATACGCTCAGGGGAAGTTGTGGTTGCACTGACAACAAAACCCATCTTTTGCTTCCAATATTGAGCAACTTTATAACCAACATAACCACAACCAATGATTGCAACGTTCATGACAAATTAGACACAAATAAATTAAACTACTCATCGAGACTATATTCTCAATTAAGGGACTGGACGTAAATAAATTTAACAGTCCAGAGCTAACAGTCAATAGTCAATAGTACAGAGATTTTTACCTAAGTGAGTGGGCAAGAATAAATTAAACCATGTTACGCAATGTAAAATTAATTAAATTGCTTCGTAGTAAGGGCTTCACCCCTTACCGTTCTCCCAAGGGGAGAAGACTTGCTCTTTGTGACGCTATCGCCCTTGGCGTCTGGCGCCACTTGCTCCACTTTGGGAAACCCCTGTCCCCGCAGTGGCTCCCAAGCACTCCCTCACGCGCGTGGCTAGCGCCTGCCGTAGGATGCCCGAACGCGCAATAGCTTCTCCTGTCTTGAGAAGGGCTGTAGGGAGAAGACCGTGCTAACTGACTACAAACCTTTAATTATTCACGCCCACTTACTTAATGACTAATGACTAACCAGTAGGAAGCCATATTCACAATTAAGAGTACCTTCCCGATGTAATCGTTTAATTGCTTATCCTCACCGTTGATGGCCTTAACTGTGATGTCCGAAATTGTGTTACTCATATTGAATCTGATTTATAGGGAATATTGCCAAGTCTCCCATATTACAGGTACTCTAAACCCGGTTTCTTTAAGGAAATTAGGTTTGTTAGCCTTGTTACCCCTACGATTCTGCCTATTTTCGGCTAAATATTCTGGGTATGGTTTTTAGCTATGTCTACGACGGGCTATTCGGTGAAGGATTCAAACAACCAACCTAGATATTCGGTTTAAACAACTAAGATAAGCCCATTATGATAAATCAAATATTAGTAATATCACCTGGATGTTTTGACACTCCCCGGCATAAATGCACGGGGATTCTAATATCTACCTAGCTACTTGCTCTATCAGGCTTGCGCCAGAAAGAGTAGAGGTTGCTAGTCCATTAGCGTTACTTTGGATGTGTCCCATCCTAGCAAGTCTAGCAAGGTTCAGAATATTTTGCGCGGCGTTAACATCTCTATGTAAGTTGCATCCACAAATACATTTATGAGTACGAGTTGATAGAGATTTTTTGACAATGATGCCACAGTAACTACACTTTTGTGAGGTATAATGAGGTGGTACAGCAATCGCTAATTTGCCAAATTTAACCGCGAAATATTCTATCCATTGTCTGAACAAATACCAACTAGCATCACTAATTGATTTTGCTAAACAATGGTTTTTTACCATATTTGAAACTCTTAAATCTTCGTAGGATACTAAGTCGTTAGACTTGTTTAAGTTCCGCGCCAGTCTCTTGGCGTGTTCTATCCTTTGCCTACTTACTCTTAAGTGTTTTTTGGCATAGACTTTACGAGCGTTGCGTCTACCCGACGAACCTTTTACCTTTTTGTAAATACGTCTTTGAGAATGCTTGATTGATTTTTCAGCCTTTCTTAAAAACTTAGGATTAGGTTCGTGATGCCCATTAGAGTCAGAGTAGAAGCTCTCAATTCCAACATCTAAACCGATTTCTTCGCCTGTTTTGGGCTGAACATCTACTACATCAATTCCAATGCAGAACTGAGCGTAATATCCATCAGCACGACGAATCAATCGGACTCGCTTTATATCTTTAATATTGTATTGGTGGATGTCCCACTTACCTAGCAGCTTAAGTTGTCCGATACCCTTTTTATCAGTAAAGGTAATGCGGCGCAAAGTGGAATGCAGCTTCCAGCCTGACGTTTTGTATTCAGTGCTACGACAATCTTTTTGAAAGCGAGGATATCCTTTCTTGCCCGATTTTTTGGACTTACAGTTGTCGTAGAAACGAGATATAGCAAACCATCCACGTTCTGCGGCTGATTGTACAGCCATTGAATTTAGATCGGCAACAAACTTAAAATATGAGCGTAATTCAGTAGAATACTTGTTAAGTGCAAACTTGTCAATTCTTAACTCACGTTCTGCATCCATCCAGTATCTAATCGCTTTATTGCGAATAAATTGAGTTGTACGAATAGCATCGTCAATTGCTTGATATTGAAATTGTTTCCCCTTAACTTTGTACTCTAAAACTAGCATTGATTTTTTATAGTTTGTCTACGACCTGTGTTTATAGTACAATGGCTATAGACGAGAGTCAAGAGGTATGAGCAATATTATGGGTAAGTTTTGCAGTCACGAATATCGGCATGAAAGTAATGCTGTTTCGTTACTAAATTATCACTTTGTCTTTATTCCAAAAAGACGGAAGAAGGTTCTAGTCGGTGCGATTGCAGAGAAGCTGCAAGAAATTATATTTGAGGTTTGTGTAGAGAATAGATGGCGGATTATTGTCTTAGAAATTATGCCAGATCACGTACATTTATTTGTCAACGCTAAACCTAGTGACGATCCTAGTAAAATTATTAGGCTAATAAAAGGTCGTGCATCTTCCATACTAAGAAAGCAGTTTCCAGAGCTATTAAAAATACCAACTCTTTGGACTCCAAGTTACTTTGTAAGTACGGCAGGAAATGTTTGCACAGAAACAGTCAAGCGTTATATTGAGCAACAAAAGGCTTGAGTGCAGGAGAAATCCTGCTATGAGCTTTCATCCCTTGTCTAAAGCACAGATGTGTCCGACTGAGTCGGACACATCTTCAAGGGTTTTCAGCTTTTCCCTTATAAAATTGTACTAATCTCTGCATTTTTATGGGAATAAACAGAGAGTGCTGAGTAACCCCATAGATAAATCTAGAGGATTGAAATAAGGAGGCATTGGAGTACTGAGTTCTGAGTCCTAAGTAAGAAGTAGTACTAATGAATCTTTCCACTCCCCGCAACGCAGTGGCTCCCCTTGTGGGCGGTATATTTAACTCTTAGCCGAGGTACTTCTTTACTCAGCACTCTAATTGGGCACTGGACACTATTTCGGTAATCATTCTACTGCGTGGTTCATGCGTCATCGACTGAGACTGAGGGCAGCGCTCGAATTGAGGTTGATAACCTGTCCCTGAACCGTTGAAGCAGAAGGAACGCCTAGTAAATTATTGATAGTTGGAGCCACATCAATATTGTGGATTGTGCCGATACTGCCACGACGACTGATATCGGGGCCAGCCGCGTAGAAAATGGCACTCAGTTTGGATATATTCGGGTCATAGCCATGCGCTCCGTAGAAATTAGGTACTGAAAACACTAAATTGTTGGCATCCCCCAAACGAGTCACCACAGGACTTTGAATTCCGTCAAAGTTATAACCATCGCTCATAATCGCGAAGACATCACCACTATCTTGACCAACAAATTCGCTAGTATTCAGTCCAAATTTCGGCTCGTTTAAATTCGCTGGCAACGGACGAGTATAAATCTTATCAAAAATGGCTTGCCGTTTTGACGATACATAGTTGTAATTCGTGTCTACCAATTCCTTGAGAGCGGCGACAATTTGTTTTTGGATAGTGACATATTCAGAGCGACTGACGATGCCGTTGGGTTCCCGTCCCTGAAGATTAATATAAATGTTAGCTGCTGGCCCCGATGTTACACTTCGGACTTTATTTGAGTCAAAACCTTTACTTTTGAGGAAGTTATTCAGGTTAACCGTGGTGTGAAAGGTAGAAAAACCATGATCCGATACTACAATAATGTTACTGTTTGGTTTCCCGTGACTATCCGTACCTACTGCATTAATGATCCGCTCTACAGCATCATTAGCTGCCCGATAAGCAGCCTGTACATAAGACTTATATCGGGCGACTTTTGCTTTGTCTTGCGCTGCACCAATTGTATTGGGATTGCTCGGATTAGTTGCTTGACGTAAATCAGTTAAGAGAAACTGGTGTTCAGAGCCGTCTGGCTGCTCAATATAAACCATCACCAGTGAAGCATTGGGATTTTGCTTGATTGCTCTCAAAGCAATCCGCGTCTGATAATCTACAAAACCTCGAACTTGGTCTTCATAGATAGCTTCTAGTTCCGTGTCGGGGAAAGTGTTAAATCCCGGACTCAATCGTTCTATAATCCGGTAATCAGACTGAGGCCACCAGAAACCAACGTTATTATTAATGTCATCAACTGTAGTTTGGACTGCGGGATTATTAGGAATAGCGTTAGCACTGTAACGCGCAATCCTCAGACTACTCAAATCAGGAGCCAGATTACTGACATAAAAAGCAGTTCCAGCTTTGTTGTCACTACCTTCTAAATAAAATAAGCTGGATTTTTTATCCCGCGCTCTTACGTATGCTGGCCCAGTTGAAGGTAAATTGAAAGATTGATGTTGAATCCCAATATTAGAATCAAAAAATACTAGGGTGTCATAGTCCTTTTGATGATTATTGCTGGTGTCAAGTGCAGCAACTTGGATATCATAGTTAACACCACCAACAAGAAATTGATCACCAAGACTTGCTTGCACAATTGGGCTGTAAGAAACTTTTCCTACTGTTTTGAGTTGACTGACAGTAAGAAAGGATGCCAAGCTGAAGTTAGCTGTCGTCAAACTGAAACCTTTAGCACCTGCACCAGCAAAAGCTCCAAAAGGGACTGTATAAGATACGGTTCTCTTACTAGCGGGTTGAATAATTGGGCTGTTAGTTAAACCTGGTACTGGAACATCAACTCCATCTGCTCCGGGAAAAGTTGCAGTCACAACTTTCTTCCCATTTTGTTGGAGTCTAATCCACAGTGGTTCAGCAGTTGGGGACAAATTTGCAGCAGGGCCAGTAGTCGAATATCCGCCGATCGCAGCCGCAAAACCACTTATGTTAGAAGTGAATGGGCTGGCTACTAGGTGAAATGTGTTGGCATTAATATCATTGCGTGCAGCGGTAGAACCCGTACTGATTGCAATATGGCAAGCAGCTGTCAGAGATGCGCTACAGGTTATGTTCCGCTCTGCATAAACTCCCTTGTTTTTAATCAGTCCTAATCCTTGCTTTGGACTCAGAACACCACTCTTGAGATACTGTTCGACAAAATCTGGAGTAGCTCCATCTAGAGAAATCAAAATTACTTTGGGTTGTGATTTGCTTACTCCTGGTTGAACTGCTAAAGAATGCAGACTTATAGTTAACAAACAAGCCACAAGTAAAACAACAGTTAAGCGCACCAGCCATTTATGCCTTGACCATCGAAATATTTTATCTAGCTCAAAACCTCTACTTTTTTTAAGTGAATAAAATTTTCTCACATTTCCTCCCTAAGCATACCGTCATATTTTTAACTTGATAAGGACTTACGCATTTATAGATCCCCCAACCCCCGATAAATTGGGGGCTTTCAAGTTCCCACCTTTTTTAAGGGGGGTTCGCGTAGCGTGCGAGGTTTCAAGCTTTGATTGCGTAAGTCCTATTGATTACTCATCTTCAATTTACTAAAAGTATGTTAAGTAAAAACTATGAAAATCTTAAGCAGAGCAATTTTTACCGAAAATTTGGGTCTAATGTGAAAAAGTCACTTCTTCCCCGAACTCATTCATGTTCTAACTGCGGGATAGAAATTTGTCGGGATACAAATGCCGCGATTAATATCCTCAATTCGGGAATGACAATCTTAGGGAGCGAGTGGCAAAACAGTACTTCTGGGCAAGAATAATCTGCCTCCGGTTGAGGGAAAGCATGGGGAGAAGACCGCCAATACTATTGATGGGAAACTTGAGAAAAGCAAGCGGATTTCTGTGAACCATGAATTAGAATCCTCGTGAGTTTACTGGTATGTCAAATCCAACTACCAGATAGCACCAGATATATTAAGCTCGGTATACGGGGAGTCGCCCAGATGCCTACACGCTGATTGCTTGCAATCAGTGTAGGAGTATGTCATCAAACTACAGAAACACATATCAGAACTTTTTCTGTATATTTGTGTAACTTGCGTTCAAAAAGCTAGCTACTAGCCGTCTATAATTTGTGGTTTGATTTCAAAAGCCGTGGGGATAACCCAAAATCCAACATCCCAAAATCACCCATGATTGAAATTGACGGTTCCTACGGAGAGGGAGGCGGACAAGTTCTTCGCACTTCCTTAAGTCTAGCGGCCATCACTGGCGAACCCATACTAATTTCAGGCATTCGCGCTGGACGCAAAAAGCCAGGATTAGCAGCACAACATTTAACAGCAGTTCGGGCTGCGGCGAGAATTTGTAATGCCCAACTACGGGGTGATGCTTTGGGTTCAATGCTGCTGGAATTCATCCCAGGTAGTGCTGTGCAAGCTGGAACTTATACCTTTGATGTTAGTAAAGCACAACTTGGTGGTTCTGCGGGTGCGATCGCTCTAGTTTTACAGACAATTCTCTTACCTTTGGCACTAGCATCTGGCAATTCCCAAGTAACACTAAAGGGTGGAACTCATGTGAACTTTAGCCCGACAGTGACGTACATTGAGCAAGTTTATTTGCCGATACTGCAACGCATGGGTGTAGAAGCCCAAGTCAAGTTAGGCGCTTGGGGGTGGTTTCCCCAAGGTGGCGGAGAGGTACAGTTGCAAGTGAGTGGCGGTGGTAAACTCAACGGCATCAACTTGCTAGAACGGGGAGAGTTACAACAGGTGCGAGGGCTAGCAGTCGTGACGGAATTGCCTTCGCATATTCCCCAACGGATGGCGAATCGTGCCGAGAATTTGTTACGGGAAGCCCATTTGAAAGTTGCTGTACACGCTTTGCGAGAAAGAGGTATAGCACCGGGTGCGGGTATTTTTTTAACTGCTGAGTATCAGAACAGCTTGACTGGCTTTGGTGGATTCGGGCGTTTGCGGTTGTCTGCGGAGACAGTTGCAGAGATTGCTTGTCAGCAACTACTTGAGTTTCATAAAACCGGCGCAGCAGTAGATGAACATTTAGCAGATCAGTTATTATTGCCAGGTGCTTTAGCCTCACAGGAAAGTCATTACCGGATAGCTGAGGTAAGTAGGCATTTGACGACGAATGCAGCCGTAATTGAACAGTTTGGGTTGGCGCAGATTAGGGTAAATGAAGCTGAGAAAATCGTGTCAGTGATTCCTGTAATTGGTGGATAAGATTAAAGACTAAACACTTTCTTAAGAGCCTTGATTTTTGTAGTATCAATGCCACATCCCAGTTTGGAGATAGGATTTATCGTGCCGACTTACTTAATCAAAACCCCATCTACATAGACGGATGTGGCGATTTTGATGGGTATTGGCGTGATGTGGTTGGTAGATGTTACAAATGGTTATAAAAATGTTACAAGCACTTGCTTGATTGTTAATGTGAGGATGTTATTTCAAAACTCGGTAATGGTAATACTTTTACCAGAGAGAGAACTGAAGCTGTTTATGTTGCACTCGTGCATTTTGTAGATAAGCGTCCAAAAACTGACGGAAAGCCAGCTAAACTATTCACATTTACTATGGCTTTACGAGGAGGAAAGGCGCTTCAACCAAGAGATCCCAACCAAGAAGTGGTGGAACTTGATGCTAGGATGGCAACGGAAGTTACCGAGATTGTGCACAGAGTATTGGAATCGGAATTAGACCTAACGTGAGTTCCCCATAGTACAACTGAGAAGGAAACGATCTTAACGATCGCTTAAGTCAGTTTGCGATCGCAAATACAAGACATTGGGCATTAGTTTATCGAATAGCCCAAAGAAACCTCACCCTGGTTTCTGCTACGCAAAACCTTTCCCTCTCCGAACCCACGGAGAGGGATTAAAGTCAGGACTCTTTGAGGTTTTTGTTTTAGGTAATTCGAGTAGCTTTGTTAATTCTCCCGCTTCTCTTGCCGTTCTTTGAGTTTTAGCATGATCTCTGCGTGCATCTCGCGGGTAATCGGGTAAAAATACGTTAAAACTAAGCCCAGAATCAAACAAACTGTAGGTATGGGGCCAACAGCAACGCGAATAGCAAACAGTGCCGATTCCGGTTGGATGGGTGGTGGACTTCCGGCTACAGATGCTTTGAAACCCGATACTTGCAAAGCATTTCCTACCAAAAACAGCCCGAAAGCTAAACCAAATTTTTGTAGCAAAACCATGAAGCCATAAAAAATGCCTTCTCTGCGTTGTCCGGTTTGGAGTTCATCTAATTCAATCACATCTGGAATCATCGACCAGGGAATTAGATAAGCTGTGGATACACCAACACCCGCCATCACAGCCATCACATACATCAAAGCTATTTGACCAGGTTGTAAGAAAAATAGTCCGGCAGCAGCTATGATCCATAAACTCATTCCCATAAAATAAACAAGTTTTTTCCCGATTTTTTTACTCAGCGCCCCCCAGACAAATAGCATCAGCAGGGCAGTTCCTTGGACTGCAATCAACAGTGTGGGCACATCTGATTCTGTAAGACCCATACAATTGACTACAAAATATGGAATAATGCTGGCTGTAATTTGCACACCTAGCCAAGAAAAAAGATATATACCAATAACAAATAGAAAAGGTCGGTTGCTAAAGACAATTTTTAGCTGTTCCAAGAAGGGGAGAGATGCAGGTTCTTCGGACTGGATGCGTTTGGACTCAAAAGCCAGGATGCGATCGCGGACTCCAAAAACGCACCAATATAATGCCAAAATCGAAATTACCGTACAAATTGCTGCTAAAACGAGATATCGTTGTTGGCGATCGGCAATTTGGGAAAAAACAATTTGCGCTAAAATCAACGACAGAATGCTACCACCAATGGAAAATGTAAAGCGAAAGCTGTTAAGTCCGGTGCGTTCGTCGTAATCTTGAGTTAGTTCTGGAGTCATCGCCGTATAAGGCAAATTCACAACCGTGAAAAAGGACTGAGATAGTACCCCAATCGCTACGTAATACCAGAATAGCGGCCAAATATTATCACTCTGATTTGCCCTAAATTGCGGTACAATCCACTGCAAAAAGAAGAAAATTCCAAAGGGGATTGCTCCATAAAACATCCAAGGAAGACGACGACCCCAGCGACGAGATTTCGTTTTATCACTCAGGAACCCGATAACCGGATCATTTATCCCATCCCAGATTTTGCTAATCATCAAAATACTGCCAGCTAAACCCGCAGGGATACCAGCGATATTGGTAAAGAAAAACAGCAGATAAAAAACGGAGATATTTGCAGTAATTGCTGGGCCTAAATCCCCAGCACCGTAAGCGAGTTTTGTTTTAAAGTCGAGTTTTTGACTCTGAGGATCTCGTTGGGCATCGCCATCAGCAGCAGAATCGTTCATAATAACTTGCGCTCATACTAAAATATAAAGTTTGCGATCGCATCGCTTTCGATACTAGCTATCTACCACTCCCGTTAGACTTATGCCAGATATTTATGTTTCTTGGTCAGATTATCACCAAAAAATTGAACAACTGGCTATTCAGATTTATCAATCCAGTTGGGAATTTAACCAGATTATCTGTCTTGCTAGAGGAGGACTACGAGTTGGAGATATTCTCTCCCGTATATACCAGCAACCACTGGCAATTTTAGCAACCTCATCTTACAGTGGCGCTGGTAAGCAAGAAAGAAGTAATTTAATTTTCTCGCGCCACTTGACAATGACCGCCGAAAAGTTAGGTTCGCGCATTCTTCTAGTGGATGACTTAGTAGATTCTGGGATCACACTGCAACAGACTATACCTTGGCTCAAGCAAAATATTGATTTTCCCATTGAGGAAATTCGCACCGCCGTTCTTTGGTATAAAGCCTGTTCAGTTATAGCACCCAATTATTATGTTGATTATCTGCCTGACAACCCCTGGATTCATCAACCCTTTGAACACTACGAGCAGATGAACCTTGCTGAACTTGCGGCTAAGGTAAATCAGATGTGTTGATAAATACCTAAACAAAATTAATTTTACATAGATCGGCGATCGCCTGCTCTCCTCCAGCGATCATTCCTTTTGAGTGGCACTATCATTGAATTGTACCTACTGCTACCTGAGACAAGAAATGATGAGTAGCGATCGCCTCGAGACTTTAACCAAACAGGCAGAAGAACTTATTCAGGCAAGTGAGTATAAGTTGGCAATTAGTGTTTTTCAACAATCCTTACAAATTGACCCAGATAATGTTGAAGTACTCAGACAATACGGTAAAGCCTTAACAAAAATCAAAGATTTTGAACAAGCTATTAAAATTTTTGAAAAAGCCCTAGTAATTGCTCCGGGAAACGTTAAACTATTGTCTTGTTATATTACGGTTTTAAATAAATTAGGAAAAACTACTCAGTTAATTGATACATATCACAAATTAATAGAGATTGATCCTCAAAATTATATAACACTCAATGGTTATGCAAAGGCTTTGGCTTCAACTGGTCAGCATGATAAAGCTTTTCAGTTCTTTGAGCGATCGCTAAAAATTGAACCTCAAAATTATATAACACTCAATAGTTATGCAAAGGCTTTGGCTTCAACTGGTAAACATGAGAGAGCTTTTCAGCTTTTTGAGCGAGCGCTACAGATTGAACCGAATGATCGGATAACACTCAATAGTTATGCAAACGCTTTGGCTTCAGATGGTCAAAATGAGACAGCTTTTCAGTTGTTTGAGCGAGCGCTACAGATTGAACCGAATGATCAGATAACACTCAATAGTTATGCAAACGCTTTGGCTTCAACTGGTAAACATGAGAGAGCTTTTCAGCTTTTTGAAAGATCACTAAAAATTGAACCGAATAATCCGATAACACTCAATAGTTATGCAAACGCTTTGGCTTCAAATGGTCAATATGAGACAGCTTTTCAATTATTTGAGCGATCGCTACAGATTGAACCGAATAATCCGATAACACTCAATAGTTATGCAAACGCTTTGGCTTCAGATGGTCAAAATGAGACAGCTTTTCAGTTGTTTGAGCGAGCGCTACAGATTGAACCGAATAATCCGATAGCACTCAATAGTTATGCAAATGCTTTGGCTTCAAATGGTCAATATGAGACAGCTTTTCAATTATTTGAGCGAGCGCTACAGATTGAATCTCAGAATTCGATAACATTAGCTAGTTATGCAAGCGCTTTGAATAGTTATGCTAATGCTTTGAATTTAACTGGTCAGTATGAGACAGCTTTTCAATTGTTTAAGCGATCGCTACAAATTGAACCTAATAATCCGATAACACTAAGCAGGTATGCCAACGCTCTGACTGCAACTGGTGAGTATGAGAAGGCTTTTCAATTCTTTGAGCGATCGCTACAAATTGAACCTCAGAATTATATGACACTGAGTAGTTATGCCAATGCTTTGAATTCAACTGGTCAGTATAAACAGGCTTTTCATCTTTTTGAGCGATTGCTACAGATTGAACCTAATAATCCGATAACACTAAGCAGGTATGCCAACGCTCTGACTGCAACTGGTGAGTATGAGAAGGCTTTTCAATTCTTTGAGCGATCGCTACAAATTGAACCTCAGAATTATATGACACTGAGTAGTTATGCCAATGCTTTGAATTCAACTGGTCAGTATAAACAGGCTTTTCATCTTTTTGAGCGATTGCTACAGATTGAACCTAATAATCCGATAACACTAAGCAGGTATGCCAACGCTCTGACTGCAACTGGTCAGTATGAGAAGGCTTTTCAATTCTTTGAGCGATCGCTGCAAATTGAACCTCAAGATACGATAACACTAAGCAGGTATGCAAACGCTCTGACTGCAACTGGTCAGTATGAGACAGCTTTTCAATTCTTTGAGCGATCGCTACAAATTGAACCTCAGAATCCGATAACACTTAGCAGGTATGCAATTGCTTTGAATGCAACTGATCGGTACGATAAAGCTTTGCAGTTGTTTGAGCAATGGCGACATGTTAAGTCGCAAAATTATAATCCGCTAAACAGTTATATTTATTTTAAATACGCCCTTGCATTAGAAAGACTAGATAAGTATGAACAGGCAATAGACCAATTACTAGCTATCAAAATGGAGACTCTCACTCTACATCAAGCTAATGTAATTCGATTACACTTAGGTAGGCTACACTATCGCATTAAACAACCAGAGAAAGGTAACGAATATTTCGAGGCAGCAATAGCTAATTCGGATGACAAGGATAGAACTTTACTTTATACTGCCAGAAGCATCCTTGCAAGTAATCCCCATAGCGAAAGAGCGGTTGAGTTGTTACAGCAAATTGCAGAAAACTCGCCGAGCTATGCCCAGGCGTTTGAGATGTTAACTCTCAATTTGAGTGAGGAAGATTACTTTGATATGGTTAAAACTGATACTCAGAGTGGGTTAAGCGACACTGAAGTACTCAACCGGGCGATGTATCACAAAATCGCCAATGAGATTAGCATCCTCAAGGGAATTGCATATCGGATTTTGCGTCACTCCGAACAAGAAGATCCTCTGTTAAGTGGCATTATTCAGGATATTGAGGATGTATTTGAAGAGGTAGACAGACGACGGGCAGCACAAAAGTCTGAAATTGAAACTATCCCTCACGATCACTATAGAAATATTCTGGCGGTGATTTCTAAAACAGCCCATGACATCTCGGATTTTGTCAATAATCAGCTTGCCATCATTGAGTCCAAAACTCGGCGGGCAATGAGGAAATTGCAACCCCATGATGTTCACTATACCCAGTTTGAGAAGTTGCTGACGCAGCTAGAACTAACCCAGACTGCCCTGAGCGATTTGAAAGCGATTAACGAAGGCATTACCATCAAGAATCATCGCTTTAAGGTGAAAAAGCTGTTTCAAAAGTGGGAAATAACTCCTCGAATTCACCAGGCTCAGATTGTTCTAGACATTCAAAACGGCGATTCTGAATTCAATGGCGATGAAGAAAAAATTAAGAGTGCCCTGAATGAACTGGTAGAGAATTCCTTAAAACACAATTCTGATCAGCAGAATCTAACAATTCGCATAGCTTCCCAGAATGTCATGAATCCATCGGGAATCTGGGGAAGAACGATTCCTGGTGAGCAGGAATATTTGTTCATCGAATTTGCCGATAATGGTAAAGGAATTCCCGAAGATAGAAAGGACTGGATTTTTCAACCTCTAAAAACCACCTCTCAGGAAGGAAAGGGTAGTGGGTTAGGGTTATTCATTATCCGTAAAACCCTGAGCAAGATCAACGGATATATCCGAGAAACCGGACATAACGGAGCCAGGTTTGAAATTTATATTCCCTACACCAAAGAAGAGGCATAGTAGGCAAGATGCAAACGGAAAACGTTCATTTGTTGGTGGTGGAGGACAATCCTCGTTATTTGAGTGAATTGCTGGAGTGGCTGCAAGACTATGGGTATCAGGAGATCGAAACCGCGACAAGTGCTACCCAAGCGCAGGAAAAATTGCAAGTTCCCTTCGATGTGATTATTTCAGATATGCGAATGGAACAGGACGACAGTGGCTTTGCTATTGTGAGTGAGGTAAAAGCACGAAACCTTTCTTCTGTAGTCATCATTCTGACGGCGAATGATACAGTTGGTGATTGCCGTACTGCATTTAAACGGGGAGTATGGGACTACATTTCCAAAAATATGCCAGGGAATGTTTATGATGTCCTGCATGAATCTATTCAAGATGCGATCGCTTATTTCAATCGTTGGGGTAATGTTCAAAATGAGCAGTGGATTACCGAGAATTTGGAAACACTGGAACAAAACTATTTTGGTCAATATATTGCTGTGATCAACAAAACGGTGATTGATGCAGCAGATACAGAAGAAGCCTTGAAGCAACAGATTGAAGAACGACAACTACGCCGCTTTTTAACAACGATCCGAAAAATTGGTGATCTGCGTCCAATCTCTGAGTTGATACAACTGCCCGAAAGCGATCGCTTGGAATATAAGAGTACCTTTCAGTGGGATGTTAAGCTCAATCGTGAGAATAAAGACTTAAGATTTACCACTCTTAAGACAATTGTTGCATTTCTCAACTCTGAAGGTGGAACTTTAATTATTGGAGTTGAGGATAATGGTAATATTTTCGGATTAGAAAAGGATTTATCTTTATTAAAAAATGGAAATATTGACAAGCTAGAGCGAACAGTTATTGATTCAGTTTGTAATCATATTGGCAAGAATTTTACTCAGCAGATCAAAATTCGGTTTGAAAAAATTGATGGTAAAGATATCTGCGCGATTGATGTGAAAAAATCTGTAAGAAAAGCTTGGCTACAGAGGACTAAAGAAAAGAAACTAGAATTTTACGTTCGGATGTCGAACAAGTCTGAACCCCTCGAAATCCCAGATATTTACAATCACCTCTAATACACAAATGATCGGACGTACCCCGATGCTGAAGCTCCACTCCTTGCCCTTAATTGAGATGAAGAGGGGCTTTGAGCGATCGCATTACGGTGCATAAATCCAAAATCAAAACAGCCAAGTCCCCTGACACCTTTTCGTCCAAAATTTAGATGTGTTTGCTCTGGATTTGGCATTAAGTAAAAATATCAGCAGTGGAGTCTAACAATTCAAATTTCCAAACTTAGGACTCCACCACCCTTTTTGCGTACTGAAATAAGCCACATCTTTATGTTTGGTATCTTTACGCGATCGCGGGTCAGAACATCGCAACATTTTCTTACTCTGCCCCTCTTTGATGTAACTGTACTCCTCTAGAGGTTTCTTACATACCGGGCAGGGATATGCCGTAACCTTCATCGGAGGCTTTTGTTGATTTTCAGCTTGGACTGCTTTAGTTTGTGGTGGCTGCCAAGTCTTGTTAAAGTCGCTCCAAAATAGCACGACATTTTCACAGCCTTTTGTGCATTTGAGGAAATATTTCTTTTTAACTTTAGTACTCGGAATTTTAGCAAGAAAATTGCTGCATTCAGGACATCGCGTTTTGGAAGTTTCATATTTGCGCTCGCTTATCACATTAGCTTTACCTGTTGAGGAACTCGCAACTACAGTTTTAGCTTTGGAGAGTGCTGGTACAAAATAATTCTGATTCCAACTAGTTAAATAATACTGCCAAGAGTTTTTTCCTTCAGAAATTGCATCAAGGGCATCTTCCATTTTCGCTGTGAATTCTGCCTCTAATAAATCCGGCAGTGCTTTGAGCAAAAACGCATCAACTTCTAACCCTAACGCTGTCGGTTGCAGATGGTCTTTTTTCAACTCGACATAATTTCGTTTTTTTAAGGTAGCAACAGTAGGAGCATAAGTACTTGGGCGACCAATTCCTTTACGTTCCATCAGTTGCACCAATTTTGGTTCACTATAACGGGGTGGTGGCTGCGTCTGCTTCTGCTCATGTCCAGCATTCTCCAGTTTTAATGCCTGTCCCTGCTGTAATGAAGGTAAAATACTATCCTTGCTGAGATTATTCCAGTACCGGGCATAACCGTAGAATTCAATCACTTGCCCTCTAGCTGACCACAGTAGGGAACCAGACTGAGTAATCACCAGAGTTTTACGCAATTGAGCAGCCCGACACTGAGAAGCAATTGAGCGTTTCCAGATCATCACATATAGATTAAACTGATCATCAGGAAGTTCAGAGCGCAATTGAACTGAGGGACGAAAGACATCCGTTGGACGAATCGCCTCATGTGCTTCTTGAGCCGACTTGCTACTGCGATGCTTGGCGACTTGCGACGGTACATTCTGCGGATCATTTTGCTCCAACCATTTACGGGCGCTGGCACAAAATTCTGGACTCAGCATAACTGAGTCTGTTCGCATATATGTAATCAGCCCTGCCTCATAAAGCTTTTGGGCAACAAGCATGGTTTTGTCGGGAGCAAACCTCAGCTTTGAACCGGCTGCTTGCTGAAGGCTGGAAGTTGTAAATGGTGGCGGTGGCTGGCGGTTAACGATTTTTCCTTCAAAATGAATCACCTGATGAGGATGTCGCTGTGCTTCTTCAACTAAACGTGTAGCCTCTGCTTCCGAAAGAACACGCTTAGACTCCGGTGTTTCTGTACTATTACCTACCTTCGCGTCATCGTGAGTTTCAGTTTCTTGGTCTGCTGCATCTTTTGCAGAATCGACCGTCCCTTTGTAAAAAGCTCGAAATCCTTCCGCATAATCTACCCAGACACTCCAATAATCTTGGGGGACAAAAGCCAGAATTTCGTTTTCTCGCTGACAAATCAGGTGCAACGTGGCGCTTTGGACTCTGCCAACACTCTTAGCGCCGTTATTCAATGCCCAAACTAACGGACTACCCTTGTAACCAACCAACTTATCTAGACAATCTCTGCACAACCCAGCACCGATTAAGTTTTGGTCTAGCTTTCTGGGATTAGCGATCGCACTCTGCACCGCCGATGCTGTAATCTCAGTATAAATTACTCGTTTCGGTTCCCTTAAACCCAGTGTTTCTTTGAGATGCCAAGCGATCGTTTCGCCTTCCCGGTCTGGGTCAGTTGCTAAGACAACTTCATCAACCTGCTTCACCGCAGACTTGAGTTTTTGAATTGTTTCCTTCGCTCGTTGGTCACGCGGCACGTAATTGCATCGGACATTATTGCCGTCCATGACGAAGCCCAAGGAATCGTCTCCTTCATTGCTGAGTTCTCGGATATGGCCACAACTGGCGAGAACTTTCCAATCTGCACCCAGAATTTGACTGAGCTTTTTGACTTTTCCGGGAGACTCTACCACAAGGAGGCGTTTGATCATAGCAACTGCGTTCTAGATTTTGAGCAATAAACTGGCAATTGCAATCAGCGATCGCCTATTCTCGTGATCTGGATTTTCTAGAATACTGTACCAAAAAGCTTGGGAAATTGCTTACCACGCGATTAGATAGCGGTAATGAATTCATTAACTGTAAGTCCAGCAGTACGGATGAGACTACGCAATGTTCCTTTGGCCACTTCACGATGATCTGGAACAGATAAGGTTACTGTTTCGCCTTTCTTAACCAGGATGATATGACTAGCACTTTGACGTGCAAATTCCCAACCGAACGATTCAAACACACGGACAACTTCACGCCCACTGAGAACCGGAAGGGCAGATGCCATGATTATGCTGTAACCTCTACTTGATGAGTCTCCACAGTGAGCGGTAAACCAAGTTCTGCACGAACTTGAAGACAAGCTGCGATCGCGTCCTTGATATTTTCCAGGGCTTCTTCTCTTGTCTGACCTTGACTAACACAACCAGGTATACTGGGGCACTCGACAATCCAAACCCCATCTTCATCACGATCAAGTATTACATTGAACTTCATACACTGTTGTTGGCAAGAGAGTTGTAGTTATTTAGTTATTTATTATTGTAACCTGCGACCATTTAATCCAAAAAAGCAGCCGAGCGATCGCCTATTCTCGTGATATGGATTTTCTAGAATACTGTACCAAAAAGCTTTGGCAATTGCTGAACTGTGTTTAGAGGTAAATGATGCCCTTCCAAAGCGATCGCCGTTCCAACTGGCTCAACTACTATGATTTTAGCCTCAACTTTAAACTCAAAACTAGTAGCGTTTGTTTGCCACTCCAACAGAGTCTTAAATAGATTTTTTAATGGGGTTAAGTTGTCGGGTCTTTAATTTTCCAGAGTGTTCTCGTTGCAACAAGGGTTCCAGACCATAAAAAGTGCAAGTTATACGCGCGACAGCTTAAGTTGATTTGCTGTTAAACTTATTTAAGCTCTTTGTTGCATCAATAAACGCTTTTTGTTCTTCATTCTGTTGAGTGCAAACTGTCTGGATAAATACTAGCTTGCTTTGGATGAATAGCATGGTATATATCTGTATATCTTCCAAGTCATGTATTTTTAATAGTATTTTTGTATTGTTAGCTTTTTGACCC
This sequence comes from Nostoc sp. JL33, assembly GCF_017114985.1. Lineage (GTDB taxonomy): Bacteria > Cyanobacteriota > Cyanobacteriia > Cyanobacteriales > Nostocaceae > Nostoc. Next base: position 37,502 of record NZ_JABXKP010000070.1, on the reverse strand, counting down.
ATTTGGCGATTAAAAAAAGTGTCGGCTTCAAAGTAAAATTAGGCGATCGCACTCATCGTCTTTGGTCGCGATCGCACTTCCTGTTTCTCTACCAAGTTGACTTACAGCAGTAATTAGCAAAAATTGATGCTGTCCGCGCCAAGCGATTCTTATGGAGACGGTTTGCGATGGCTACGCCCGCCGCAGGCATCGCACTACAAAGTGATGTCAAGCAACCTTAGCTGAACTGTATTGCTGCATCAGACTCCGCTTTCTATAGGTTTGGTAGGTATTTGCGATCGCTTAATCTTAAATAGAAAGGTAAAAAACCCGGTTTTGATAAAAAAACCGGGTTTTTAAGTAATTGTTAATTTATTTCTGGGCAGTACAACAAGGCAATACGCTAATGAGGTACAGCCAATTTTGCATCGGCTACCTGAGCATTGTCAGCAACAATTTTGCGGAATAAATCGCCTTCAATTGTCTCCTGTTCTATTAACAAATCTACTAAACGCTCCAAAACGATGCGGTTGAGTTCCAACAGTTCTTTGGACTTGATATAACAATTGTTGACAATTTCGCGTACTTGTGCATCAATCTTGGCAGCAATTTCTTCAGAATAGTCTGATTTATTCATCCAGTCACGTCCCAAAAATACCTCTGAACTCTGATTTTCCAAGGATAATGGGCCTAATTCTGACATCCCGAAACGTGTCACCATCTGCCGCGCCATCCCTGTTACGTGTTGTAGGTCATTGCCTGCACCTGTGGTCACTTCTGGCTTACCAAAAACGATTTCTTCGGCGGCGCGACCACCCAAAGTTGCAGTAATCCTGGCTTTGAGTTGGGAACGGGAAATTAACCCTTGTTCTTCGTTAGGAGTAAACCAAGTTAATCCTAGCGCTTGTCCCCGTGGGATGAGTGTAACTTTCTGCACAGGGTCATGGTCTTTGAGCAATGTGCCCACTAAAGCATGTCCAACTTCATGATAGGCAATCAAGCGCTTGCTCTTGCTGTCTACTAAGGCGGTACCTTCCATACCTGCAACAACTCGATCTATAGCAGCATCAACTTCTAAAATGGTGACAGCTTCTTTGCGCCTCCGAGCGGTGAGAATGGCGGCTTCGTTGAGTAAGTTGGCTAAGTCTGCGCCAGTAAAACCAGGAGTGCGGCGAGCGATCGCTTCTAATGATACGCTAGGATCAATTTTTTTATTCCGGGCGTGGACTTGCAAAATTTCCAGTCGCCCTTTGAGATCCGGTGGATCGACCATCACTTGTCTGTCAAAGCGTCCCGGTCTGAGTAACGCTGTATCTAAAACATCTGGGCGGTTAGTGGCAGCAATAATAATGATGCCTGTGTTACCTTCAAAACCATCCATTTCCGTGAGCAGTTGGTTGAGGGTTTGTTCGCGCTCGTCGTTACCGCCACCGATACCAGCGCCCCGTTGTCTACCTACTGCGTCAATTTCATCGATAAATATTAGACAAGGAGCATTATCTTTGGCTTTCTTGAAAAGGTCGCGCACGCGAGATGCACCCACACCGACGAACATTTCCACGAATTCCGAACCGGAAATACTGAAGAATGGTACACCTGCTTCACCAGCGATCGCTTTTGCTAGTAAAGTTTTACCAGTACCAGGGGGGCCAATTAACAGCACTCCTTTGGGAATACGTGCGCCTACAGCAGTAAATCTTTCTGGCTGTTTGAGGAAAGTAACAACTTCTTCAAGTTCTTCTTTAGCTTCTTCAACCCCAGCAACATCTTCAAATTTCACTCCAGTTTTTGCCTCCATTTGGAAGCGAGCTTTCGATTTGCCGAAATTCATCGCTTGGCTAGAAGCATTAGTAGACCGACGCAGGAACAATATCATTACAGCCACCAGGGGCAAAATCCACATGAGATTGATCAACAGCCCAACAGCAGCCCGACTGTTAGCAGAGGAAACTTGGCCAAAATCAACATTCTTATCTTTGAGTATGTTAATCAACTCTGTGTTTTGTGCCAGAAGTCTCACCTGTTGCGGTGGTGTATCATCCTTTTGCCCCTTGAGATAAACCCTTGCTAGCTGTTCGGTTTCGTCAAGCTCTACTTTTTGGATTTCTCCCGCCTTCGCTTTCTTGAGCAAGTCGCCATAATTTAGAGGGGTACTCTCTACTTTTTGTGCCAAGACGGGAGTACTCCCGAAAATTCCTGGCAACATAATCAAACTAGCAGCGATTGCACCAACCCAAGCAACGCGCTTTGAGGACTGCCCTTTTATCAAAGCTTTTTTTCCCAAATTTGTCATAATAGTTACCCTTTGTCTGCTGGCACAAGTTGAGTTATGGTTTATGCCTATTCTTCTAGGAAAAATTGTAATAACTGGAAATTACACTTTTCTTATCTAGTCTAACTTCCACACAAAACCATTCCCAAGTTTCTTCCGGCTATTAGATGAAGTTGAGCAACCTGGATAATTTTTCTGCCTCCCGACCGGAGATATTAATTTGACATATTCCGACACAAATCGCTAAGATAAACATAGTCATAATGACTCCGCTTTTCAAAAAAATCTGATGATAGTAGCTAGTTAATAGTTTGTGGGTTAATTATTTATGGTAAGAATTGTTGGCATTGGTGGTAGTTTAAGACCTAACTCCTATACCCACGTCGCTTTACAAGTAGCGGCGCAAAGGGTTGAAGCTGTGGGTGCAGAGGTAGAAATTCTCGATTTACGGCAGTTGCATCTACCCTTTTGCACTGGCGCAAAGGAGTATCCAGAGTATCCAGATGTTCAGCGATTGCAAGATATAGTCAGTCGCGCCGATGGATTAATTTTAGCGACACCTGAGTATCATGGTAGCGTTAGTGGAGTTCTGAAAAATACCTTAGATTTGATGAGTTTTGATCAACTGTCTGGTAAAGTGACAGGATTGATTAGCGTCTTAGGTGGTCAGTCTAATAGCAACGCTTTAAATGACCTACGGCTAATTATCCGTTGGGTACATGGTTGGGTGATTCCAGAACAAATTGCGATCGGACAAGCTTGGGGTGCTTTCAGTCCTGAAGGCAAGCTAGTAGATGAGAAACTTTCTCAGAGATTTGATGAATTTGCTCAGAGTTTAGTTGATAATACTCGCAAGCTGCGGGGCGTAAATTAGTTGTAGTTTGGGCAAAGCTTTGCTCATCCTATTAAACTTAGGAATTTCCAACAAATAAACTATCCAATCTTGTGGGGCGGGCCGGAAAGCCCGCCTTAGCTTACGGGCGGGTGAGACACCCACCCCACAAGAAATTATTGGATGTTTTTTTGTCTCGTTCCCAGTCTCCGACTGGGAATGCATTCCGAGAGGCTCTGCCTCAAGACTTGCGGCAGAGCCGCAATGATATACATTTCGAGCCAGAGGCTGGAAACGAGATTTTAAAAGGGTTTTGGCTTAACTTGATACAAATGCTGAGACACCCACCCCACAAGAAATTATTGGATGTTTTTTAATTTGTCAGTCCCTTAATGGTGGTGATGGTGGTGATGGTGATCACCTGCTAGTTGGGGATTAACTGCCAAAGTTTGGTCTGACAACAACTGTGCAATATGAGCATCAGCCCATTGAGCCACCATCGCTAAAAATTGCGGATGGTCGTTGACGCAAGCCATTTGCACATAGTTCGTACCAGGATGCTGTTTTTCTAAACTATGGATGATATGGTGTACATCCAATAAAGTTTCGTGATTTTCTGTCGCAAAGCCAATTGGCATAAATATCACTACTTTCGCACCCAATTGAATCAGGTTATTTGCCGCTTGCTCTGCATTTGGCTGTGTCCAATCAATTAAAGGTGTATCGTGATTGAGCCAACCCACTGAGATTAAGGGATAACGATTAATCAACTTATCCCGAACCAAATCATACATCGCTTCACTTTCGGCAATCCCAGAAGTAAAGCCCTTGGCCTTATGTGGACAGCCGTGATTCATTAAGACAATGCCGATTTGAGAGGGTAGATAAGCTGCGGCTAACTCAGCAATTTTCTCCTCAACCAGATGAGCCATTAAATCGATGTAGGCTGGTTCGTTGAAGAAAGAAGGAATGTAACGCTGTCCTTTAACCCAGTGTTCCTCACCATCAGTCAACTCAACCAGAGCATTGTTAACTTGCTCGATCGCAATACCACTAGTAAAGATAGAATCAACAACCAGCAGTGGGTAAATTAGCAGTTTATCGAAGCCTTGGTTTTTGATTTCTGCCAAGACTTGATTGGGTAGGAAAGGGGCGCAGAAGTTGAAAGCCTTGAAAACTTGAACATTTTCACCCCATTTTTCTTGTAAATTCTTCTCAATCCCAGCCCGTTGCTGTTCAAAGATGGCATTGTGTGGGGAGATAAAATCGTGGTGTGTGTGTCCCCACTCATGGCGGTCAAATAGCGCCAAAAGCTTTGCCAGGGGGGGATAAATCCAGGTTGGCACCGGTGCGAACTTTGCTGTAAGTAGATTTAAAGCCTGTTCGTTATAGTTGGCGAAATCTTCGTAGCTTTCGACTTCGCCGTAGCCCATAAGCAGTACGGCTACACGGTCTTTACCTGATAATTGCTCGTGAGTGTGTTGTACTTTTTCCGGCGTGGCAACCACAATGATTTCCTCAATATAACCAGAGTGCAGAGATATAAAATTAGGGAATAGCTTGCACATTTTCCCTACTAGTAACATATTATCCCATCCAGGGGGATACGATAGGTGGAGAAATCAAAATAATACATCAAAAGACAGAGTGCGGTTATTACTGTATATAGGCTGAACAGGTCATAGACCGTTGTAGTAGGTTTAAGTTATGAATAATTGTGAAACCTGCTAATACGATAGACGGATGAATATCATTATTTGCCCTGGAATCCATGACCCAGACTTAACTGAAAGCTTTAGATCGAAATTGTTAGATTTAGTTTATGATAGTGCGATCGCCTCTAACTCAGCAAATATACTGATTTTTCCGGGTAAAGATTTTTTGGTTTTATCAGCATTTCACATCTTGCAGTTTTTGCGCGTTAGCTTGGGCAATCAGCTAAAATCACCAATTATATTCATTAGCTTTAGTGCTGGCGTAGTCGGAGCAATAGGGGCGGCGCATTTGTGGCAACTCTTGGGTGGTCGTGTGAAAGCGTTTATTGCTATAGATGGATGGGGAGTACCACTACAGGGTAATTTTCCTATTCATCGGATGAGCCATGATTATTTCACCCATTGGAGTTCTTGTTTGCTAGGTAGTGGGCAAAATAACTTTTATGCACAGCCAGCAGTTGAGCATTTATCCATGTGGAAATCTCCCCAAACTATACAAGGCTGCTGGGTAGATTCGTCTATTGGTATTTTTCCACCCAAAGGTCGTCTGAAAGCAGATGAGTTTTTGCTTATGCTGTTAAAGCACTATGACGCAATTAATCCGGACAATGGAGTAAGTAAACAGGAGTTAGGAGTTAGGAGTTAGGAGTTATTCTCCCGTCTGCCCCATGCCCCATGCCCAATGCCCCATGCCCAATGCCCCATCTACCCAAAGTATCTAATGTTTCCAACTGAACCTGCTGACGTTAATAACGGGTTTGGCGCACTGCTAAAAAACCGTGGTTTTATGCTCCTGTGGATTGGGCAACTGCTGTCCCAGTTAGCAGATAAGGTTTTCTTCGTTTTGCTGATTGCTCTTTTGGAGAACTACCCACCGCTTCCTGGGTTGGCACAAAACTCAATGTACTCAACCTTGATGCTGTCGTTTACAATACCAGCAATTTTGTTCGGTTCTGCCGGTGGTATCTTTGTTGACCGCTTGCCAAAAAAACTGATTATGGTCGGCTCAGATATTGTGCGGGGAATATTAACGCTGTGTCTTCCCTTGTTACCACGACACTTCCTGATTTTGTTAATCCTGACTTTTGCTATTTCCACGGTGACGCAGTTTTTTGCACCAGCCGAACAAGCAGCGATTCCCTTGTTGGTAAAGCGAGAGAATTTGTTGGCAGCGAATGCGCTGTTTACTAGCACGATGATGGGAGCTTTAATTGTTGGCTTTGCTATAGGAGAGCCGATTTTGAGTTTGGCGAAAAGCTTGATGGGAGAAGAATACGGTCAAGAGCTTGTGGTTGGTGGATTATATATATTATCGGCTGCGATCATGCAGCCAATTAAGTTTAAAGAACCCAAACGACCGAAGGAAAATCGGGCATCAAATAACCCTTGGGCTGAATTCACCGAGAGCCTACGCTATCTCAAGAAAAATCCTTTGATCTTGAACGCCATGCTGCAACTGACAACTTTATATTGTGTGTTTGCAGCCTTAACAGTGCTGACGATTCGATTAGCCGCGGAGTTTGGTCTAAAAGAAAAACAGTTTGGCTTTTTCTTGGCAGCAGCAGGCGTGGGTATGGTATTTGGTGCGGCGATTTTAGGTCACTGGGGTGAGAAATTTCATCACAAGCCCCTACCTCTAGTTGGATTTTTGATGATTGCACTAGTTTTAGGGGTGTTCACTTTTACGCACAACTTGTTGCTGGCGCTAGGACTCTGTGCATTTTTGGGTATAGGTGCTGCTTTAATTGGTGTGCCCATGCAAACTTTAATTCAACAGCAAACACCACCTACCATGCACGGTAAAGTATTTGGCTTTCAAAATCATGCCGTCAACATCGCTCTGGCCTTACCTCTGGCGATTACTGGGCCATTAACTGATGCTCTGGGCTTGCGAATTATACTCGTAGGAATGAGCCTTGTGGTTGCAGTTGTCGGTGTTTGGGCTTGGAAAAATACCCGCAATGTCTTGCAAGACGTAATTTAATTAATATAGGCTAATAGTCTAGCTTTATATTTAATATAAAAATTTATAAGATTTTGATTCAACTTTTCAATTAAAATGAAGTATTAACTACAGCATTCTGCATTAATTTTAGCTATAGTCTGAGGTTTGACCGTGCGTTCACAAAGTGTCTCCGCAGGAGAATTGCTTTCCCCAATTAGTCTCCCACAAACCGATAATCACAAACAGTCTCGTATTTCTAGCCCACCAGTCGTGCCCAAACGCGCATCTGGCGGTTTTGCTCTGCTTGACAGCCTTCATCGCCACGGCGTTGATTATATTTTTGGTTATCCTGGTGGGGCAATTCTCCCAATTTACGACGACCTATATAAGGTGCAAGCAACTGGGCCGATGAAGCACATTCTCGTGAGACACGAGCAAGGTGCAGCCCACGCCGCTGATGGTTACGCCCGTGCCACAGGGAAAGTAGGAGTATGCTTTGGCACTTCTGGGCCAGGAGCAACTAACTTGGTGACAGGCATCGCCACAGCCTACATGGATTCAATCCCGATGGTTGTGGTTACAGGACAAGTAGCACGTCCATCGATTGGTACAGATGCGTTTCAGGAAACTGATATTTACGGGATTACCCTACCAATCGTGAAGCACTCCTATGTAGTGCGTGACCCCAAAGATATGGCGCGAATTGTCGCCGAAGCCTTCCACATCGCTAGCACTGGGCGTCCAGGGCCAGTTTTGATTGATGTCCCCAAGGATGTAGCTTTAGAAGAATTTGACTATGTGCCTGTGAAACCAGGTTCAGTAAAATTGCGCGGTTATCGTCCCACAGTCAAGGGAAATCCCCGGCAGATTAATGCAGCGATCCAGTTGATTACTGAAAGTCGCCGTCCGCTATTGTATGTCGGTGGTGGCGCGATCGCAGCTAATGCCCATGAAGAAGTCAAAGAACTAGCTGAATTATTCGATATCCCTGTCACCACAACCTTAATGGGGATCGGTGCATTTGACGAACATCATCCCCTAGCTTTGGGAATGTTGGGGATGCACGGCACTGCTTACGCTAACTTTGCCGTTAGCGATTGCGACTTGCTGATTTGCGTTGGCGCTAGATTTGACGATCGCGTTACAGGTAAGTTAGACGAATTCGCCTCCCGCGCCAAAGTAATTCACATCGACATCGATCCGGCAGAAGTCGGCAAAAACCGCGTTCCGGAAGTGCCCATCGTCGGCGATGTGCGGAATGTGTTAGTAGACTTGTTGCGTCGATGCAAAGAAACAGGGGTAAAGGCTACACCGAATCAAAACCAAGAATGGTTAAATTTAGTTAACCGTTGGCGCGAAGAGTATCCTCTAGTAGTGCCGCACCATCCCGACAGCATTTCACCCCAAGAAGTGATTGTAGAAGTCAGTCGCCAAGCACCCCACGCTTTCTACACCACAGATGTCGGACAGCATCAAATGTGGGCAGCACAATTCCTGAAGAATGGCCCAAGGCGCTGGATTTCTAGCGCTGGTTTGGGAACGATGGGTTTTGGCTTACCTGCGGCAATGGGCGCTAAAGTAGCGTTTCCTGATGAAGAAGTCATCTGTATTAGCGGTGATGCCAGTTTCCAAATGTGTTTACAGGAACTTGGCACGCTGGCACAATATGGGATAAATGTCAAGACGATAATTATCAATAACGGCTGGCAAGGGATGGTGCGCCAGTGGCAGCAAGCCTTCTATGGTGAGCGTTACTCATGCTCCAACATGGAAGTAGGGATGCCAGACATAGAGTTATTGGCAAAAGCCTATGGGATTAAAGGCATGGTAATCAGCGATCGCAGTCAATTAAAAGATGCGATCGCCGAAATGCTAGCACATAACGGCCCAGTGATCGTGAATGTCCACGTCACCAGAGACGAAAACTGCTATCCAATGGTAGTCCCTGGCAAGAGCAATGCTCAAATGGTCGGCTTGCAGAAGCAACCACCGAAAGCCGCAGCAGAGCCAGTGTATTGTAGCCACTGCAATGCCAAAAATGCTCCTACTCACAATTTTTGCGCTGAGTGTGGGACTAAGTTGTAACGCTTTTTGATAATTCAGACTAGAGAGGTAGGGGAGCAGAGAAGGGGAGAAAGATGCAGGAATTCCCCTACTTCTGCTCCCTTTCCTCTTGCGTAGGTGTCGCTTATAGCGGTTCCCACTTAGATACGGTACAAGATTACATTGCCAGGTGTAGGGTTTACAGCCACCAAACGTCCGTACACGGCATATGGAGTGGCTTAAATAATTCATAATTCATAATTCATAATTCATAATTAAGTTTTGTGACGGGGATTTAGACCCCGACCCAAAACGTTCTGCCTGTAGAGGCAGGGGAATTAAACCCCTAAACTTTGTTAAATAAAGGATATCGCGGGTTGAGTGGCAAGAACCGCTACAATTGGAGCAACTTTTGAACTAGATTGTTTATTTCTTTTTCCATTAGAACCGCCAGCCTTGGAATACTCTATACTGTTTCTGCCGTAGATAGTTGCAACTCCACTTAGCATTCGTTCAGACATTTCGGAGAGGGCTTTATCCATCTGGGTTACTGTCTTACGCGATTCTTCAAGATTGGACACAAGCGTGTTATGAGCTTCTACCGTCGCACGGGTAGCGTTGATCAGGTGGTTGTAGACTTCAATGGTTAATCCATGTCCTAAATCCAGATTTTCATCAACAGATTTAAGCAAAGCGAGACGAAGTTGGGCTTTGTCAACAGCAGCAGAACCACGAGTTTTTAAAGACATGAGATATCCTTTTTTTTAATAATCCCTTTTTCAACATAGTGGAGTATCCTTTTGCCTGAGATGGGTAGTTTTGTGGATTTATTTAATTAAAAGTTCAACGAAATAATTACGAGTTTGTCTGTATTTTTACTCATTTTTCATATCGATTTGTTGTTTGAGAATAAGTGCAATCAACAAATGCGAACGCCGAATCAACAAATGCGATCGCCGAATCAACAAATGCGATCGCCGAATCAACAAATGCGATCGCCAAATCAACAAATGCGATCGCTAAATCAACAAATGCGATCGCTAAATCAACAAATGCGATCGCTAAATCAACAAATGCGATCGCTAAATCAACAAATGCGATCGCCAAAATAACATTAGAAAGGGGAAACTAGAACATCTAATTCCCTCCCCTTTATAAGCTAGGGTGTACACACAAGTCCAATTACCCCCCTTAATCCCCCCGATAGATTGGGGGGAAATTGGAAAATCAAGATGCGTCTAACTCACACCTGCTCATGAACGAACAGCGTTTACAAGCTTATAATCAGCTAATTCAAACCCTGCTAAGTTGTCCTAGCGGGGAAGAACCAGAGATATTAGCAGCAAATACAGAATTGCTAGATGCTAACTTTGTGCAGGTTGTAGCAGCAGTAGCAGAGCATTTTGCACAGCAGGGAGAGGAAAATACTGCCGAGTGGTTGAGAAACTTAGCAACATATCTCACTACCCCAGAAACTACCCCCATCACTCAAGAAGATATAGACACTTACTGGCGATTTATACAAGAAATACTGCAAGCAACAGCAGAAAGCAACGGCGATGCTGAAGTAATTTACCCATTACTGGCAGCAAATACCGATAAACTTAATGATATTTTTGCTGAATTATTGCGTCGTTGGGCAACAAATAGCCTAACAGAAGTGGAACCAGATGCAGCATACATCGCCGCAATTATAGTTATATTAAGTAGTTCGATTAGCGATTTTACTTTGGGTAGCAAAGCCAGCAACATGGAAATTGCGATCGCTGGCTATGAAATTGCCCTAACTGTTTACACCCGCAGCGCCTTTCCTGAAAAGTGGGCAATGACGCAAAATAATCTGGGGAATGCTTACGTTAACAGAATATTCGGAGAACGAGCCAATAATATTGAATTAGCGATCGCTGCTTATACTGCCGCACTCGAAGTTTATACCCGCAACGCCTTTCCCCAACAATGGGCAATAACGCAAAATAATTTGGGGAATGCTTACCCTGACAGAATAATTGGACAACGTGCCGAGAATCTGGAGTTGGCGAGCGCTGCTTTTAGTGCCGCACTAGAAGTCAGAACTTGCAATGCCTTTCCCCAACAATGGGCAATGACGCAAAATAATCTGGGGAATGCTTACCGTAACAGAATAATTGGACAACGTGCCGAGAATCTGGAGTTGGCGATCGCTGCTTTTTCTGCTGCACTCGAAGTTTTCACCCGCAGCGCTTTTCCTGAAAAATGGGCAGGTACGCAAAATAATCTAGGGCTTGCTTACGGTGACAGAATATTAGGAACAAAAGCCGAGAATCTTGAATTAGCGATCGCTGCTTACTCTGCGGCATTGGAAGTTAGAACCCGCAGCGCTTTTCCTGTAGATTGGGCAGTTACGCAAAATAATCTGGGGGTTGCTTACAGTGACAGAATATTAGGAGAACGAGCCGAGAATATTGAACTAGCGATCGCTGCTTATACTGCTGCACTCGAAATATACACCCGCAGCGCCTTTCCCCAAAACCAAGCAGAAACTTTGTTAAATCTCGGCATTTTATATAAACAAGAAAAGCAATTTAATTTAGCTTACAATACGTTTGTCTCTGCAATTGCAACAATCGAAGCTTTGCGGGGAGAGATTGTTTCTGGCGAAGAAGCCAAACGCAAACAAGCAGAAGAATGGAATCAGCTTTATAGACGCATGGTGGAAGTTTGCCTAGAATTGGGCAACATTATCGCAGCTATTGAATACGTTGAACGCAGCAAAACCCGTAACTTAGTTGAACTTATCCTCAACCGTGATAGCAAAACTATTTTCCCTCCAGAAGTTGTCACTCAACTAGAAAAACTTCGAGACGAAATAGCCAGTAGTCAGTATCAACTCCAAAATGGCAAAGCCGAAAATCCAACAGACTTAGCCCAACATCTCCAGCAATTGCGACAGCAACGCCAAGTATTACAAGACAGCTATCTACCTGTTGGTTCTGGCTTTCAATTTAACCAGTTCCAAAAAACTTTAGAGAAACGCACTGCGATTATAGAATGGTACATCCCTACAGATAGAATTCTCACTTTTGTTATCAAACCTAACGGGCAAGAATTAACATTTTGGGAATCACAACCAGAAGACTTTAATGCCTTAATTGATTGGAGTAATAAATATCTAAGTGACTACTATAACCAGCAAGATTGCATAGAGAGCCTCATCTAACCCTGCAAACTTATCACGATATTCGGCGATTTCTTCTGAAGTAAGGATAATAGAGTTAGTAGTCATGTTTTTTTAAATGATACTCACGGTTTTTCTAAATTACCATAATGTATGTAGGAGTGCAACCTTAGCAATTTTCCTATTAGATTGGCTGCTTACCAAACATCCTCTAAAGTAGATTCTTAATTATTTCCCAATTGGTATAATTGTGTGTATATTTCATTGCTCGGAGAAACTATGCAAATAAAAGACATGACGACAGAACAGTTACAAAACTTGATCCGTAACACAGTAGATGAAATTCTAGATGAATACTTCGGTGATCCTGATCAGGGAAACAAAGTTAAAGAGTTGTTCAAGCAAAGTTTATTAGAAATACGGCAAAAACGGCTAGAAGGAAGACCTACTATTCCAGCATCAGAGGTGTACAAAAGGTATGGGATAGAGCATTAAATGAGTTATTCTGTGAGTTTTGAACCAGAGTCTATAACTGATTTAGATAATCTGGCTCAGGTGGTGCGACTACGGATTCTTAATAAGATTGAATGGTTAAGTATCAATTTTGAGCAGATCACTTTTTTGCCTCTGACGGGAGAATGGTCGGGGTTTTATAAGTTAAGAGTAGGAGATTATCGAGTCATCTATGAATTTGATATAGAGAGTCAGTTAATCATCATTACTAAAGTTGGTCATCGTAGTGAAATTTATTAGGGTGGATGAGCATAATTATTTGGACGGCTGTAGGCTCAATTCGCGGCATAGTCGAAATAGAACAAGCCGAACGCGTAGGTGTAGCCCGTCTTAGACATCGCTCCCTAGAACACACAATCCAAATATTAGGTATAGGCTTTGGCGGTGGTGCGATTATCTCTGGTGTAATCGTCCAACACATCGACAAAATCAAGATATCTCTGATATCTCCCAAGAACCCACCCCATGCCTTTTACACATCTTTATTGTTGAGTTTCTTCGCTACATTATTTTTTATTAGCATAGGTTTGCTGATAACTAAGCGCCAATATTATCCTAGAGATAAGAAGTAAGTAGAGAAATGATAGAACTCTTGTAAAGACGGGATTATAGCAGTTTGTATTTGATTGAGTCTAATACAGCTGCAAGGGAAGGGGAGTAAGCCTCAAAGCCTCTCTCCTTTTAGGAGAGAGGTTTGGAGTGAGGTCAAAGTACTAAAAACCTCGATCGCTTAAGGCAACTTAACCGTTTTGATACGCAGACGAATATATTCTCTGCGTATTTTTTATGAACAAATATTCATCCCAATGTATATTTCCGCATTATTTTGGGAATCCTATATTGAGGAAGCATTAAAAACCGCAAGGTATGACTTCCTGAAATATCACGTAACTTTTAGAGGATAATTATGTCTAAACGCAAGTTGCCCAAAGGCCGTAGCGCTAGTTCAGTTGCTCTAGAACCAGAAGTTGCGATCGCAGTTATAGGACTCTTTTCCGCAGCTGCTGATGGTGATGGTATAACCATAGAAGAACAATACGGTTTGAGTGAAATGCTGGGTGCGGTTTCCCAATTTGAAGATTTCTCTGATGAAGACTATGAAGAGTTGACCCAAAAAGTCCTCAGCTTACTAGAAGAAGAAGAAGCTGAAGTTTTAATGAAGCAAGCGATCGAATCCTTACCGAATAAAAGTTATCGCGAAGCTGCATACACCACCGCTATCTTAGTGGTAGGGATTGATGAGGAAGTACCGGAAGCAGAACAGGATTATATCTCTGAGCTTCAGGAAGCCTTGAAAATTTCAGACAAGCGAGCACAAGAACTCATAGACGAAGTATTCGGGGCAGAAGAGGAAGAAGAGGAAGAGGAAGAAGAGGAAGAAGAGGAAGAGGAAGACGGGGAAGATGAGGAAGAGGAAGAAGAGGAGGTAGAACAAAAAGGAAAAACAAAAGCAAAGCGTTAATTTCCTCCTGTCGAACTGACGTTAAAAAAATGCCACACCAAGGTATTATCATCAAGTAGTTTTACGCACTATGTGATGAGCAGGAAAATTTCTCTTAGCTTGATGCTGGTGTTTCTGGGTACTCAAATTGGTGTTACCCAGCCAGCAGCTAAAGCACAAACCCCAGTTGCACCAACAACTACCACAAAATCAATTTGCTCTACCCAACTGGGAACAGCTGTAGATGCTGTAATCAATCGTCCCTTATTTAGTCGGGGGCGCTGGGGAATTTTGGTACAACCCTTGTTAAGGGGGCAAACTCTTTACAGTCGGGATGCTCAGAAATATTTTACTCCTGCGTCTAACCTCAAGTTGCTGACAACAGCAGCTGCATTGCAGCAGTTGGGTGCTAATTTTCGGATTCGCACCTCAATTTATCAGAATGGCAATGGTGTTTTACGTGTTGTTGGTAGGGGAGATCCCAGTTTAAGTGATACTCAACTGCAAACATTAGCACAGCAGCTAAAACAGAAAGGTATTACTCAAATTCAGCGCTTGATAGCTGATGATAGTTATATTCAAGGGGATATTGTTAACCCAACCTGGCAATTGGAAGATGTGCAGTCAGACTATGGCGCACCAGTCAGCAGCTTTATTCTAAATCAAAATATTTTTAGCTTAAAACTTGTACCGCAGGCTGTAGGTAAATCTTTACAAGTGGTGTGGATTGATGCTGGCGAGGCGAAACAGTGGCGGATAATTAATCAGTCTGTAACCGTTGCCCAAAATCAACCAACCTACGTTAACGTTACCCGCGAATTATCAGGAACAGTATTACGAATTCAAGGACAACTGACAACGAATTCTGAACCGTCTTTAATAGATTTACCTGTAGTTGACCCTGATTATTACTTCTTACGACGCTTCCGTACTGCTTTGGCAACAGAAAAAATTAGCTTGGGACAAACATTAGTAATAAGTGGTGGTGTTAATCAACAGGAAATAGCATTTGTAGAGTCGCCACCTTTATCTGAATTATTAATGGAAACTCTTCAGAATAGTAATAATCTTTATGCTGAAGCACTTCTGAGAGCATTAGCTGTGAAAAAAACCAGAGTGAAAAATCAGACTAGCGCTGATGTCGGTTTGGAAGTTGTGAAAGCGAGTTTAACTCAATTGGGAGTTGATCCAGCAAATTATATTTTAGTGGATGGTTCGGGTTTATCACGTCGTGACTTAGTGACACCAGAAGCTTTTGTACAAACTTTGCGAGGAATAGCAAGAACACCAACAGCATATATATATCGCGCATCTTTACCTGTGGCTGGTAAAAGTGGAACCTTGAAAGGTCGCTTTCAAGATACACCTGCTGAGGGCATTGTCCAAGCAAAAACAGGTACGTTAACTGGTGTAGTTTCTCTATCTGGATATCTAAATGCGCCTAAATATGAGCCGTTGGTTTTTAGTATTATCGTGAATCAATCGGAACAACCTGCAATAGTTGTGCGCCAGGCAATTGATGAAATTGTTGTGTTGTTAACACAGTTGCAGCGTTGTTAATATTATTGCCATAAAATTAAACAACAGGTTTAGTAATTTTGAGTCCCATGATTACTAAGTCCCGTTCAACGCTGTCAATTTCACCAACTTTAGGTAAATGTCCCCAGTGTTGAAAACCAAATGTTTCAAAAAGTTTTAAACTGGGTTGATTGTGGGCAAAAATAAAGCATAGTAGAGTCTTTAAACCCAAACTAGGACTTTCACTAATTGCTTGTGCTAATAGTTGTCGTCCCAAACCACATCGATGGAAGCCAGGGGCTATGTAAATACTAATTTCGGCAGTCTTACTATAGGCGGGCCGCCCATAAAAGGATTGGAAACTCAGCCATCCAGCAATTACTCCCTCTACTTCGATTACCCAAAGTGGGCGTTGTGAAGGCGATCGCGCCTTAAACCAAGGAAGACGACTTTCCACAGATACTGCCTCTAAATCAGCAGTTGCTATGCGGCTAGGAATTGCAGCATTATAAATTGCCACAATTGCAGGCAAGTCAGTTTCAGTGGCATGGCGAATAGTCATTGCTAGCGTCTCGGAGAAAATCTTCAGAAAATATTCAAAAATAATATAGCGTTACGGATAAGTATGGGGTTCTCTTCCCCCTCTTTTTCATTTTATATCCAATTTTCGTTTATTGCGTTTGTGTAATACAATCAAAATAAAATACCAAGCTAACCCTCTTGATGAATACCTTCCTATCTAACCAAATGCCTACTGATTCCAGTATTATTACAGAAGCTGAAGCTGAAGCCATTAAGCAACTTGAACAAATACTCAATCAGGAAAATAGTCAACTGAAATTAGTCGCAGCAAACGGCGAAGAAATGACTATTCCTGATTCTGTATTTCGTGTATTACGCCAAGTAGTGCAGGCAATGGCATCAGGTAAAAATGTATCCATAGTTACACATAATCCCGAACTGACAACACAACAAGCGGCTGATTTGTTGAATGTATCACGTCCCTATCTGATTAAATTATTAGAGCAGGGTGAGCTTCCTTACATTATGGTAGGAACTCATAGACGCGTGAAATTTGAGGATTTAATCAAATATAAACAGCAAAGGGATACTAAACGTAGACAATTGTTACAGGAACTAATAGAAATGAGTCAAGAAGCTGGACTTTATGATTATGAAGAATAATTAAAATACTCAAATTATTATGCCTAATGTAATCTTAGATGCTTGTGTTTTGTTTCCAATGTACCTACGAGACAGCTTACTTTCTACAGTTGAGGCTGGTTTGTATGTACATTATTGGTCACAAAAAATCTTAGATGAAGCAATAGGAAATCTGATCAATAAAGGATACATGTCAAATGAGGGAGCGAGAAATTTAGAAACGGTCATGAAAGCAGCTTTTCCCGAAGCGATGATTGAAGTACCTATACAGCTGGAAGAATTAATGACAAATCATCCTAAAGATCGTCATGTTATTGCTGCTGCTGTAGTTGCTAAAGCGGAGATTATTGTTACCAGAAATATTAAAGACTTTCAGGATCAAGATTTAAACTATTGGAATGTAAGAGCACAGTCACCAGATGATTTCCTTTGTGATCTATTTGAACAATATCCTAAAACAATGGTTCAGATATTGCTGAAACAATCTCAAAACTATAAAAGAAATCCTCGGACTGTTGTCGAATTACTAGATAAGCTGAGTAACCAGATACCAAAATTTTCTGAAAAAATCCGCACTTTCATAACCTAACCTGAACCACTAAATGTTACATCTAATAACATCGATCGGGGAAAACCAACGTGAAAGCACAGGTATTTAGAGGCGTTAATCAACTGTCTTACGAAGATATCCCAGTTCCAATCCTAGAACCAGATGAAGTGCTGGTACAGGTGCAGGTTGTGGGGTTGTGTCAGTCAGATATTAAAAAAATTCGTTATCCACTGTATGAACCGCCGCGCATTTTTGGACATGAAACTGCCGGCACGATCGCAGCATTAGGCAATGATGTTAAAGGTTGGCAAGTTGGACAACGAGTAGCGGTGATGCACCACATCCCCTGTATGCGTTGCGCCTACTGCCTAAATGATAATTTCTCCATGTGCGATGTCTACAAAAACATCTCCACAACCGCAGGTTTTAACGCCAGTGGCGGCGGTTTTGCTGATTATGTCAAGGTTCCGGGACATATTGTGGAAAATGGTGGGCTAATTCCCATCCCTGATAATATCAGTTTTGAAGAAGCGAGTTTTGTAGAACCAACTAACTGCTGCTTGAAAGCTGTGAAAAAAGCTCAAATTGCTCCAGGACAAACTGTGTTAGTTACTGGTGCTGGGCCAATTGGGTTAATGTTCATTATGTTGGTGAAGTATTTTGGAGCAAAAGCGATCGCTACCGATTTACTACCCTCTAGAATTGAAAAAGCCTTGAGTGTCGGTGCAGAGGCGGCTTTTGATGCTCGTGATCCCGATTTACTAGCAAAAATTCATGCCCTAACTGGTGGATTGGGTGTTGATGTTACCCTGCTGGCTGTTCCTAGTGAGAAAGCTTTCTTTCAAGCACTTGATAGTACTCGCAAAGGTGGCAAAATCTTGTTTTTCGCGGAATTCCCCGATGAGTTGGAAATTCCCATTAATCCCAATATCCTCTACCGTCGAGAAATTGACTTGATAGGCAGTTATAGCTCATCTTATCGGCTTCAGAATCTATCAGCTGATATTGTATTTAATCAGAGGATAGACGTGAAAGCGTTAATTAGCGATCGCTATCCATTAAAAGATTTATCAGCAGCTGTCGAAGTTGCGATCGCACCCACACCGGATACTTATAAAATCTTAATTTATCCATAAAGGGAGATGAGGGGGATGAGGAAGCAATTTTTCTCCCCCTACTCCCTCATCTCTCTCATCTTCCTGCTAGCCCAAACAAAATGCTTATTACCCTAGTTGCAGTCGCTCTACTAGCTTTCTACGTCGCCTGGAATCTCGGAGCAAACGATGTTGCTAACGCAATGGGAACCTCTGTAGGTTCCAAAGCTGTTACCCTCAAACAGGCACTAATTATTGCTGGGGTATTAGAGTTTACGGGTGCTGTATTGTTTGGACATGAGGTAACGGAAACTTTAGCGACGAAAATTGCTAATCCGGCTTTATTCGCAGCTACACCCCAAATATTCGTTGTTGGGATGGTAACAGTACTAATTTCTTGTGGTGTGTGGTTGCAAATTGCCACATCACGCGGTTTACCAGTCTCATCTTCTCATGCGGTTGTTGGTGCGATCGCTGGATTTAGTTGGGTAGCTTTGGGAGTAGATGCAATTGATTGGTCATCAATTAAATTAATCACCATTGGCTGGATTTTAACGCCGTTAATTAGTGGTGCGATCGCTGCTTTATTCTACAGTCAAATCAAGCACTGGATTTTGGATCAACCAAATCAAGTAGTGCAGTTACAAGAATGGATTCCCTGGTTGAGTACTCTACTGCTAGGTGTATTTGGCGTGATTGTATTACCATCACTGACTCAACCGCTAACCAATTTTGTAATTGAGCTTGGTTTCAACATCCCTGCTTACGACATTCCACTGTTAATCGGTGCAGTAGCAGCAGTTGGACTCACAATAATTAGTTGGCGACAGTTAGGACAGAGGCGAGATGAGGGAGAACTACTTCTCAATCCCCATTACCCCTTATCCCCAGAGGGGGCCCCACCTTCCCCACTCCCCACTCCCCACTCCCCATTCCCTAATCCCGTAGAAAGATTATTCGGTCGATTCCAACTACTAAGTGCTTGCTTTGTCGCCTTTGCTCATGGTTCTAATGATGTGGGAAATGCGATCGCTCCTTTAGCTGCGATCGTTTACATCAATCGCACTGGTAGCGTACCTACAGATGGGATCACTATCCCCATTTGGATTTTAATCCTTGGTGGTGCTGGTATTGTTGGTGGTTTAGCTGTCTGGGGTAAAAAAGTTATCGCCACTATTGGCGAAAATATTATTGCCTTGCAACCTAGCAGTGGATTTTGTGCCGAACTTGCTACGGCTACCACCATCCTCATCGCTTCCCGGCTAGGTTTACCAGTCTCCACCTCCCACGCTCTCGTCGGCGGTGTAGTTGGTATTGGACTAGTGCAAAACATCAACTCGATCAAGTTCAAAACACTAAAAGGCATTGCCGCCGCATGGCTAATTACAATCCCCGTGAGTGCTGTCCTTAGCGCTGCCCTCTTTAGCATCGCCCGGATTTTATTCTTCTAAGAATTATTAATATTTTCCTAAGTTTTTCCTGTAGTGCATCTACTCAAAAGTAAAACCTAGACTGCAACAACGCCAAAAAAGCGTGTTTTTGCAGAATTGCTGCTGATTCATTAGAATGTGTGCAGGGGATAGCGTAACTTGGAATTTCCACAGAAAGATACTTTAATCTCTATTTAGATATATAAACTGTCACGCAAGTTACATTTGGCAGGAATTTACAGCTAGTTTCGCAAGTCAGACAATTTTGTGGCGATGTCTGGGGACAAATCGCAACTCTTCTCTACGAGAGGCTGCGCCAAGGAGACGCTTTGCGAATGCGCCTACACCCAGCATCTGCAAATCTTTAAATAATTACTATTGTCAGGAAAACAATAAATATTTATTTGGAGTGAGATTTTATGAAAAATAAAAATCTTATTGGCAAATAGTTAATCTAAATTAAACTGTCCAAATACTTGTCAATGCTGAAGAGAACACGCTCTTTTGAGCGGTGGAGCAAATTTGATGCTTTACCAACCTGTGTCTAGTATGACAGAATTACGTTGAAATGCGGAAGTGCTGTTAAAATTTTTAATTTATCTGACAAAATACAGGAAATTAGGATGAGCGCCAATAAAGTGTATCGGAAGCAGCTTTATCGTCAACGTGTTAGAGGTTAGAAGCTAATGGGGCGATTCGAGAAGCAACCAGAAAACCCGCGAGTCAGGGGCGAGCTATCCAGAGCAGCAGAAAATGCTCTTTGGGCTGTAGTTGAAGACTTAGAAAATCTTCAGCAGAATGTCCTCAGAGGGTTGCAGGAAGACGTAAAACGCCTTCAGTCAGAAAAAAATCGGTTATCTGATGACATTCAAAGCTTGGTAGAGGAAAAAGAGCATTTACAACAAGTGCGCCAAATCACTGAGCAGCAAGTGTTAATTCGTCAACTGGCAGAAGTTCTGGCAAAGCATATATCTTCACAACTGCAATCCTCTCTGGCAACTTTAGCTAACCAAACCATAGAGGGCGAATCCTACGAACAAGCTGCGCTGAAGTCTGCTGAAGTCAGCAGCAATGTAGTAGGTGAAATCAATGAAAAAGTCGAACACATGTTTGACAGCCTGGATGACACCGTTACTGTTACCTTTAACTCGCTGCAACAGGAACTGAAGAATTATCAAAGTAATCTTTCCCAACAGTTGTCACGGATGTACAGCCAGCAGCAACAAGGGGAAACGATTTTGGCGGAGTTTGTTAATCGCCTGCATGGAGAACTAGAAAAAACTATAGAAGCAGCTTCACGCAAACCAGCAACAGCAAGTACACCTACTGTTTTGCAGTTTACGGAGCCAGAAAAAAACAGTTCTTTTGAGACATCACCGCCACAGTCTGGGGAAGTAGTAAGAAATTCTTCTGAGCCAATTTCCCCGATCGCTAATAAATTTTCACCAAGGGAAACGACATCACAGCCGCCGGTTGTTAAAGAAAACGCCGCGAACCTAATTTCTGTCCCTAGCAAAGACTTGTCCCAAAGGGAAACAAGATCACAGCCGCCGGTTGTTAGAGAAAACGGCGCGAACCCAATTTCTGTCCCCAGCAAGGACTTGTCGCAAAGGGAAACGACATCACAGCCGCCGATTGTTAGAGAAAACGCCGCGAACCCAATTTCTGTCCCCAGCAAGGACTTGTCGCAAAGGGAAACAAGATCACAGCCGCCGCCTGCTGTAGTTCCGCCACCAAAGGACAATGCCACCGAACCAATTTCTGTCCTCAATAAGGACTTAGCGGAAAACGAAACGACATCAGAGCCTCCGCCTGCATCTGTCCCACAGCCGGGAGCAATGCCACCTTCTTTAAAGAGAAACGCTGCTGAATCAATTTCTCTCCTCCGCAGGAACGTATCGCAGAGCAAAGCTAAATCCTCATCGACCCCTCCGCTAGAGCCGCAGCCGGAAGCAAAATCCCCACAATCGCGATCGCGTAATTCATCTGGCTTATCGCCGAGCCAAATCGGTTTATTGTTGATTGTCTTAGCGGCAGTCGTATCGTCGCTTTACAACGTAGCCATCAAGATAATTTTCCACGAAGGTTCCCAGATTTTTGGAGTATTAGAAGTAGAGCGCTTGCTGCCGCCGACTTTGGGCAATACTCTATTAATTTTGACTCTCCGGTTTATGGTAGTAGTACCACTGATGGTACTGTTGTCTCCTATACTGCATCCAGCTTTGTGGCAAGACTTAGAAAACTTGACTAATTCAGTCCGAGGAAATCCCACACCTGCGAATGCAGCTAGCAAGCAGATTTTGCTGTTGTCGATTGTGAGTGGGGGCTTTTTGTTTTTGTCTCAGGTGCTCATATACATTGCGATCGCTCAAGTCACAACTGGAATGGCGATCGCACTGTTCTTTGTCTATCCGATGGTTACTGGTCTATTATCGTGGTTTCTGTTTCGGGATCGCCCTACGATATTCCGCATCAGTGCGATCGCCGCTATTTGCTGTGGTGAATTGTTAGTTTTAGGGGGTTCTGGCAGCATCGGTATGGGTAATACTTCAATGGGAAGCAGTACCGCCATTCTTTCGGGTGTGGCTTTTGCTGCCTACATAATTCTGACACGGGTTTGTGCTAGCAAACTGCATCCCGTGACTTTTACTTTAATTAACTTCGCTACCATGTTGGTGTTGAGTTTTATCTGTTTGATGCTACCTTTACCAAGCAGCTGGAACTTGGCAGTTGACCCCTCTAAAATGCTGGAACTGGTTTTAAGCGCATTTATTTTGGGTGTGCTGACTCTTGCCGGATATTTGCTCAACAATGTTGGTATTAGTAAACTAGGTGCCTCACGATCGGCGCTGATCGGTGGTACTATCCCAGTTTTAACCGTGATTTTCGCTGGGTTTATCATTCAAGAAAACTTGGCTATTGTGCAAATTCTGGGAGTGTTGTTAGTAACCTTTGGTGCGGCTGCTTTCAGCTTTGAAACAATGCGAAATCAGGTTAAACCCTCTAATCCCACCAATTAAATGGCGAGTTCAACCAGTTTAGGTGTGATGGGAGCCACTTTACCTCCCATCACTCTGGGGATCAATCCTGACGCCCACTTGTAGCTTCTCCAAACTAATGCGATCGCAGGTATTCCATATATTTAGATACTAAATTTCTATATGTATAGCAGTTCTCCTACCCTGCTTGAAGCCGTTACACGTCTATGGATGCGATGCAACACATAGTCAACTTAAGTGGAAGGGCGGTTAGAAACCGCATCTACACAAGCAAAACCCACCTCCGTGGGTTTCAACCCTCAATTTTTTCTTAGTCCGCGGAGGCGGACTTTGCCTGTGTAGCCGCGAATTCCATTCGCTTGGGCTTAAGTATGACACCTATGAGCATTACTGTGCCCCTACGAGTATATAACTTGACTTGTAATATATTTTTATGGATTTAGCCTGATACAGGTAGGGAAAACACGTATATATAAGCAGTATGAGTAATACAAATTCAAGCAATTGAGGACGAGTTATTGCTCACAGAGGAGATTGGCAAGGAGTTAAGACCATTGCAGCACATTTTGGAACTAGGAGATGAACAAGTAGCACAAATGTTTAGAGTAACCCGTTTTTTCAGCGTGGGAGACTATTCTAGCTACATGAATATATGGAGCGATCGCCTGTCAAAGAGCTAATACCTTTATCCTACTAAAACTCCTGCAAGTAAGGCGGAATTCAAAATTCCTCATTTCCATGCTTTTGTGTTTAGTGAGATGGTATGTTTATTTTTGTCGTTCTCTACTAGTCAAATTGGCCTGCGATCGGCCAAATGCCCAGAGAAAGAAGCTTATATCTTAGCCTACTGCGGATTCTTCTCCTTTTATACCAACAAACTATCTAGGCAATTTAAGTCCTTCAAATATCTAAAACAGCGAGGTAAAAACATACTTGAAAGTAGCCAATGAATTAGTTTAATCATGAAACTACAAAATTCTTTCATGAAAAAAATATAAATTCATTGACAAAAAATCTCGAAATAATCATCAGATGGAATCCAATGTGTTTTATTATATCTATGGCTAGTAACCAATCTTGAGGTTATTGGCACGATCAACAAAGCCTGATGGCTATGCGATTAATTCAGACTGAATCGCGGGTTTCTGTGTCCAATGATCAATACAAAAGGATAAATAAGACTTGGATTTAGAAGGAGACTTGGAAATATCATCAAACCTTGATTTAACCAGAATAGAAAGTATTTAAATACGCATGGTTAATCAACTTTAAAATACATTAAGCTTATGCCCAATTTCAAAAATAATGATATGATAAATAACGAGATTTGAAAAAACAGCAGGTATTTTGAAATTGGAATTAATTGCTCTACTTGATGTCTCCTATCTTCCCTCAAGCCAACGGCTGATACTGCTGAGACATCACTGGAGGTCGTGAACGGGATGAGAGTTCACAACGAGCCGTGTGGCTCAACCTCTGAATGTGGCTACACCTGGTAAGCGATTTCTTTTTAGACCACTCCCAATTATTTCTAGTCACCTGTGTGCTACAAATAATTTGCCAAAGCTGGAAACAACCATCTTTTTCGAGTAACAGATATCGCAAATGAACCGCGCAAACTAGTTTTTACTCCGAGTGGGCATAGTGCCATAATTAGGTGTAAGCAGCTTGACGTTGTTGCTCTTGAAAGATGAGAAAAACCCCAGATAACTGAAAGGCTTTGTAGATTAATTGCAACACAGTTGATTTTTGGGATGTAAACCGCCGTCAAGATTGACTTGGTAATGTCTGTAATTTTCCGGACAGATGCAGAGACAGTTATAGTAATAACCACCGAATCTGCTTGTGTACCAGAAAAAATATGAGAATGGTAGTTTGGGCTACCACATATCTCATAGTTATCGCATACTAATATAGTCTGAACGTGAAGATATTGCCTTAGGCCAGGTGTATACTACCTATTCTCACTCGATTAAAAATTTTGTAAACGTGCTATTCAATTGTCTGTAATATGAGTAACGACATAGATCTGATCAAACGTCTTGACCCCAGTGCGATGGATCAGATCATGCTTTATCTGGCTTTTAGTGCCATGCGGACGAGTGGGCACAGGCATGGGGCATTTTTAGACGCAGCCGCAACAGCAGCAAAGTGTGCAATTTACATGACCTATTTGGAGCAGGGACAAAACCTGCGGATGACAGGGCATTTGCACCACCTAGAGCCAAAACGCGTAAAAATTATTGTAGAAGAAGTCAGACAGGCGCTAACAGAAGGCAAACTGTTAAAGATGCTGGGTTCTCAGGAACCGCGTTATCTGATTCAATTGCCTTATGTCTGGCTAGAAAAGTATCCTTGGCAACCGGGGCGATCGCGCGTTCCTGGTAGTAGTCTGACAAGCGAAGAAAAAAGACAAATTGAGCAGAAACTGCCAAGTAATCTACCTGATGCCCAGTTAGTTAGCTCTTTTGAGTTTCTGGATTTGATTGAGTTTTTGCACAGGCGATCGCAAGAAGATTTGCCACCCGAACACCAAATGCCATTGAGTGAAGCTTTGGGTGAGCATATCAAGCGCCGTCTACTCTACTCAGGCACGGTAACACGCGTTGATTCTCCTTGGGGAATGCCCTTCTACGCTCTTACCCGTCCTTTTTATGCCCCAGCAGACGATCAAGAACGCACTTACATCATGGTGGAAGATACGGCTCAGTATTTCCGCATGATGAAAAATTGGGCAGAACGGCGACGAAATGCCATGCGCTTGCTGGAAGAACTTGATATCCTCCCAGAAAAAATGGAGCAGGCTATGGAAGAATTAGATGAAGTCATCCGTGCCTGGGCAGATAAATATCACCAAGACGGAGGTATTGCAGTAGTTTTACAGACGGCTTTTGGCGAAAAAGAAGACTAGTACACTGTGGCGGAAGTTTGCTACCTTTAACAAAAAGCTTTATCAATTGTCTAGTTAATTGAGATGGTAGCTGGATTTTTGCCAAGCTGTACTAGTACCGCTACGCAAAATTAAAAATTCAAAAAGCTTAAAAAGTAAGCTTTTCACTGGTTTTGTCCCTTGCTAAAGAGTAGAGGTATGCCTGGTCTATTTACACTATAAAACTGTACTAGTAGTACAAAAGTCACAAAACTGCTTGTGACTTTTGTATTGTGAGTATTTAGTTTACATAATTTGCAAGCAAAGGGCAATTATGCGAAGTTTTATATGAATAGTCTACAGTAGCTTGGGTATTAACGTGAGTTCAACGAATTAAAAAATGGCTGGAGTCAGGGTAGGTAAACCTTTCGGCTCAATGTTAAGTGATGGTTTTGTAGCCAGATAAATATATCTAGCTAAACTAGCGATAAAAATAAACATCGTTATTGTATTTAAAATTCTTAATATTTTGACGAATGATTTATTTTTTGGTAGTGCTTGAATAGAGTTGGCTAATAGCCAACTCTATCCTGTATTTTCAGTCAATTACAAAGCACTGGAATTTAATTAGTGCCGGGTTGCGCGGGAACAAGCGGCTGCGTTGGAACAAGCGGCTGCGTTGGAACAAGCGGCTGCGTTGGAACAAGCTGCTGCGTTGGAACTGGGGTAGTCTCAAAACTTGGACTTGATCCCGCAGGAATTATATTCTGCGGTGTAGACGAAGATGAAGCGCCGATAACGCTGTCACTAGCATCGATACAAGTTTCCAATATCTGGGTGGGGGGAAGGTCGATTTTACTACTACGGAAGCCAACCACACACTGACCAAAGCGCACGGGCAACAAACTACGACCACAGTAATCTAAAGCTGCTGGATTAACTGCTTCCTGAGTACTAGAACTGACGCCGACTACACAGGTAGCTAACTCCTCAGGACGCCTAGCTCTCCCACAATAAGGAAGCGCATCTGTCGCGGCAATTTGTGTCTGCTTCTCAATGTTAACCACGCAAGCAGCCAAATCTCTTGGACGCAGTGCCTTTGCACAACCTTGTGATGCAGCTTCTGCCGTTACACCCACGCTCAAAAGGCGACCCGCACAGACACTATAATCATTCCTGTAAGAGGCAGCAACAGCCACATTAGGCAAGATTGTTGTCAACCATCCAGCTATAGCCAAAACTGGTACTATTAAAATCCTGGAGGTGGAACTGCCTTGTTTGTTCTTACCTTTGCTAACCACTTTTTTGCTCATTAATATTGCGATTCTCCAAACACCCAAGGTTATGCTAACTCAAATATTATTTTAAAGTCCTCTGCAATCAAAGAATTTCGGCGGTAGTAAAGTATAGACATAATTATTTATGTTATGTCGAAAATTGTGCTAATATAACTGTTTGAAAGATAAGTAGGCAACGTAAAAAGTATTTCAGAGTAAGAATACTGCGTAAACCAATCTGATGATTGAGTAGCCTACGAAACTAAATAAACACAAAAAACCTATTGGCAGGAGTACGGCGTGACAGGTCGGAATTCAGGCTTGGAAGCCAGTGCGTCGGTACCGACTTCAAGCAACTGGCGCAATTGATGCCTCTACATTGGTAGGATACGTCATACCAAGGCAAGCAGCCTCAAAAAAACCAAGAATCCCCTGATTTTTAATCAGTGGAATGTCAAAATGGAATGTTTGGGTAAAGTTTAAACAGGATTAGATTAAGGAAACTCATGTCCCGATATA
Source organism: Nostoc sp. JL33 (assembly GCF_017114985.1). Lineage (GTDB taxonomy): Bacteria > Cyanobacteriota > Cyanobacteriia > Cyanobacteriales > Nostocaceae > Nostoc. The sequence continues at coordinate 10,188 of NZ_JABXKP010000070.1, read as the reverse complement.
GAGGGCCACGCCTCAGAATTGTCCGTCGCTTGGGCGACTTACCAGGATTGACTCGTAAAAGCGCCAGACGCGCTTACCCACCTGGTATGCATGGTCAGAACCGCAAGAAGCGCTCTGAGTATGCTATCCGTCTAGAGGAAAAGCAAAAGCTCCGCTTCAACTACGGTTTGACTGAAAAGCAATTGCTCCGCTATGTGCGGAAAGCCAGACGTGTTACTGGTTCTACCGGACAAGTGCTGCTGCAATTGCTAGAAATGCGGTTGGATAATACCGTTTTCCGCTTGGGTATAGCCCCGACTATTCCATCGGCTCGTCAACTGGTAAATCACGGTCACGTAACTGTTAACGGTCGTGTGGTGAATATTGCCAGCTACCAATGCCGTCCTGGAGAAGTAATTGCGGTCAGGGATCGGGCACAATCCCGGAAGTTGGTGGAAGCTAACTTGCAATATCCCGGTTTGGCCAACCTCCCCAGTCATTTGGAGTTTGACAAAAATAAGTTGGTTGGTAGAGTCAACAGCGTTATTGAGCGGGAATGGGTGGCACTACAAGTTAACGAATTACTTGTGGTGGAATACTACTCACGACAAGCGTAATAGTCATTTGTCCTTAGTTATTTGCAAAGGGCAAGTCCCAAAGTGTGAGCAGAAGAAACGAAACCTCTGCTCACACTTTTTAATTGAGATGAAGAATTTTTACTTCTTGCCCTGCCAAATATCCAATTATTTTCGGTATTGAATCAAAGCCACAATTTTATGGAGAATTATCAGCTTCAGGAAGAACAATTGTAATTCCATATTCAGGAGCAGTTGCTAATATCCGGTCAATGACATCTTGAGTTATGGGTAACGGTGGAACTGACGAATTTTCTACTTTAGTTCCGACTTGTGCAAAAAACTTTTCTAGTCCACCTGGAGTAGCCCAAATCAGCATTTTGGCTGGTACAGAACCAATATTTTTAAAACTATGGAGTTGGCCTTTGGGAGAATGCAAGAATGTTCCAGAAGTTGCTACAACTGTTTGTTCATCAAGATAAAACTCAATCGAACCCTCTTGAATATAGAATGCTTCATCTTCTCTACTATGAATATGTGGCGGCGGCCCTAATTGGGGTGCAAGTACTACTTCAAACAGTGCATATTTGCCATCTGTTTGTTCGCTCGTAACTTTAAAGGTGGTTACATCGCCTGCTACTGAATAACTATCATCTTCACCTGGTTGCAATAATATTCCATAATTAATTGTCATTTTCAATCATCTCCTGAGTTTTATGACAAACAGATTGCGCCGCTTGCACAAATCAACAAAACACAGCCTAGCTATGATTAAAAAGTCCAGTAATTAAGCTCCAATGGGCTGACTACGATTGTTGGTACAGAAAAGAAGTAGGACACTTACCTTTAATGCTAAAAATGATTCAATTTAAAGCGTTCGCTCAAATTATTTCTTTATTTTTAATCTTTGCTGACTCAATGGCACTACAATATCTTGGGATAATGGCTCGATAACACCATCAGTAGGCAGAGATTTAATAAAAGCTATTACCTCTTTTGTCTAAAGTCAAATTCTAACCGACGTTCGTTGAACTTTGAAGCTCAATTGCTTAGTGGAACAAACAATTAATGACTTGGAAAACGACATTCCTCTTTATGGTACTGGCAACTCTAGTAGTAATACTTGTGGGTTGGCTAACCTCAATTGGAATATTACCAATTAGTCAAATGATTAACTATAGCGATGCTGGACTGAGATTTATTCGAGTCTGGATCTTGTTAGCGATCGCTATTGGGCTTATTGTTCCTACAATTACGTTTGTTATTTGGTTTAAGTATCCTGAAATTCGCAAAATATTTGGCTTATACTTGCTAGTTCTGATTATCCAAATTGTCACTGAACAAATAGTCAGTATTTGGTTGCCAAGTCTAGTGGTAATTATTGGTACACTTTACACTGCATTTCGAGTTTGGCAACTTTGGCACGAGCAGCAATTCATCAAAAGTACTGATTTCGTCGAGCGAGGGAACTTCAGGATAATTAGTAGTGTCTTATGGCTGCTGCTTTTGTTTTGGTCAAGTAATTTAATCATGCTACTGACTCTATCCTGGCCAAGTATTTTGTAGTTTTGCAGCAAATTGGAGATTTTTAGCAAGAACCTTTTTCACCAATTTTGAATCAATCCTAGCGTAGGCGTAGTCCGCACTTCTCTACGAGACGCTGCGCGAACGGCAAAGCTCAGTGACCACCGCAGGCATAGTGAGCAAATCTATAATTTGATACCCCATACAGGAAGAGATTTTCAGCCTTTGATTGAGTATGACCAATGACTATCCGCCGATTTGCGACATTGTGCGAGTATATGCACCTAAAATGCCAGAATCACGCCCTTTAAAGTTAATTTCTGGCTTATTTGCGAGTAAACTACTCACCTGCTCTTGTAATTGAGCGGTGCTGACACCAGAACGCAAAGCAGTTTTTAAATCTATTTGACCAGTTTCATTTAATAAACATGGACGCAGCCAGCCATCGGCACTCAGGCGCATCCGGTTACAACGATCGCAAAAACATTCCGACATCTGACTAATAAATCCTAGTGTCCCCTTCGCACCGGGAATTTGAAAGACATCAGCAGGGCCAGCACCACGAACTTGGGATTCTGTCAAGCCCCAGCGATCGCGAATTTGTCCTCGTAAATCGGCTGAAGATACCCAACCGCGATCGCCAAACAAATGCACATTACCAATGGGCATAAATTCAATAAATCGAACGTGCCACTGTTTGTCAATTGTCAGGGCGGCTAAATCTAGAACTTCGTGGTCGTTAACACCAGGAATCACCACCACATTCAGCTTCAGGGGGTCGAATCCGACCTGATGGGCAGCTTGAATCCCCTGCCAAACTTGTTGCCAACGAGAACGCCCCTGATTACCGATGATTTGATCAAAAATGTCGGGATCAAGAGAGTCCAGACTAATATTAATTCGTCGCAGACCAGCATTGTAGAGGTTTTGTGCCATCGGAGCCAGCAAAAAAGCGTTGGTAGTCATTGAGAGGTCTTGAGTTTGGGGGAGAGTTGCGATCGCGCTTACCAAATCCACCACACGCGGACGCAATAATGGTTCACCCCCAGTTAAACGAAACCGATTAAAGCCTACTGGAATAAATACTTCTTGAATTAAGGTGAGTAGTTCCTCATCAGTTAACAGCTGTTGCTTGAGAATATAGTCTAGTTCTACTCCCTCTGGCATACAGTACTGACAACGAAAATTGCAGCGATCGATTAAGCTTATGCGGAGGTAGTCTACCTGATTCATCGTTTTATTTTTATTGTCTCTGATAAATTAAAGACTTTACAAAGATGGTTTACCGAAAAGATGGGTCTAAAACCCCGTCCTTCCAGGACGGCAATATAATTGTATTTTTATGCTAATTGCTTCCTAACTTGTGGCTTGGGTACGGTAGGGCATACCGGAACCTTTGCGCTAGACGCAAGTAACGCTTCTGGAGAATCGACCTCTACTCTAATTGGAGCAATCCTGTCAGAGCAAGCTGTTTTGTAGATAGAAGAATCCCCGTGCGTTTACGCCGGGGAGTGTCAAGCCTTCCTACTATATTTGTTGTAACTCAAAATACCGTACTCCCTCTTAAGTAAGAGTCTACAGATTGTGGCATAATAAGCCGATCGCATCCACTAGTTAGTCATCAATCGTGCAAGACACCGACTCCATCAACAACCTTGCTGCTGCTTTACTACAGCCGGCAGATATCAGCTTTGAACTGCCCGATCCAGAAGATGAACAGATTCTAGAGTCAGATTTTCAACAGCAGCTAGAAATAGCTTGGCAGGTATGCGATCGCTTTGATTTGCAAACTGAAATCTGGCGGGGGCGAATTTTACGGGCGATCCGCGACAGAGAGAAAGTCGGTGGTGACGGACGCGGTACTGGCTTTCTGCGATGGCTAAAAGAGCGGGAAATCAGCAAAAGTCAAGCTTATGCCTGGATTCAACTGGCCAATAGTGCCGATACTCTCATCGAAGACGGTAAACTTGACCCCGCAACTGTGAACAACTTCAGCAAACGGGCTTTTGTTGAAACCTCCAAAGCATCGCCCCAAGTCCAACAGATGGTGAGTGAAGCTGCACAAAAAGGCGATCGCATCACCAGGCGGGAAGTGCGTCAACTCAGCGATGAATGGACAGCCATGTCCTCAGATTTATTACCGGAAGCAGTCAAGGAAAAAGCAGCAGATAACACTCTTCCCCCACGCTACATCGCCCCACTGGTGAAGGAAATGGAAAAACTGCCAGAATCGCACCAAAAGTTTATCCAAAAAGAAATTGCTGCTAACCCTGATGTGGATACCCTCAAACAGGTAACTACCGAAGCGCGTAACTTGGCCAAATATCTCAAAGGGGCGGCTCAAGTTCAGGCGCTGACGAAGGAAGATGTTGATATTGAAACAGCCTTAGAAGAAGCGCAAAGAGTCGGCTGTTTGAGCATTGCTGCTGACTTGGTAAATCAAGCATCGCAGATTGAACAAACGATCGCTAAATTGTACATGACTTGGAAACGGATCGGTAATTTAGCAGATCGATTATATGTGGATACTGGCGCAAGTACACCCAACTTGCGATCGCTCCTCACATGCTTGGAACCTCTGGGTGGTGAAATCATGGAGTTGCAACTTAGTGGTGCGACTGAACACACTATTCGTTTGCAAATTCAGGAAACGAGTTAGGGAATAGGGAATGCGGAGTGAAGAATTATTCTCGCCCTGCTTCCCCTGCTCTCCTCTTTCCCCTCACTGGGGATAAAGTTTGGGTTTGTAGGTCATCAATATGACATTTACTCATTGTCTGGCTGATCAAAAAGCGCATCTAAATCACGATAGCCACTAACCACTCGCAGAACTTCAATTCTAGTTTCAATTGGGCGATAAAATATTAAATAATCATCAACTGAAAAGCTCCGCAATGAAGGTAAAAGCTCAGACCTCTTACGCCCCATGCTGGGAAACAGGACACAAAGAAAGAAAGAAAATTTGGCGCAGCCTCACAAAGAAATGGTATAACCCATCAGCCCCAATCCATCTTAATTCCTTTAATTTTAGTGCGTTTCAACGTACTTTAGCTATTAGCCCGCAATTTATTGCAGGGCGAGAAAGCAATGCTCTCACTGAGGTTTTAGGGATGGGGGGTTTAACACCAGCCATGTTAAAAGCACCATATCTCAAATTCTAATTAGCAGCGCAAGATGTAGCGACGAGTGAGGAGTTATGGGGCGACGCAGTAGGTACTTGAGCAACCAAAACCACGTTCCCATTGGCATCCATTACCCATCCTTGGGCTTCCACAATTTCAGTAGGTTCATTGACAAAATTAACTTTGTGTGAGTTTTCTTCTGTGTTTCGCTGCTTGTGAACAACCACTCTTTTTTGAATACCGCTAGCACGATTCTTACTCTCTGGCTCCAGTGTAATCCAATCTGCTAGCACCGCATCATCAGCTATCAATGGCTCTGTGGGATCGGGTGCTAGTCCTCCACGCCCAGTAGCAATAAATGAACTCCTGGCTATTTTTCCACCAGTATTACAACTAGCAACAATTTGCTGCGAAGCATCAACCAGATTTATGGGTAATTGCACTAATCCTTTACTGGGGTCAACATCTGGTGAGTTGATTTGTACAGTGCCACTTAATAAAGGGTTTTGCTGAGAAAATGCGGTGATGTCATTTGTTGGCAGGTTATTCGGGTTGATTTCCTTTGCATCAAGTCTCTCTACCTCTGCACGAGTGTGGGGCACAAACCCAAAGATGTTCTTAGCGGTGATTGTGATTTTACCACCAGAGCCAGAGAAGGCATTGGCAGTGATATCGCTATTTTCCAAGGGAGGAGCGACGAGGAAGCCATTAGGTGCTTTAATGGTGATATTACCGCCATTTCCACTAAGCCTTGTTGTACCTGCGTTAGTGGTTATTTGACTTTCACGGCGCATCACTAATAAATCCCGCGCCTGTAGCGTAATATTCCCGCCTCGACCTGACTCGTTTTCAGCTGTGAGTTTTCCTTTGTTGTCCAGAAGTATAGAGCGAGCAGTTATATTTATTTCGCCTGCTTGTCCTAACTTATTTGGATCTCCGTCAGAGATTACATTTTTTCGAGCTTGGCTGCTCACAGATATTGCAGCCCCATTCTGGATGATCAATCGCTCTGTGGTTAGCGTCAAATTGCCGCCATCTCCAGGCCCTTCAGTTCCAGAAAACAAGCCACTGATCCTAGAACCATTTGGTGAGGTTCCTATTAGTTCTACAGACTCAGAGGCGTTCACCATCAAATTTCCTGCTTTTCCTGTAGCTGGTATAAGTTCGTTAGAAAAATAACCATATATGCTCTCAGAGGTTGTTGATATTTTTGCCCCTCCTTGGATACGCAAGTTTCTAGTGTTAATTGTGATGCTGCCAGCGTTTTTATCGCCATAAGTTGCACTAAATAATCCACTGGATATTAAATCACTACCATCTTGCTGACGAACGGAGGTGCCGCCGATTAGTTCCACGGAATCTGAGGCGTTTATGGTCAATTGCCCCTGCAATTGTGCTCCACCTCTGACGACAAACTTTTTAGTAGTGACATTTATGTTTCCAGAGCCTCCGGTGGAGAAACTCTGAGTAAACAGTTGTGCATTTTGCTCAACTACTACAGAGTCTGAGGCGTTCAGTGTCACATTCCCCCCTGACTGATCTTGCAAGGGATAAACTAGCATTAGGAAGCTGCCAGCTATCCGCACATTCCTGCCTTGCATCTGGATATTCCCGCCACTGTCTCCATGAGTATCGATGGTGGATGAAATTTGGTTCGATTTAATTAATTCGATGTTCTGGAAATTTTGAACACCTTCATATCCAAATGCCCAACCTTGGTTCGTTGGACTTAAACTGACCAAACTATTACCACCGACGCTTCCTAACTCAACGCTTCCATCCTTTGCTGTGATATTTCCCCCATCTAGCGTGATATCACCGCCTATAAGTGCCAAGGTTTTGCCTTGCTGCACCTGTAGACCAACCCCTTCTCCAAAGATATTAACTGCGCCATCTGGTTTTGCTTGGGATTGATTGCGGATGGGAGCCGCAGTTGTTCCGAATTGTAAACCAATGGGAACACTTACTGTCAGCAGGGGTGTAGTTTGACCAGATGTAGCACTAAACTTTGTACCATCAGCAAAGTTCAAGCTATTCGCCGTAGTAGCCACAAATGAACCGCCGATATTTAAAGAAGCATTGCGCCCAAAAACAATCCCGTTAGGATTAATCAGAAACAGGTTGGCTGTGCCGTTAGCTTTCAGAATGCCATCTATATTAGAAATAGAATTGCCACTCACCCGACTGATGATGTTTTGAATATCTATTGGATTGTTAAAGTAGGCTGTGCTTCCCGCAGGAACGGAAAACTGTTCAAAGCTGTGGAACAAGTTTGTACCACGAACTGCCCCACCATCTATCTGGTCTATAGGCTGACCATTGATTAGCTTTGGTGTAATGATTGAGCTTTCAGATCCAAGTGTGCCATCCTTTTGTATTTGGGCTAAGGCAAAACTCTCAAAGAAAGTGAGCACTCCAGCAATTGCTAAAGTACTCACTATCCCTAACTCCCAGTACCAACTGCTTCGGTATCGAGACATGACAAACTTGCACCCAAAAAATAAAAGTATATTTAAATACTGCTCCTTGCTAGTTAGGTATAGTGATACTTGAGATTATCTCTGTAGCCTAACTAGTAAATGCAAAGTTCAGCATTTTTATACTCACTAGAATAAACTCTTTAGAGGTCATTTATAAAGTAAAAATAAAATTCCTCTTGGGGAGCCAGTGCGTTGCTGTAGTCAAAAGAGTTGTAGCAACCGGTGAACCAGCGCACCCAAGTTAGTTTCCTTAGATTTACTTTAATAAATGGTCTTTTACAGTCCGAAGACTAAATTATTTAGCAGTTACAGCCGAAAGGGTTGCCAGTTGAAGGGCAAGGGATACACTTTACCCCTCTTGTTTATAAATACAGTCCGAAGACTAAATTATTTAGCAGTTACAGCCAAGAGGGTTGCCATTTGAAGGGCAAGGGACACACCATGAATTTTGCATTAGCACAATTCCCTCTCCTGTGCCTTCTGAGTTTGCTTGCAATAATTCATTAGGTTGCTGTTGATCAACTGCATCACCAGATTTGATTTTATTTAGGTTAAGATTGCACTGCCACTGAACTATCAAAGCTCTATCTTCTAATACTCCGTACTTCTCAAGTACTGTGTATAAGCCAGCGTTATTAACGCTTTCAAGCAGTTTCTGTTGAATCTCGTCTTGTAACTGTTGTAATGTTTCAGGGTTCATGACTGTTTCCATTTCCTACTGGATGTGTACAATTGTTGATTCAGTTTGGCTAAAAAGAATTTCGGCTACTGTCACAAAACTTAATATTTTACTGCTGGATTTACCAAAACAGTGCTGTTAGCGCTTAAAACGTTGGGTTTCACGGGCTTTACCGAACCGTATTGCAATGACTCCAGAAACTTTTGAACAGATTCCTCCAACGAAGTAGAATATACTCTATCAATGCGTAGACACGTAGCGGATTATCTTTGGACATCGCTAATTCTCCGCATCTGCTTTTTGCATTTTTGCAACGCAATCAAAAACTCTGCGTCATTTTTTAGTACTGGCCTGTTAAACAAGTGAACACCTTCAAACCTTGATACTCAGGCAGTTAAATTATGGCTAATATGTCTCCAGCCTCTAGGCGTAGCAAGAGACACCAATTATTACAAATGTATGGTAACTGCTGTTGCTGGTGTAGCAAGCAAATGACCAATTCGGAAAGAACCATTGAACACTTAGTTCCTAAGAGCCTGGGTGGATGTAATAGTCTCTCGAACTTACGTTTGGCTTGTTTTACTTGCAATAATTCCCGTGGGAACAGTCTGTTTCCTCCACACCTCAAAAATACTTTTGAGTTTATAAATAAAACTTACTAATAGCATTTAGTTGAATTTTGTCAAAAGATCCCTCGACAACTTTTAGATATCGTCATGGGTGTAAGCATCCGGCTAAATGAGATAATAAACAACTGAATAAAGCTGTTGAATATGTCGAACGTTCTCGCTCAAAACGACTCGTAGATTTAATGGCAAGTAATGACCTTTACTCAGATGGTGAAATTCCTGCTGAAATTCAACAGTATTTACATGATTTTGAAGCTATACAACGGCAAATTGATAATGAACCAAGACACGCTTATAATAGTAGTAAATTGGATGATAATAACCTCGGTAAAAGCCCACAGAATCGCGCTGCTCTCGAAGCTTATAACGAAACTATTGCAGATTTGGAAGCTGAAAAACAGCAAATTTGGGAACAAATGCGCCGTCTAGATCCTGTTCTGGCTGGTCAAATTCAAGTAAGTCCCATGAATTTGTCATCGATACAGCAGCTAATTAAAGTACCTACAACAGCTATTCTGAGCTTTTATACTACCTCGAATGACACCCATATCTTTATCATCCGGCAGAATCAAATTACTTTGCACACTTGTACGGAATTGGGATTTGAAACTTTACAATCATCGATTTTAACTCACTGGTTAGGGCAATATGTTCATCACAAAGATACTTGGAAAGAGCAATTTATTTTTTTAATAGCAGAACTAGCTGAAGTCTTAAAGTTAAATGGTTTAATTGCACAACATCTGAAAAATATTGATGAATTGATTCTTATTCCTCATCTAGCATTACATCTAATTCCTTTTGGTGCTTTACCAATAGCAGAAAGTCAATATCTTGGAGATAAATTTTTGATTCGTTACGTTCCTAGCTGCCAAATTTTAGAATTTTGTCACAACCGTCCCTCAGTCAGTAGTCTTATGAACTACGGTATTGTTGAAGATGCTACTGAAGATTTACCTTACGCTAGTTGGGAAGGAGAACAACTAGCAAATTTGTATGATATTCCTGATAATCAACGTTTAAAAGGTAGTCAAGAAGCTAGTGTCAGCAACTATCGTCAACTGATACAAAAAGTTCAAGTAATTCATTCTAGTCATCATGCGCGATCGCGGCTCGATAATCCTCTAGAATCAGTATTAATTTTACTGGAGTTTAGACTAGTTCCCGGTGCGAAACTAAATTTCCAAAAAATAAGGATAC
>NZ_JABXKP010000043.1:59023-103072 GCF_017114985.1 Nostoc sp. JL33 | reverse complement strand
CCTAACTCCTAACTCCTAACTCCCCACTCCCCACTCCCCACTCCCCACTCCCCACTCCCCACTCCCAATACCTTTGAGAAGCAGATTCATAGTGCGGCGCATGTATGCTTCTACTGGCTCGGTTGTGGGTTTGAATATCAGTGCATAATATAGTGACCCACTCACAAGGTCGATAATTAGGTCTACGTCTGCATCCTTGTGAATTTCCCCTCTAAACTTGGCACGCTCAAGTACTTTAGAAAATGCTTCACGTCGGAGTTTGGTATATTTTGTCCAATAAACCTCTGCAAACTGAGGATTGCTAGACGCTGTACTAATGATCAAGGCGAGCGTCTGACGACCAAGGGGACTATCTATTTTTGTGGCGGCATTATTAATCAGGATATCCATGTCTCCCCAAAATCTGCCAGTATCGGGGATCAGTAAATCATCTCTGAGACTTTCTATCGCGTCTGCAACTAGTTCTTCTTTGGAAGTGTAACGCCGATAGATGGTCGTTTTTCCAACTCCAGCACGGGAAGCGATCGCTTCTATACTCATGCTTTCATATCCTACCTCTGCAAGCAGATCCAAAGTCGCTTGCAGAATAGCCTGATCGGCGTGGATGCTGCGTGGGCGTCCAGAGGGGCTGTTGATTTGCTTACTCATAAAAATATCATCCCCAAGCAATATCTTTTTGACAATTTGCTTCTACCTTTGGGCATAGAACATAACCTATGGGGAATAAATAAGCCCTATAACCCAGTTCTCATGCACGAAAACAGCAGCAGTGACCATCCATCTTTAGCATAGGTATTTCTGTCACTTTTGATTGGAGTCTCTCTTGACCGTTTTTATATGATACGCTACCGTAGCGTATATATACAACACTTAACTTTAGCTTTGGACTAGCCCAAGCCAGATACCGCTTTGACATCCTCCAAATATTATTTGTGTAATAATGGCTACCAACATTAAAGGTTCGACTTTTGACCAATTTGGTTATGTGCAGGGGCCATTGAAGTGGGCGATCGCTTTCACGGCTTCCCTTGGTGCAATATTAGAAGTAATTGATACCAGTATTGTTAACGTTGCCCTGACTGATATCCAAGCCAGCCTGGGTGCAACTGTCAGTGAAGTAGGTTGGGTAGTGACTGGATATGCGATCGCCAATGTCGTCTTAATTCCCTTATCTGCATGGCTGGGAGATTACTTTGGGCGCAAAACCTACTTCATCTTCTCGTTGATTGGCTTTACCCTTGCCTCGGTTTTATGCGGGTTGGCATTTAATCTACCGATGCTAGTTATTTCTCGAATTATTCAAGGTTTATGTGGTGGCGGGTTGCTAGCTAAAGGACAAGCGATTTTGTTCGAGACTTTTCCACCTGCGGAACAAGGATTCGCCCAGGCAGTTTTTGGGGTAGGTGTAATTTCTGGCCCAGCAATTGGCCCAACATTAGGGGGATTCTTGGTAGATGGTTTAGGCTGGCGGTGGATTTTCTTTGTTAATATTCCCTTCGGGATCATTGCAGTGGCGATGTCCTTGGCATTTTTGCCCAAAGATAAAGATAAGAGCCAAACACAAAGCCAAGCTGTCGATTGGTTCGGGATTGGGTTTTTGGTGATTGCTATTGGCTGTATGCAAACTTTGTTAGAGGAAGGAGAGACAGACGACTGGTTTTCCTCCAGTTTCATTACCACGTTGGCGATCGCTAGTATTATCGGCTTGGGGTTGTTTATTTGGCGAGAACTGAAAACAGATCACCCTGCTGTGGATTTGAGAGTTTTACGTCACCGTTCTTTAGCTGCGGGAAGCGTTCTCTCAGCAGTAGTGGGTATGGGGCTTTATGGCACACTCTTTGCTGTGCCGATATTTGCTCAGAGTGTGCTGCACTTTACGGCAACGCAGACAGGACTATTATTAGCACCTGGGGCTTTAGCGTCTGCGATCGTTATGGTTTTATTAGGCAAACTGTCTAGTAAAATTGATGCCCGATTTTTAATTGCAATGGGCGCTGTCGGATCATCTGGAGTCATGTTTCAACTAGCAGCAATTACCCCACAAACCGGCACAGATGATTTATTCTGGCCATTGGTGTGGCGTGGGGGTTTTACTGTGTTGATGTTTCTCCCTTTGAGTTTGGCAGTTTTAGGCCCCCTACCCAAACAAGATGTTTCTGCTGGTTCTGGTTTCTACAACCTCACCCGACAACTGGGTGGTAGCATCGGCATTGCCTTACTCACCACTCTGCTTGACCGACGACACGCTTTCCATCGGGACATTTTGTTAACAAAACTTAGTCCTTATGACCCAGAAACCAATCAGCGACTCGATGCGCTCAACGGGGCACTCCAAAGCCAAGGCATGGATGCGACAACAGCGCAACAACAAGCACTAGCTTTATTAAGTCAAATAGTAGATACCCAAGCTGCTGTTTTATCTTACGCAGATTGCTTTCGAGTCGTAGGCATAGGGTTCCTTTGCTCATTACCTTTGTTACTATTCCTGGGCAAAGGCGGTGCAGGAGTGAAAGCGCCAGTCGGTCACTAGCGGATAGCTAGGGTTTAGCTCGTGCTGGGTGCTGATTAAAAAGTAAAATTAATTGCACTCAGCATCAAATAGCGATCGCATCCCAATTTCTCATTTAAATTTTCTGATTGCAAAACTACGTAAAAACACGGCTTTCAAATTATTCTCTACTGGAAGTCACACAAGAGGCTTAACATACACGCTTAGATGTCGATCAGAAAAACAAAAGCCCCGCTCAGTTTTGAGCCGGACTATGTGAAGTTTTATTGCTAAAATTAGAAATCTTTATCTTAGAAAAAGTTCATTATTGTAATTATGCTAACGCTGGTCAACATCATTAAAGCGCCCATAATTATAGATTCGCCTAATGGATTGGAGAATTTTGAATCCTTCATCTAAGTAAAATCCTTTTTATTAATTGTTTCTTAACCATATCAAAATCAGTATAAATATCTATAAAAGCATTGTAAAACTTAAATGACTGTAAAGTTTCTTAGTAAATACTCTAATCTATACTTATGTATTGGTTTTGACTGAATCTTCAAAATAGGACAACGCCCAATACTTCTCTACCTTCGGCTGCGCCCTAAGCGTAGCTATGCCGCAGGCTTTACGGCAACGCTCAGTACAAATGCCCTGTTTGGGCAATGCCCATAATGTAGTAATTCCCGAACAGAATAATTACCTTATCTCCGAGCGGAATACGAGTCTTTATGGGTTAAAATAAATCTTAATCAAGGTAAAATTATTTGAACAGAGAATTATCATGACAGTTTCCACGGCATCTAGAAACAAAACGATCGCTTTTGACTTAGAAAAATTAAATCAGCAATTTGAAACTGCCACTCCCAAAGAAATACTGGCATGGTCTATAGAGAATATCCCAACGGGACTGGTGCAAACAAGCGCCTTTAACGTGGATGACATGATAATTACCCATATTCTTTACAGTGAACTGAAGCATCCCGTTCCTGTGATCTTTCTCGACACCTTGCACCACTTCCCTGAAAGCCTAGAATTAGTAACCAAAGCCATAAAAATCTACAACCTGGATTTGCAAACTTTCAAAACTCCAGACGTAGAAACCCGCGAAGCCTTTGAAGCCAAATATGGGGACAAACTCTGGGACAAAGATATTGCCCAATTCCACCACATTACAAAAATTGAACCACTGTTACGGGGTCTAGACGAACTCAACAGTATCGCTTGGATAACCGGACGCCGCCGTGACCAAGCAGTAACCCGTGCGAATATGCCCATATTTGAATTAGATGGTAAAGGTCGGCTGAAAGTAAATCCTATAGCTACCTGGACACGTAAAGACAGCTGGCTTTACGTGGCTGAACATGGAGTCATCTACAACCCTCTACACGACAAAGGTTATCCCAGCATAGGTGACCAACCCATCACCACCAAAGTCGGCGAAGGCGAAGACGAACGCGCCGGACGCTGGCGAGGAAGTGATAAAACAGAATGTGGAATTCATATTTAGTTATTAGTCTTGGTCATTTGTCATTAGTATTTAAACAAATGACTAAATACTAATGACACATATGATTAAGATCCTCCACCTCTCCGACATCCACATGGGAAGCGGCTTCTCCCACGGACGAATTAATCCCGCCACTGGATTAAATACACGGTTGGAGGATTTTGTCAATACCTTGTCTAAATGCATTGACCGAGCGCTGACAGATGTTGTAGATATGGTGATATTTGGTGGCGATGCTTTCCCGGATGCTACACCACCGCCCTATGTACAACAAGCTTTTGCCAGCCAGTTTCGCCGTCTCATGGATGCCAATATTCCAACAGTGCTGTTGGTGGGGAACCATGACCAACACTCCCAAGGACAGGGAGGAGCGAGTTTAAATATTTACCGCACTTTGGGAGTACCAGGATTTGTTGTCGGTGATACATTAACTACTCACTGCATCGAAACCCGCAATGGCAAAGTGCAAGTAATCACCCTCCCTTGGCTAACCCGTTCCACTCTGATGACTCGCCAAGAGACTGAAGGTTTGTCTTTGGCGGAAGTCAACCAACTGTTAACGGAACGCCTGCGAGTTGTTCTAGAAGGGGAAATTCGCCGTCTTGACCCCAATGTGCCAACTGTCCTTCTAGCTCACTTGATGTCTGACAATGCTACCTTGGGCGCAGAACGCTTTTTGGCGGTGGGTAAAGGGTTTACTCTGCCCTTATCTTTGCTGACGCGACCTTGTTTTGATTATGTAGCCTTGGGACACGTCCACCGCCACCAGAACCTGAATAAATCCAACAACCCGCCGGTGATTTATCCAGGAAGCATTGAGCGGGTAGATTTCAGTGAAGAAAAAGAAGACAAAGGTTATGTAATGCTGGAACTGGAGCGGGGGAGGGCTGAATGGGAATTTTGTCCCTTAACAGTTCGGACTTTCCGCACCCTTGAAGTGGATATCTCGAAAGCAGATGATCCGCAAGCGGTATTAATGAAAGCGATCGCCAAGTATGATATTGAAGATGCTGTAGTGCGGCTAATTTACAAACTCCGCTCCGAACAGATGGATTTAATTGACAGTTCCTCTCTACATACTGCTTTAAGTGCCGCTCATACCTACACCATTCAAGCAGAATTAATCAGTCAATTAGCTCGACCCCGCATTCCCGAATTGAGTGCAAGTAGCAGCATCGACCCAATGGAAGCCTTGAAAACTTACTTGAACAATCGTGAAGACCTCAAAGATATCGCAGCATCAATGCTGGATGCAGCACAGAAGTTGCTAGCAGATGATGTGCAAGTTTGGCTAGAACCAGCAATTAATGAATAGGATAAAATAATTCGTAATTCGTAATTAACAATTGTTATGGAATAACGTAGACACGTTCGCGTAGCGTCTGTCTGCGACACGCTGCGCGAACGTAGAGAAGTGGCTTGCCGCAGGCTACCGCAGAGGCACGGAGGGCGCGGAGAAATCAGAGTTTTAGAGGTATTTTGTGTAAGCCCTATTTTCCACTCACCAAAATCTATGACGCAAACAATCCAAGCAAAGGACACTGACTTACGGTACTTAATCG
Source organism: Nostoc sp. JL33 (assembly GCF_017114985.1). Taxonomy (GTDB): domain Bacteria; phylum Cyanobacteriota; class Cyanobacteriia; order Cyanobacteriales; family Nostocaceae; genus Nostoc. Next base: position 97,509 of record NZ_JABXKP010000043.1, on the reverse strand, counting down.
ATAAGTTTGGTATTCAGTTAGTTTTGGATGACTCATTATTCCCCGAATGGCAAGAGAATTTACCAGGAATTAATGATTTAGACAAACAACTTTTAGACAAGGTAAAAACGGGTTATTTAAATCTCCTTAATTACCCACCTTTACTAAAAGATATAGTCAGAATGGCAGTTGTAGACCCATTACTTTTTATTGGGGATTTTTATCTAGCTCCCTTTTATGTAAAATCAGAAAAATCCATAGATATTGCTGTGCCAGATGAAGATGTCATTATCAAAGGGAGAATAGATACCTTAGTTTTGAAAGAGCAATTCTGGGTGATGATTATTGAGTCTAAAAGAGCTTCATTTTCAATTAAAGAAGGACTCGCACAAATTATTGCTTATATGTTAGGAAATCCTTATACCGATAAACCCAATTTTGGTATGATTGCCACGGGAAGCGAGTTTATTTTCGTCAAATTAGTGAAAGGAAATCCACCGCGTTATGCTTTATCAAAGGGTTTTTTGATGCGAAACCCTGGAAATGAATTGTACGAGGTGCTACGTATACTCAAGCATTTGACTCGGTTGGCGAGTGCTTAAATCTTATCGCCTGATTATAGCGGTTCTCAGTTGAGTCCAATACACACCTAAGAAGAACAGCCCCAACCCTTGTAGCGTTGTGGAGTAAGGCTGTACGAGTATTTATGCAAGTGAGCGATCGCCTAATTATATGTTTTTTCACAAGGGCGATCGCTCTTTCAATAATCAGATAATATAGCATTTTCCCCACTTGTATTCGGACTTAGACAAAAAACACCCCAAAAAAAGCCCCAAATTTATATATAGACGGACTTTGACATTGTTTTGCTTGCTCCGGTGATATATCTGGGTTTGAGATATTGTTAAGCATTTGGTGTATTTCCCTTACCCTGCATCGGTTTAAGGCTTGTTTATCCCTGAAAAATGTTTAAGTCCCGCTAAATCGGGTTCTCCGACAAGCTGCTAGAACCCTTTGATGGATTGTCCGATACAGGTTAGGATAATCCATCAATTAGAGGAAAAACTTCAAGCACGCTTAATCGCGCTGTAACATGAAAATCACCCAAATTTATATTTGGGCAGATATTCTAGGAGTTTGCTACTCTACTATCAATTGTTGTTTTTCTTCTAGCCAGAGGAAATTTTGGATTCAGTAAATTAAGTTATCGAGCCTTGAATAAGCCACTGTTTACAGGTAAATCTTTTCGTTTTATGGCTTTTGTTCTACCGCTAATCCTGTGGTGGGAATACAAAGAAGTACAAAACCAATTTGTACAGCCGCAAGCAGTTGTAGTGTTGGGTGGTTCAACGAGACATTTAGAGCGAGAGAAGTTTACAGCAAAATTCGTTCGTGAGCATCCAAATATACCAATTTGGATTAGCGGGGGTAGTCCACCTGGATTCACCCAACGAGTATTTACCAAGGCTGGAGTTGATCCCAAACGTTTACACTTGGACTATGAAGCAGTAGATACAGTTACTAATTTTACTACGTTGGTGGATGATTTGCAAGCTCGTGGCATCAAGAGCGTTTATTTGATTACTTCAGACTTCCATATGCGTCGGGCTCGTGTCATCGGCGAAATTATTTTGGGTAGTCGAGGTATTTATTTAAAACCAGTGCCAGTTCCTTCAGAAAAACCCCCTGAATCTATCGAAAAATCTATCCGCGATGGAGCTAGAGCGATACTTTGGTTAGCGACTGGTTTCACTGGTGTAGATGCAGCTAAAGATAAACAATAAATCAAACCAATTTTGGATTTTAGATTTTGGAATTGAAAATCTTCAGATTCAAAAGGTTTCTCGATTTGAAACAAGACAAACTATTCCAAGTTGGTATCATATCATTTATGGGAATTTGTCTGTATTGACCTAAGTCAATACAGACAAATTCAGAGAACTAATGCCAATAATATTCAGATTACTAAGTAATAACAAACACATCAAAGTACAATAGTCGAAAAACTAGGGCAACACTAACCTTTAAACAACACAATATATAAACCAATTAACAACTTTTTCTCATTTGGTTCCTTGGTGCGTGCTTTGCGTCCACCAAAATTTTGACTTGAGTTTGGACTACTCAGACTAGTCTGGTGTGATTCGGAAAAAAAACGTCCCAATTACCTCTACAATTTGATACCCTAGCTTAATAGAGATTTGAGAAAAATTAAAGCGTGGAAATTCAACTTGGGCGGGGAAAAACAGCTCGCAGAGCTTACGGAATAGATGAAATTGCTTTAGTCCCCGGTAACAGAACACTAGACCCCAGTTTGGCAGAGACTAAGTGGCGGATTGGCAATATTGAGCGAGAAATCCCGATAATTGCCAGTGCAATGGATGGCGTAGTAGATGTTCGCATGGCTGTACGTTTGTCACAGTTAGGAGCATTAGGTGTCCTCAATTTAGAGGGGATTCAAACTCGCTATGCTGATCCAGAGCCAATATTAGATCGGATTGCCTCTGTGGGGAAAGATGAATTTGTTGCCCTGATGCAAGAAGTCTATGCCGAACCAATAAAGCCAGAATTAATTGAACTACGTATTCAGGAAATTAAACAACAAGGTGGCATTGCGGCGGTGAGTACAACTCCAGCCGGTGCAAGTAAATATGGTGAGGCGGTGGCAAAAGCTGGGGCAGATTTATTTTTTGTGCAGGCTACGGTGGTTTCTACTGCACATCTGTCACCAGAGTCTTTAGTACCACTCGATTTAGCAGAATTTTGCCGTTCCATGCCCATCCCCGTGGTATTGGGAAATTGCGTGACTTACGAAGTCACTTTGAATTTGTTAAAAGCTGGGGCGGCTGGGGTACTTGTGGGAATTGGGCCTGGTGCGGCTTGTACGTCCCGTGGGGTGTTGGGTGTGGGTGTGCCACAGGCGACTGCGATCGCAGATTGTGCAGCAGCACGAGATGATTACTACAAGGAAACTGGCAACTATATTCCGATTATTGCTGATGGCGGTTTAATCACCGGTGGCGACATTTGTAAATGCATCGCCTGCGGTGCCGATGGTGTGATGATTGGCTCGCCCTTTGCTAGAGCCGCAGAAGCTCCAGGACGAGGTTATCATTGGGGTATGGCAACTCCCAGCCCAGTGTTGCCTCGTGGCACCCGGATTCGCGTCGCCACCACTGGTAGCCTAGAGCAAATACTCATTGGCCCAGCAGGACTAGATGATGGCACCCACAATCTTTTAGGGGCCTTAAAGACCAGCATGGGGACTTTAGGAGCCAAAAATATTAAAGAAATGCAACAAGTGGAAGTTGTGATTGCGCCTTCTTTATTAACCGAAGGTAAAGTTTACCAAAAAGCTCAACAATTAGGTATGGGCAAATAAAGGGAGTAGGGAGTAGGGAGTAGGGAATAGGGGGATGAGGAAGATGAGGAAGATGAGGAAGATAGGTAAGAAATAATTAATGCTCCACTCCCCACTCCCCACTCCCCACTCCCCACTCCTTCAATAATTTTTTCCAGCCCCCTAAACAATTGCTGGAAAAATCCGATATGTCGCCTACAATAGAGATAGCGGAGACGAATGTTTCCGTTCACTCCTCACACCACACTCCGCCCGGACTACTGTTCGGGCGGTTCCTTATGTTTGTAAATTAATTCTAGAGCTTCTTTGCAAATGTACATCCTCTACTCCTAAGCTGAGGTTTTTGCTATGGTAGAATTTTCACCAAGCTCAGATATTATTGGCGAAGGTTTTAGGCATGTCAACAGCCGCACAAGTTACCGATTCTAGTTTCAAGCAAGAAGTACTCGAATGCAATGTACCCGTTTTAGTTGACTTTTGGGCACCCTGGTGCGGACCATGCCGTATGGTAGCTCCTGTTGTCGATGAAATCTCCGAACAGTACAAGGATCAAATTAAGGTCGTCAAAGTCAACACGGATGAAAATCCTCAAGTTGCTAGTCAGTACGGCATCCGCAGCATTCCCACATTAATGATTTTTAAGGGTGGACTAAAAGTGGATATGGTGGTCGGCGCTGTGCCTAAAAGTACATTAGCTTCCACTCTCGAAAAGTATCTTTGAAACTCAATCGGCAATAAAGTCCTCTTGAGTTATCCATTTTGTTCTAACTTTAGGTTAATTTTTATAAACAAGTTTGAGAGACGAGAAATTCGCGCCTCTCAAACTTATTTACATTTGTATACAGTTTCAGAATATTTTCAGGAGTTTTCTAGCTCAAAAACAACTCTTTAATTCCCGTACTACCAATTTCCACCGCTAGCGCCGCCAACAGAAAGCCCAAAAGCTGAGTCACAATCACTCCACCTTCTGCACCAATCCACTGCTCAATCAGATTTGCTAAACGCAAAATCAACCAAGTGATAAACATCGCTGCTAAGATGCCCACCGCCACAGCAATATGCGGACTCTGTGATTTCGACATCAGCAACATCACTGTTGTCAAAGTCCCTGGCCCCGCTAGCAGTGGTAAAGCTAGTGGAGTAATTGCGACATCGCGTCCTTCCTCAATAATCGGCTGATCTAATTCTCCCCGCAGCATTTGCAAAGCAATTAACAGCAACAATAGTCCTCCTGCTACTCGTAAAGAGCCGATACTGATTTCCAAATAATTTAAAATTACTTGTCCTGAAAAGGCAAATAGCAAAAGAACTGCGATCGCAATGATAATTGCTTTATCTATAACTTTGTTTCTTTGGTCTGGCATCATGCCCTTAGTCAAAACTAAAACAATCGGTATATTGCCTACAGCATCCGCCAAGACAAACACAGCGATAAATGTTTGAATGAGAATAGGAATATCCACAGTAGACAGCTTTTATCAAGGTTTGATCACAACCTAATCCTTATCTAGCTCAGTTTGCTAGAACCCAGAGGAAGATTAAAATCAGTAATCAAACAAGTATGTTAAAGAAAAGCAACGCTGACGCATTTCTAATTAAGTTCCACAGATGTTGAAGTAACGATATATTTTGATAATCTATCTTCCATAAATCAACTATTCGTTGTTGAATCTATGAAGTCTTATTTAGCCGCCGCAATTCAATTGACCAGTGTGCCCGATCTACAGAAAAATTTGGCACAGGCAGAAGAATTAATCGAGCTTGCCGTGCGTCAAGGTGCTGAATTGGTAGGTTTGCCAGAAAACTTTTCCTATATGGGAGAAGAAAAAGACAAACTCGCCCAAGGCGATGCGATCGCTGTTGAAAGTGAAAAATTTCTTAAAAAAATGGCTCAACGCTTTCAAATTACCATTTTGGGCGGCAGCTTTCCACTTCCGGTAGACAATACAGGCAAAGTTTATAACACCACTCTACTCATCGACCCAAACGGTGAAGAACTTGCCCGCTACTACAAAGTACACCTATTTGATGTTGATGTCCCCGACGGCAATACTTATCGGGAATCCAGCACTGTGGTTGCTGGTACACAATTACCGCCCGTGTATTCCTCAGAAAAACTTGGTAATTTAGGACTATCTATTTGTTATGATGTCCGGTTCCCTGAACTGTACCGTCATCTGGCAGATAAGGGAGCTGATGTTATGTTTATTCCCGCCGCCTTTACCGCCTTTACTGGCAAAGACCACTGGCAAGTACTACTACAAGCCAGAGCCATCGAAAATACCGCCTACGTCATTGCTCCTGCCCAAACAGGCAATAACTACGCCCGCCGTCTAACCCACGGCCACGCCGTTATTATCGACCCTTGGGGCGTAATTTTAGCCGATGCTGGAGAAAAACCCGGAATTGCGATCGCAGAAATCAAGCCTACTCGACTCGAACAAGTCCGCCGTCAAATGCCTTCTTTACAACATCGGGTATTCTAGGCGCTAGAAACAAAGCAAAGAAGGGCAGAGGAGAATAAGTTAATGCCCATTATCTGCCAATAAAACAAAAAACCGGGTAACCACCCGGTTTATGCCAATATGAGAATCCTCAGTCTTTTAGGAGCATAGCAGTAGTGTGCCCCTATTTATTTGTGTAAAAATTAAACTTTAGCAGCTGCCTTGGTAACAACGCTGAGTTCACCTTTAGCATACTTAGCAGCAAAATCTTCCAAAGAAACTTGCTTAATCTTGCTTGCATTGCCAGCCGTGCCAAATTGCTGATAGCGTTCAGCACAAACCTTCTGCATATATGTAATCGAAGGCTTGAGGAAGTGACGGGGGTCAAACTCCTCTGGTTTTTTAGCCAAAGCTTCACGTACAGCAGCCGTAATAGCCAAACGGTTATCGGTGTCAATATTTACCTTACGTACACCGCTCTTGATGCCTTTTTGAATTTCTTCTACAGGTACGCCGTAGGTTTCAGGAATTGCACCACCATACTGGTTAATCAGTGCAAGCAAATCTTCAGGTACAGAAGAAGAACCGTGCATTACCAAGTGGGTGTTAGGCAGACGGCGGTGAATTTCTTCAATGCGGCTGATGGCCAAAATTTCCCCAGTCGGCTTGCGGGTAAACTTGTAAGCACCGTGGCTTGTGCCAATGGCAACAGCCAAAGCATCTACTTGGGTTGCTTCTACAAAGTCAACAGCTTCATCGGGGTCAGTTAGCAGTTGAGAGTGGTCGAGTGTGCCCTCAAACCCGTGACCATCTTCAGCTTCGCCAGCACCAGTTTCTAGAGAACCCAAACAACCGAGTTCACCTTCAACGCTGACACCCAAAGCATGAGCTACGTTTACAACTTCGCGGGTAACATTGACGTTGTACTCGAAGCTAGCGGGGGTCTTAGCATCAGCTTCTAAAGAACCATCCATCATCACGCTCGTGAAGTTGTTCTTCATTGCTGAGTAGCAAGTAGAAGGAGCATTACCATGATCTTGATGCATGACAATGGGAATCTGAGGATAGGTTTCTACGGCTGCCAAAATCAGGTGGCGGAGAAAGTTTTCTCCTGCATAATTACGAGCGCCGCGTGAAGCTTGCAAAATTACGGGGCTATCTGTCTCGACAGCAGCCTTCATGATCGCCTGAATCTGCTCCAAATTATTAACGTTGAAAGCTGGGATGCCGTAACCGTTTTCAGCTGCGTGATCCAACAGCAGCCGCAGTGGTACAAGCGCCATAGATAGTCCTCCTAATGTGGTTGTCAGCTAGTCGGTGTCAGAGAAGCGTAATTATTACGCTAAATCTTAAGAGTTTTTTCAACTTATAGGAAATTATAACTAGTGTCGTGTGTCTATGTTGAAAAAGTTTACGCCATAGTTACTATAAATAATATGTCCTATACTTCATCTATTCTACTGTATGGTAACCTACCCTAGGTTTAAAGGCTTTGGTAGCTCTGTATCCCAGATGGCTAATTTAGAGCGATCGCCTACGATAGGGGGTTACGCCACCGCACTTTCTGCAAAAAAAAGTCAAGTAGTGGATAAAATTTAGTTGAGGTATTTGCTTAAGTGCGTTGGCTCAATTAATGGCTAAGATAGCGATTCCTACAGAACGCTTTTCTGCCAGACGCGATCGCGATCGCACTCAAACCATCTGCAAAATTTTAATTCTAATAAAAAGCTCCGGCGTAGCCCGTCGTAGACATCGCACTGACTTCAATCAAAAAGAGCGGGTCGGGGAGAACATCAAATATTCAAAGCTGTCTCAATTCAAATGCTCAACAAAGACGCTCCGGCGTAGCCCGTCGTAGGCATCGCACAGACACTTAAGAAGGTACGTTAGCTTTCATTATTCGTAACGCACCCTATCAGATCAAGCAATTATACTGATATTAATCAGTCCTCTAGGAACGGATAAGACGATAGCGAAGTGTGTATTCCTAGTTAGCATAACCTAGAAAGCTCCCCCTACGATGGGATGTTTTTTTAGCTGGAAGTCCTTAAAGACTAAGCAATCATGTTTTCCTTCAATATGGGTCGCCCGGGATTCGAACCCGGAACTAATCGGTTAAAAGCCGAGTACTCTACCGTTGAGTTAGCGACCCTTTCTTTGCATTTCGCAACTTTGCCATCATAGCATAGACATCTGTAGATTTGTAAAGGGCTTTAGAAAAAATCTGCCGTTAACCGCACAGATGCCGTGTAGCTGCTTCCTGGTTCTAACACAGTTAGATGTTCACCAGTGTTCAAGGAATTGCGGGCAGCGCTCCACGGTTCTAGACAGTAGAAATCTTTGCCTTTGAGCGTCCAAAACACTAAAATCGGATATTTATTCCCATAATCGAGAGTCAGTTTTAACTTGCGGCTGTTATCTGTCACAGAGGCGGATTGACTGGTTAGCTGCTTAAAGGCAACGTCAATTTCGTCGCGGTTAAAGTCAAAATTACCATCAAAGGGGTGAATTTCCTTGGTTATTTGATCTTGATACTGTTGGGAAGGAATTTCAAACTTTAGCCCAGTTTTATCATCCGTCAGAAAATAAGGATGGAAACCCGTAGAAAAGGGCAGTGATGTGGATGAAAGATTTTTATACTGCTGGCGAATTTCTAAAATATTACCTTGCAGTTCGTAAGTGAACAGCACTTGAAAGTCAAAAGGATAAACAGCCCGTGTTTGCTCGTTGCTGTTGAGGACGAGGGTGAGGCTAGCTTTATCTTCAGTTACTTGGTCAGTTACTTCCCACGGTAAATCACGCGCAAAACCGTGTTGTTTGAGAGTATACTGCTGTCCATTATGAGTATAAGTATTATCCGGTATATTGCCGCAGATGGGAAATAAAATAGGATTCCCACCTCTGACGCTCAAATCAGGATTAGCAAAGCGCTCAGTGTCCAAATAGAAAATTTCTTTCCCCTGTATACGCCAGCGAGTGATGATACCACCACGTTCTGGGACAACTTCCAGTTGAGAACCAACGGTTTCATCTGAAAGGATGTAGGTTTTGTATTGTTGCTGTTGAACTGCAATAGTAAACACAAGTTTAGTCCTAATTGGGCATTGGGCAAACAGGGCATGGGCCAAACAGGGCATTGGGCACTTGGGCATATTCTAAATCGCCACTCCCTATTCCCTACTCCCCATTCCCCGTTCCCCAAAATTTATTCGTCTTCTGCAAACACAAAACGATATAACTCGCTGGGGTCTGGTTCTGGGCTGCTTTCGGCGAACTGAACGGCCTCGTCGATTACATCCTGAATTTTACGATCAATTGCTTTGATTTCTCCCTCATCCGCCAGGTTTTGCTCTAGCAAATAAGCTGCCAACTTCTTAATTGGGTCACGGGCGAACCAAAATTCTTTCTCCGCTTTGCTTCGCATTTCATCAGGGTCTGCCAAGGAGTGACCCCGGAAGCGGTAGGTAAGCGCCTCAATTAATGTTGGGCCTTCACCTGCACGGGCACGGGCTACAGCTTCTTGGGCTACGGCTCGGACTGCTAGTACATCCATACCATCTACTTCCACGCCCACCATGTTAAATACACTGGCTTTTTTATAAATCTCTGGCTGGGAAGTGGCTCGTTCGTGAGACATCCCAATGGCCCACTTATTATTTTCGACTACAAACAGAATTGGTAGTTTCCATAGGGCTGCCATATTTAGTGTCTCGAAAAACTGACCGTTATTAGCTGCACCGTCGCCAAAAAAGCAAGCTGTCACTTGGTCAGCATTTTGATCTCCCAGCACTTCGCGGCGGTATTTGCTTTGAAAAGCCGCTCCAGCTGCTACAGGAATTCCCTCAGCCACAAAAGCGTAGCCACCCAGCAAGCGATGTTCGGCAGAAAACATATGCATGGAACCACCGCGCCCTTTGCTGCAACCTGTGGCTTTGCCAAATAATTCTGCCATTACCTCTTTTGCTGGTACTCCCGCACTCAGAGCATGAACGTGGTCGCGGTAGGTACTACAAACGAAATCTTCACCCGGTCGCATTGACTGCACAACACCACTGCAAACGGCTTCTTGACCGTTGTACAAATGGACAAAACCAAACATTTTGCCCCTGTAGTACATTTCAGCGCATTTGTCTTCAAACAAGCGCCCTAATACCATGTCCTCATACAACCGTAACCCTTCTTCCTTAGTAATATGCGTAGTAGCAGGATTAAATGTGGGTAAAGTACGCTCTTGAACCATTATTTTTGAGTATTCCTGTTGTATAACTTAAAGTTACGCTTGTGAAGTAGCTACACTATATACGAAGTATTAGTGTAGGCTTCTGTTTCAGAGACGCTACGCGTAGCTTGCTTCTCCGTAGAAGTACGCCTCTCATTCGCCGTTGCTTTGCCCTTGTGTATTCATTGCTGAATACCCGGAACCAAATCAGGTCTGAGTTTTAAAGAGCGTTTCTGGCCTTGCGACCTTTATTCTGCTCAAGGAAGAACCCGCGCAGCCACCCACCTTTTGTAGGCAGTTTAATTTTCTTGGTACAACACCGCTTGGGTTTATTGCTTTTGTCTACCAGCGATCGCGTGTTCCTTAAATAAGTTGGTCTGATAATAACTCAGCTTTTAACAGGCTAGCGTTTGTAAGACTCAACAATCAAACTTTATTTATGCACCAAAAAAGGGTCTTAGGGTATAGCTGAATTTTTAATTTTTGATTTTTAACTTTTCAGCCCATGCCCCGTGAGGATTTGACTCTAACGGCATTTGCCGTTTTGAGTTTTTATCTCTCACTATTCCCCTTCATAGACTAGCAATCAACATAGACTGCTTTCTGCATATCCATTAACAATTTAAGAAAAGGATGCAAAAGTATCTATACCCAAATAAGTAATTGTAATTAAAGGTTAATTATGATATGATCTTTTTCTCCTGTTATCAGAGTCAACCCCCAATAGTGGTATTTTAGTGACCGCCGACTGGGAAAGTGCGGAAAAAATCAATCATCAATAAATTCTTGTAACCACAAAATATTATGATGCCGTTACTAAAAGCGGTAGTTGTGGTTTGTGGTATCGAAGGCTGATAATAGTCGTGTTAAACAAAAATACTAAGAATTAAGACAAAAAATTGAGGCTTTCTAGGCGAAAGCAAAAAATTAGTACTAGAATGTGACTCAAAATTTCGGGAAGGTACAAAACAAGTTGTTGCAATATACACTTGTAGAGTAAATTCTACACGGCATTATTATGGCACGGTTTTACAGGACTGGAAAGCTCTAGGTGAATTATGTTGATCACGGTGCAGGGGAAGTAGGCTGTGCGAATTCCGCTAGATTACTACCGAATTTTAGGACTACCGTTAGCGGCAAGTGATGAACAATTGCGGCAGGCATATAGCGATCGCATTGTACAATTGCCACGACGTGAGTATTCTCAGGCTGCAATTTCTTCTCGTAAACAACTCATAGAAGAAGCTTACGTGGTTTTATCAGATCCAAAACAACGCAGTACCTACGATCACCTTTATCTTGCCCACGCCTATGACCCTGATAACCTTGCTGCTACCCCAGTAGCACTGGAAAATCGCACAGAAAGCACCAAAAGGGGTAGTGATACCCAGAGTCTGGGCATCGAAATTACCCAAGACGAATTAGTTGGCGCTTTGTTAATTTTGCAAGAGTTGGGGGAATACGAACTTGTACTGAAACTAGGTCGTCCGTACCTGGTAAATAAAAATGGTGCTAAAAGTACAAGAAAAGGCAATAATTTAGCAGGCGAAGAAATACACGAAAGTGCTGAACATCCAGATATTGTTCTCACTGTTGCCCTTGCTTGTCTAGAATTAGGTCGCGAACAGTGGCAGCAAGGTCACTATGAAAATGCCGCCATATCCCTAGAAACTGGTCAAGAACTGCTAGCACGCGAAGGATTGTTCTCCGGTGTACAGGCAGAAATTCAGGCGGATCTTTACAAATTACGACCATATCGAATTTTGGAGTTGCTGGCACTACCTCAAGAAAAGACTGCCGAACGACGCCAAGGCTTGGAATTATTGCAAAACCTCTTAGAAGATCGTGGTGGCATTGATGGCACGAGCAATGATGACTCTGGTTTAAATATAGATGACTTTCTGCGATTTATCCAGCAGTTACGCAACCACTTAACAGTCGCAGAGCAGCACAAGTTATTTGAAGCTCAAAGCAAACGTCCTTCTGCTGTTGCCACTTATTTAGCTGTTTATGCCTTGATAGCACGGGGATTTGCTCAACGGCAACCTGCTTTAATTCGTCAAGCAAGGCAAATGCTCATGCGTCTGGGCAAGCGCCAAGATGTACATTTAGAACAGTCGTTATGTGCATTACTCTTGGGACAAACCCAAGAAGCAACTCGTGTTTTAGAACTTAGTCAGGAGTACGAAGCTTTAGCTTTTATTCGGGAAAAATCTCAAGACTCTCCAGATTTGTTACCAGGGCTGTGTCTATATGCAGAACAGTGGTTGCAACACGAAGTATTTCCACATTTTCGGGATTTAGCAAACCAGCAAGCTTCCCTAAAAGATTACTTTGCTAACCAACAGGTGCAAGCTTATTTAGAAGCACTGCCAACGGATGCAGAAGCAACTAATGAATGGGCTGTAATGAACCCCCAGTATTTTCCCCAGCCCCAGACAAATAATCCCCCTTTCCCCAACAATTCAACTAGGACTTCAAGGCAATTTAATCACAGCAGAACACCTGACCTAGATTTGCCAGAAACACCAACAAAAGAAACACCCGAATATTCAAACTTCTCACCACTGAAATGGAATTCATCTGAGAGTGGAAAATCAGAGGTTCCTACTGCCGAACGGATGAGTAGAGGCACTAATCAGCATTGGAACGGTTCAGGTAAGACTACTGCACCCGGTCATAACCAAAAGCGTAGGCAAAGAAAACCTAGTCCATCTGCTAGCCGAGAGCGTGTACCAAATAATCGTCCTCATCCTCGTCGTCCCCGGCGGCGGCGAACCTTTGCTAACAGCATAGAAGGGAAAACACGGGTGGTATGGAGAGTGTTTATTTCTTTGGTGAGTATATTAGTTTTCTGGGTGTTAGCCACAACAACTTTTGGATGGTTAAAAAATCTATTTTTTCCTACACCATCTTTGCGCGGTTCACAGTTGTCTGTACAGATAAATCAACCACCAATATCTATTCCTGATCCAAAGAATAAACTACAATCACTAGAAGCGCCTTTAACAGATGCAACGGCAGAAGAAGTTATTCGGACTTGGCTATCTATCAAAGCTGAAGCTTTAGGGCCCAATCATGAGATTAATAATTTAGAGCAGATTTTAACTGGTTCAGCTTTGTCTCAATCGCGGCAGACTGCTGAAGTGTATAAGTCAGAAAACCGCTACTATAAGTACCGCCATAGCCTGAAGGTGGAATCTGTAGAGAAAATTGATTTATTTGCAGATCGTGCCGCAGTGGAAGCTACGGTTAAGGAAGCGACGCAGTTATATGAAAATGGTCAGTTTGAAAACTCTTCTGAGGAGAATTTGCGAGTTCGGTATGATTTGATTCGACAACGAGGTAAATGGCGTATTCAGAGTATATCTGTTGTTAATTAGATAAGTTTGAATTTTTAGGCGATGTCTAGGACTTACCGCCGCGCTGAACCGTTCCCTTGGAAGGCTTTAACAATTCAGTAGACATAGGAGTGAAAAAGAATGTAGAGACGTAGCAGTGCTACGTCTCTACAAGGGTTATGGGTAACGCATATTTAATTTCTGGAGATGTCTAGTAATTTGACAAGTCAACAATAGACTTCTTGCATAAATCAAAAAAAGAACCCCACCCCGCCTTTGACTTACGTCAAATTCTCCCCTCCCCGCCTGCGGGGAGGGGCTGGGGTTGGGGTGTTAGGGACTTTTGCAAGAGGTCTAATATAACAAGACAAATTTGTATAGGTTTGGAAAGCCTACTTCAAAAAACCGTCGTCCGAACATGATGATTCCAGTGAATTATACGGGAATACTTATAAATGGAAACCTAAATATTTCTCGCAGAGCATTATGTTTGGAAAAATTACAGCAACCTTTCAGAAGTCTAGAGAATTTCTAATAAGAAGTCTAGAAGAATACATTATGTTTAGCTCAGGCGCTAAACAGTTGACTTTGACAAGAAAAATGGTTTTACTTCTCTGTCAACAAGCCGAATCTAGAGTTGAGCAATTAAAAAGCTTAGAACCACACTCTGAGGAGGGGCTTATTGCGACAATAGAGTACAAGAAAATTCAAGTTCAATTACATTTTACTCCTGAGAAAATAACTCTTCATAAAGATTGCCTTGAAGGGGAACTTCGCTTATTGAAACCCCCTCAATTTGAGACTGAATCGATAGTTTATCGTTACCTCATTGCAGGTTGGGCAACATTTTTGGGAGGTAAACTTCCCAATGGAGCTTTACCAAAAGAGGTTAAAATTGAAAATAATAAGGTTTACTACACTCTTCCTGGAAATCAATTGCAGCTTTTAGATGATCTTTTCTCTAGTCTTGAAAATGGTTCTGCTTTGATTACTAACCTTAAACAAGGAAATTTAACTATTGAAACTTCAGTAGCTTTGAATTGGAATAATTTCAAGCTTCAAAATCTGCTTCAACTTCTGAATCTCAAATAGGCTTACTATTTCTTCAACTTGAAAATAACGGGATGTGCAAAGACAGTTTCGGAAGTGGAGAAGCGTCTAGTACAAGACCTAGAGACTGTTTTCAAACTGGAAGATCCCCCCTAACCCCCCTTAAAAAGGGGGGAAAAGAAACTCTAAAAGTCCCTCAATTTATCGGGGGTTGGGGGGATTTTCAAAGACTAAGGTTGTCAATCCAAAGATTCCATGAACTCAATACACTTGTGCATCTGCTGACGCATGGTTTCCCTATCAGCATGAAACCTTCGCCCATGACCTGGTAGCACCCACTCAAAAGAGTAATTAGCCAAGTTACGCATTGATTTAGTCTGTTCTGACCAAGAATACCAGCAGACACCGTGGAATGCAGTCAGTTGGTGCAAGCTTTCTGACCAAGCGAGATGATCGCCAGTGAACAGAAACTTATTTTTATAAAGTAGAACAGTTTGTCCTTTGGTGTGACCGGGAACTGGGATAATTAATAAATCTGGAGTCAAGGTAAATGGTTCAGAACCAGTTAGCTGTATTTCCACATTGCGAGTATCCGCAGTAATATCATCAGTATGGAGGATGCGATCGCACTGAAAATGGTCGGCAAACTTTTGATGATCTGCCACATCATCCTTATGAGTTAGGTACATATAACGAATTGGCCCCAGTTCTTCTAAACGCTTGACTAAAGGCGGCGTAAACCGGGGAGAATCCACCAAAATGTTACCTTCTGGATGTTGAATTAAATAGCTAGCAGCACCGTAAGATTTTTCAGAATGATAGCCGCAATGGTAAACATTTTCCGCTACTAATATTGGAAACTGTTGTTGAGCAACTTTGATATCTTTTGGTTTCTCAACTGTGCCAATAGAACTAGTAGGACAAGCTAAAAGTGCTTCAAGCGCTGCTAATCTTTCCGCTTCATTCGTTGGTTGATGATAAACAGCCGATTGGTCATCAACATCATAAAATACTTCAGGAGCCATCCAGCGACAGGTATCACAATCAATACAGGTAGTATCTACATAAAAATCGCCGTTGACATTTTGGGGACGACGCTGATTTAAATGAGCCATATTAATCCTTTTGCTTCCAGCCGCATACTGGGGAGCGATAAACCTTATATCACTACGCTAGCAAAAGTAACTTGAGACTGTAGCCGCCACTAGAAGTAATTTGCTCAAAAATATCAAGACTCGTGAAACACAGTAAGCAGAAATTGGGAAAACTGAACATAGACACCTCTGCTTATTCCCAAATATGCTTTACTGTTCTAATTCCAGTTGTTCAAATCCCTTTAACCCTGATGACAATAAGTTTTGCATTAAGTGTGGACAAACACTCACACCATTATTCAGAAACCGTTTTCGGGTAATACGACTTTTGGGTGAGGGTGGATTTAGCAGAACTTATGAAGCTAGGGATGTAGATAGGATAGACGAAGCTTGCGTAATTAAGCAATTTGTCCCTCAATTTGAAGGAACGGCTGCACTTGAAAAAGCTACAGAGTTATTTAAGCAAGAAGCGAAGCGTCTGTATGACTTAGGAGAACACCCGCAAATTCCCAGCCTGATTGCTTATTTTGAACAGGATAAGCGGCTTTATTTGGTACAAGAGTTGATTCAGGGGCAGAATTTATTACAAGAATTGCAGCAGCAGGGAGCTTTTAGCGAAGAAAAGATAAAACAGCTTTTAACTGATTTATTGCCTATCCTGAAGTTTATCCATGAACGCGGTGTAATTCACCGAGATATCAAGCCAGAAAATATCATGCGCCGTTTGGATGGCAAGTTAATATTAATTGATTTTGGTGTTTCTAAACAAATTACAAAAACTTTTGTAGGTGTTGGCACAACAGTAGGAACGCCTGGATATACACCTCTAGAGCAAATGCGTGGTCAAGTTTTCCCTGCAAGTGACCTTTATAGTTTGGGTGTAACTTGTATTCGGCTATTAACGCAATGTTTACCAAAGGCAGATGGTTCTGATGAACTTTATGATGCACTCAAGGGTTGCTGGATATGGAGAAAATACTTACCACAAGGTATAAGTATCACTCCTGACTTGGGGAAAGTTTTAGATAAGTTAATTCAGGATTATGTTAAAGACCGCTATCAATCTGTCAATGACGTATTTACAGATTATTGCAATGAATCGCAACTTATATCATCTCTAGAACTAGAAACTTCGTCTCTTTCAATGATTGGTACTTGGTGCGGTAAGTCTAAAACTAGAACACATATATTTATTACTCTCTGTATCACTAGCAAAAATGGTAACTCATTTGATGGAAATTTGAATGTTAGAGATGTAAATGTGGGCTGGACTTATCGCATTAAAATCAATGGAGAAATTGATTCTAAAACGAGTGAGGTAATCATTCAAGAAAATGAAGTTTATTCAGAGCATTTCTTGTGGAAATGGCAAAAGGGATTAAGTAAGGGAAAAATTTCCCCCAATGGTAACGCAATTTTTGGCAAACGAAGTACTTCAGTACAGTACGATAATTTTTACCTCATACGAATAGATTGCACACAAATGTTAATTACTTTGTTGGAAGCAGGTAAGTGGAAAGATGCTGATCGAGTAACTGGCACACTGATATTGGAAATCTCTTGTCGAGAAAAAGATGGCTGGCTTGACTCAGAAAGTATTAACAGATTTCCCTGCCAAGATATCAGGAAAATTAATGAAATTTGGCTAAAGTATAGCAAGGGGCGTTTTGGCTTTACTGTTCAAAGAAAAATTTGGTTAATATTAGACCGTGATTGGATTAAAGTAGGCGATCGTTTAGGTTGGCGTGTCAATAATAACTGGAAAGAATATTCTGAACTTACTTTTAGCATTCATGCACCAGAAGGAGCATTTCCTACTTTTTGGGGTGGAGAGGGAAGAAAGTTAATATTTGGTTATTCGGGCGCTTGGGAGGATTTTTTCTCTCTTATTAGGGCTTGTAAATTGTAAAATTTAGTAGTTAAGGAAAAATTGGCTATGACTGAAATTGTATTTATCGTTGAAGATGATCCAGATGGTGGTTATACAGCAGTAGCTCTAACTGAGTCAATTTTTACTCAGGCTGACGATATAGAAACACTACGCGAAATGATCCGTGATGCGGTTCACTGCCATTTTCCTAATGAACAACGCTGTTCCAAAATAATCTGGATACTGCTTTAAAACTCTGCGTCCCTTTGCGCTCAACTTTGCGTTCCTTTGCGTTTTACTCCTCTTCCCAATATATAGACAACCTCGCCATCAAGTATAGGTAGAGTATGACCCAAACGCAATCCTAAAATAATCCATCCTTCAAGAGCATCTTGCAAATCCTCCCGGCAAGCGTCTAGTGTTGCAGCGTTTGCCCACACTCCTTGACATTCTGGAATTTCGCCATAGAAAGTTCTATCCTCAAGCAACTCGTAGGTTGCTTTGTGCATTGCTGTACGAATGTAATTTGTCAACATTTAGATTTTTTACAAGGTCATTCAGCTTTTTAATTAATTTGGTTATGAGTGAAATTGTACTTGCGTAGGCGTAGCCCATCCTAGACATCGCAAATCCGCCAAACTCTAATTATTATGTATATTTTTTAACTTCCAAAAATGCGATCGCGCCCCTTTACCAAACGCGATCGCTAAATTTTCCATCCCCTAACCAATAAAATGCAGATGATTAATCACCGCACTAATTAAATTATGGGTAACGGGAAGACTATCAACTACCATCCCCAGACACAACAGCATCATGTAGGAGATGGAAAAGAGAAACAACTCTTTAGCTACAGCGCGATCCTCTGGATTTTGCAACAAACGCCAAGATTTCTGGATAAATAATCCTCCCAGAATTACAGCGATCGCAGCATAAAGAATTCCACTTGCACCCAAGGGATAAACCAATAACACGGTTGCAACTACGGTAAGCAGCGTATAGTACCAAATCTGCTTCACTGTTGCCGTATCACCTTCAATCACAGGTAGCATTGGTATCCCTACCTTTGCGTAATCATCCCGAATCATCAGAGCTAAAGCCCAGAAATGGGGTGGTGTCCACAAAAAGACGATGGCAAAAATTAACCATGCTGACCAGCTTAATGTGCCTGTGACAGCAGCCCAACCCACTAAAGCCGGAATTGCCCCAGCAGCCCCACCAATGACGATATTCTGGGTGCTGTGGCGTTTTAGCCAGTGAGTGTAGACCAAAATATAAAAGACGATGCCAGAGAAGGCTAATAAAGCAGCTAACAGGTTGGCAAATACTGCTAGGAGTGTAAAAGAAATTGTTGCCAGTGCGATCGCAAAAATTAGAGCATCGCGCGGCTGCACCTTACCGGAAGGTATCGGACGATGGCGCGTCCGTTCCATGTCATAATCAATATCCCGGTCATAGACACAGTTAATCGTCTGGGCGCTTGCAGCCGCCAAGGTGCCACCAGTGAGAGTTACTAGCAACAGCAATGGGTCTACTTCTCCCTTCGCAGCAATCCACATACTCCCAGCCGTGGTAATCAAAAGCAACGGAATAATCCGAGGCTTCGTTAGCTGGTAGTAACTTTGAATTACCTGTAAAAATGTTTGGTGGTGGCGAGAGACATTAGTCTCAATCATTTTGGCTCTGCTTCCTTATTTTTCAACAACTTATATGCAGCCCCCGCTCAAGGTGGCTCTTTCAGGCAAACGAAAACACAGATTTTCTGCACCTGCGTGGGTCGCAATACTCGCCGTTGCGCCTTTTATCAGTGCTGTTAGCGGATAGCTAGGGTTTAGCTCGTGCTGAGTTAGAAATTAGGAGTTAGGAATTCTTCCCCTGTGCCTGCTTCCTGATCTCCCTCATTTCCCCCATTCCCTACTCAGCACTCAGCACGGGCTAAACGCCCCGAAGAAAGCTAACGTGACTGAGCACTAACTGAGTCACGCAGTGCAAGAACTGTGAAAGCCACCAAAGTACCCAACAAAGTAGCTCCTATAGCTTGGTGAGAGACGGTGAGAGGCTCGACTTGGAGATGTAATTTGAAAGTGGCGAATCCCAACAAGATTTGTAAGCTCAACAACCCACCAGCGATATTTGCCAGTCGCCGCAAAGCTGGATGTAGTGCTGGTGTCCGCCAACACATAAATACCATTGCCAAGGTTGCTATTGTTGGCGGCACTAAACCAGCAATATGACTGTACATCACAGTACAAAGTTGAGAACCGCCGAGGCATTGGTGTAGCGCCCAGCGAGAGCCTACCAAAGCACCTAGCAGACTTTGCAGGTAAACCAGAACAGCAGCAGTTAAACCTACCCAAGCTAACTTACCAACGGTTCCAGTCCCCTGATAGGGTGTGAGCGCCGTGCCAATAATCAGGAGGGTGCTAAAAAATAACAGCGCCGTTCCTAAATGGGCGGTAACGATATCAAACCGCAACAGTTCGGTGACGCTCAGTCCCCCCAAGATGCCTTGGAAGACAATTAAAAACAGGGCGAATGTCGATGCCCAAGGCAGCCAAGAGGGTAAGAAACGACGATGCCACCAGGACAAACCGAAGAGTGCGATCGCGCTTAAACCAATTAAAGCTGCATCCAATCTGTGAAACCACTCCAGGAACACCTGGAGATTCATTTGCTTGGCTGGCACCAGTTCGCCATAGCACAAAGGCCAGTCTGGGCAAGCAAGTCCAGCATTCATCACGCGGGTGGCGCTGCCTATTGCCATCAAAATTAAGGTGGCTATGCATATTTTCCACACCAAGCGACGAATCATTTCCTTGGGCTTTTGCTGCTGAAGCGCCGCTTCATTTTGTTGTTGTAGGACAAATTCGCTCATCAACGATACCTTCTGCCCGCTCTTGGTGGATCTTTTAAAATTTTCAATTTTCTTTTAGCGTCCCATCTCCACCCTAGCGTATAGGCTAGCGGTTTATAGATTAGCACTCACTTATACTTTGAATCACTCCAGCAATGTTTTGCCTGAAGCTTTAGGTATTTTTCAAGATGTAAGAAATTAATTAATGACAATTAATTTAAGCATTCTAAATTTTTCCTTAAATTTCTCCCCTGATTTGTATCTATTTTTGGCAGCATATGATATCAGAAGGCAGGAGCAGGAGGAAAGAATTATGAATGAAAACTTTAATTTTGGGTATAAAAGCCAGTGCTTCAATCCTATGCTTTGAAATCTGGGTTACTCCTGCCTCCTGGCTCTTGATACTCACCTTTTACTCAAAGTTAGTAAAATAGTCAAAAAAATTAATAAAAATTTCAGGCCATTGGACTCTATGCCTTCCAGCCTAGACTACCTTAGTAAGTGAGCAGCTTTAAGATAACGTAGTAAATTCAATTAAGTAAGCCGTGAAGATTCCAAGTTCAATCTGGACATTACTCATTGGCATCGTGCTAACGCTAGTCAGCTTTTGGTACGGTCAAAATCACGGTCTGTTGCCGTCAGCAGCAACGGATGAAGCCGTATTAGTGGATGGTCTATTCAACGCGATGATGATCATTTCTACAGGTATATTCCTGCTAGTTGAAGGTATTTTAATTTACTCTGCATTTAAATACCGTCGGCGTGCAGGTGACAATGAAGACGGCCCACCAGTTGAGGGCAATGTACCTCTAGAAATTCTCTGGACGGCGATCCCAGCAATTATCGTTATCGGTATTTCTGTTTACAGTTTTGATGTCTACAACGAAATCGGTGGCTTTGATCCCCATGCTATCCATCAAGCGCCGATGAATCAGGAGTCAATGGCAATGCCTGGAAGCGCACTCGCCGCAACTTTAAGCGATACTCCTCCTAGCACCGAACCCAACCTCAATCAAGAAAAATCTGATCAGGCAATGCAAGACCCAGCTACCGCAGAAGTTCGCAATGCTGATCAAATTCCCCAACTGCGGAATGCTCCAGGTGTAGGTATTGTTGCTCCGACAATTGGGGGAACTCCTGATAAAGCAGGTAAACCAGCAGGATTGCGGATCAACGTCACTGGTCTACAATATGCCTGGATTTTCACCTATCCTGAAACTGGTATAACTACAGGTGAAATGCACGTCCCCATCGGGCGTGAAGTAGAAATCAATATGACAGCCAACGATGTCATCCACGCCTTCTGGGTGCCAGAGTTCCGCCTGAAACAAGATGCGATCCCCGGTAGGCAAAGCGAGATTCGCTTCACCCCCAAAAAAGCAGGAGATTATGTCCTGATCTGTGCTGAACTTTGTGGCCCCTACCACGGTGCAATGAGAGCACCAGTAGTCATTGAGCCACAAGAAGCCTTTGATAAATGGGTGCAAGAGCAGCTAGTTGCCAGCAAAGAAACGCTAAATCAAGCCGTTGCTGTTAACCCTGCGAATCTATCCCCAAATGAATTTCTCGCTCCTTATACCAAGGACATGGGAATTAAGCCAGAAATCCTCCATCAAGTTCACCATTAGTCAATATGTTATTTAGTCAAAATCCAATGACTAACGACTAATGACTAATGACTAATGACTAACGACTATGACACAAGCTCAGTTGCAAGAAACTGCCAATATCCCTGCCCTTAGTGAGGAACCAGGGGTCAGAAAATGGCAAGACTTCTTTGGCTTTCAAACCGACCATAAGGTGATTGGGATTCAATACCTAGTCACTTCGTTTATTTTCTACTGCATTGGCGGTGTAATGGCTGACTTGGTTCGCACAGAACTGCGAACTCCAGAGGTAGATTTTGTTACCCCAGAAGTCTACAACAGTCTTTTTACGCTGCACGCCACGATCATGATTTTCTTGTGGATTGTGCCAACTGGGGCAGGGTTTGCTAACTATCTAATTCCCCTGATGATTGGGGCAAAAGATATGGCATTTCCTCGGCTGAATGCTGTTGCCTTTTGGATGATCCCCCCTGCGGGTATATTGCTGATCGCCAGTTTAGCGGTAGGTGATGCACCGGATGCAGGTTGGACTTCCTACCCTCCCCTGAGTTTGGTAACAGGGCAAGTGGGGCAAGGCATTTGGATTATGAGTGTCTTGCTACTCGGTACATCATCTATTTTGGGGGCGATAAATTTCCTGGTAACATTGATCAAGATGCGTATCCCCAGCATGGACATCCACAAAATGCCCTTGTTCTGCTGGGCAATGTTCGCCACTTCGGCGCTAGTTTTGGTATCAACCCCAGTCCTCGCAGCAGGTCTGATTCTGCTGGCTTTTGACTTAATTGCCGGGACAACATTTTTTAACCCAACTGGCGGTGGCGACCCAGTAGTATACCAGCACATGTTCTGGTTTTACTCCCATCCGGCGGTTTACATCATGATTTTGCCCTTCTTTGGCGCAATTTCAGAAATTATCCCGGTGCATTCCCGCAAGCCGGTTTTTGGCTATAAAGCGATCGCTTATTCCTCTCTTGCCATCAGCTTTTTGGGGCTAATCGTTTGGGCGCACCACATGTTTACCAGTGGTATCCCCGGTTGGTTGCGAATGTTCTTCATGATCACCACCATGATCATTGCCGTACCCACGGGAATTAAAATATTTAGTTGGTTAGCCACCATGTGGGGTGGAAAAATCCAGCTTAACAGCGCCATGCTGTTCGCCATCGGCTTTGTTGGCACCTTTGTAATCGGCGGTATCAGTGGCGTGATGTTGGCAGCAGTGCCTTTTGATATTCACGTCCACGACACCTATTTTGTGGTGGCTCACTTGCACTACGTCCTATTTGGCGGTAGTGTACTGGGGATTTTTGCAGGCATTTACCATTGGTTCCCGAAAATGACGGGACGGATGCTGAACGAATTTTGGGGTAAGGTTCACTTTGCCTTGACCATTGTGGGTTTAAACATGACCTTCTTACCCATGCACAAACTGGGTTTAATGGGCATGAATCGTCGTATTGCCCAATATGACCCCAAATTCACAACATTGAACGAAATTTGCACGTATGGTTCTTATATACTCGCAATTTCGACATTCCCCTTCATCATCAATGCCATTTGGAGTTGGTTATACGGCGAGAAAGCTGGTAATAATCCTTGGAGAGCATTGACCTTAGAGTGGATGACGACCTCACCACCTGCGATCGAGAATTTTGATCAAACTCCAGTACTGGCTACGGGCCCCTACGACTACGGTTTGGAAAGGGCTAAAGAAGGTGTACCTTTGTATGATCCCAATCCAGTCTTATCTGGTGGGCCAAACTCAGTATTAAGAGCAGAACCCGACCCAGCCGTTGCTGCCAATCCTGAAGACCGCAAATAGAGTTATGAGTGAAGAGTTATGAGTTATGAATGGTTATGACTTGAATAAAGTTATTAGTTCAAAATTTCTAACTCCTAACTCCTAACTCCTAACTCCTAACTCCTAACTTCCCCTCTAGGCATTAAAAATTCATGCAAAGTCAAACTATTGACCCAGCTAAAACCGAACTAAATCATCACCACGCGGCGGAAGCGTCCGTCGGTCATCACGAAGAACATCCAGACCATCGTCTGTTTGGGCTAGTTGTCTTCCTGATTGCTGAAGGGATGATTTTTATGGGGTTGTTCGGAGCCTACTTGGCTTTCCGTGCTACCTTACCTGCATGGCCACCAGCAGGTACACCAGAGTTAGAACTATTGTTACCCGGAGTCAACACCATCAATCTAATTTCTAGTAGTTTTGTCATGCACAATGCCGACACTGCTATCAAAAAGAACGATGCGCGGGGTGCGCGAATCTGGTTAGCAATTACTGCTGCAATGGGTGCTATTTTCTTGGTGGGTCAAGTATATGAATATACCCATTTAGAATTTGGTTTAACTACCAATTTATTTGCTAGTGCATTTTACGTTTTGACTGGTTTCCACGGATTGCACGTTACCATTGGCGTTTTAGCAATTGTTGCCGTGTTGTGGCGATCGCGCGTTCCTGGTCACTACAGTAACGAAAAGCACTTTGGCATTGAAGCCGCCGAAATATACTGGCACTTTGTTGACGTGATTTGGATTATTTTGTTCGGATTACTGTATCTACTGTGAGTATTAATTATTAGTTGTTCACTCCACGCGAACAACTTAATAAGCCCCCTAATGAAATGGGGGCTTTTTTAATTAAAAAAATGCTGCGGTTGCAGCGAACGCTACCCTGGTGTCAGATTATTTCATCTATCGGCTAGCAGCAAAACCTAAATTAACCTGAGTTCGACAGCTTATATGCTGTCCACCTAATTAGCTGAATCAAAAGACCTCTAATGATTCCTGACTCCTGAATTCTGTTTCGATAAATAAACTTCTTGACTTTTGAATGTTGCCCTCTGCCCGCAGTTATAAATACTCTAGACTAGTGTTAAATCTACTTAAGTGATAAAATTATTTTACCTATCCCAGAAATAAATTTTATATTAAGATACTTATAAAGGTATTAAATGAACCAATCAAGCGGCTAACCAGAAAACTGCTCCAAAGCATAGGTCGCCTGATAAGCTGACTGCCTCAAATACCAACAAATCTAGCGGCAGGTATTCATAACCTCACCCAAGCTGTGAATGGTCAGCAAATTAATAAGTAGTATACGCCACATGAGCCAAAACCCTCTAGTCAGAAAAACACTCCGAAGTCGCTTTGAGACTGTCAAACTGCTGGAAAGCGGGGGATCTGCGAATACTTACTTGTTAGCAGGTGCTATAGGTAAGAGAAATCAATCCTCTGTCACCAGAAAAACACTTCGGAATCGCTTTGAGATTGTCAAACACTTAGGAAGTGGAGGATCTGGTGATACCTACTTAGCCGTAGACCTAGATTTACCAGGACAACCCCATTGTGTCGTTAAACATTTCCATCCAAAAGATTCCAATCCTGCGGTTGTAGCGATCGCTAAAAGGCTATTTGATCGGGAAGCGGAAGTTTTATACCAGCTAGGCAACGACCACGATCAAATTCCTAGACTGTTTGCCCATTTTGATGAAGAAGGGGATTTCTATTTAGTCCAGGAATTTATTGACGGTCATGCCTTGACTCAAGAAATTGTACCAGGTCAGCGTCTTAGCGAGAATGCAGTCTTAAATTTATTAAAAGAGATCCTGGAAGTACTAGCCTTCGTGCATCAACATAATATTATTCACCGGGATATTAAGCCCCAAAATTTAATGCGGCGGCACTCCGATAACAAGATTGCGCTAATTGACTTTGGGAGTATTAAGAAAATTAGTGCTTTGGGAGGAGGCTTAACAATTGCTGTTGGAACTCCTGGCTACATGCCAACCGAACAGGCTAAGGGAAAGCCACAACTTTGCAGCGATATTTATGCAGTAGGTATGATTGGCATTCAAGCTTTGACAGGTTTAATGCCAGAGCAACTACAAGAAGATCCCAGTACTGGAGAAGTTATCTGGCGCGATAAAGCAGAGGTAAGTGACGCTCTTGCAAATGTTTTAAATAAAATGGTTTGCGATCGCTATAACCAGCGTTATCAGTCTGCCACAGAAGCTTTGCAAGCGCTTAATTGTGATCTAGTGTTGTCACAGTCCTCAGAATCTCCTGGCATAAAGCAAAACACTGATCATAGCTATTTGCTAAGTTATAGAAACTTTCTTTTGCTGCTGGGAATAGGGTTTGGTGCTATGACTAGTTTGATAGTAATAGTTTTAATCTATACATTTATTAGTACAGGTACATCGCCTCCAAACCAACCGACTCAATTAAATTTTATAGAAAAATTGCTTGAGCCACAGTCTAGTAATCTTAATCTGAATAGGCTAGCAGCTAACATAGGAGTCTATAAAAGCAATTCCACGATTGCAAAGATTACCAAAGAGCAAATTAAATCTCATTACATTAAAAAGAATTAATCATCTAGCAACAATTATATAACTGGCTTATTTCAGATTTGCTTTCAACCTAAATATTTATAGATTCCTCTAGGATAAATTAATAAACAACATTTAAAGATATGGACAATACAAATCAAAAAAAAGCCTTAATTAACAGTGAAATCGCCCTCTTTCTTAGAGGTTTGATTATTGGTAAAGTGCTGACACTTATAGTTATTGGTGGATTGCTTTGGTGGTTACTGAAGCCAAATTTATTGTCCCGTAGCAGCGTTAACTCTTCTAATCAAAGTCTCAACACCGGCTCTAGTAGTGGATCAACTTTTCAGACAGTTGCTGATGTCCCCACGGCTTCATTTAACTACGGAGGGAGTACAGCTTGGGCATCTATTCGGCAATTGGTAGATTCTCAGATCCAGAGCGATCGCCCGGAATTACAATTACGTTACCTAGACCCTCTTAATGGTAGCCCTGGTTCTAGCTCAGGCATTCGGATGTTGCTTGATGGACAACTGGACTTTGCTCAGTCCTCCCGTCCCCTTACAGATGAAGAACAAGCGATCGCAAAAGAGCGAGGCTTCACCCTTGAGCAACGTCAGGTGGGTATGGATGGAATAGCAGTGGTAGTCAACCCATCACTTAATGTGCCTGGTTTAACTGTTGACCAATTGCAGCAGATTTATTTGGGGAAAATTACTAACTGGAATCAAGTAGGTGGGCCAAACCTAGCCATCACACCTTTATCTCAACCGCCAAAGGACGCAGATACAGTAATATTTCCTAGCAACAGCGACTTGAAAGAGCAAGCACTTAGCTCTAATGTGCAATATGTCTATTCTACTACAGACGCAGTGCGCCAACTCAGCAAAACCCCTGGTGGTGTCTATTACGCTTCTGCCCGTTCAGTAGTACCTCAATGTAGTGTGAAGGCTTTGCCATTGGGGCGCACTTCTGGTCAGCTAATTCCCCCCTATAGCGAACCGATGGTGTCGCCTGAGGAATGTCCACGTCAGCGCAACCAGCTAAATACTCAGGCGATCAAAAATGGCAGCTATCCGATTATTGCTAACTTGTTTGTGATTATTAAGCAGAATAAAGGTCGCGAACAGCGGATTGGCGATGCATATACCAAACTTTTATTAACTGATCAGGGGCAAAGGGCAATTGAGCAAGCTGGTTTCGTTGGGGTTCGTTAGTACAGCGATCGCGTAAATCCAGCTACCATCTCAATTAACCAGACTTGCGTCATTCAGATCCCCGACTTCTTTAAGAAGTCGGGGATCTTTAGTTAGGCACACTTTCGATTACAGATCATTCAAATAGCTACTTCCTCTGATTCTTCGATTTCGGAAATACCTAGTACCACAAGGCGGAATTCAAAATTATTGCATTCAAAATTCAAACAGGTATACAGTGTAAGCATTTCATAAATTTGAAATGGGTAATTTATTTATGCCGTGTTGTATTAGTAGGGTTACAGGTGAACGGTTGGGAAATTCAACAATCTTGATATCCACTCAAATATATATATTTTTTCAAAAGTATATAGCACTCCTAAATCATTTGTGAAAATTTCTGTTGATTCTTGATCTCTGTGTTGCGCCAGTTGCTTCTCCCTACAGCCCTTCTCAAGACAGGAGACGCTGTTGCGCGTTCGGGCATCCTACGGCAGGCGCTAGCCACGCGCGTGAGGAATTGGGATAAAGTTAGTGCCGACGAAGCATCAAAAGCAGCCAGTCAAGGTATTCCTGCTTTAGTCTGCTGGAAAAATGTTACAGGAATTGGAGATATAGCCGTAGTCCGTCCTGAAAAAGGTGAGCCAAACAAGCCACGAATTGCTCAAGCAGGTAGTAAAAATTTCAAGAATGGTTTAGTAACTGATGGATTTGGCGATCGCCCTGTTAGTTATTTCATCTACAAAGGATAGACAAAAATTATCGTGGAGTTTTTTGATGACACGCCGCTAATCGCAAAGACGCGATAAATCGCCGTCTTTACAATAATCAGTCCTTTGTAGAGACGGCGATTTATCGCGTCTCTTGCCTTAACCGAGCATCATTCACATGTATTAATCATCAAGTTGAAAATATTTACATTCACTCAACAGCATAAGAGGTAAATTGGCGTTTAAAAGGAGAATGAAATTTATTGTATTTTAGCGTTTAGCTTAACCCAAAATGATATTTTTGCTCTATGTAATGTGATCGCACTCTCCATTATTCTGCATTGCTGCGGCGAGTTTTTCTAGATTTTGACGAACAGTGACACTACGAAGATGATCTACACCCCAGACTCGTTCACAAATATCTAAAGCTTGCAAATAAAGCGGTTCTGCTTCACCATAACGTCCAGTTTCACGATAAATTTCTGCCAGATTATTGAGACTTTCGGCAACATGGGGATGATTTTCTCCCAATAGGTGCTTATCAAGTTCTAAGGCTTTTATACATAAGGGTTCCGCTTCATTGTAACGCCTCTGTTCCCTGTACATATAACCAAGAGCATAGATAGTATCTGCTAAAAGCGGATGCGCCTTTTGCAATAGATGTTGCTTGAGTTCCAATGATTCCAAAAACAAAGATTCAGCTTGATCGTAGCGTCCTTGAGCGCGGTATATCAATCCCAAATTGTGCAAATCTGTTGCAACATCAGGATTCTCTTCTCCCAAAAATCGCTTATCTAGTTCTATTGCTTGTTGCGACAACGGTTCAGCTTCAGTGTAACGTCCTTGATGATAATAAAGTAGCGCTAAATTATTCAGTATAAGAGCCAAAGAAAGATCATTTTCGCCAACCAAACGTTTTTCGAGTTCTAATGATTGCAGATACAGAGGTTCGGCTTCTTCATAACGTCCTTGTTCATCATATAGTAATGCCAAATTGTTGAGACTGGCGGCGACATCGGCATGGTTTTCTCCCCACAGGCGTTTCCTCAGTTCCAAAGCTTGTTGATATAAGAGTTCCGCTTTACTATATTGTCCAGTAGATTTGTAGAGTCCTGCCAAATTATTCACGCTAGTAGCAAAAGAAGGATGGTTCTCTCCTAGCAGACGTTTCCTAAATTCTAAAGCTTGTTGATATAATGGTTCGGCTTCGCTGTAGTGTCCTGTTGCACGATATATTCCTGCTAAATTGTCCAGGCTAGTAGCTAAATCTATCTGCGAACCTGATTCATTTTGTAGCTCAATCGCCTGACGCAAATACTTAATTGCTAGTTCTTGTTCTTCTTGATAATTCTGAGATTCACCCCGATCTAATCTGCTGCGGTAAATATTACCTAAGCTTGAATATAAGGTAGCCAAGGTAGGATCTTTAGTTCCCCTTTCCTGTTCTACTTTCTCGATTAGCCTTTGTAAATCTTGGATGGGCAAGAAAAAGGGGTTATTTTCATTAGTATCTGTGCTAGCTAATTCTGTATCTCTAAAAACAAAGCGTATATGTTCTAATTCTTTACCAGGAATAGTATTCGTCTTTTTAGATTCAAACCGAAATACACCATTACGCCAACTCCAAAAATCAGGAGCTTTTTTAATCAAGTTGACTAAAATTTGGTTAGTTACCCACAGCACGATCGCAAACGGAAACTCGCGTAATCCTTCCCTTGTCCACTGTAAGTAACCAAAAAATTTCTCCTGTTCCGATTGCTCATTTCCCAATCTGAGAAAATAAAGTTGTTCAGCACCCATGACGGTAATTACCGCCGGGTTCTGCTGACGAAGATATTCTTCTTGTTGTACCAGTTGGTTAAGAGCAGCTTTAAGACTCGGTTCCTGACGTGCTAAAGTCACTCGATATGGACGAAACTTAGGTTGTAGTTCGGCTTCATATTGGGCAATAATTTCATCACGAAAGCTAGCATCATCGCAAACCGCAATTAGTAAATTTAATCCCCGCTTTGGAGCTTCAATAGAAACAATTAAATCATCATACGCATCTTGGTTTTCTGCCTGATCATCCAAGAATTCTTCATTTAACATTAATAGCTCCCTTTATTCTCAAGGTTTCTATAATAATTGGATGAACATCGTACCAAGTTTCATCAGTGCGATATTCTAGAACATACAGCCCATGTAGCAAATCCAAAAACTCTGCTTGTTTGGGGTCATTGGGCATAAACTGTTGATAAACACTCTCCAAAATATCTATATCAACCTTTCCTAAACGTATAGAAAAATCATTGCGGATTTTATTGATTGCTTCCAGGAGAATTTTATCATCAATAATAACTTCTGCTGAGGGATTTCGCCGGATAGTCCGCAAACAAATGCGGCAACATTCCTTAGCAATCCGAATTAACTCTCGCAATACGCCACCACTGTAAATCACCATTTTTTCAGCAGTTTCTGCCGCAATTAATTCACTGGATATCCGCTTTTGTAAAACTTCACCGAGAATCTTTGTTGCTTCCGCGCGAGGTTGGGCGTTAGGAAAGCGATTTTTACCTTTCTCAAAAATTTTTAATACAGGCATTGCCACAACCTGGTCGTTGGTTTCAGTGGCAATTATTGTGCTGATAAATGTTTCCCGAAGAACTGCGATCGGGATAGTGTAGATAATTTGAAAGTTAGGTTGACAAAGAGCTTTAATATTATCTCTATAAATTTCGTTAACTCTTCCTAAGTCAAGTTTATCTAAATCATCAATAATTACTAAAACATTTTGTTTCGTTGCAACTTGAATTAAAGCAGCGATTTCATTAATTCTGGCAACTAAATCTGATAACTTGCGTTCAAATTCTTGTTTAATTTCATCCCGAACGCTCGCATCAACTTTTAATTTAGAGCTAATCAATTTTAAGAGGTCAAAACCTATGCTAGCTTCTGCTTGCAAAGTTGATTCTTCAGTGCGAGTGCGGGTAGCAAACCACTTATAAAGAGCTTCTTTAGTAGATTGAGGAATATCAACTCGGCGTGCTTCTGCCTCTGTCATTAAATTAACTGCGATCGCAAACAGTATATTAATATGATTAACAGCCGACATTTCAATTTTTTCAGCAATAGAAAAGAGAACTACAAAATATTTATTTTGAATTTGTCTGCTAAATTCAGCTAACAAAGTAGACTTACCACATCCCCGATGTCCTGTAAAGACAATTTTGCCATCTCGATTGGGACTGTCTTCGACTAATTGGTTAAGCTCTGCAATCAAATCATCACCATATTCGACTCTAAATTTTTCCATTTCGTTCCGTTCCATCAACGGAAACAGTTCGAGATTGCTGTATGCTTCTTGAAAGGAGTTTAATAATTCTTCAGACATTGGATAGTGCCGTAAACGTGCTAACTATTCATATAATGGCTCATGATTTTTGAAGCACAAGTTTAGGTAATGTCTAGGATAGAGTTTGCCTACATAACTTCTCAAATTCTGTCAATAAATAACTACTAAGTGAGTGGTATGTTATGTCTTAAAAAGAGATGCTCTAATCTCCATATTTCAACCTATAAATAAGTAACAGAGGTCAATAATCAATAAGACTCAATGATAGATTATACATTCCATAATTTAGACTGAATGATAGATTATACAGATAACATCCTGAAAGCTACCTAACACATAAATAAAATAAAATTTTCATTTATAAAAATAAATTTTTAGTGTGTTTCATCTCATCCCCCTCTAACCGATGCGATGGTAGCTGTTGTTACTATTGGTTTACTAGATGGGTATCCAGGGCTATTTCATTCTCATCTAGCCCGCCTCAGAATAAATTCTGAGGCTAATAGCACTCATTCGTCTCAAGACGACTAGAAAGGCTTTTCTGACTTTTCACGTTATGTGGAAAAGCCACGAAGCATCTAACCCCCTTCCCGACGCTCTAAGGGGTAAAATTCAAAGTCTCTCTCCTTTTAGGAGAGAGATTTAGAGAGAGGTTTTCCAGATACCGTGAAAAGTCAGGATTTAACCCTAGTTAACCACTGGTAAACCAGCTTTTGCGTCATCAAAACCAGCTTTTGCGACTTCAAAACTAGCTTTTGTGACATCAAAACCAGCTTTTGCGACATCAAAACCTGCTTTTGCGACTTCAAAACCTGCTTTTGCAACTTCTAAACCAGCTTTTGCGACATCAAAACCTGCTTTTGCGACTTCAAAACCTGCTTTTGCGACTTCAAAACCTGCTTTTCTCAACAAATTTCAGCAAATATACCCGCATCTATCTAGTTGGCTAATGCCATCCAATGCTCTTAAAATTCTGTAACTTCACTGTGGCTGATGCATCTGCTTATTGCGTAATTTGATGATATATAAATAACTCCGTGTATAACATCAGGGTTATTTATAAATTAATCCAAACAGGAAAACTATATGACGCAACGGAAACGAAACTCCATGTCACTGACCAAAGCTGAACGACGGATTGAAGGAATGCAGACAATTAACCCTGAGTTAGACTTTAGTAATGGGTTTTCAATTACTACTTACAACACAAAAGTAATTGAGTTACGAGAAAAGCTAGGCGCTTATAATCAAGCACAAACAATAGTAGATAAGACACACAATGCATTAATAGAAGCAGAACGAGAGTTGAATACTTATTCTGAGCAAATGCTGTTAAATGTTGCATCTCGCTATGGCAAAAGTAGTGATGAGTATGAGATGGCTGGTGGAACGCGCAGGTCAGACCGTAAAAAAGCACGTCCAGTAGTAAACCAAACAGTGATATCTGTGAAGTGATTGTTTGGACTCGCCGCTTTTTTGGATAAGGGTGCGTTGACCTTTGTGACAACGCACCATTAAAATTAATATAAAGCTAATCAAACTTTTGAGATGGTTTGATATTTTCCCCTTACCTGCTATTCTGATTCCAAGCTATGCGGTTATGAGGTATACAAATCTTGCCAACTGCTGAACAAGGCATCAGGTGTGTCATACTATGTCAATCTTTGACCAATACATTCACTCCTATTTACATTGTCCGCCTCGATGAACAAACAGGTAATGTATTTATTTTGGCAGGAGATAATATAGAGGTAGAAATCTATCGCAATGGTCTTTGGAGGTTCTTGTGATTGAGCCAGAATTTAGCAGCATGAGCAAAACCGAGTTAAGAGCCTTCGTCATTGCTCACCCCAATAATAAAGCAGCGTTTCGTGCTTTTGTTGACCGCTTTACATCTGAAGCGTCTCCAGAGACTTTTGACATCCCAAAATCGAATGCTGAGATTGAAGAAGTTGAAATTTTGATTAAACAAAAATTAGAACAATTAAAAATGAGCTAGATTTTAGGGTTTTAATCAGTCCAGCGATGTCTACGACTGGCGTAGCTGCGGCACCAACGACGATGGAGATGCTGAGTGCGATCGCACTTTGCGGATGAATCCGTGTAACTCTATCCTGGTAAGCATTTATAATTTGCATATCGGTCTATTAGCCCAGAAGCTAACTTCCGGGCGGAATGCTAGGACTAGCCAGATTTTAGGGTTTTAATTAGTGCAGCGATCGCACCAATGACGATAGAGATGCTGAGTGCGATCGCAAATGGGCTAGAAGGTTGTTGCAGCAATACAGGTGTAACATCAACTTGGTATGGTGCATAACCAGCATCAACCACTGGGATAGCTTTTTGCGGCTTCACATCAAGTCCTTCTGCTCCCTTTTTCACTTGCAGGGTGGGGTTCTCTAAGTTTTTATTAACCTTTGTCATCGTCATAACTCCGTTTCAAGTGGTTATGAGACAAAGTTACGTTGAGTGACAAGTGCTACGCTGGACATTTAGGGACCAGACAGGGACAGTGATTAATTGACTCTTTCTGACCCTCATAAAATCAACCAATCTCCTTAAACTATAAATATCCTCATTAGCAAAAATACATTAATTATGGGGGAAACACGAAACCGCAATAGTGTTCGAGTCAATGAAGAAGGAAAAGAAAAACTTTTAAATGCAAAAGCTGCGAAACGTAATTATGATGACAGGTTTTTGACCCATTTGGATATTGCAACAAATGCCGGAGTGAGTGAGAAGACGGTTAAACGCTTTTTTAGCGGTAAAGAAGATATTGATTGGGAATATGCCAGTGCGATCGCCAAAGCCTTAGATTTAGAACTAACAGACTTAATTGATGCAAAAGCGACGACTCCGCCACCTGAAATTTTAGCTACTCTTATTAACTGGCGCGAAGTGTGTAGCACGATGCTGGAACCCCATCGGCGGATAAGCAGCAATTTCCTAATGCAGGATGAATGTGCCAGAAAAGACAAAGAACAAATTTATGTTCCTTTAGCGCTGGTGCAACGGACAAAAACAGATAAACGCGACAAGGGGAACTTTTCCCCAGATGCGGGAACACGTCTTTATGAACCGCAGTATGAAAGGCAGCAGCGATTTGAGCATAAAGCTTTCTTGAGTCAAATTTTAGAAGGCGGCGAAGGTAAAACCAAAGGCCAGCAAATAGCTGTGATTGGAGAACCGGGTGCAGGAAAAACAACACTCCTGCAAACTATAGCTTTTTGGGTATTAGAGAAAAACTTAGGTTTACCAGTCTGGATTTCTCTGGCAGACTTAGGGCGAAATGGTACTTTAACAGATATTCAAACATATATATGTAATAGTTGGCTTGAGCAAGCAATTCCTGCAACACAATTAATTCAGGAAGTGCGGGAAGACTTTACAAACCAAATTCAGCAGAGACGAGTCTGGCTACTATTAGATGGCGTAGATGAAATGTCTGAAGCGTCTCACCAGCCATTAGAGGAAATTTCCCGTCAGTTGAATGGATGGCTACGTTTATCACGAGTAGTGTTAACTTGTCGGCTGAATGTTTGGCAAGCGGATGTCAACGCCCTAGAAACCTTTGAAACCTATCGTCTACTGGACTTTGACTATCCCCAACAGGTGCATCAGTTTATTGATAACTGGTTTGGAAACCTAAGTGAAAAAGGAGAACGGTTAAAGACAGAATTAGACTCAGCCGAACGGGTACGCCTGCAAGACTTGGTGCAAACTCCCCTGCGGTTGGCGTTGTTGTGTGGTATTTGGCAGACTGAGGAGGGGAATTTACCAGAGACAAAAGCGGGATTGTATGATCAATGTGTGCAGCAGTTCTACAGATGGAAACAAAACCGTTTCCGCACCAGTAAAAAAGAACAACATGACTTAAACCAGGCTTTGGGACGTTTAGCCTTGCGGGATATCAACGAAGGTAGTTCACGATTTCGCTTACTGGAAAGTTTTATCAGTGAGGAACTGGGAGATGTAGATGATGAGACTTCACTGTTTTACAAAGCTTGGCAACTGGGCTGGCTAAATCATGTAGGGATTGCGGCTGAATCTTCTAGCAAAGAAAAGGTTTATGCCTTCTACCATGCCACCTTTGAAGAATATTTCGCCGCCTTAGCTGTTGACGATTGGCACTATTTTCTAAAGCACGTTCCTGAAAACCCAGAACAAGGAATATATCGCATATTTGAACCGCAGTGGAAAGAGGTAATTTTGTTGTGGTTTGGGCGAGAAGATGTAAAAGAGCAACAAAAGAAAGATTTTATCAAAGCGTTAGTAGAATTTGAGGATGGCTGCAACAGTCAGAGTCAAATTCCTGACTGGAAAGGATTTTATGAATATCGAGCCTATTTTATCGCGGCAGCCGGTATCGCCGAGTTTAAAGATTGTGATTTAGCAGATGCGATCGTGAAGCAAATCGTCAGATGGGGCTTTGGTTATTTAAATATAGAAAAACAGAAGTGGCAGAGATTTAACCAACGAATAGCAGAAAAGGCTAAGGCTGTACTGATAGAGACGGATCGCAAAAAAGCCATTAATGCATTAGAGGAGTTAATCCATACTTCTCAAAATGAACAAACCTGTATGCTAGCGGCAAGAAGCTTAGGTAAAATTAACAAAGAGAATCCTACAGCCATCACTATACTAGTGGACTTCATGGATACTTTTATATTGAAAAGTATCCAAATGCCAGCGTCTGAAAACTTAGAAAAAATAGCCAAATATCATCCTACAGCTATTACTGCATTAGAAGAGTTAATTGGTACTTCTCAAGATGAATATAGCTGTATGCAAATTTCAGAAAGTTTAAAAAAAATAGTCAAATACAATGCTATAGATATCATAAAACTAGTGGATTTAATTGACGACTTGCGTAATGAATTTAAGCGTTGGATAGTGGCAAGAAGCTTAGGTAAAATAGATAAAGATAATCCTACAGCTATTACCGCTTTAGCGGATTTAATTCATGATTTAAATGATAAATATACCCATAGGCAAGCGGCAGAAAGCTTAGAGGAAATAGTCAAAGATCATCCTACATTTATCACTGAGTTAGTAGAGTTAATCCGTACTTCTGAAGATGAATATACCCGTAGGCTAGCAGTAGAAAGGTTAGGAAAAATAGCCAAAGATCATCCCTTAGCTATCACTGCATTAGTGGAGTTAATCGGTACTTCTAAAGATGAATATACTCGTAGACTAGCAGCATATAGCTTGAGTAAAGTTTTAACAGAATCTGAGAATATGAAGGCAGTTGTCACCGCTTTCAAAAATTATTTATTAGATGAAAATTATGAAAATGATTTCGAGCAATTCAAAGATTGCTATCAAGTAATCTGGCAATGTGCCCAAACTATGACTTATCCAGCCTTTTATAAAGCTTGGCATTGTTAAGCAATTAAAGATTAAAAATTATGGAATAATCTACAGCAGGTTTCATTTATTTAGACCATACTCTTACATTATTCTTTGCGCCTTTACATGAAACACTAAAAACATAACCCCTCTCCGCTACTGGAAAGGGGTTAATCACTACTGAAACTCAGCAATCTCTAATAAGCGTCTTGCAACTAGTAGAAATCAGGCGAGATATAATCCTTCCGCAAAGGCCAACCTACCCAATCTTCCGGCATCAAAAGCCGCTTGAGATTTGGGTGTCCTTCGTAGACAATGCCGAACATATCGTAAGACTCGCGCTCTTGCCAATCTGCCGTCTTCCAAATCCATTACATAGAAGGCACTACAGGATTTTCCCGTGGTAAAAACACCTTTAAGCGTACTTCTTCAGGGCGATCGCTTTCTATAAGTAGTCCAATCAAAAATCTGAATATCTGTAATCCAGTCTTAAGTATAATTATTTTATAACTTTCAGTGCGTTTACAACCCCATGATCAAACCCGCCGATGTCAGCACCAAACGCTTAATTAGCCTTGCACCTGATAACTGGGTAAAATGGGTAACACAAATTCCTGATATTGTTGCTGGCGAAATTCTCAACTCAGAATTTCAGTGGATAAGTCGAGAAAGTGATGTTTTAATCCGTGTCGAAAGTCCGCAGTATGGAAAATTTCTCGTTCTTAACGAATTACAACTCCGCTATAAACCAGAAATGCCGCGCAGGATGCGTGCCTATACAGCACTTGCAGAAGAAAAATATAATTTGCCAACGTATCCAGTACTAATTAATATCCTCAAGGCAAGTGACGCTGAAATACCAACAAGTTATGAATTAAATATTGCTGGTTTACGTGCTATTCAAGATTACCGTGTCATTAACCTGTGGGAAGTTGATGTAAATATTGCCTTTGCACAACCATTACCCTCACTACTTCCATTTGTACCCATCCTCAAAGGAGGTGATAACGAGTCTACGATTCGGGACGCATTGCGAATATTACGTGCAGATGAACAATTGAATCAACTAGAAACAGTATTAGGATTTTTTGCTACCTTTGTATTAGATAGTGCAATAGTTCAACAAATTCTGAGGTGGGATATGGCACTTTTAGAGCAGTCGCCTTGGTATCAAGAAATTTTTAGCAAAGGAGAAGCACGCGGAGAAGCACGCGGAGAAGCACGCGGAGAAGCACGCGGAGAACTGCGAGGAAGAAAGGAGGAGTTATATTCAGGGATTGAATTGGCATTAGAAATTAAGTTTGGCAATCAAGGTTTAGAATTGATGCCGATAATCTCTCAAATTACAGATTTGCAGAAATTAAAAGCAATTCAACAGGCAATTAAAACTGTAAATACAGTCAATGAATTGCAGCAAGTTTTGTCAACCAACTTGACATGAAACACCAAAAACATAACCCCTCTCCGCCACCGGAAAGGGGTTAATCACTGCCGAAACTCAGCACTAAATTGTACAGACGCGATGAATCGCGTCTCTATTCAGCAATCTCTAATAAGCGTCTTGCAACTCGTAGAAATCAGGCGAGATATAATCCTTCCGCAAAGGCCAACCTACCCAATCTTCCGGCATCAAAAGCCGCTTGAGATTTGGGTGTCCTTCGTAGACAATGCCGAACATATCGTAAGACTCGCGCTCTTGCCAATCTGCCGTCTTCCAAATCCA
>NZ_JABXKP010000043.1:0-58923 GCF_017114985.1 Nostoc sp. JL33 | reverse complement strand
TGCCGAACATATCGTAAGACTCGCGCTCTTGCCAATCTGCCGTCTTCCAAATCCAGTACACAGAAGGCACTACAGGATTTTCCCGTGGTAAGAACACCTTCACCCGTACTTCTTCGGGGCGATCGCTATTATCACCGACTTTAATCAAGTGATACACACTCACCAATTCCTCTCCTGCGCCAAGGTCAATACCACCTTGAAACTGGAGATAATTAAACCCGTAGGCATAAAGGGCTGTAGCGGTAGGAAGCAAGAAATCTGCCCCCACCTTAATTATCTCTACACCATTCTTATCTGGTGCTAAAAACTCATGGTCAAAGCCATTTTCCGTCAACCACTGGGAAATTTTACCCGCTTGTACCAATGACTCTTCTTTGGCTGCTGGTACTGGTTTAGATTCTTCTTCAGCCACGGGTTTGTTCCTCCTTTTGCGCCTTTTCTGTCAGCAGTGCAGGTGGTATTGGCATACCGATCGCTTCCGTCAATTCCTTCGGTGGTGCATAGCGAGTTTCTGACTGCAAATACTTACCAGTTAAGATTTCCTCTACTGGCTTCAAATTATGAGTCGTGCTGTAGTAGCGGTGGGTTTGCTTAATTTTATCCCGCTCTTGCATCGATTCATTGGAGATTTTCTTCCGCAGCTTAATAATTGCGTCGATAATTGCTTCTGGACGGGGAGGACAACCAGGCAAGTACACATCCACCGGAATCAGTTTATCAACTCCGCGTACTGCCGTAGGGGAATCAACGCTGAACATCCCGCCAGTAATTGTGCAAGCACCCATCGCAATTACATACTTCGGCTCTGGCATTTGTTCATAAAGACGCACCAGTTGAGGAGCCATCTTCATCGTAATCGTCCCTGCCGTAATAATTAAATCGGCTTGGCGGGGGCTAGAACGGGGAATTAGGCCAAAACGGTCAAAATCAAATCGTGAACCAATTAAAGCTGCAAACTCAATAAAGCAGCAAGCTGTTCCAAATAGCAACGGCCACAGACTAGAAAGCCGTGCCCAGTCGTAGAGGTCATCAACCGTCGTCAAAATGACGTTTTCTGAAAGGTCTTGAGTGATTGTAGTCCGCTCAATGGGGTTGATGATTCGCTCTTTGCCCTGAGTTGTTAAATTAGAATTCAAGACCATTCCAAAGCTCCTTTACGCCATGCGTAAACTAAGGCGACTACAAGAATTGCAATAAAGACTAGCGCTTCAATAAATGCCAATAGCCCCAAACGGTGGAAAGCTACCGCCCAAGGATACAAGAATACAGTCTCCACATCAAAGATGACGAAGACCAGAGCAAACATGTAGTAGCGGATGTTGAACTGAATCCAGGCTCCCCCAATGGGTTCCATGCCAGATTCATAGGTGGTGTGCCGTTCTGGGCTGTAACCACTGGGTCGTAGGAGCTTGGATGCTGAGAGCGCCAAGGCAGGCACTAGGCTACAGATTATGAAGAAGCCTAGAAGGTACTCGTAACCGCTGAGGACAAACACAATGAGTATCTACCGCTTATGGAGTATTTTAAGTGGGGAGTGGGGAGTGGGGAATGGGGGGAGTAAGAATTTTAGATTTTAGATTTTAGATTTTGGATTAAAGAATTGAAATTTAATCCAAAAGACGCTCTCTACGAGATGCTGCGCGTAGCTTGTCCTCCGCAGGAGTACGCGGACTCGCTCTCCGTGGCGCTATCGTCAATCCAAAATCCAAAATTGAATTGCCCAATGCCCAATGCCCAATGCCCAATCCCTTAACTGCGTAACTTTCTTTTACATTATATCTGTTTGATTTTTCTGAAATCTGGGAAACAGACGCACTTCAGGTATTTGATTCGTTTTTGCTAGTGATAGAAAACTCTAACAGTTATGTCATAATTTTTAACGTATATTTAAGATTTCTCCTCTGCGAGGACTTAGCCATGAGCGAACCAGCTGTTGAGACTACGGTGTTAGATCGCTACGAGTGTCGCGCCTGCGGTTATGTTTACGAACCTGAGAAGGGAGACGACAAGGATGATATTCCTTCAGGGACACCCTTTGCAGAACTGCCCATAAATTGGCGCTGTCCAGTTTGTGCTGCTAAAAAAACCGCTTTTGCCAACATCGGCCCTGTGGGTACTGCATCCGGCTTCAAAGAAAATCTCGGTTACGGTTTTGGTGTCAACACCCTAACGCCAACCCAAAAGAATATCCTAATTTTTGGCGCTTTGGCTCTTGGCTTCTTGTTTTTTATCAGTCTCTACGGCTTACAGTGACAGCCGTTAAGCAATTCAAAATAGACGCTCTCTACCAGACGCGCTCTTTACCTTGGACTCGCTCTTTGTGGCGCTAACAAAATTCCAAATGGAAAACTCAGGATTGCCCAGCATCCTAACGCCGACTACTACAGAAATTTAGAAACAAATAAGAGATACTGATGCATTCAATTGTGAAAAGTTGGCAACGAATAGCTGCCTTGTTGATAGTAGTCCTGATGTGCATAGGTTGTAGCAAAATTCCCTCTGTTAGCTACAATCCCTGGAAAATCATTTCTGTGCCAACAGACTCGAATCTATTAGATATTGCTTTTACTGATAACCCTGAGCATGGCTACTTAGTAGGTAGCAATGCTACCCTGTTGGAAACCAATGACGGTGGTAATACCTGGAAACAAATAACACTACAACTGGATGAGCAAAAGTATCGCTTTGACTCAGTAAGTTTTCTCGGTAAAGAAGGCTGGATTGCTGGAGAGCCTGGACTGTTACTGCACACTACTGATGAAGGTGGTTCTTGGTCGCGTATTCCCCTGAACGAAAAGCTACCAGGTAGCCCGATCGCAATTAAGGCAGTGGCAGACAAGACAGCTGAAATGGCTACTGATGTCGGAGCCATATATAAGACCACAGACGGCGGCAAAAACTGGAAAGCCCAGGTGGAATCAGCAGTTGGTGTGGTGCGTAACTTAGAGCGTTCTGCTGATGGTAAATATGTTGCCGTTTCCGCTAAGGGTAGTTTCTACTCGACTTGGGAACCGGGGCAAAATGCTTGGGTACCCCATAACCGCAATAGTTCTCGGCGGGTGGAAAACATGGGCTTTACTGACAATGGGCAATTATGGTTGCTAGCCAGGGGCGGTCAAATTCAGTTTAGTGATCCAACTAAACCTGAAGAATGGCAAGAGGCAAAATATCCAGAGTTATCAACCAGTTGGGGTTTACTGGATTTGGCATATCGCACACCCAACGAAATTTGGATAGGTGGCGGTAGCGGTAATTTGCTACGGAGTGGGGACGGTGGCAAAACCTGGGAAAAAGACCGTGCGGTGGAAGAAGTTGCTGCTAATTTGTACAAGATTATTTTCTTAGAGCCAGAGCGGGGATTTATAATTGGCGATCGCGGCGTTTTACTCAAATATTTACCAAACCCTGAAACAACTTCTCCAGCAGGGGCGGCTTAGTAAGAGGACGGGGGAGATGAGGGAGATGAATTAATAACCAATGCCCTGTTTGGCCTATGCCCCATGCCTAATTTCTGAGAATAACGTTGCAACTTGTAACTCTTTCTTAACTTTGTAGGATAATAAACTCTATAACACTCTATGTAATTAGGTAGGGATCTAAATGTCAGGTACCACTGGAGAACGTCCGTTTTCGGACATCATTACCAGCGTTCGTTACTGGGTAATTCACAGCATCACCATCCCGGCATTGTTTATTGCAGGTTGGTTATTTGTACAAACTGGTCTGGCTTATGATGCCTTTGGCACACCCCGTCCCAACGAATATTTCACAGAAGCACGGCAAGAAGTGCCAATTGTGAAGAACCGTTTTGAAGCTAAAAAACAAGTTGAACAATTTATTGGAAAGTAGTTTGAGATCATGACTAGCGGCAATAACATCAATCAACCAGTTACCTATCCAATTTTTACCGTTAGATGGCTGGCAGTTCACACTTTAGGTGTACCAACTGTATTCTTTTTAGGCGCGATCGCCGCAATGCAATTTATTCACCGTTAGGAGCAATTATGGTAGAAAGATCGCCCAATCCCAATAATCAGCCGGTTGAACTAAACCGGACTTCGCTATACCTGGGACTACTTCTAGTTTTCGTTCTGGGGATTCTGTTTTCCAGTTACTTCTTTAACTAACTGGAACTAGTGTTGTTAATGTTTGTTTATTGAAGATATGTTGATTTGTTGTTAAGAGAGGAGAGAAGTTGTGTCTGAAAGTGGGAGAATTCCCCTGTGGGTCGTCGCTACGATCGCAGGCTTAGGTATAATCACAGTCTTGGGCATTTTCTTTTATGGTGCCTACGCCGGACTTGGTTCTTCGATTTAACATTAGTTTGAACCGAACGCTATAAGTTAGAATTTTCTAGCATTTGTTGAGAAATCAACGTTAAAAAAAACCGCCTGTCTCTATGAGATGGGCGGTATTGATTTTGGTCAATAGTCTAGAAATGTATCCGACATTCATACTTGACCAAAGCAACGCAGTGGCTCCTAATGACTAGATCACTTAATATCGCTGATATCGTCGCTTTCAATGTATAAAAATAGAAAAGCAAAGGTCACAGCTGGCAAAATCCAACCAATTGTGTAAACCAAGATCGGAGACAAGAACGAAGTAGTAGCCAAGACAGAAGGCAAAAAAGAAACTGCCATAGTAAAAGTTCCCATTAAATCACACTACAATTCAAAATGAGCTTACTGCAAATACTGCCAGATTTTTGAAATTCTTTCATATTTTTAACACAGACGGGGAGTGGGGAGTGATTTGTTGAATAATTCTTCCTTGCCCCTTTGTCCCCTGTTTTCCAACCGCTACTGGCGATCACATACCCAGTAGTTCATCTAGCTGCAAGCTTGGCAAGTCTGGAGGAACCACAGTTCGCACTATTGTGACTTTGTGACTCTCTTGCTGGGTTGTCAAATCAAGTGCGATCGCTTCCAAGCGAATTTCTAAACAGCCAAAGGGAATGTTTAATTGGGTCATCACTTCCAACCCTCCCAAAGCATTAGGTAGTAAATTTGTCAATAAATGCGGGCCATCTAGTAACCAGCGAGTTTGATAATCTTCAAGCCATAACTTGACAACAACTTGTGGAGGTACTTCAGGCAGTACTACGCGCACTATGATAAACTTGCCAGCGATTAGTTCGCCTTCTGGCACTAGCAGTTGGGGAATTGGCAAAGGTTCAGTGGCTGCCGCAATTATAGGTAAGTAAGGAGATAAATCTAACAGTGGTTGCTCCTCTTCTTCAAAGGGGTAACTCCTGGTTGCGTCGGCTTCCAGTTCACTATATGTATCATCTACAACGATTTCTTGCGCTAACCAAGCTGAGGCTATATTTATTTTTATCGGAGGAAGGGGGGG
The DNA here is from genome assembly GCF_017114985.1 of Nostoc sp. JL33. GTDB lineage: Bacteria > Cyanobacteriota > Cyanobacteriia > Cyanobacteriales > Nostocaceae > Nostoc. The sequence continues at coordinate 53,568 of NZ_JABXKP010000043.1, read as the reverse complement.
CGGTAGTTGTGTTAACACCGATGAGAGCGTTGGTTCTAATACTTTTTCTAGTTCCGTATTTTCTCCTATCTCCAGATCCGCTTCCTTCGCTGTATTTACATCTTCCCCAAAGTTCCCCAGTTCGGAAGCCAACCCTTGGACTTCTTCCGTCCCCTCTTTGTTGCGCGTCTTTGTCAGAAGAAGTTCTGAGTGACCGCAACCTTCGCTCAGATTCATCTCTGTGTTGGCATCTAGGTTTAACGGCAAGTTAACATCAACATTCGCATTTTCTGCATTTAGAGAAAGCGATGTCTGCTGTGCTGAAACATAGTTATCGTAGTTTTGAAGTTGCAGATCATTGATAGATTCAGGCAAAGAGTATCCTTGGCTCTGCATCCACTTCCTAAGTAAAGGAGATGAGTAAAGGTTGCCTGTTGTAATCAATTGTGTATTTGGCTGGGCTTCTACAGCAACAGATTCCTCCTGGAATTGTGCATCACCTACTACTAATTCAGGTGTATTTTCATCTTCAGCTATTGCGTCCAACTGGGGGAAGTCTTCAGCAGGTGAAAGTTGCAATGCCTCTGGGGAAACATTGTTTTTTACTTCCTCCTGGAATTGTGCATCACCTACTACTGATTCAGGTGTATTTTCATCTTCAGCTATTGCGTCCAACTGAGGGAAGTCTTCAGCAGGTGAAAGTTGCAATGCATCTGGGGAAACATTGCTTTTTACTTCCTCTGCATCACCTGGCAAAGCTTTTAGCCGTCTCAAGTATGGAAAAGTTGCATTGAGTTTTGGCATTCGACGTTGCCTGATCACCAACTGCTCCAAGTTGATGGTGGATATAGTAGCATCCTTTTCTAGAAGTTCCTCCTCTGTAGGGGGTTGTGCAACAACATCTGTGGAAGTCTTGGCATCGGTTTGAACAAGGGGCAGTTTCGGCAATTGAGGCGAAGTGCCTGAATTCTTGACCTTAGATGTCCGCAGGGCAAGTTCTCGCAGAACTTGCAGGTTAATTTGCGGTGGTAGGGGTGTGTTTGGGGATGGATTGAGTATTTGAAACTGGTCGGTTTTTGGAATCTTGACCAGATTAAATAGTTTCAAATCGAGCCTTACAGCTGTCTCTGGTTCTGTCAAAGTAGCAGATGAGTCCGATAGTGCTATGAGGCCATTTCCATTTAAGGATGTACTAGGTTTTGCTATGGCTGTGATTGCCAGTAATTCTTTTACATCTGCGGTAATGGTGAACGACTGGTTGGCTAACCGGATGACTTCACTAACATCGGCAAATCTACCATACAAAGTGATATCTGCCAAAATTAACTTGGATTCACAGTCAGCAGGAATATCAATTGAGGTATTGATGGTGAACGGCAACTCCTGGTCTGGTAAGGGTTGCCGTACCTGGGTTAAGATTTTTGAGTTATTGGGCGATCGCAGTTCAATTCCTAGTTCAAGCCCTTGCAAGCTTGTTGGGGATAATGTTTCAGCCTGATCTACATTTGTCTTTTCTGGGAGTTCTATGTGTCCATTGATTGTAAGAGGTTGTCCCCAACGAGCAATGTAAGTATCCTGACCTAAAGTTAGTAGTAATGGTGGCGACGGTTGTGTTGCTGGAGAATCTGTAACGTTTTCATCTTTTGGCAGCAGTTCAGAAGCGGGTAAAGCTAAATCTATTAAATTTTGTAAAATCTGCTCTGCCGTCTCACCTTTGAGCCACACAGGACTCACAGGCTCATCGATAACTCTATTTTCTTCGGTTTCATCTGGTACAACAATGCTAGTGGGGTTGCTGTCTGTAGCAATTCCCACTTCTGCGGAGGGAGCGATCGCTTTATCTAGAGTAATTTCGGCATCTGCTGGGGCGAGAAATTCCAAATTCTCTTCATCTGGCACAACAATGCTAGCGGGGTTGCTATCTGTAGCAATTCCCAGTTCTGTCGAGAGAGCGATCGCTTGATCTAAGGTAATTTCGGCTTCTGCTGGGGCGGTAAATTCCAAGTTCCCTTCATCTGGCACAACAATGCTAGCGGGGTTGCTGTCTGTAGCAATTCCCACTTCTGCCGAGAGAGCGATCGCTTTATCTAGGGTAATTTCGGCATCTGCTGGGGCGGGAAATTCCAAATTCTCTTCATCTGGCACAACAATGCTAGCGGGGTTGCTGTCTGTAGCAATTCCCACTTCTGCCGAGAGAGCGATCGCTTTATCTAGGGTAATTTCGGCATCTGCTGGGGCGGGAAATTCCAAATTCTTTTCATCTGGCACAACAATGCTAACGGGGCTGCTGTCTGTAGCAATTGCCAGTTCTGCAAAGACAGCGATCGCTTTATCTAGGGTAATTTCGGCTTCTGCTGGGGCGGGAAATTTCAAGTTTTCAGAAAAAGTATCTGGGTGATCAGGTGAATTTGATTCTATATTCTCCCCCAGCCTTCTTTGCTCCCCCTCTTTTTCCTGGGGCAATACTTCAAGTTGGACACTGTACTGCCAAGATTTACCTAACAGATCCGACATCAAATCGCCAAAACAGCGCAACTCCCAAACTCCCGACTGGAAGTAGGTAAAAGGAATTACCGCCATTAAGCCTTCTGAGTTAGTGCGGCGCGATCGCTTTAAAATTCGCCGCGTTGGTTGAACTTCCTGGGTTGAAGAGTGAGTTACCCGCACTTCCACCTCTGTATTAGGAAGTTTAGAAAGAGCCAAAACTCTATACTCCCCTTCCCAAATTTCCAAATTTGGCGATTCTAGGATATGCCACGAGCGAGCGCCTTGTTTCTGTATCAGAAATTGCCAGTGTTCCATTGTGAGTGATGCCCAGACCGACGAGCCGCCTAGTAATATTGTGTATTACCTTGCTTGTCAGTTTACCTCAGTATTTTGTAATTGCATCACTTAGATGGCTATCAAGTTAACTCAGCTTTACTTACTTGATTTTTCGCACTTTAAATAGTCGCGTCAAGGGAATTTTAATGGGTCGCCGTGTTGCTTGTGCGTAAAGATTTCTTGTTTCCTGAATTAACACAGATGCAATGAATACCGTTGGCTGTCCCTACTAAACTTAGTGCGAAGAATTTTGTATTATTTTTTACTTTGCAATAGACACAACAGACAATCTATTAAGATTCAGTTGACAATTTTTATTGAATTGTGATTGCTCACATTTTTGCTACAAAGAGTTAGGATGTGGTTTTTAAGTGTCCTCTGTGATCGCCGACGCTGGGCGCAAAGCGCCATCGCACTCTTGATAACACTTAACCCAATACGCTTGGGTTAGCGTCAAAACCTTAAACTGCGTAGGTTGGGGAGCCACTGCTAGAGGTGCGGTTTCCCGACATGGAAATTGCGCGTCTCACGAGAGGGAGAAGCAAGTGGCGTTTAAGCAAAGCGCAACCCAACAAAGCTATTTTTCTTAAGGCTTGCCTATTGACACTTAACCTGCAAAGCCCAACATAGAGTTTGTAGCGGTTCAAACAGCCGCTACAAACAAAGCGTGTCCTCACCTAAGTAAAATATGGGTGACAATGAGGATTTACAGGAGGGATTCGATGCTAGTCATTTTAATGGACGAGCAAATCCTTGCCACTGAGCAAGTTTGCCAGTCTTGTTTACTCGCTGACCGGAGCGGTCAACCCCGTTGGCGTGGGGGTCAACTGCGCTGTGGTCAAGCCATTCGCAAGCTTACTCAACAGCAGCCAGACCAGTATGAGTGTATGATGGGCTTTCGCATCGCCCATATAGAATAGTTGAATTTGCCAGCAAGACCAAGCAACTGCGTTATCCTAAGCTCAAGTAACTATATAAATTTCACCACAGGAGAACGCATAATGTCTTGGCGTGGGTCTACAACGGTTTCAGATCGGATTTTTGCTTCCTTGCCTTATTTGCTACCGATGGTTGAGGCAGTAACTTTTGGCTTTTTTTTATTAAAGCAGTTTCCTCCCCTGGCAGTCATTTTTACACCGATTCTGATTTTATGGTCATTTTACACAAGTGTGCGCTATGCAGGACTGATTATTTTCTTTGCCTTATTCCTATTGGTGGTAAGAAACGAAAAAATCAGTCACTTTATTCGTTTCAACACGATGCAAGCAATCCTTTTGGACATCATTATCTTTTTGTTTAGCATCCTGACTGATGTTGTGGGACTAGTTCCCTCTGCTGGTTTTGCAATCCAAACCTTATCCACAACCATTTTTCTAGGCATAGTGGTAGCAGTTGGATATTCAGTCATCCAGTCATTGAGCGGGCGTTATGCCGAAATTCCGGCGATTTCCGATGCAGTGTATATGCAAGTGCGTTAGAAATTAACGGGACACTACGGTGTTTTCCAGGCGACCAATACCTTCAATTTCTACACGGACGCGATCGCCTGGATGCAATGCACTTACACCCTCCGGCGTACCTGTAAGCACCAAATCACCCGGTAGTAACGTCATCACCTGACTGATATAGGAAACTAGAACATCGGGGGAAAATACCATCTGATCGATACAAGCAGATTGGACTGGATTGGCGTCGTCATTCACAAAAGTCTGCAATCTTGCTCCGGGATTTAATTCCCGCACAATCCAAGGCCCCAAAGGACAAAAAGTATCAAAACCTTTGGCTCGTGTCCATTGACCATCCCGTTTTTGTAAATCCCGCGCTGTTACGTCATTGGCGATGGTGTAGCCCCAAATTTTAGTTTGGGCTACCTTGGGCGTACATTCAAAGGCGTAATCACCAATCACTAGTGCTAACTCTCCTTCGTAGTCAACTCTTTGTGACTGGGGAGGATACTTAATTTCGCTCTCAGACGGAATTATAGACGTGGGTGGCTTGAGAAAGATTAGTGGTTCAGAAGGTACTGGAGTTCCCATTTCGGCTGCATGGTCTGCATAATTCTTACCCACCGCCACAATTTTTGAGGGAGCGCAAGGAGCCAGAATTTGGTAATTTTCTGGTGTCAAAGTTAAATCAGTGGGTTGTCCTTCTAACCAAGGCGGAGCATCTAGCACCTGAACATTGAGGGATAGTTTGAGTAACCCATAATAAATCTGTCCTTCTGGATTTTGAATTCGCACATAGCGCTGTGCCATAACCTTAATACAATATCCTTTTATCTGCTTTTTTGTTGCTGTGAGCCGATAGCAATCCTCAGTGAGCTTTTTAGCGAACCGATTGAGCCTTAAGCAAAAAAGCGATCGCTATAGATGCCCTTAAGGAAATATACCCCTTAGTGAACCTGATAGCTTGATCAATCTTGCTAAAGAAATATCGGGATTGCCTCCCGACCTAGTTTTCATTAGGTACATCGAAAAAATCCCAACTTCGGCGATTTGGCTAATGATTCAAATTGAAAACTGGTAAGATTATAGTTCCTTGTTGCTTCAGATGTTGATCAATACTGACATTTAAAATTTAAATCAGGTATAAATTAACATTGGCAGCCACTTTTGTCCATGAGGAGACTGAAAAATATGACTACAACTTACGAAACAATGTACATCCTCCGTCCTGACCTCGGAGACGAACAGGCAGAGCAAGCAATTACTAAATATCAGAATTTGCTTCGCGATCAAGGCGCCCAGGACATCCAAATTCAAAATCGTGGTAAGCGACGTCTGGCTTATGAAATCAAAAAACACCGCGATGGCATCTACATCCAGTTAAACTATACTGCGCCTCCAACTGCGATCGCCCCCTTTGAACGCGCCATGCGCCTGAGTGAAGAAGTGATTCGCTATCTGACAATTAAGCAGGAAATCGAAGAGGAAAAACCCGCTAAAGTGGCTGCAACGGTCTAATGGGTAGGGAGTAGGCAATAGGGAATAGGGAAGAGTTTTCCCAATGCCCTGTTTGCCCAATTCCCAATTCCCAATTCCATTCAATAAAATTTTGTCTTTTTCTTTTTTCGTAACTTGTCTGGGAATGCTAAATTAACAAATACTTGCCAAAGGTAGTACTTCCGCAGTTATACCTAAGAGTGGACAAGATTCTGAATGGGAGCTATAAGCTACTGTGAGCCAATCTGATACACCCAACATTCAAGTTCTCTCTACGGAAGTATCGCAGCTACGCCAAGAGTTGCAACTTCGCGATCAATTAGTGCAACAACTATCTCAAGAACTCTTCCGCCTGGTAAAGGGTAACACTAGTTTTATGCCCCAGCAGCCGGAGCTTGAGCGCGATCTCGCCCAGTTACAAGCTTTGCAAGAACAACTCCAAGCTGTGGAGCAGCAGGTGGCGTTCTATCAAGAGCAAATTACAACTCGTGACTCCGAAATTTACCAATTGCGACAGTCAGTTCAAGAACTCACCGATCGCAGTCGAATGTTGGAGCAAGTAGTACAAGAGTTACCTCAAATTTACCGTCGGAAGTTTGAGGAGCGGATGATGCCAGTAAGAGAAAAGGTAGCAATGCTACAACGGGAAAACCGCCAACTACAAGCAGAACTGCAAAGTGTGAGTTACCGTTTAGCACTCAAAACTCGCAATGCTAGTCATAGCGGCATTGATTTGCCAAATTTTCCCCACCCAGCATCCGAACAAACTAACATTTCGACTCCCCAGAATGCCTAAAGTTACCATTATTGTGGAATCGAAGAGGTAAGAAATTGGCGCAACAAAGTATCTTGGAGACATCCAAGTAGTACATCAAGACAAAAATAACTATAGAGTTAGAAATAACCCAAAGGCTGAGATTCTAAAATTTCTTACCTCCTGCTTCTTTGCACGAGTTGCGTCGGACATAGAGCAATTAGCTCAGAGTAATTTGAGAAGCCCTCTCTTTGCGAGGCTGGGGAGTGTCACAAACAATTGCATTACTTTGACCAATTTTGGCCATTTCCTAGTTTACTGGTTTAAGTAGATTGGCTGACAACAAGCAGATACATTCATCTGCCATTGATATTACCTAGCTCAAAACCATGAGTTTTTCTCAACATTCTTCTCTAGGCAGAAAAGAAAGTCAGCCTGCTAGCACCAGACTGTTATCTTTAAGAATGTGAAAAAATGCAAATATTGCTTGACTCCACCATCCTTCTAAAGGTAGATTTATTTAGTTAGCCTGCTAGCACCAGACTGTTATCTTTGACGGTGGTAAAAATATCTTCGTAAGTGTGAAAAATTTCAAACACTGAATCTAGTTGCGTAAGTTCCAAAATTAACCGTACAGGAGCTTGCACGTTGCATAAAACTAAGCGGCAACCACTCTGACGTGCAGCTTTCAACCCTTTTACTAAAGGGACTAGCCCAGAACTGTCCATAAAATTAACTTCTTTTAGGTCGATAACCCAGAGTTGATCAGCTTGGGGCACTACTCCAGCCATCTGTTCGCTCAAAACCTTACCGCCTTGCAAATCTATACTTCCTTGGGGTTTAAACAAAATCACTTGAAGTTCTTGTGTGAGAGCCATGAATTTAACAGGGTAATTGGAACACTTGACAGAAAATTCAAAAAAGACATCAATACATCTTCTCTTTCAACGGCAAAATGACTGTTCTACCCAGATATTTGGGCAATTGCAGCCATGCAATTGAGAGCGATTATTTCAGTATTCATGCCGTATAATTTGTGATAACTTTCATCAATATAGGCATAATCGCCTAACAATTTCGGTATCAACCGTATCTTTTACAGTATTTTCATAATTATCTGGGGTATTTATAAAGAATTTATAAATTTTTTAGTTTTTTTAAAAAAAATATTAAAGTGTGGTAGGTATTTCTAAAAATTGCCTAGTTAATAGCCAAAAACTAATAGTTACCATAGATTATAAGTTATGGATTATTCAGAATTAAACTAATGACTTAATGACTGAATGTAGTGGTTTGATTGACACCCCACCCAAAAACAAGCAAAGATATAGTAAAAGTAAAAATTTATAAAGACGGCGGTGCGGGATGTCTTTAGAGTTGATTTCACTAGAAAATATCCAGGAAGTCGCCCACAGATACGGGTATTGGGCAATTTTTTTGGGAATTTTGCTAGAAAATTTAGGCATTCCCCTTCCTGGTGAAACCGTGACCTTAGTAGGCGGGTTTCTAGCTGGCAGCGATGAACTAAATTTCTGGCTGGTTCTTGGTGACGCAATTATGGGTGCTGTGATTGGCGGCACTTGTGGCTATTGGATTGGTAGAGTTAGCGGTTGGGATTTTCTCGTAAAAGCTGGTAGCATATTTCGGATTTCGGAAGTGCGGCTGCTGAATATTAAAGATCAATTTAGTCAAAATGCGGCGAAAGCGGTATTTTTTGGACGTTTTCTGGCATTGTTACGAGTTTTTGCTGCACCACTAGCTGGTATAGCCGAAATGCCCTTTGGAAAATTCTTTTTATACAACTTGTTAGGAGCAGTTGCTTGGGCTAGTTTGATGGTGACATTGGCTTTCTTTGCTGGCAAGATTATCTCTTTAGAACAATTGGTTGCTTGGGTGGGTCAATTTGCGATCGCAGCGTTATTAATCCTTGCTGCCTTAATTGTTGTCCCCCTGTGGTTAGAGTCTCGCCAAGTTAAGGAAGTGAGTAATGAGGAGTGAGGAGTAGAGACGCGATTAATCGCGTCTGTACAGGAGTTAGGAGTAAAGTAAAAAGTTATTTTTTTAACTTTTACTTTTGTATTTTACCTTTTTAACGGGTCGCGGAAGTCCCAATCTTCTCTACGAGACGCTACGCGAACAAGGTATTCCTAAGATGGGGATTGTGAGCGGGTGATAAGGATTGCATCTGGGATTGATTTTTTACTTTGTAAAAAATCAATCCCAGATGTATGACGAGTCACCAAAATTTTCTGGTAAGCTAAATAGTATCTTGACCATCAATGCCATAAGCGAAAACCAAGCTAACAGGTATATGTTGCAAGAAGAACATTTGGGTCTTGGGAACCAGGACTTCTGCCCTTGGAGGGAATGTTAGACTTTCTAGTACTACGGAGTTCTGGAGGCTATTCCCGATGAATTGGGAAGCTCCGTCCGTCTTACGGCGGAGTAGTTCACCTCCTAAATCTGGCAATTTTGGATTTTAGATTTTAGATTTCTCCTTCAATCCAAAATCCAAAATTCAAAATCTAAAATTGAATGACTCCTAACTTTTAGTTAGCCGTGACCAAATGCGAGTCGGTAGTCCCCAAACGTAGATAAAGCCTTCAGCCGCTTTGTGGTCAAATTTGTCTTCGGCTCCGTAGGTTGCCAAATCGGGAGTATAGAGGGAATTATCGCTCGAACGCCCAACTATCGTAGAGTTGCCCTTGAACAACTTCACGCGCACAGTTCCAGAGACTCGCTCTTGTGTCTTTTGAATAAACGCATCGAGTGCAACTTTGAGTGGACTGTACCACAAACCGTTGTAAACGATTTGGCTGTAAGTTTCTTCAATCCCACGCTTGTAATGGGTAACATCTGCCGTTAAAGTCAAGCTTTCTAAATCCCTATGTGCCTGAATTAGGACTAACATCGCGGGTGATTCGTAGATTTCCCGCGATTTGATGCCCACCAGACGGTTTTCTATCATATCGATCCGCCCGACGCCGTGATTTCCTACCACCTGATTGAGTTGTTCAATTAGCTCAACTGGCTTTTTAGCTATGCCGTTGAGGGTTGTGGGAATACCACCGTGGAAACCAATTTCGATGTACTCTGGCTCGTTGGGAGTGTCAGCGATCGCTTTGGTCATCTCATAAATTTCTTCTGGTGGCTCAAATGATGGATCTTCGAGTAAACCAGCTTCAATGCTACGACCGAGCAAATTCTTGTCAATGCTGTAGGGAGAGGATTTTTTGACTGGTGAGGGGATACCAAAGTTTTCACCATAGGCGATGGTTTCCTCACGGCTCATCCCCCATTCTCTGGCTGGTGCGAGGATCTTCAGGTTGGGGTTCAGGGCGGTAACTGAGACATCAAAGCGAACCTGATCGTTACCTTTACCCGTGCAACCGTGAGCGATCGCATCAGCACCATATTTTTCAGCCGTTTCTACTAATACCTTAGCAATCAGTGGACGGGCAAGAGCAGTTCCTAGAGGATAACGATTTTCATAGAGGGCGTTGGCTTGAATCGCTCCAAAGGCGTAATCTTTAACGAAGCTGTCTTTGACATCCGCCACTAGGGATTCACTTGCACCCGATTTCAGAGCTTTTTCTCGAATTGGCTCTAATTCATCTCCCTGACCTAAATCTGCTGCTAGGGTAATCACCTCTTCCACACCCCACTCCTGTTTGAGGTAGGGGATGCAAACTGAGGTATCCACTCCGCCAGAATATGCCAGGACAACCTTTTTGGCGCGACCCATTAATTTCTCCAGTTAGGAAAACAAACAATGAGTCATTATTATATCTGAACTAATCCATGTATATTTTCTTGATGCAACAACCTATAGGGGGTAGATATAGCGAAGCTGTCACAAGGGGCAAGATAGCCTGAAAATATTGCTGCTGCTTTACTCCCTCAAGAAATACGGTTTTTGGGGGAGTAAAATGAAAGGCGATTGCCCAGTGGGGATTGCGATCACATAGCGACTCATAGCTGAGTATCGCCTTTCAGGGATAGCACGCTTTGTCTAGCTGATATTTTATTTTCGTGAGAGTCCCTAACCTCGGATTATTGGTGCTTCGTCTTAGAATCAGGAGCCGGATAATGGCAGATTTTGCTTGATTGCTCAACTTGAAAATCATTAAACCTTATTCTTCTAACTGTTTCTACGCATCCTGATACAGGTTTTGGCTGTAAAAACTGCAAAATGCTGAGAAGCAAAGGTAAAATAACTTTGCTAGGGCGTTGCCAATCAATCCAGCGTGTTATGACTGATTTTGGATTGGTAGAACGGTTCTCCAGTTCCACATATGGTGAAACTTTAGAGGATTTTTGCGCTACTATATTAGTAATGGCAAACAAAAACTTGCCTTTGTTGAAGGCATGATTTTTTTTCATAATAAAATTGTCAATTGTTTGATTAATGTCGATTAAAATCTGCTATCACCGACGGCAAATCAGTGGTAGCGTGAAATTGAAGCCCAATGCTGACCGTAAATCAGTGTTGGGTTGTTTATTTTGGTGATGTACTCGGTGGCAGACGAGAGCAAAAAAACTTCATCATATTGTCTCCAATTTGACTTTAGAGCAGTTTGCAAAACTGCTCTAAAGTTCTTTTGCTGCTGATACTTTATGTATAACGCGAAATTTCAAACCTGACAACTCTTGACAACTGCGCCAAATTACTGAAGCAGCGAACGAAACGCCAATTAAGTAACAACACCTTAAGACATAACATAGCATAAAATAACCTAAAAAGATAACACTGTAGAAGTATATAACAGAGCCAAGGCACAAGATGCATGAGTAACGATATGCATCTTGTGCAGCTGGGTGTTTATAATATGCTTGTGAGTAAAGTACTAAATTCATATGTTGTCTGAAGAAAAAAACTTTGAAAATTCTAATACTCTATCCGTAGAAAAATCTAAGTCTTCAACTGGAATAAATGAACCTCCTGCGTCAGTCGCTTATATTCACGGTTTCTTAGATGAATACGGACTAGATCCTTATGAATTTCGTCTTTATGCCCACATGGTTCGCCGAACGGGTGGTAAACCAAAAGGGGTCTTTTTTGCGAGTCTCAAAAAGACCGCTGAAATTTGTGATATGAGTGTTCGCAAAGCTCAACAAGCTTTAAAGGTGTTGATTAAAGCAAACCTTTTAAAGCAGACAAAACGTGGCGGTCGGACAGACGAATACAGAGTGACTCTTACTAGTGAGTGGATCTCAAAGGAGGAATTAGCAAAAATTCGCATAGATGCAACAAGCAGTAAACCTGATAAAACGATAGACACAGTTATCAAGACAGATATTACGTGCGAATAGCAACCAAACAGGAATGTATGTTAACTGGATGCATAAGCCAGGAAGCACTCTACCGTGTGCGGATTTTTAATCCGCACACGGCAATATTATCCTTCCAACGACAGCAATATTTTCAGACTATCTTGCCCCTGGTGACAGCTTCGCTATATCTACCCCTATAGGTAGATTGTCAGCAAACTCAGACAGCACAATCTGTATAAGTAAGTGGGCAAGAATAAATCAAACTATTTTATACAATGTAAAATTAATTAAAAATTAGATTAAAAATTTGCAGGGTGGATAATCCCACCCTGTTATATGTAGATGCCAATCAACCACCTAACAGTTTATTTTTGATAATTTGGTTCAAGCTTTTGTGCTTGATGACCTAGAAGATGCTGTCTTTTTGGCCAAGAACAAACCCAACCCAAATACAGACAATCCAAGCATAAAACTTGGCTCTGGGACACTTGCGTAAGTGATGGTTTGAACACCCGTAGCAGTCGAATCATTCAGATCGATAAAACTATCACGGTAGACATTAAACGTGCTTGGTGTAAAATTCAAGCCCAACCCCGCTTGGTTCAAAATTGTTCCGGAAAAGTCGGTTAAAACTGATGCTAAAGGATCATTGGCTTCAGTATAGAATTGGTGATTGTAGGTAGCAAAAATCTTTAAGCCTTCTGCGATCGTTACTTGTTGATCGTCTGCTGCTGCTTGGTCAAAGGAAAAAGTCCCTGTGAGAGTTTTATTCTCGTTAGAGAAATTATAAGTGAGTTGTTTAGCTTGGACGGGCATAGTTTCCCCTACCGCAAAAATCAGAGCAGTTCCCAGCGTTACAGCTGCTAACTTGTTGAAGATGGAGTCAGTCATTTTTTTACCTTGATTAAAGAACAGATACAAAAATACCGAAATAGCTTTATGAAACAGAGACGTGAGAACACACGTCTGTGCAACACAAAGTTTTTCAGTCAGACAATGCAAGGATTTTAGATTGACCCTACAGATCAATCCATTTGCTCTAAGGATTTTGGATTTTGAATCTTTTAATCCAAAATCCAAAATCTAAAATTTAAAATTCGGTCAGTGTTTAGTGAAGCGGTGTATTAATTTCACGGACTGACGATCGCAGTTTTCATCGCCTGGAAGATATGACTTTGATCAACCACTCCTCGAACACCGGGCGCACTGTAAGTACCAGAGCTATCTGTGAACTTGAGCTTTTGTCCAAACGATCGAGTCAGAGTTGATGAATAAGCACCCTGGTAGTAAACAGGTACAATCCGTCGGCTATGGCTACCCCAGAGGTACTTGTAATTTGGATCAGCTCCCCAGAAGTGACCAGCATCTTTAGGGTTGTGCTTGTTGAAGGTGATGTCCTTAGCGTTATACTTCAAGCCTCTAGCTTTATTAGGATCAGGATTGGGAGTTAGCTTTGAAACAAAGTCATTATTCAGAGTCAGGTAGTGGTCATGGTCAGCAGTAACAAGCAGCAGATTCTTACTCCAACCTCCATGCTTGTTTACCCAACTAATCACCTCCTGGACTGCTTTATCAAAATCATTCATGGTACCGATTAGGTTATCCATGTTGTTGTCATGAGCAGCCCAGTCTACATCACCTCCCTCAATCATCAGCCAGAAACCGTCTTTGTCTTTACCTAGAACCTTTAGAGCTGCTTTGCTCAGATCAGCCAAAGTTGGATTTTCGTTAATCTCTCTGGCGATAAAGCTAGCATCGGTTTCGCCGGGAGCGAGAGGACGGATAGTATCAGGTGTGGGGCCAGCGATTGGGTTCCCTGCTGCGTCAACGACAGGAACACAATCCCCAGCTGTACCAGGAATGATCTGACCTGATGGACAGGGACTTACACTCTTAACAACGGTGCTATAGAGCGAGCCGTTGTTCAGACCTGTTAGACTGTAGTCTCCCTTAGAAGAGCTAGTAGGAAGGTTGCCTTCTTGCCCACGCGCACCGTATAGACCAAATAATTTGCCTCCCTTATTTGGGTTGATGTTAGCAGCCGTCTTTAGCAGTGTCTGAGTTGCATTCGGCCCACGTTCCAAAAAGGTATAGCCGTAACGATTGGACGTAGGGTTATCACTGAGATGCTTGTAAGTGTCTTCTGTAATATACGTATAGTTAAAGATACCCTCTGCTGTAGTTGTACTACTTTTATTGTCAAAGTCTTTAGGATGACCGCCACCCAACAAGACATTAGGCTGAAAGTTTAGCAATGTCTGTTGCAGAATACTGTCTTGGTTAGTCTTGGTGGGGTCGTATTTACTGTCGTATTTGCTGCGACGATTTACAAAAGAAGCCGCAGCACCAGGCGTTGCGTGGCTAATAGGTACGGAAGTAACTAGTCCTGTAGACTTACCTTTTTCTTTGGCAATTTCCAGGATAGTTTTCAACTTTTTCTCGTAAATGTCTACACCCATCGCGTTGTTAAAGCTCTTTACGCCCGTATAAAGAGTCGTAGCGGTGTTAGCAGAGTCGGGATAACTGTGTTTGATGTACTCTTTGTCGTATGTACCAGGATTAGCAGGGGTCAGAGGAATCCAGGGAACAGGGCCGCCCTTACTAGGGTCGTAACCTGTCAAATTACCATCTGCCAAACTGTTGCCATCAAGTCGATTGCCTGGATTAAAAGGAGTAGGCTGGAATGAGAAGTTGGGACGAACAGGACTTGCACCTGTGAATGTATCAGACCCATCCAGAGCAGAGTTAGTTGTTAGGTGGGGCTGATCTGTTGGCTTCTCTGGTGTATTTCCCTGAATCGTTGTGCCATAGGTGGTAACAAGTCCATATCCACTTAGCTTTTGGAAGCTTAGACCTAAGCCTTTACCACTAGTGTAAAAAGGGGCACCTTTGGCAACGGCTGCGGCCCGTGCCAGATTCCAACCCATACCATCGCCAATCATGATAATTACATTAATTCCATTACCAGCCGCCATAGTCGGCTGAAAAACAGAATTACCAAATATCAGCAGAACGGTACAGAGAAAGCCAACCATAGTCAAGGATAGCGATCGCTTGTACTTTCGCAAAAATGAAATCATTTCAGTGCGCCTTAAAGTTAGTTGAGCAAGTATTAGCGGTTAATACTGATAAAAATTTGGTTCTAGATGAGTAGCACCGAAGTCTGAGTACGTAGGAGTTACATCTAGCTGAGTAGAGGGTGTGGTATGACTCTGGTTAGAGGCAGGGTTAGAGGCAGTTGCTGGTTGTTGATTCGATGTTCCGAAGAACAACAGGACTGCCAAAAACAGACCAGATATGAACCAAACTAATGTGCGTTTGTAGTGTTTCAGTAATGAAACAATTTGAGATTTTGGAATTAAATTCATGATTGAGTAAACCTCCTAGTAAATAACCGTTTGATAATCGAAATAATGCTAATAAGCATCATATTTAAATCTTCATTTTAGGCAAAAAGTTTGGTGTTTGATAGGGACATTAAACAAAGAAATAATTCTTGCTATTGGTCTATCAAGGAAACCTTGACGAGTAAATAAAATCTTCAATTTCTTTTCTTTCTTTCTTTCTTTCTTTATTTCTCTTTTTTCTTCCTTCGCGCTCTTCTCTGACGAGACGCTGCGCGAATGCGTCCTTCTCCCAAGGGGAGACGCTAACGCGTAGCTTGTCCTCCGCAGGAGTACGCGGTTCGTTCCTTTACCCTTCAAACTTCGCTTGACAGACTACTATTACAATATATTTCGCTATTATTTTGGTTTTAATTTGTTTTACTCGCAGACAACATTAAAACTATATCTTGGTTAAATAAAGGATGAATTGGCATTAATGAAGGTTTTCTAGAGCTAGTTAGCTGTAAAGTTATCTCAGCAATATTAAAGTTTTTTTGAAGGTGAGCTTCCAACTTAGCGAGTAAGCGATCGCGTTCTTGGATAGTTGTACATTCCACTGTCAAATTGGCACAAAGCATGACTTTATTTAAATTAATTTTCCAGATGTGAAGTTTTTCTACTTGAACAACACTAGGAAAAGATTTAAGAGATATTTCCACCTCGATGGGGTCAATTGATTCCGGTGCATAGTCCAAAAAAATCTTCAGGCTTTCTTGGACTAGGGGGAAAGCACTTAAACCAGTAAAAATTGCAACTACTAAACTAATAGCGACATCTGCCCACCACCAATCCCAAAGATGAACTGCTAAAGCAGCTATAATTACGCCAACAGAACTAGCAGTATCGGCGATGACATGAAGCAAAGCCCCCCGTAGGTTTAGGTCGTCGTGAGTGTGGGGATGAAGCAAAGTAATGTTGAGTAAATTGACGATTAAACCTAACACCGCAATTCCTAACATTGGTAAGCCCAAAATTGTTGCTGGATGTTGCCAGCGCCCAATAGCTTCCCATGTGATAAAAGTAGCGATCGCCAGCAAACCTAATCCATTCAACAAAGCTGCTAAAACTTCGATACGCTGATGTCCAAATGTTGCCTGACTTTTAGCTGGTTGCTGTGCTAAGAAACTTGCAAATAGTGATATTAGCAAGGCTGTAATATCAGATAATATATGTCCTGCATCTGCTTGTAGAGATAAACTTTGACTCCACAAACCCACACTCCACTCAGCAACAAAAAAACAAGCAAGTAAACCTAATGTTATCCACAATATCTTGGCTTTTTGCCGACTTTTAAGTACTTTTATCGAAGTATCTTCGCACCTACATTTATCCCCTTCAAGTAAAAGCATTAACCAAAAAAACCTTTAAATCTAAAGTATTACCTGAAAAATTCCCACCTCAATATTTGTGATGGGTCTATTTTAAATTTAGAATGCTACGTTATCAAAGATTCTCTCCAAATATGGACTATATATTTATGGAAATTACTCACTAATTTTTTATTCTAGAGATAGATAATTTTAAATGCACTAATTTACTAAGACTAAGAATATATAAAAATTATCTTGGTTAATTTAAGGGATGGTAATGGTTACGTTAAAAATGATAATTTAAGTAGGTAGGCGTAATTAAACATAAGATCAAACCTCACCCTCAATCCCTCTCCTTACTAAGGAGAGGGAAGCCGGAGGCAGAGTTTTTCCAAAAAGAATTGGCTAGGAATTACGAATTACTAATTGTTTGACCTTTTCAGTGAGCCAATCGACACGATCCTTTCCCCAAAACCTTTCGCTTTCCACTATCCAGGTTGGGACTCCAGGACAAGCAAATTGCTCGTATTCTGCCAAAGCTGCCACTGCTGCTTGTTTGGCTGCTTCGCTGTATACTAATTCCAGAATGCGATCGCCATTTAGCCCAACATCATTTGCAACTTTCTTAATCACAGACTCATCGTTGACATCAAGCAGGTCAATGTACGTTGCTCGAAAGAACGCGGCATCAAGCAGATGCTCCTTCCCAGTTCCACAAGCAGCGTAATACGCTCTGGCGGTCAGTTCTTCCCGACCAAACTTCATTTTCTCCCAGCGCTTGACCCACTTACCAAATTCTTCATACTCCTTGAGCCGAATTTCAATGCCGTACTTTTTTGCCCACCGCAGACAATCTTCTTTGTGATACGACGATAACAGGGCGTTTTCACTTCGTCCTTGCAGGTCAGCTACCTTTATACCTCGCTCCTTCGGTATGTAGATTGGTCGTCGTTCAATATCAACAGGTAAACCGCGCAATGCTTTCTCGGCAAGAGCAATACCAATATATGAATTTGACGAGTGGTATATCGAGTACGAGTATACTTTGATTCGCTGCGACATATATGCTTCTACATCATTAATTCGCTATTTTGATATTATATTAAATTTGGCTTTTCACCCATTGACGAAATTCTTTAACTAATTCCAAATAATCTTTTTCCTCCACCTGCTCTAAAAAATTAGAAATCTCTGTTAGTGGCAGATTGGGAAATGCTAAACTCCGGTCAACAGATATATATTTCTGATTTTGTAAAACGTTAATACTAAAATCATTACCATCATATCGCCAAATTTCAGGTACACCCATATCAGCGTAGACTTCAAAGCGATTCTTAGAACTGCTAGTAATATCAATTTCCACTACCAAATCTGGCGGCGGATCTTGCGTTAAATCTATTCTTTTTTTGCCTCTTATTACATTAATATTTCCAATGTAAAAGCATTTATCTGGTTCTGCACCACTAAGCTGTGGACGTTTAAAAGTAGTAGAACCAAGGCAGTCAATTCTAACTTCTAGTTCTTCTGCTAGAGTTTCGACAAATCGACCCACCATTTCTTTGTATCGTTCATGTTCAGGTGAAGGAACCATAATTTCTAAAGTACCTCGATTGTAAGTAAGCCGGAGGCGGCGACTCGCACTAAGTTCAGTGAGCAAGTTTTCGTATGTTTGCCAACTGATACCCGATAGGTGGACGATTTCTGTGGGTTGAAGCAGTGTGTTGCTAGTCATAGCTATCTAAGAGTATTTGAGAAGTTTTTGGGTGCTAAGGAATAATAGTAATTTTGTAATTTTTAATTACGTTTAGCTCATTAATTCCAATCAATCTTACTTCTAACCCAGTTGCGGAAATCACTCACCAACTCTAAATAATCTTTTTCTTCTACCTGTTGTAAAAAATCAGCAATTTCTGTTAGAGGCAAATTAGGAAACGCTAAACTTTGGTCAACAGCTATATATTTGTCATCTCGGAAGATATTTATACTAAAAATAGTGCCATCATAACGCCAAATTTCTGGTACACCCATATCAGCATAGACTTGAAAACGATTTTTGGAACTGCTGGTAATATCAATTTCCACTACCAAATCTGGTGGCGGATCTTGTTGCAAATTAATTCTTTTTTTGCCCTTAATGAACTTCATATTTTTAATATAAAAGCATTCATCTGGTTCTGCACCACTCAGTTCTGGACGTTTGAAAGTTGTAGAACCAAGGGGCTGAATCCTAACTTCTAGTTCTTCTGCTAGAGTTTCGACAAATCGACCCACAATTTTTTTATAACTTTCATGTTCAGGTGAAGGAACCATGATTTCTAGAGTACCTCGATTGTAAGTAAGCCGGAGGCGGCGACTAGCACTAAGTTCAGTTAGCAAGTTTTCATAGGTTTGCCAACTGATACCCGATAGGTGGATGATTTCTGTGGGTTGGATCAGAGTGTTGCTAGCCATAGCGATATGTGATGTAGGTTCTCGCTGTACAATAGCCTTTCTTACCCTTACTGTACTTTAATAAAGGTAGGTATCTGGTTGCTACAGTCGCGGTGAAAAATATTAAGCTGGTAGATAGCACGTTAAAACTTTAGCGGAAATTCGCGATGCCTGCGGCGGGCTACGCCAACGCATTCATCGGCGGTTTAGAATTCCCCATTAGCGAACTACTTGTAATTACATTATGTTTGATGCATTATCTGACCGTTTAGAATCCGCCTGGAAAAAACTGCGGGGACAGGACAAAATTTCTCAATCCAACATTCAAGATGCTTTGCGCGAAGTGCGCCGCGCCCTGTTGGAAGCAGATGTCAATCTCCAGGTAGTCAAAGATTTTATTAGCGAAGTCGAAGCCAAAGCACAGGGAGCCGAGGTGATTACCGGCGTGCGACCTGACCAACAGTTTATCAAAATTGTTCACGATGAACTGGTGCAGGTGATGGGAGAAGAAAATGTTCCCATAGCAGAAGCCCAGGAACAGCCTACTATTGTGCTAATGGCTGGGTTGCAAGGTACTGGTAAAACCACAGCTACCGCTAAGTTAGCCTTACATCTGCGAAAATTAGATCGTAGCTGTTTATTGGTGGCGACAGACGTATATCGCCCAGCCGCGATCGACCAGTTGGTGACGTTGGGTAAGCAAATTGACGTACCAGTATTTGAACTAGGGAGCGACGCTGATCCCGTAGAAATTGCAAGGCAAGGTGTAGAACGCGCTAGGGCAGAAGGTGTAAACACAGTAATTATTGATACTGCTGGTCGCCTGCAAATTGACGAAGACATGATGGCGGAATTAGCCCGGATCAAAGCAACTGTCCAACCCCATGAAACTCTGTTGGTGGTGGACGCGATGACTGGTCAAGAGGCAGCCAATCTTACCCGCACCTTCCATGAGCAGATCGGAATTACTGGGGCGATTCTCACCAAGATGGATGGTGATAGCCGTGGTGGTGCAGCGCTTTCGGTACGAAAGATTTCGGGAGCGCCGATTAAGTTTGTGGGCGTGGGTGAGAAAGTCGAGGCACTGCAACCGTTTTATCCCGATCGCATGGCATCGCGGATTCTGGGAATGGGTGATGTTCTCACCCTGGTAGAAAAAGCCCAGGAAGAGTTTGACTTAGCAGATGCTGAGAAAATGCAGGAGAAAATCCTGTCAGCGAAGTTTGACTTTACTGACTTTCTCAAGCAGTTGCGGATGCTGAAGAACATGGGTTCTCTGGGAGGTTTGATCAAGATGATTCCAGGGATGAACAAGCTCTCAGACGATCAACTCAAGCAGGGAGAAACGCAGTTGAAGCGCTGTGAGGCGATGATTAACTCCATGACTCGCCAAGAACGCCACGACCCCGATTTATTAGCCAGTTCTCCGAGTCGGCGGCGGCGGATTGCTTCTGGCTCCGGGTATAGAGAGTCAGATGTTACTAAACTGGTGGGTGATTTCCAAAAAATGCGATCGCTCATGCAGCAAATGGGTCAAGGTGGCTTCCCTGGAATGCCGGGAATGTTCGGCGGCGGCGGTATGGGTAATGCCTTTGCAGGTGCAGGCAATCGTCCCGCAGCCCCAGGATGGCGAGGTTATGATGGTGGTGCCCCAGCCACGAAAAAGAAAAAACCCAAAGATAAAAAGAAAAAAGGCTTTGGCAATCTTTAGTCAAGAGTCATTGGTCATTAACTAAGAAGATGTTTTAAAAGTAGTGGCTGAGGTATCCAAGATAGATCCTCTTAAATCCTCCGATAAATTGGAGGACTTTGAGAAAGTTATTCCCCCCTTGTTAAGAGGGGCTAGGGGGGATCTCGATACAGGACTAATAGCAGCAAATGCTAGGCAGTGCTAAAATTAGCATTTCCACCTGAGAATTTCTCAGCAGAGGAAACTGAACCGCAATTTCTCGGCAGCAGCCAGATTTGGGTTACTTCCTCGCCAACTAGTTGCTAACTAATATCTAACAACAGGAGAATGATTCTTCAACATGATCAAACTGCGCTTGAAGCGATTCGGTAAAAAGCGGGAAGCAAGTTACCGCATTGTCGCCATTAATAACCTCGCTCGCCGCGATGGACGTCCCCTAGAAGAGTTAGGATTTTATAACCCCAGAACCGATGAAGTGCGACTAGACGTTCCCGGCATCGTCAAGCGACTACAACAAGGCGCTCAACCCACTGATACCGTCCGTCGCATTTTAGTAAAAGCCAATGTTTTTGAACAGGTCAGTGCCACAGCCCCATCATAATTCTGGAATAATATCCCCAACAGCTAGTCCCAACTATCTTGGGCTGGTTCAGTTTTTGGTGCAGCCGTTTTTGGAATCTCCAGAGACTTTAAGCGTCGATTGTGAAATTTCTCAGGCCCTCAACCGGGTTTGGATTCGCATCGCCTTTGAAAGCACAGATAAAGGAAAAGTGTTTGGTCGAGGGGGACGCAATATTCAGGCGATTCGTACAGTAATTGCCGCAGCCGCAGCCGCAGCTGGGCAATCAACATACCTGGATATCTACGGCAGCACCACGCCAGGCCGCGAGGGTATGTCTTTTGATGAAGAGACAGAAGAGCGATCGCCACCGCCCACTAAAAGAGAACCGCGTGGAAATGATGGGCCTAGACCCATTGTTAAACCCCGCCTCCGCTAGGTCAAAACTAGAGAGCAAGTCTGAGCGGGTGTAGTTACCTCCGCTCAGAATTTTTGTAAAAATGGAAAGTAGCAAAAAGATTTTTGGATCTTTTTTTGGACTCTTCACCAGTAGGGGCGTACAGATGTACGCCCCTACAGCCGATTAATTTGTTGCAAAAATTTTTCCAAAATGTAAGTAAAAAAGCGTAATTTCGCCGTTAGCGAGAAAAGATTAACCTTTGTCAAACACAGATCCTCACGAATTAAGAAATACTATGGCAGGTGCCTTAACAATTCAGCTGCCGAATATTCCCAGTGCGATCGCTCTAGCCGGAGATGGAGAAGAAAATCTCAAAATTTTATCTCGGCAAACAGGAGCTATTTTAGTGCTACGCGGACAGGAATTAGTGATTTCTGGTACCGTTGGGCAAATTGATCTGGCTTCTCGATTAGTGCGATCCCTTGAAGACCTCTGGATTAAAGGCAATACTATTTCCAGTGCCGATATTTTAACAGCACGTCAAGCTATAGATAGCGATCGCCAAGGGGAACTGCAAGACTTACAGCGAGATGTCCTCGCCAAGAGTCGCCGGGGTGAAGAAGTCCGTGCCAAAACCTTTCGCCAGCGTCAATATATCGATGCACTCCGTAAGCGTGATCTTACCTTTGGCATTGGGCCTGCTGGTACTGGCAAGACTTATCTCGCCGTTGTTGTCGCCGTACAAGCACTCCTTGCTAACCAGTTTGAAAAGCTAATTTTAACTCGCCCTGCTGTCGAAGCCGGTGAAAAACTTGGTTTTTTGCCTGGAGATTTACAGCAGAAAGTTAATCCCTATCTTCGCCCACTTTACGATGCTATTTATGAATTCATCGACCCAGAAAAAGTACCTAGTTTAATGGAACGCGGTGTGATTGAAGTCGCACCACTCGCCTATATGCGGGGACGCACCCTCAATAACGCCTTTGTAATTGTGGATGAAGCTCAAAATACTACACCCGCTCAGATGAAAATGGTTTTGACTCGTTTGGGTTTCCGTTCGCGGATGGTGATTACAGGCGATATGACACAAACTGATTTGCCACTTCACCAACAATCGGGTTTAGGAGTGGCTTTACAAATTTTAAAACAGGTTGAAGGCATTGCCTTTTGCGAATTTTCCCAAAAAGATGTCGTGCGCCATCCTCTAGTTCAGCGCATTGTTGCTGCTTATGAACAATACGAAAAATAAGCATGGGGCATGGGGCATGGGGCATTAGTTAGGACTCATCGTTTAACAAATGACAAAGGACAAATGACAAATGACCACAACATTAAAAGAATTTTTAGCCGCTTGTGAAAATTTAGGAACTTTGCGTTTAATTGTTACTAGCAGCGCGGCTGTATTAGAAGCACGAGGCAAAGTAGAAAAGTTATTTTATGCAGAATTGCCCAAAGGTAAGTACGCGAATATGCACACCGAAGGCTTTGAGTTTCATTTGAATATGGACAGAATTATTCAGGTGAAATTTGAAACGGGTGAAGCGAAAAGGGGTAACTTTACAACCTATGCCATCCGGTTTTTAGATGATAAACAAGAGTCTGCTTTAAGCCTCTTTTTGCAATGGGGTAAACCGGGAGAATATGAACCAGGGCAGGTGGAAGCTTGGCAAGCTTTACGGGATAATTATGGGGAAGTTTGGCAACCTTTACCAGCAGAGATTTAAGGCGCAAATCAACTGAACTATACAAATAAAAGTAAAGCTCTTTGATTAGCTTGTAGTAAGTGCTTTAGTGCTAAAACATTTACTACAAAGTTTTATTTTTTAGAAAAACTTACTTAATTTTTAATCGAGAAATAATATAACGTTAAATACAAAACTACTGATGCTTGTAATAAAGGTAATTTGGAGTTTTTGCTTGCTGGTTTTATTCCTCTTGTGGAGTGGTGAAGCTGTTGCAGGAGAGTTATCTCAACGGTTGACAAATTTTCCCCAATGGGAAAAACTAACTTCAGTACAATCGGCTTCGGGTGATTTGGTTTACCCTGAATGGATGGGTGGTACTTGGCAAGTTACGAGTACGTTGGTAGATTTGGCTGCACCTTTAGCACCAGATATCATAACGCCAGGATTTGAAGGTAATCGCCGACAATTAAATCAGCCTGTGAGTTTTGTAGTAAGATTTGTGAAAGAGCAACCATCTATTAGTGGATTACAAATATTTCCTCAGATAAATTATAAATCCCCAATTTTAGTAGCAGATAGAGCCTTTAATAGCTTGAATTTGGCAAGGGCTTATTTAGGGGATGAAGCAGTGTTATTAGTCAAAGTTGATCCAGATTCACCTAATCGTCAAATTACGTTTTTGCGTAGCAGCCGCCAACTAGTTTCCATTGTGACTGCACGGGCTACAGAAACTGCCCCTGATGGCAAGTTCATCACTACAGAAGTGTTTCAACAACTATTTAAAGGCGGTTCACGCCCCTATTTAAACTCTGTAGAATCTACCACCGCTTACCATAAACTTTCAACATCTAATCCGGCGATTGAGGCAGATCAAGTGACTGCTGTCTATCTTTCACCCCAAGATCCAGATTACTTTAAAGCTGGCTCTCGACCAGTTGCCCTCTATCGCTATCGCCTCGAATTTTTCCCTCAAGAACTATCAACTACTCCCAAAGAGTGATTTGTCATCTAGCTATTGAATAGATTGTAATACGTTTGTAGTATATAAATTCCAAGTTTACGATCGCGCTCTTGGACGGTGTGCATCATGGCCAAATTTCAAGATATTGTCAATTACTTTCGCTCTGACTGGAAGCTAAGTCTTTTCAGTATTACAACATCCAGCATTTACGAAATTATTGATTTGGTTGTCCCTTACGCAATCGGGCAGATTTTAAACGTTTTGTCTGCTCAACCGTTGGATAAACCACTTCAAAGTGCGATCGCAACTTTTTCCGACATAACCAATTACCCAGTTAATAAAGCTCTATCTTTGGGTGTATTACTGGGTTTAATTTTCGTTGTCACCGTAGTGAGAGCGCCAACACAACCTTGGTTAACCAATTGGTTTCATTGGGATATAGCCTTCAGGGGGCGTCGAGATCAAAGCGAAAGGGCGATCGCCAAAGTTCTTACTCTCCCACTAGAATTTTATGATGAAAATAACCCTGGACGTATTGCCGGAAGAGTAGCTAGAGGTATTTCTAACCACACTTTTAGTTACCCTGAAATTGCCGGACAGTTAATTCCTAAACTGGCTCGTGTACTGGGAATTTTTGTGTTTATCTTGTTCATTGAGTGGCGGATTGCAATTTTATATCTAATTTCCTTTGTAATTATTCTCAGCTTCAGCTTGAAGCATTTACAAGAGATAATTGGGTACGAAAGTCGTCTAGATAAATATGCAGAGGGCACGGAAAGCCGTACTTCCGAATTGATCACCAATATCAAAACGGTGAAAGCATTTGCTACAGAAGCTAGGGAACTGAAACGGCAAAAGCAACGTTTAGATCGTGAACTAATGGTGCTTGATTATCGCATCCACAAAGGTTATACAAAACTGGGTACTTGGCAAAGAGCTGTAATTCAGTTTTGTGTGTTTACAATTCTGGGTTTGACTCTAGCAGCAACAGTAAATGGGAAAATTTCTCTCGGTCACTTTGTCATGACCTTAACTCTTTCTAGCATGGCATATGCCGAATTAGAACCTATTAGTAGCTTGGCAGAAGTTTTTGCCCGTCGTTATTCTTCCATGCTGCGGTTTCACGAATTTCTACAAGAGCCAACTGCATCTGATTCAGCTAGTCTTTTAGAAGAGAGCAACCAGACAGAATCACCTTATAAATTTACTGGAAAGGTTGAATTGTCGCACCTCAGTTTTGGATATGATGCCAATCGTCAAGTTTTGCAAGATATCAACTTGTTGATTGAGCCATACCAAACAGTGGCATTAGTGGGGCGTTCTGGTTCTGGTAAGTCTACTTTAGTGAAATTGCTGTTGCGATATTTTGAACCTCAAGAAGGTCAAATTCTGATTGATGGTCAAGATATTCGCACTTTGGATGTGGGTAAGTATAGACGAAGGCTAGCGATCGTTCACCAAGAAGTAGACGTTTTCAACGGTACTATATTGGATAACCTCACCTACGGTAGAACGAATGCTAGTTTGGAGCAGGTTCAGGAAGCCTGTAGAATTGCCAGAGTCGATGAAGTAGTGCAGCACTTACCCAAAGGTTATTACACCGTCGTGGGTGAACGAGGTGTCAGGTTATCTGGAGGACAAAGACAACGCTTGGGAATTGCCAGGGCGTTGCTAGTGGAACCAGACGTGCTAGTTTTTGACGAAGCCACCTCTAGTTTAGATTATGAGTCTGAGCGTTCAATTCAGCTAGCGATGCGATCGATTCAAGGCACTTGCACCACCATCGTCATTGCCCACCGTCTAAGTACAGTGCGAGAAGCCGATAAAATTGTGGTGCTGGAGCAAGGAAAGATTGTAGAAGTGGGTAGCCACGATGAACTCTTGCGTCACGAGGGTATTTACCGCCGCTTGCACTCCTTGCAAGAAACAGGAGAACTCCTGAGTTAAGTGAGGGCGATTCTGATTTGAATCAGGTACACAAATAGGGACACAAGAATCTTTACTGCTGTCAATTTCAGGTGAAAACCAGGCAAAGGAGGTAACTGGGTACGAGGTAAAATCGTAGGGTTTTTAAACGCAGAGGAACCCAAAGTAAGCGCATAGGCGCTTCTCTACGAGACGCTACGCGAACGCCTTCCCGCAGGGGTAGGTACGCAGAGTTTTTCCAAACAAAATTCGCTACGAATTAATGAAATGCTGTACTAAGATTTACTCTTACCGGCTTCTTTCTGCGCCGCCTCACTGTATTTCTTATATAGTTGAGTACGAATCTTAGCTTCCTGATAACGGCTGTAGTTTTGTGGCACCGTCGCCATTAAATCTGAAGCCCGTTGCCACTTAGCAGCTATCTCTAACCACTGAGTCGAGGTTGTGGCTGTTTTACCAGATGCAGAAGCTTGGTTGGCAATTCGCACAGATATTGCAAATGGGCCATCAGATAACTCAGAAAGGCTATTGTTAGCACCACGGGATGGTGTTTGGGCTTTATTATCGTTAGTATTTTCTGTAGTTAAATATTTGGAGGTTTCTAATTGCATTAGGTTTTTCAGTTGATTACCTAACTGGGCATAAATAACCCAACCAAGCAACAACAGTGAGCATAAACCAGCTGCTGCTAATATGCTTTTGTTAGGTTTATTTTTGTGTTTTTCTTTGTTAATAAGTACTAAAGGACGAGAGACTGGAGTTTTAGGAAAATTTGGTTTTCCTAGTTCAGCTTGAGCTTCTGTGAAATCTTTAATTAGTTGCTTTAGAATATGAGGCTGAATTAATGTAATTTCGTGTGACCAAAGCAATTGGTTATCGCGATCGCTATCTATTTCTTTTAACCAAAGTAATTGTTGTTCCCGAACAATTCGACTGTTGATATTGACTCGGCGAATGTGACGCGGGGCGATGGACTCAAGAATTTGCTGAATTTGTTCTACGACGGGAGATTGCTCAAGTTGCTCTACCCTAGCCGCTTCACACAGAAGTTGTAAGACACCATCAGAAAAAATGGCTCTAGTTCTGACACCATATTTGGCTAGCTTTTCGTTCAATAGCTGAATAATCGCAGCAACGCTACCTTGGTGAGCTTGCCAAGCGATATCGTTTATCCGGTCTACCACCTGAAATTTAGTGATAGCTCTTCCACCCTGACTGATTAACGTATTCATTAATTTAGGGACTCTTTTCTACTGACCTTGATCTTGTCTTCGATTTTACGAGTAAAAAGATGAGTTGCCAAATAAAATCATAAATATACAGCCTTCGTTTTCGGTTCGGCAAAAACGCTCGATCGCGCTCAGTTAATTTGACATATTACATTATGATGTCTTTTAGCGTAGGCGTAGCCCGCCATAGGCATCGCCGAGGCTCAGATTGAGGTCGCTGAATGGATTTTGGGATGGAGCAAAGCACCCGCCTTCTTGCAATCGCATTCTCTATGGCTAAATAGTATCAGGGTCAACGCCAAGCGATCGCAAATGTTCCTTCAACCTTTCCACCTGCGATTCTGCTTGTCTTACTTGCTCTTGGGCTTGTTCCCTCGCCAATCTTTCCTGTTTGAGCGCCTCTGCCAACTCCTCTGGAATCAGCAACTTTTCCCCAGTGTCTTCTCGATAAAAACCAATTAGTTGCCCTTCTATTTGCAAGCGCAGCTGCAAAGGTTCACATCGACTATCTGTAATTGGCTCATACATTTCACCTCGCAGCCGATACCCTTGCAATTGCTCTTTAATCCACTCTCCCTTGGGGTCAAATAACCAGTATTCGAGTACCCCTAACTGCTCATACAGCGTCTTCTTGAAGCCCGTGTCCTGGTTTCTAGTGCCCTCAGAGGTCATTTCAAAGATTACCACAGGCACTTGTGCCTCTTCCCATATTTTGTAATTATCGCGACCCCCAGGAGCGACATTAAAAATCACCATTACATCTGGGGCTACCCGTAACCTCGGAAAACCTTGAGCATAATAGAGAAACTGGTTACTCAAAACCGTTGCTTGCCGACCCAGCAAATATTGCCTCAATACTTCTAAAGTTGCCAGTAGAGCATATAAATGAACATAACTTTCTGCCAATGGTTCACCATCCGAGCTTGGGTAAAAAACTTCTATTGATTGAGAACTGGGTAAAAGGCTAGTCACGTCGCTTCGCTCCGAATTCAAAATTCACGCATTCACGCATTAACAATCCCTATAAATAAATTTAGTTGCTCTGTATCATGAGTCTGTTTAGGTCATAATTAGCCACCTGGTTGAGAGGATGGGTGCATGATTATATTATCTCAGAGACTTTCGCTGATATTTCTGGAACTGTTGCTTGTTAAGCAAGAGGACAAGCAAAAACCCCATAGATAAATCTATTGGCTCTGAAACCGTGTGGACAAGGGGTTTTTTGTTTTTTACCGTCCCCTTGTCATCTTCGGTCAGGTATCGTTACATACCAAACAAAATAGCTGTATCAGGATACTTTTATGAGGAATTCTCGTTTTTTTTGCCTTTTTTCTACAATGGCAAGACTAATTAGCACAGCGATCGCTACATTAGAAGATATATAAACAAAAATCATTGTTGGTTTTTATTCGTCCGCAGTTCACACAAAACCATGAGTCCAAGTAGCATTATTTTCGGCAATCCCTTACTCCAAGGCATTGGTTTACCTCCCTTTGCAGAGATTAAACCAGAACGAGTAGTACCAGCCTTCAATGAGTTGCTGGGAGAACTTGACCAGCAGCTTGCCACCTTAGAGGCTAGTGTAGAGCCTACTTGGAGTGGTTTAGTAGAACCCTTAGAAAAGCTGACAGAACGGCTTACTTGGAGTTGGGGGGTAGTGAATCATTTAATGGGTGTTAAAAATAGTCCAGAACTGCGCGAAGCCCATGAAATCGTACAGCCACTAGTCGTACAATTTATCAACAAGCTCAGTCAAAGCCAACCCATCTACAATGCTTTTAAGGCACTCCGTAGCAGTGATACTTGGGCAACTTTAGAATTAGCCCAACAGCGCATTGTCGAAGCCGCCATTCGAGATGCAGAACTTTCTGGTATTGGCTTACAAGGAGAGGCAAGAGAGCGTTTCAACATCATACAAATGGAGTTAGCAGAACTTTCTACCAAATTCTCTAACCATGTACTTGATGCCACTAAAGCCTTTAGCTTAACCCTGACAACACAAGCGGAAATTGACGGTTTACCACCAAGCTTAGTGAGTTTAGCAGCCCAAGGTGCTCGTGCAGCTGGCGAAAGCAACGCCACACCAGAAAATGGCCCCTGGCGGATTACTTTGGACTTCCCCAGCTATGGCCCTTTCATGCAGCACAGCACCCGTCGAGATTTGCGCCAAAAGCTCTACAAAGCTCATATCACTCGCGCTTCTGATGGCGATTTAGATAACAACCCTTTAATTGAGCGCATTTTGGAATTACGGCAAGAACTCGCAGATTTACTTGGCTTTAAGAGTTTTGCTCAGTTGAGCCTGGCAAGTAAAATGGCTCCCAACGTTGAGGCAGTCAATGCCCTGTTAGAAGAACTACGCCGCGCTAGTTATGATGCTGCTGTCAAAGACTTGGCAGAACTCAAAGCTTTTGCAGCCGCACTCTTAGCAGCAGAAGCTGAGGATTTAAAACACTGGGATATCAGCTTTTGGGCAGAACGCCAACGAGAAGCAAAATTTGCTTTTACCTCTGAAGAATTGCGTCCCTACTTCCCTCTTCCCCAAGTGTTAGATGGCTTATTTGGGCTAGTCAAGCGGCTATTTAGCGTCACTGTCACCTCTGCCGATGGTCAAGCGCCAGTATGGCATGAGGATGTCCGTTATTTCCAAATTGCTGACGAAACTGGTTCTCCCATAGCCTACTTTTACTTAGACCCGTACAGCCGTCCAGCCGAGAAACGCGGTGGTGCTTGGATGGATGTGTGCATCAATCGGGCTAAAATCACTGAAAATGGTGTCACTGCCATCCGCTTACCTGTAGCTTATTTGGTGTGTAATCAAAGTCCTCCCGTAGATGGGAAACCTAGTTTGATGACTTTCCATGAAGTAGAGACTTTGTTTCATGAGTTTGGTCATGGATTGCACCATATGCTCACCAAGGTTGACTATCCCGGAGCCGCAGGCATCAATAATGTGGAATGGGATGCAGTGGAACTACCTAGTCAGTTTATGGAAAACTGGTGCTATGAGCGACCCACTTTGTTTGGAATGGCGAAACATTACGAAACTGGGGAAGCCCTACCGGAGCATTATTATCAAAAGCTGCTAGCGGCGCGTAATTATATGAGTGGTACTGCTACGTTGCGGCAAATCCACCTGAGCAGTCTTGATTTAGAACTACACTACGGCTATCGACCTGGTAGTAATGAAACTCCGTCAGATGTGCGTCATCGCATAGCCAAGACTACCACCGTTTTACCACCACTTCCAGAAGATTCCATTTTATGTGCTTTTGGACATATTTTTGAGGGTGGTTATGCAGCAGGCTACTACAGTTACAAGTGGGCGGAGGTACTGAGCGCTGATGCTTTTGCCGCTTTTGAGGAGGCTGGGCTAGAAGATGAAGAAGCAATAAAAGCTACAGGTCGGCGTTATCGAGATACGGTGCTGGCACTTGGTGGTGGTCAGCATCCTATGCAGGTGTTTAAAACTTTCCGAGGTCGTGAACCAAGTACGATCGCTTTGCTCAGGCACAATGGTTTAGTCAGTGCTGCTGTCAACGAAACAACACCTCTGTAGGGACATCATAAGGAATTCTAGGGATAGCGGCTTAATTCTATTGTGGCAGCAATATCAATTCCCTTCACCCTAGCAGTAGATTTTCTACACCTACTGTTGTCGTCGTCGTTGCTACCTGGATAATCTTACTGTATTGCGATCGCCACTGTAGTGCATTAGAAATTGTCAGGTAGCCAATTTCTGGCGGTTGCTGCAAAATTCTTTTTCCAAGTATCTCACGCCCAATTTAATCTAAGTATAACCACTTAGCGGCGATGTTGTAACCCTTTCACTCTTGAGTTGCTAGCTTTCCTCAACATGGCAATTCTGTTGAAACTCTAATCCAAGCCGCAGATGCTGCACTTTACCAAGCTAAAACTACTGGACGGGATCAGGCTGTAGTTGCAGACTACTCAATTCCTGACCGAACAATTCGCAGTATCAATATATAAAAAAGCGCATTTAGGCGTGGGTATAATTCGGGATTAGCTTAACGATATATTTTCGGTGCAAATTCCAGGGTAATAATATACTTTTTCGCTTTCTTCAGTGTATTTTCGGACGGAAAATTTATTTTAAACTGTTAAGCATAAGTACAAGGGTTATATTGATTGGCAGTTTATTAGATTCAAAGAAAAAAATGAACTTAGCTACTTACAAAAGAAATAGAGCCAGTTTTGTAATAGTAGTAGGAATTCTGGCTGGTATTAGTATTATCTACTATCAAAGTTTGCTGGATTATGAAAAAGATATTCAATGGGTAACACACACATACACAGTCATTGAAAATACGAAAGAAGTAATTTTACAAGTTAATAATGCAGAGAGTGAACAAAGAGGTTATCTTCTTACAGGTAAACAGCAGTATCTCCAAACGTATGATATTGCAACTGACAATATTCCCAAAAAACTTCAAGTTCTACGTCAATTGACAAGAGATAACTCTAATCAACAGCGACGTATTTCTATCTTTGGATCTCTAATCGCCAAAAAACTGGATTCGCTTAAAGTAACGGTTAATTTAGCAACAAATAATAATTTGCCGTTGGCGCTACGGAGATATGAAAGCCAGCAAAGTCAGCAGCTTTTAGCAGAGATTCAAATGCTTGCTAAAGAGATAGAAAACGAAGAAAATCATTTGTTGAAACAGCGAACAATAGAGATGAACATCAGCGCGGCTAAAACAACTGCGGTTACTATTTTTGGCATGATCATAGCTTCTATTTTAGTTGGTTTAGCAACGCTGGTTACTAACCAAGAACTAGCCAAACGCAAGCGGGTCGAAAATTCTCTCCAGCAGGCTAGTGAAAACTTAGAAGTCACGGTTAGGCAACGGACAGATGAACTCATAAAAACTAATCAACAATTGCAAGCTGAAATTTCTCAACACAAACACACTCTCAAGGTATTATCACTTCGAGAGAAGGAATTTAAGGCACTAGTTGAGAATGCACCTGATATTATTGCTAGGTTTAATACTAAATTGTGCTACGTTTATGTTAATCCAGCTTTTGAAAAGCTTACAAACATCTTAGCCCAAACTTTGATCGGTAAAGCCAATAGACAGTTGAATTTACCACAAGAGTTTTCTCGAATATGGGAATATAAAATTCAACGTGTTACTCAAACTAAGCAAGAGAACGAGTTTGAATGCAGTTTCCCCACAGTTTCAGGCATAGAATACTACCATACTCGGTTGCTGCCTGAGTTTGCTGCCGATGGTTCAGTAGAATTTGTTATGAGTATTGCTCGTAATATTAGTGCTCTCAAACTTGCACAGGCACAATTAATCCATGATGCCTTTCATGATTCTCTAACCGACCTGCCTAACCGTGCCTTATTTATGGAACGTTTGGAGCGTGCTATTGCGCTCACAAAACGACGTACAGATTATACGTTCGCTGTCTTTTTCCTTGATGTAGATCGCTTTAAAGTTGTCAACGATAGTCTCGGTCACGCAATTGGCGACCAATTACTAAATGCAATAGCACGAAGACTAGAAACGTGCTTATGCTCTCAAGACACAGTTGCTCGTATTGGAGGAGATGAGTTCACAATCTTGCTTAATGATTTCAAAAACTTGAATGACATAACGCTCATACTTAAAAGAATAAATGCAGTTATAACACCTGCCTTTAACCTCAATGGACACGAGGTATTTACTAACGTCAGCATTGGTGTAGCCCTCAGTGCAACTAGTTACAATCTACCTGAAGAAGTTCTACGTGATGCTGATCTTGCTATGTATCGTGCTAAGGCATTGGGGAAAGCACGCTACGAGGTATTTGACTCAAGCATGTACGCCCAAGCTACAGAGCTAATGCAGTTAGAGATGGATTTACGAGGGGCAATTGAACACCAGGAATTTCTAATTCATTATCAACCGATTATTCTGTTAGAAACTTACAAAATAAGTGGCTTTGAGGCTTTAGTACGTTGGCAGCACCCGCAACAGGGATTTATTTTTCCAGAGAAGTTTATTCCCATAGCTGAAGAAACTGGGCTGATTATCCCTATTGGTTACTGGGTAATGCGTGAAGCTTGCCGTCAACTGCGTGCTTGGCAGGAGCAATTCCCTACTGACCCACCCTTGACAATGAGTGTCAATATTTCCACTAAACAGTTTTCACAACCTAATCTGATTGAGCAAATTCACCAAATCTTGCAAGAGACTGGAGTTGAAGGCAGAAGTTTGAAACTGGAGATTACTGAAAGCGTAATTATGGAAAATAAGGAATCTGCTACTGCTATGCTCTTACAATTGCAACAGATGAATGTCCAGTTATACTTGGATGATTTTGGCACAGGCTATTCATCTTTGAGTTACCTGCACCGCTTCCCCACTAATGCCTTAAAGATTGATCGTTCTTTTGTAATGAACATTGGTATTAATGGAGAAAACTTGGAGATTATTCAAGCAATCATCACTTTAGCACACAGTCTTAATATAGATGTCGTTGCAGAGGGCGTAGAAACTGTTGAGCAACTCGCACAGCTTAGAGTTTACAAATGCAAATATGCACAAGGATATTTTTTCTCCAAACCCTTGAATAGCAAATTAGCCAGCACCTTAATCGCATCTGGACTGCACTCCGAGTCCAACTAAATTGAAATGATCTATTTACGTAGTTTACCGCCGTAGGCATCGCAGGATAATTAAGAAAAGCCTGAAAACTTCCTCAATAGAATTTATTGCACATCACGATGCATTTGTACAGTGCGTAAGTCCTAAAGTAGAACGACTTAAAAAAACAAGCTATGTGAAGATAAGTAAATACGGATAATGTATCTAGTACGCCACGGCGTAAATAGAGCAACCATTTCAAATCCCTCTCATAGCTTATTCCATTAAGAGAAAGGTCGAGAGGCTTTGAAACCCCCATTCCCGCACTTCGTACCTCTGCGCGAATCTAGGGAAGGGGGGTTAGGTTATGCAATTTAGATGTTAGCAATAAGCTGAAAAACATCTAAATTGCATAACCTAATTAAACCTAACTCTTGTGGGGTGGGCCGAAAAGCCCGCCCTAATGGGAGCAAGTTAAATGTGGAACAGCTTAATACTTTTCAAACAACCTCTTAGACAATTCCCTAGTTCGCTAAGACTTTGGTTTATAAGTTGAAGCAACATGCAATTCTTTCAATTGTTTAGCATCTACACTCGAAGGTGCATCTGTTAACAAACAACGTGCTTGTTGTGTCTTCGGAAAAGCAATGACATCTCGAATGGATTCTTCTCCAGCTAGCAACATTACCAAACGATCTAAACCGTAGGCGATGCCACCATGCGGTGGTGTACCATATTCAAATGCTTCTAAGAGAAAACCAAATTTACTTTGTGCTTCTTCAGGAGATAAACCGATCGCTTCAAATACTTGCTGTTGAATTTCTCGCTGATAAATCCGCAGACTTCCGCCGCCAACTTCTACGCCGTTGAGTACTAAGTCATAAGCTTGGGCGCGTGCAGTCTTTAAGTCGCTCAAATCATCAGGATGCGGTGCTGTAAATGGGTGGTGCAGTGCTTCTAAGCGTTTTTCGTCAGCATTCCACTCGAACATCGGGAAATCTGTAATCCAGAGTAAGTTGATTTTTTCTGGATCAATTAAACCAAATTCCCTAGCGATCGCTTGCCGTAATCTATCTAATGTTTTATTAACTGTAACAGCATCACCAGCCCCAAACAACAGCAAATGTCCAGCTTTTGCACCTGTGCGGTGTAAAATTTCTTGTTTTTGTTCTTCGGTGAGGTTGTCTTTAATCGCGCCAATGGTGTCAATTTCGCCATCATCCCTAACTCGGATATAAGCTAAACCTCTAGCACCGGCTTCGCTGGCTTCTTTAAATAAGTCGCCGCCTGGTTTAATGCGGACATTAGAAATTACATCGTTACCGTTAGGAATGGGCAAGATTTTGACAATACCACCATTGATAACAGTGTCCCGAAAGACTTTGAAACTAGAGTTTTTCACAATATCTGAAACGTCAACTAATTCCAAACCATAGCGGGTATCTGGTTTATCACTACCGTAGCGTTCCATCCCTTCAGCATAAGTGAGACGCAAAAAAGGGCGCTGTAACTCAATTCCTTTAACCGTTTTGTAGATATGGCAAACTAAGTTTTCATTCAGTTCGATAATTTCTTCTTGGGACATGAAGCTCATTTCCATGTCCAACTGGGTGAATTCTGGTTGTCTGTCGGCGCGTAAGTCTTCGTCACGAAAGCAACGGGCAATCTGATAATATCTGTCTAAGCCGGATACCATCAACAATTGTTTAAATAGCTGGGGTGATTGCGGCAAAGCATACCATTCTCCAGGATTGACGCGACTGGGTAGAACATAATCCCGCGCCCCTTCTGGGGTAGAACGGGTAAGTATTGGGGTTTCGACTTCGATAAAACCTTCCAAATCTTCCAAATAACGACGCATGGCTTTGACAATTTGATGACGCAGTTGCAAATTTTGCGCCATGCGATCGCGTCGCAAATCTAAATAACGATATTTCAGCCGCAAGTCTTCCCGCACTGTCTCGGTGTCCGCTATGGAAACTTGGAAAGGTAACTGTTTGCGGACAGCATTGAGTAGTTGAATTTTATCGGCGTAGATTTCTACCTCGCCTGTTGGGATGCGGGTATTCAAGGATTCTTCGGGACGTTGTGTTACCCTACCAGTGATTTCGACAACATATTCATTTCGCAAGGCGTTTGCTTGCTGATATGAATCTGGGGTGCGTTGCGGATCGCTGACGATTTGGACAATTCCAGAGCGATCGCGTAAATCTAAAAATATCACACCACCATGATCGCGGCGACGGTCTATCCATCCGTAAAAGGTAACAGTTTCTCCAATATGTTCTTTTCGGAGTTCGCCGCAATAGTGAGTTCGCATAAGTGTTAGTTCTGTTTATCTGGGCTAGATTGGCAAGAAAATGTCAAAGCCTTCCCATTATCTAGCATCAATAGTAATTGTAGTAGTTCTAGTGAAAGAAAAAAACAAATAATCTCACACTCACACTATATATAGGAGAATCCATGACACCAGAAGGGTAAGTTTTACCTATTTTTGAACAGAAACCCTCTGTACACTTATAAACTCTAATGCTTCGGCGTTTTCTTGTTTAACCTCTAAACAAAGTTCAATAGCTTCTTTAATCGGCTCTATCGGTTCGTCTAGAGATTTGGCTTCGGTCGCGACGCGATCCAGCAAGATTAGGCACGGAGGCAACAAAATAACCTTCAGAGTCGCGTTCTATAATGACGTTAAATTCTCTGGTCATCTGGAGGTTGTTTGGTGGGGTAATCTAATTTTAGAGTAGTTGAGTAGCTGCGATCGCCAAAATAAAGATTTATGCCAATCAAGTTGGTTTGGCTGTATTGATGGCTGATATGGATAGCAAGCAACAGTAAAGTGAAAAGCTATGACACAGACAGCAGTAATTACAGAAGCGATTACCAGCTTAACGGATGCCCATACTCGATTCGGTTTAGCCCGAATTGAAGACGAGCAGTTTTTTCCAGAGTGGTCTGAGGAATTGCCTAAAATTACTGAAGCTGAAAAAACCTCTCTGGATGTACTCAGGCGCAGATATCTATATCACCGTGGCGAAGGTGATTTGTTAGAGGGGACAGTGATGTTGTTGGTGGTGTCTCCCTTACTAGCAGTAGCAGGATTTTACGATCCTCCTTTTAAAATTGCCGCAGAATCATCAGTAGAGTTGGTGCTGAATGATGGAGAAGAAGTACTGCGTGGGCGAATTGATGTTTTGGTGCTGCAAAATCAGTTGTGGGTGATGGTGTTAGAGTCGAAAAAAACCACTCTTTCGGTTTGGTCAGCTTTGCCGCAAGCACTAGCTTATTTGATGGCTAACCCTCACCCTGATAAACCTGTGTATGTGATACTGACTAACGGGGGTGATATTTTATTTATTAAATTGACGCAAACACCTACTCCTCGATACGATCTGTCGCGGGTCTTTGCTCTGTTTACCTCTGCTAGAGAGGTGTATGAAATATTGCAGATTTTCAAAGGTATTGGTCAAGCGATGTCTACGACGGGCTGCGCCAACGCTCCTGTATTATGACTGAATAATTAGTAAGCAGAACTTGAAGCACCAAAATTAGTGAGTAATGTTGCAAAGTAGACCACTCCTGTTATGAGTTAGACCGCTCCCATAAGTTGTGGAACCGCTCCCGTTAGTTGTGGAACCGCTCCCTTTAGTTGAGAAACCGCTCCCGTTAGTTGTGGAACCGTTCCCGTTAGTTGTGGAACCGCTCCCGTTAGTTGGGGAACCGTTCCCGTTAGTTGAGAAACCGCTCCCGTTAGTTGAGAAACCGTTCCCGTTAGTTGAGAAACCGTTCCCGTTAGTTGGGAAACCGCTATAGTTGCAATATTCATAACTACGGCTTAAGTGTAGTAACACCCAGTTCAATATTGCTGATCATACCTTAAGCATTCAAAGGTGAGGGCGCACAGTTATCCTCTTATACTGCGTGTTGCATCGACAATTTTTTTATTTTCCTTATTTTGCCAAAATCCGAAATATTGCAGAGTAAAGTTGTATAAAATCTCATTAAAAACTTCTTGCTGACGCAATTATGCCGCCAGATTACTTCGGTCAAAATCTGCAAGGTCGCTCTTTTAAAGGTCAAAACCTGACTGGGGCAAACTTTAGCAAGGCGGATATTAGAGGGGCAAATTTTACCAACGCGATTCTTAAAGATGCTGATTTCACAGGTGCTAAGGCTGGGCTAGAGCAACGTTGGATTATTGGGTTGCTCACAGTATCATTGCTGCTGTCGGGAATATCAGGGTTGTTCTCAGTCTTTGTTGGTGCATTAGTAGCATATATTTTTGACATCAAAAGCACTGAAAACGTCATCGCCGCGATAGTGTCCCTAATTGTGCTGCTGGTTTTTTGTATTATTACCATTCGTAAGGGTTTAATAGCAGGTTTAGGAGTCTTCGTCATAACCATAGCCATAGCCATAGTTTTTGCCTTCGCCTTCGCATTTGACTTTGCCGTAGCCATAGCCGGAGCCTTCGCCTTCGCTTTAGCTGGAGCCTTAGCCTTCGCTTTAGCCTTTGCCTTCGCTTTCGCCGTAGCCTTCGCTGTAGCCTTTACCTTCGGCTTCGCCTTCGCTTTCACGTTTACCTTCGCCGTAGCCTTTGCCGTAGCCATAGCCTTTGCCTTCACTTTCGCCTTTACCTTCGCCTTAGCCTTTGCTGTAGCCTTTACATTATTTAGCGCTTACATTGCCTGGCGTAGTCTAGCGGGAGATGAAAAAGACGCTTGGTTTCGTTCATTTGCGATCGCTTTTGCAGCTACAGGTGGTACAAGTTTTTGTAATGCTGATTTAACTGATGCTGATTTTACTGGTGCAACTCTTAAAAATACAGATTTGAGAAAGTCCAACCTAACACGCACTCGTTTTTATGAAGCTAAAAAATTAGACTTTGCTAGAGTAGACAACTCGATATTGACTAAACGAGATATTCTCAATTTATTAGTAACTGGCAATGGTAGAGGAAAATCTTATGCTGGTGCTAACTTAAAAGGCGCAAACCTCATCGGTGCAGATTTAAAGGAAGCGAATCTAAAAGATGCTGATATTACAGAAGCCACCTTCCAAGGTGCTTGTTTAGAACGGGCAAACCTAACTCTAGCTCAAGCTGTAGGTACTAACTTCACCAGCGCTCAAATGACAGGTGCTTGTGTGGAAGCGTGGAATATTGAAAGTACAACCAAATTAGATAATGTAGATTGTCGCTTTATCTATCTTCTAGAAAACTCAAAGTCTGAAACAGACGACCGCGAACGCCGTCCTAGTAGTGGCGACTTTCAACCAGGAGAATTTACCAAGCTGTTTGAAGAGGTTCTAAATACCGTTGATTTAATTTTCCGCGATGGTATTGACTGGAAAGCTTTTGTTAATGCTTTTCAAACAGTGCAAGACCAAAATCAAGGCACAGAATTAGCTTTACAAAGTATTGAAAATAAAGGTGATAGGGTTGTTGTCGTTAAGGTTGGTGTACCTGTTGATGCTGATAAAGAAAAGATTCATAGCGATTTTACGCAAAATTATCAACTGGCACTGCAAGCTGTAGAAGAAAAATATAAGGCACAATTACAAGCTAAAGATGAGCAGATAGTCATTTATCGCCAACAAAGTGCAGATATGAAAGAGATTACTAGCTTATTAGCGAATAAGCCGATTAATGTTCAAGTTGACAATAAAGTAGAGAATAAAAATATGACTAACAGCAATGATGCCAGCCGTAAAATTGAAATTGGCAGTGTTGGCAGAGATTTTAATGCAAGTGGACAAGCTTTAAATTTAGGTGATATTAGCGGTACGGTAACAAATACCATCAACGAGTTACCAGCGTCTCCCGAACCTGAAAAACCGGGAATTAAGGAATTGTTGACGCAATTGCAAGCAGCGATTGAGGCTGATACAAACTTACCTCAAGAAGATAAAGCTGAGGCATTAGAGCAAGTGAAAGCCTTAGCTGAAGCCGGGAAAAATCCTCAAGGAGGGGCAATGCAAAAGGCGGGGAAAACGGCTATAAAGATTTTAAAAGGGACGATCGCTAGTTTACCCAGTGCCACAAAGTTGGTTGAACAGTGCAGCAATCTATTGCCGTTGATTTCAAATTTTTTGGGTTTAGGTTAATAGACATAGGCGTGAAAAAGAATTGTTTTGACGTAGCAGTGCTACGTCAAAACAAGGGTTCTGGGTAACGCATATTTAATTTCACGCCTATGTCTAATCCGCCCGTGATTCACTTTGACCTCACTTCCATTCCTTTCTCCTAATTTGAAGCGGCTATTAACCCTTATGCTGAAGTAGAAAGTAAACGCAACAGCTATGAAATTTGCACGAAATCCCACCCCCCGCCAACGCTTACTAAAAGCCCTGACTCTAGCTTTGGTCGTATTGGCAACCGTAATGTCCCCAGCTGTTCTAGCCAACGAGAGCAAAAAAGCGACATTCAGCAACACAACCACGCTCCAAACCATACTCACCAGCAGTCATCGCTCAGAGCAGAATCGCCTCCGAGACAAGTACCGCCACCCAGCCCAGACTTTGAAATTCTTCGGTTTACGCTCCAACATGACTGTAGTTGAATTATGGCCGGGTTCCGGGTGGTATACCGAGATATTAGCTCCATTTCTAGCGGCAAAGGGGCAACTCATAGTTACTAGCTTTGCTCCCAGTACGAGTAAACCCGCTTTGGCTTTCCAAGCTCTACTAGCAGATCATCCAGAGATTTTTGGTAAGGTCAAAGTGTCCCAAATTAATCCCCCAAACGAAATCACCCTAGCCCCAGACAACTCCGTGGACATGGTTGTTACGTTCCGCAATATTCACAACTGGGTGAAAGCTGGCTATGCCGAGCAGGTTTACGCTGCGGCTTACAAAGCACTCAAGCCAGGGGGTATCTTAGGGGTGGAAGAACACCGCGCCAAACCAGGGATTTCGTTAGAAGAGAGTATCAAAACTGGCTATATGTCTGAAGATGGAGTAATTGCTGCTGTGGAGAAAGCCGGCTTCAAATTCGTGGGCAAATCAGAGATTAACGCCAACCCAAAAGATACCAAGGACTATCCGGGCGGAGTTTGGACGCTACCTCCGAGCTTGAGCCAAGGTCAAAAGGATAGGCAACGCTTCCTCGCTATTGGAGAGAGCGATCGCATGACACTTCAGTTCGTCAAACCCAAAGCCTCCTAAGAGGGAGCAGGGGAGATGAGGGGATGGGGAGACAACTGCTGCCTCCTGACAATGACTAATGACTATTAGGGACTTCCAAATAAAAAAATATCCCAAAACTGATGCAAAAATCCTCTCTATTTCTCTTCTCTCTGTGTTCTCTGCGTCTGGAGTGGTTCGTTTCTTTAGATAATTTATTTCTTGAAAGTCCCTTAACTGCTGAGACGATCGCACGAATAACAGCTTTCAAGCGAACCCGCAGAGCGTCTCTAGAGAGGAAAGCACAGGAGCGATCGCCTTGCAGAACTTTCGCATTACCCCTCAAATCGAGCAGATAATTCCTTTCATCAGCTTACCCTACGCTCATATCTATACCTGTAAACTCCAGTTATGTACGCAAAAACCCATGATTTTTTGTTCAGGATTATCTTCTAAAGATTCTTCTGCACCATAGAAGGCAATACCTTTAATATCAGATGATTCAGAAGGATAATGCATTTCATCTCCTCAGGTGCTAGAAGCACGGGGCTTTAGTCCCAAATTTTCGGTAAATACTTACCCCACCAGCCGATACACAATCACCTTTCCTTTCCAATTTTCTTCCACAAATACCAAATACTCACCATTGGAACGCCGAAAAGCGCGGATACCGTAAGGTATATCAATCCAGCCACTTTCGCTTCCAACTTCTGGGCCTGGTTTTAACTGTTGTACTTGCACTCCCGTCGTGGCATTGTAGACATATACTTCTGCGGTTTTCACTGTCACGGCGAATACATAATCTTTTGCTACACTCATTGCAGCTGTAGAGACTTCACGTTTGCCGGTGCTGTCGTAGGGAATCACAATTCGCCAACGGGGAGTACGATTTCCTTGACTCCAATTGTCAAAACGAGCAATCTCAGATCCCACAACTCCAGTATCGTCACCGAAGGCGGGGTGATCTACTGTGAAGCCTGACAAATACATCGTATCTGTTTGGGGGAAATATTCGATCCGCCGCAAGTCGTTAAATATACTGGGAGTAGCTTGCTTTTGCATCGAACTATAGCTGTAGATGGGGTTGCCTTTAGGATCAATTCCCTGTAAAGGATAGTGTCGGATAGCAGTGCCATCTTGTGTTCGCAAAGCTTTCCAAACATCTCCTTTGCTGTCTACCCACCAACCGCCGAGATGAGGATAATCTTTGCTGCGATCGTATTCGTTCTTTTCAAATTTGCCATTACCGTTGCGATCGCGCCAGATCCATTCCCCTTGTTCTGGTTGATGCGGTGGCCAATTTCCGGTGAGAAATTTTTTATCTGCGCCATTGCTACCAACAAACATTCCGGCTGGGATGGCAACTTGGCCATCTGTGGCTGGATTAAAACGATATATTTGCAGAAAGCTGCTATACATATCTGTGAGGAACAAAAACGGCTTCCCTTGGATGCGGCGAACAAAGGTTCCATCTGGCGATGTATGCAGACGCGGATCTTGAGGATATTTGAAACCATTTAAGGTGTAGCCTTTGTAAGTCCATTGCTTACCAGCAGGCTTACTGTAATTCATCAGATAGTGTTCTTGTTTGGTGAATAAATCTACACCATCAGTTTTAGGATCAGCATCTGCATTATCGACGAATATCAATCCCAGCGATCGCCACAGTTGTTTTCCCGATGGCGAAAATTTCCGCAAATCTGTTCCTGATTTGTTGAAACCATTGCTATTTATATAGATATTGCCTGAAGCATCTGTACCAACTCCCGTAAGTCCATAAAGTTTCAAATCTCGAACTTCACCAGGAACTCCTGCATAGATACCGCCCTTACAGCCAAAACTACTCACCTGCACCGGCTTATCTTTGATGTCGTAAATCAACATTTGCTGACGAGGGCCATTTTCTGCCACTAACAGCTTACCTTGATGATTAATAGCGATCGCTGTTGGTTCGACGATATCTGCAATCTCTTGGGGCAATTGCTTTCCAGTTTGGGAATAATGTATAATCTTGGCAGGATTACTACCATTTTTGCTTTGAATAATCCACAGATTTTTTTCTGGATCAATAGTTATTGCCCCCGGATTAGGAACGGTAAAGCTGCGGAGTTCCTTCATCGTATCAGTATCATAGACACGAATCCGGTTAGCACCAAAATCACTCACATACAACTCGCTTTCTACAGTTGCTAATCCAGTGACTTCAGTTTTAGTGCTGGTAATCAACATACTTTTATCCCAGCCACGCCCATTAGGAAATGGCGCAGGTTTTCCTGACAAGTCATAACGTCTAACGCAATGCCAAGCTGTTCCTTCAGAGGGGTAATCTTCATTTGTTTTGCCCCTCGAACCTTGAGTCATGGCAATGTAAACATATTTACTATTTGCTGTTACAGCTTTGCCACCACCACGACTCCAGCCGTGAGTATCTCCAAGGGCACCAATAACCTTAGCATCCTTATATATTCCTGCTTCCATTCCCGCCTCATCCCAATGGCTATTGGTATAAACTGTGCCATCAGGGGCAACATACATTGCCTCAATATTGTTTTGTACCCGCAGATTTCCACTACCAAAAGTATTACCTATCCACGATGTTTTGTATGTGAGTGTGGATGTTCCAGTTGTCGCCCAGTCTGTTGTAATTCCAAGGGTAGTAACGATAACTCCAGCAGTCAGACTGAGTAAAAAGTTGAAAGTTTTACTTTTTTGTAAATATCTGATTTTAGATAATTTCTTTATATGCTGGTTCAGCTTTTGACGCAGTTTTACTAACTCCGCCAGTAATCTATGTTTCATATATTTTTTAAGCTTTTAATTATTTATATACAATCATTGTTTAGTAAATCCGCAAAAAAATATAAATATTTTGAAGCGGCTAAGATATAGGTAATATCTGGACAGACAATCGCATTATTCTTTAAAGTCTCAGCTAATAACTGAAAAAGATTCTTCCAGGTATTAATAGTTACTACTTTTAAACCAGAAATGGTAAATATTAATACATTATAATTTGCGATTTAATGATTTATAGTGCTTTTTCCTCCTGACTATCTAGGATTCACGTCCCTTAATTGGCAGGTATCATATGTGTCGAAGCCAGTGTTGTCTAGTTAATAAAAACACAGGCTTTAGTTCATTGTTGACGTTCACATATAAATAGTTTATAAATTGGTGTTCTATAAAAAACTTTATTGCTAATGTGTATTTAGAAATTTTAGTTATTCAGGTTGGGATACAACACGCTGTAGGGACACAGAAAAAG
Source organism: Nostoc sp. JL33 (assembly GCF_017114985.1). Classification (GTDB taxonomy): domain Bacteria; phylum Cyanobacteriota; class Cyanobacteriia; order Cyanobacteriales; family Nostocaceae; genus Nostoc. The sequence goes on along the minus strand of NZ_JABXKP010000043.1, from coordinate 9,231 downwards.
CTCATTGGTGTCAACTTAAGCAAAAAGTAGCAAAACTTTCGGCTTGACTCACCCGCCTGGAACTAAAGTTCTTTGGCTTTTAGCTAAAGTCTACTGAAGTAGACTAAAGATTTTTCAGATTACTTAGTCATCTTGAGATGACTTGAGCTATTAGCAAGGAACTTCAGTTCCTTGTGGGACATGGTTTTACGTTAAGTTGACACGCATCAGCATTGCTATGCCCCTACTGTTTTAATACATTTATAGGAGACACATCGATGGAAAATAAACAAGAAAGCTTTACGTCAGCATCTGCATCTATTCTCACCCTTGGATTAGGCTGGTTTCCCAAAAGTCCCGGAGGACTAGAAAGGTATATTTATGAACTAACTCATAAATTAGCCGCAAATAAAGACCAGGTTGAATTATGCGGAGTCGGTCTACCAGAGGCTGAAATAAATTCACCGGTTAAGCTGACTAATTTGGCGAGTCCCGATAGTGCTATTTGGCAAAGATTATGGTCAATTCGCACGAACTTCCAGAAAACAAGAACAAGCAAACCAGATGCGATTAATTTGCACTTTGCATTATATAGCTTTCCTATTTTAGATATTTTACCAAAGGGAGTACCAGTTACTTTTAACTTTCATGGCCCTTGGGCTTCTGAGAGTCAGCAAGAAGTGGTTAATAAAAATCTTAGTCTTTTGATCAAGCACTGGCTAATAGAACAAAACACTTATAATCGCTGCGATCGCTTCATTGTTTTGAGCAAAGCATTTGGTAAAATTTTACATCAAAAATATCAAGTACCGTGGAATAAAATTAATGTTATTCCTGGTGGAGTTGATATTAACTGGTTTCAACCAAATTTATCACCTCAGGAGGCTTGTACAAAGTTAGGCTGGCCAAATAATCGCCGTATCTTATTTACATCACGCCGCTTAGTACATCGAACCGGAGTTGACAAATTATTACAGGCACTGGCTATAATTAAGCCCAGAATACCAGATGTTTGGCTAGCGATCGCAGGCCGTGGTCACATCCAAGCTGCACTACAACAACAAGCTACAGAATTAGGACTAGACGACAACGTTAAATTTTTAGGTTTTCTACCTGATGAGCAATTACCTATAGCTTACCAAGCTGCTGAATTGACTATTATGCCTAGTCAATCTTTTGAAGGATTTGGATTAGTAATAATCGAGTCTCTAGCCTGTGGGACTCCTGTTTTATGTACACCAGTTGGGGGAATGCCGGAAATTTTAGCAGAATTTTCACCCGATTTAATTACTACTTCGATAGAAGCCTCGGCTATTGCTGAAAAACTAGAACAAGTGCTTTTGGGAAATATCCCCATACCTTCACGATCAGCCTGTCGCCATTACACCACCACACACTACGACTGGAATAAGATTGCCCAAAAAGTACGAAATATTTTATTAGCTTAAAGAAATTAATCTACTAAATATTAGGGGCGCTACGTGGATAAAATTAGATAAAATAGAGGTTTAATGAGAATTTTTTTCCTAGACCAAAGCGGCAAACCAGGCGGTGCCGAATTATGTTTAATAGATATTGCTAAACCATATGGCGATCGCGCTTTGGTAGGTTTATTTGCAGATGGCTCATTTAAAGATTTACTACAGCGAAATCATATCCCAGTAGAAGTTCTCGCAACTCAAGAAATCCAAGTTCGCAAAGAAAGCAGTTTGGTACAAGGATTAAAGAGTTTGGGACAACTTGCACCTTTAATTACTAAGGTAGTTAAAAAAGCGCGTGAATACGATTTAATCTATGCAAATACCCAAAAAGCATTAGTTGTCGGAGCATTAGCTAGTTTTTTTAGTCGTCGCCCTCTGGTTTATCATTTACATGATATTCTTTCTAAAGAACATTTTAGCCCAACTAATCTTCGCATTGCTGTTAACTTAGCTAATCGTTTTGCATCATTAGTAATTGCTAATTCCCAAGCTAGTAAAACAGCATTTGTGCAAGCAGGAGGGAGCGAAAACATTATCGAAGTTGTTTATAACGGCTTTGCTCCAAAAATTTATCAAACTAATGAGTCTGACATTAATAAATTGCAGCAACAGTTAGGATTGTCAGGAAAATTTGTAGTTGGACACTTTAGCCGTCTTGCACCTTGGAAAGGGCAGCATATTTTAATTGATGCCCTTGCCAAATGTCCGCCAGAGGTGACAGTAATTTTAGTGGGTGATGCACTGTTTGGTGAACAAGATTACGTCCAACAGTTACACCAACAAGTTGCCCAACTGGGATTAGAAAACCGCATCAAATTTTTAGGATTTCGTTCAGATATTCCCCAGTTAATGGCAGCTTGTGACTTGGTAGCACATACTTCTACTTCACCAGAACCTTTTGGTAGAGTGATTGTTGAGGCAATGCTATGTGGAAAACCTGTAGTTGCAGCAAAAGCTGGGGGTGTAATGGAATTAGTAGAACATGGGCTTAATGGTTTTCTAGTGACACCAGGAGAACCCCAGGAACTTGCACAAGTAATTATCACCTGTCTTCAGGAGAGGGAAATTACTGCAACTATAGCCAATAATGCCAGGACTACTGCTAGTCGGCGTTTTGATGTTGCAATTATTAATCAGCAAATTGCCGAATTGCTGTCTCATATAAGGCTCGGTTAAACACTTGTAATATCTGTAGGTTGGGGAGCCACTGCTACAGGTGCGGTTTCCCGACTTGTCCCTTGTGCATCTCCCCAACTCTTGGAGACGTTCCTTCGCGTTGAGAGAAGCAAGTGGCGTTTGAAGAACGTAGCTCGACTTTTTGAATTTTTGAAATTAGCTAATGAGAACTAATCAGCCGGACATGATATCAGACTGAAGTCTGCGGCTAGGCAAAGTAAGCCTGCTTATGCAGGCTAATTATTTTCTGCTAAACTCTGCACTGTAGCTCAAGCCACTTCGCGCAGTTGTGGTTGTGACGGCACACTCACTTCTGGAAATGAAAGCGAGAGTTGTTCGGCTTGAGGTACCGCCGCTTGCTCCAAAACTTGAACTTCGATATTCACGCTCACCAAATAACTGCCTGTATCAGCACCAACTGCTTCAGCAATTAATTTGGCAATCTCTGGGCGTTTGGCAGTCAACGGATCACGTAAAATACACCGATCCCATTCATGCTTGGCAGTCGGATTGAGGTTGAGAATATAATGCTTCATCATCGAACTAACCCTTGAATCCATCTTCCAGAAGGTCTTCACAGAGCCGTTATGCATTTGGCTAGGCTTTGTGAACGCTATCTCCATTATAGTATATTTGTACTAAAATGGGCGATGTCTGAGCGAGAAAGTAGGGAAGATAGACAATTGGTAGGAGCGCACAGGTGTATTAGCGATATTCCCGTGCTACATCCCATTGTTTTAGGGGCTGTGTTTCAATCCAGAGATGAATAATCAAAGCGCGATGCCTACGGGGTGGTAACTGCGATGCCCTGAGCTTGCCGTTGGCGCAGCCCAAGGTAGAGAAGGGATCTTGCCGAAGTGCAGGGAAAGCGATCGCCAAATTTCTCGAAGAGGACTTACCACAATGGTTGCTCGGTGGAGGTGGAGTCTCAATCCTCTTCTTCTCCAATTGGGTAGGGAGTCGCAATCCCTAATTCCAAAAAATCTGCCCATAGGTTATTTATAATAAAAAGCTATTGCAACTAAGCTTACAAAGCAACACCTAATTTTTATATAAATCGCTATATGGTAGATATCTACATTATTGAATTATTTGTGATTGGTCTACTTTTACTGATGGTCACATTAGGGTCAGGTTGGATTGCTCGCTTACCTCTTTCTTTTGCCATCATCTACCTACTAGTTGGTATTATTCTAGGGCCTTACGGCTTCGGGCTGATTGAATTACGTCGGGATGAAGTTTTCAACGCTGAACTGCTGGAGAGAATAACAGAACTTGTAGTAATTATTTCTGTGTTTAGCTGCGGATTAAGAATTGTTCGTCCTCTCAGGTTGGGGGTTTGGAATATTACGGTGCGATTGATTGTATTTCTGATGCCAATTTCAATTTTTGCTCTGGCTACTGTGGGTAAATTCTTTTTAGGGATGAATTGGGGAGAAGCGATTTTATTAGGAGCAATTCTTGCACCTACCGATCCAGTATTAGCATCAGAAGTACAACTGACCGATACAAACGACCAAGATGAGTTGCGCTTTGGTTTAACTTCTGAAGGTGGGTTAAATGATGCTTTAGCTTTTCCCTTCGTTTATTTTGGCATTCATGCCTTAAAAGATGATAACTGGGGTAACTGGTTTAAACAGTGGATTGCGATTGATTTAATTTGGGCGATCGCAGCTGGCATTGTTATGGGAATCGTTGTTGCCAAATCTATAGTTTGGATTGAACAAAAAATTCAAAAACGCCGTCCTGCTGATAAGTTAATGGAAGACTTTATTGCTATTAGCACAATTCTAGTAACTTATTCCTTAACAGAAATGGTTAATGGCTATGGATTTCTAGCAGTATTTGTTGCTGGGTTAGTCGTGCAACGCAGTTACAAAAATTCTGAAAAACCGATAGAACAATTGGAATTTGTTGAGCAAATTGAAAAGCTGCTGGAAGTTGGGACAATTTTAATATTAGGTTCAATATTATTATTGAAACCAATGCTCAATTATGCTATGCAATCTTTGTTAGTGATAATTTTGTTATTCTTCATAATCAGACCTGTAGGAGTTTGGATTAGCACGATAGGTAAACGTCCTCTAGGCTCACGTCGTCGAACCTTCCACCCAGGAGCTCGGTGGTTATTTGGATGGTTTGGTATTCGCGGTGTTGGTTCTTTATATTATCTTGCCTATGCGTTTGGTAATGGCTTAAAAGGTGAAGCTGCCGAACAAATTGCTTGGATAACTTACACTACTATTGTAGCTTCTGTGATTATACATGGTATCAGTGCAACTCCATTAATGAAATGGTATGAGCGCAATATTGCTAATCAGACAAACGCTACTCCTCCTGCTACAATTGATGAATTTGAGTAAAACCAATTAATTTTTGTAGGGTGTGTTATGCCCAAGGCTAACGCACCGGAAAATGTTGATAATGCCGTACCCTCGGCGATAACACACACTACAATTTAGTTTTCCCTTTTCTGAACTATTTACCTGTCACCTTTTCAAGAACTTCTTTCGCTTTTTCACCGAAACTTTCTGGGGGATTTTGTTCTTGTTCCGCCTTCAAATTCCTTTCGTAAGTCTTCTCTATAGTATTAAGGTTTGTTGAATCTTTTATTGCTTGCTCATAAGCTTCTTCTCGTCCTTCTTCTTCAATGCCAACACCTGGGTCAAATTCGTTAGCACGATTAATTTTTTCTTCAGAATTTGGTTTATACTCTGGAGGTATTAGCTTTAATTCTTCAAGAGTAGTTGCATAACTAGCTTGCTGAACAAAAATGAAGGAACCTGACAAGCTGATGAAAATTATTAAGCCAACAACTAAAAAGCTTGAACGTAATGCCTTCTTTAAAGTTAATAGAATTCTTTGCATGAAAAAACCTCTTGTTTTTCTGTTATGAGCCTTGGCGATGTATAAATATATTTAATATTTAAGGCTCACAGGCATCCTAAGTGTTTAGGTACACTTCTTCCTTCTACCGCAGGGTATATTAATTTTTACCTATAGTTCAATACGCTTGGGTTAAAAAGAATAGTCGGTTGGGTTGAGGAATAAAACCCAACAAAGCCTTGATAATGTTGGGTTCCCTGCGGAAAGCCCTAACTGTTGGAGACGCTCCGCGAACGAGTCTACGTTCCTCAAACGCCACTTGCTTCTCCCAACTCTTGGAGACGCTTCGCGTTGGCGGAAGCCTCTCACGAGAGGGAGAAGGAGAACCGCACCTGTAGCAGTGGCTCCCCAACCTACACCAGTTTTATTTTTTAGCCTTAACGCAAGCGTATTGACCTATAGTTCAGTTAATGCTATCTGAACCTTTTAGGATTTCCAACAAATAAATTACTACTCTTATGGGGTATTTTTTTATTTGTCAGTCCCTTAACCCAAGCGTATTGAGCTATAACCAACTGTGATTAATTTTAATTCCTCGGCTTTGCATTACCTCTTTAAATAAGTTTGTTGGTAGTGCTTCTTCCACAGCAAAAACACCTGGTTTCTTGAGTTTACCTTCTAGTAATAATTGGGCAATACTACCTGTGCCGCAACCAGAAATCACGGCTGTATTTTCATGCACTACAGTTGAACAATAAACGGCGGTGTCACCATCTTTTTGCCCTGTAACTTCTGAACGAACTGCTACGCCAATTCCACTAAAATTATTAGTGACATCTGTCATAGAATGGCTGACATGAGAGAGAAATTCAATCATGTAACGACGCTGCATTAACCACTTGGGAAAAACGTGTGCCGCAATCCAAGTTAGGTGATTGTAAAAATCGGGAACAGAGCCAAACTTAGTAATTACAGTTTTTACTGATGGGAAGGCTTTCGGCAATGTAAAGGTTTCTGGCATATCAAACCAGTAAACTCCGGTGCGTCCATAGGGCGGTGGAAACTCAACTAATTCTCTTTCACTATAAGGCTTGATTATCTCCCATTTTCCATCTATCCAAGTCTCAAAAGGATACTGCAACCCCAGAAAAGTTGTTCGCATCACTGTAATGCCAGCACCGCCAGAACCCGAAACTAAATAACTTAAATGGATCTTTTCTGGTTTATCAAATTGTTCAACACCTTGACGTACCATGCTGTTAGAAATACCAGGAAAAATGCCAGTATTAATAATTGCTGTCACACCAGCAGCAGCGGCTTGTTGATGAAAATTGAGAGCTTTGCTGGTATAAGAACGATGGTCGCTGACATCTACATAATTAACACCTTGAGCAATACAGGTTTCGAGAACATTAGTATCTCGATAGTGAAATGGGCCAGCACAATGAATGACTAAGTTAGAGTTTGTGATCGCATCTTGCAGCTTGTCAACTTCTGCCAAGTCCAATACCAAAAACTGCACTTGTCCTCCCGAAGACAAGCTAACAGCCTTCCCAAACTCCGCAGAACGCCCAGTAATCGTAATTTTTGCCTGCGTATGGGTAGCGAGATCCTGAGCAACAGTGCTACCAATCCGCCCCCGTCCACCAAGAATTAAAACGCTGTCTGTCATTACTCCAGATTAGCAACTATAACTTTATTTCATCAGTTTTCTGCCCTGTTTGCCATCGGTTACAAGGATGAATTACCTGCCAATCAAGGAAGATTTTTCAATTACTGGTAGTTGATAACTTTTTACGCCTCAATTTGCCTGACTACCGTCAGCGCCGAATAACTCACCCCGGCGGTACCTTCGCCTGGATGGGTGGAATCACCAACTAGCCACAAATTCTGGATTGGTGTACGATTAGCGAACCCAAAGGGGCCAAAGGTAGGAATCCTTTGACCAATCCCACCAACTATACCGCGATCGCGGGCTGTAAAATGGGCAAAAGTGCGAGGTGTTGCAGCTTCTTGATGAATAATAGTTTCTGGTTTGAGATAGAAGTATTGGGCAAGACGAGCGATCGCTTGGAGGGTAAACTTTTGTTTTAGTCCTTCATAATCTTCAGTCTGCCACCACGGTGTAGGATCGACAAATGAAGAAGCGATAATTGTCGCTTTACCTGACGGTGCGCGACCGTCTCCAGGATCACTGACGGAAACAAATAGGGAATTATTCTCGCCAATGGGGCCATCAGGATCATACAGAAATTGTAAGTGGGGTGGACATCCAAGAGGAATTGCGTTGGCATCTACACCCAAATAGACCACAAACGCGCCCGATGCTTGGGGTAGTTTTTCCACGCGATTTTTATATCCAGATGGCGCTTGTTCTCCCAATAACTGCACCAAGTTTTGCACGGTGACGTTAGTAACTATGTGGTTGGCTGCTTCTGTCCAGACTTCGCCAGTTTTCTGATTTCTAATCACAACAGCAGTAGCTTTGCCGTTCTCTACTTTGATTTCTTCTACAGTGTGGCGCATCAACAATTTGCCGCCATCTTTTTCTAAGGATTGTACCAGGCGATCGCTTAATACTTGCATACTTCCCTGGAGGTGAAACAATCCTTGGGGCAGTTGGGATACACTCAACGCTGTTGCTGCATAAAGTAATGCTGTTTCTTCTGCATTGACTTGGGAGTATAGCTTCAGTTGCAAATCCAAAAAAGTCCTCAGTCGTTGGTCATTTCCCAGTCCACATAACCGTAAAGCATCTCCTACCGTCAACAAAGTCAAGGGTACGGTAATTAATGTACTTGGACGCACCGCTTGCGTTAGCTGCCACAAATCCCATAAATTACGCGGTGGTAGCACCGGATCGCGTCCTTGAAATTCCCAACTGGCATTAAATAAAGTTGCCATCAATTGCCAGAAAGGTTCGCTACCGGGAAACTGTTTTTGTCGTTCCTCATGCCATTTCTTTTGGTCACGCCAGATATTAATCGGTGTACTTTCCCCAGGTAAATACACCGCACAAGCAGGATCACAAGGCGTTGCTTTTGGCAAATCTATTGACAATTCTGAGAAAATGCGGTGGTGAATTCCCCCTGGTTCCAGCCCCGCCACCTGAGTTGCTCCCACATCAAAGGTAAATCCCTGGCGTTTAAACGTTGAAGCACAGCCTCCTGGTAGGAGAGCCTGATCCAAAATTAAGACGCTGTAACCTTTATGAGCTAATAATGCTCCAGCAGTCAGTCCACCTATTCCCGCACCGATGACGACGATATGAGATTTACTTTTGTCAAGAGAAATGCTGGACATTGATTACTTTCTTTAAAATTCTTAATATTTTTACTTATAATTTTACCTTCTCTCAAAGTTAAAAAACGTGCCAAAGGTGCGATTTCTCAATTGAGTCCAATAGAGACCTAACACACCCAACGATCCCGGACACTTCAGATGAAGAAAAAGCCAGCCCTCGGTAAGAAAACGAGGTCAGCAACAGCTCTTTTGTAAAAGCTGCCAATGACTTGTAGTGGAGGTTTAAGGCAGCCATTTGTTCTCAACTTCCTTGCGCCGTTGAGGTTATTTAAATTTCTAATAGCTGTGAATCTATGGATTTGTTGATAAATGCTGGTGAAGGCTTATAAGGTTTAAGCGCTAAATATTTATTATCTTATCAGCAAAACAAAAAGCCTTTCTAAATGTAGTTACAAGGGCTTGAGTTGAATAATAAAACCTGGCATCGAGCTATTTTTGCGTAGGGCTACCCCTAAACTATCGTGGC
>NZ_JABXKP010000005.1 GCF_017114985.1 Nostoc sp. JL33 | reverse complement strand
CAGACAATTCCAGCATTTCTAAGTCTGCTTGTTTGATTTGTTGTACTACCGGATCTTGTTTTCCTTTATGACTTTTTCTCGTTCGTTTCCAAATCACCCCCTTTTTTTTAGTACCTGCCTTAACCAGTCAGGACTTAATTTTATTGAGCGTTCTTGCTCTAATTTTTGGGCTAATTGAACGCTGTTATATGTACGTGGTTCTTTCTCTAAACATTCTTCTAAAAACACTATGTCAGCTTCCGCCCATCTTGGTTTTCCTCCTCGCCCTGGTTTTTCCCAAAGCCCCTCCATCCCTAGCTTTTGCCACTTATGCAAAACTTCTCGCACCGTTTGTGCAGTCCAATTAAAGTGAGCCGCTATCTTCTCTACATACCAACCATTTGCGCTCAATCTAATCACTTCTGCTCTGTCTTTCACTTTCTGCGGTACATCTGCCGTTCTCAGGTTGAAAAGAGTTTTATCTTGTTCTGGAGCCAGAAAGACCCTTAACCGGCTGCCCATATCTCTGTTACCTCGGTAGACACATTATATGTATTTACTTATCTTTACACAGTTTGGTTTTTTCACCTCGTTCTACTTATATCAAGTTCGGGCGATTACTTATAATACAATACGCTTGGCTTTGTAAAAAATAGCTTTGTTGGGTTGAGGAACGAAACCCAACATTTGTGGAGCTTTGTTGGGGAGTAAGATTCAAAGCCTCTCTCCTAAAAGAAGAGAGGTCAGACTGTATTACATCCAAACGAGAATCGCTATATTATAAGTGTTTAACCGAACCTGATATTATTGTTTGGAAATCCCTGAGAAACTTCCCTTTCAGTTCAAAGAAAGCCAAGCAAGTATTGATGCCACCAATATCTTCGGCAAGAATCATGGGTTAATTCTGTGCCACTCCCGACCATCGCGCACCAACAGATCATCTGCTGCCAATGGCCCCCATGAGCCAGCTGCGTAGTTGGGGAAGTTTTCAGGTGGTGTGGTTGCCCAAGCCTCCAGAATGGGAGTGACGACGCTCCAGCCCAGTTCTACGTTGTCTGCTCGCTGAAACAAAGTTGCATCACCGATCATGCAGTCGTACAGCAAAGTTTCATAGCCAGTACTTGATATTGTGCCAAAGTAATTAGTGTAGCAAAAGTCCATTTCCACCGCATCCATTTTCATGGCGGGGCCAGGCACTTTTGCACCAAATTGGAGGTGAATTCCTTCCTCTGGTTGAATGCGGATGGTTAAGAAATTAGGCGTGAGGTGTTCAATCGACGTTTGGCGAAACAATAGTGAAGGTACTTGCTTAAACTGAATTGCAATTTCAGTCACGCGTTTAGCCAAACGCTTGCCGGTTCGTAGATAAAATGGCACCCCTGCCCACCGCCAGTTGTCAATGTTCAGCTTTAAGGCAGCATAAGTTTCAGTGGTAGAGTCTGATGCAACTCGTGGCTCTGATCGATAAGCAGGCACTTGCGTATCCTTGCTCGTTCCCGCATCATACTGTCCTTGTACAGTATGAGTTCGCACAGTTTCAGCAGTGAGCGGAATAATGGACTTCAATAGTTTTGACTTTTCATCACGCACCTCATCGGCTGAAAACGAGATCGGCGGTTCCATTGCCGTTATTGCCAGCAGTTGAAACAGATGGTTTTGCACCATGTCCCGGACTGCGCCTGTACCTTCATAAAAGTTGCCTCTGCCTTCGACTCCAACCGTTTCGGCTACGGTAATCTGTACGTGATCAATATGTTCACGATTCCAAATCGGTTCAAACAAGCCATTACCAAACCGAAACACCAGAATGTTTTGTACAGTCTCTTTGCCCAGGTAGTGATCAATGCGATAAATCTGTTTTTCCTCAAGGACAGCACCAATAGACTTATTCAGGGCACGAGCCGAGTCCAAGTCGTGTCCAAAGGGTTTCTCGATGATGACTCGCCGCCAGTGATCGTTGTCTGAGCGGACTAATCCTGCCGCGCCAAGCTGCGTAATGATGTCGCAAAAGAAGTTAGAGGCAGTTGCCAGGTAGAACAAATAGTTTCCCTGAGTGCCACAGTCTTGATCGACTTGAGTGAGTAAATCCTGCAACTGATGGTAAGTTTCAGCTGACTGAAACTCCCCGGCAAGATAGTACAATCGCTGCTCAAGCGGTTGCCAGAGCTTCTCGTCTACGGGAACCGTTGCGAACTCATGAATGTCTTGGGCAAGCTTGCTGCGAAAATCCTCCTGGCTCATTGGAGTGTGTGCAACTCCAACGAACGCAAATTCCTGCGGCAGCAAATTGCTTTGTTTGAGGTTATAAAGGGCGGGAAGCAGCAGACGCTTGGTTAAATCTCCTGCTGCTCCAAAGATAACGATACAGCAGGGTTCTGCCGGACGGATTGAGGCTTCAACAGGAACCTGGGACGTAGTGGCAGCCGTCATGATCAAATCTCCGCATATTCTTCAAGATGTCCACCAAACTATAGCGTATTGCATACAGCAGTATGTCTGCAAACTCACCTTAGCTAAATTTCATTCTCATTTTGGATAAATGAAGTAGGCTATGCCCTGCTTGCGGAATAAGGACTTCCAAGAAATAAATTACTCAAATAAACGTAGACGCGGAGCGGTGAAGCAGCGCGGGAACAGGGGGTTTCCCCCTTTCCTCGACTGCACCAAGCCGAAGGGCTTGCCGCAGGCTACCACAGAGGCGCAGAGAACACAGAGGAATGAGGAGGAAAGAGTTTTTTGCCAGTTTTTGGGGTATTTATTTTATTTGGAAGTCCCTAAACCTCTGACCAAGGCTTCTGTCCCCAACTGACGCGGATGAACTACTATCTCCACCACCTGGAAATTACTCAACCTCAATTACCTCCCCAAATTCAGTATTTGCAGTCGATGGAGTCTAGTTTTTAACCCCTACGGGTGACGCTTGATGACTCGTTAACGCTACGCTATCGCCAGTCCCTTCAAGTCGGGAAACCCTCTGTTAGCGGCTGGCGAACCATGTTGATAGATTTCAAAAATTGTTAATGGGTGCTATATGAGAGCTATATATCTCCCAATATAATTAAGATTGGATGATGATTTTATCATTATATGGGATATTAATGGGTGCTCCTTGGGATATATTTGAGTGACTTATACTTTATACCCCACTTAGCCCTCAATGGGATATGATAAGCTCTTGAGGCTGGAGAAAAAAAGGACAGGTGTAAGGTGGCCAAGCCAGTTAGAAAAATTACTAACTCGCACAGCAAGAAAAATATCGGTCTGTTTTCCAGCTTCAAAATGCAGACAGGGATTTGGTATAAGTCTCTAATTGAGAGGGGCTATATGTACCTGCTGGAAACTGATCCAGATGTCCTCTCATACCAAAGTCAGCCACGGAGCATTTTTTACACTTTGGATAATCGGAAGCGACGCTATAATCCTGATTTTTTGGTTGAACGAAGGAGTAAAAAGCTTCTTATTGAGCTTTGGCTATAAGAGTTTTTATTATAAGTTCACCTATTGATGGCTAGGTTCTCTTCCTGATGAAAGACAACCTAGCCATCAAAGTTTTCTAAAGTAGATTTCAAGAATTAATCAAGGTGCGATCGCACAATCGAAAAAGAAGTGTTACCCCTATGCCGTCGAGAAGGGATTGGCATAATCAATTACTCACCCTTAGCGCAAGGACTACTGACTGGTAAATACAAACCCGGTCAATCCTTACCCGAAGGTTCACGGGCAAGTGACCCCAAACAAAATATGTTTTTAACTAATGGGGAACTAGATCAACGACAGTTGCTCAAGGTACAGCGACTGTTGCCCATTGCCGAGCAAGAAGGTTTGAGCCTGAGCCAATTGGCGCTTACCTGGTGCTTACGCAATCCTGAAATTAGTAGCGTCATCATCGGTGCAAGCAAACCAGCACAGGTACAAGAAAACGTTAGTGCATCGGGTAAGCAACTGTCTTGGGCAACAATTCAACACATTGAAGAAGTTCTGGAAATGGAAATTAGCGATCGCCTCACTGTTGGTGTTTGAGTTGTTTTCAATTCAATGAATTACTAAGTACCAATCTATTCGGTTTGGTAAATCACCTCTTACCAGAACCGGGTGGAATTGGCAAAGAGCGGGCATTTGGCAAGGACAGTCACTCAGCCTGGTCGCCTTCTTGGTTAACTTATCTGAGCGTTCGCGCCGCACGACGGAATAACGAACGTCCGGTAACTGAACCAAAAGGTACGACCGAAGTTAAACAGGTGGGAACCGATCATCAACTATGACTAAGCTGTTCCACATTTAAATTGCATAAGCTGGGCCGCGATCGCCTTCAGCAGTCCATCGTGCGCTGAGTATTTTGTCGAGTGTACAGCATGAGTTTTATCATCAACGCCTTGTACCATCGTTAATGCTGTGATACCTGAAGTTACAGTGGTGTCACAGAAGGCTGTTGCACGCTATTGTTAACAGTTTTTGCTTCTACAAAAGCTTCTCGGCCTGTAATCAATCTAGAGCGACGATTACGAGTGATATAATTCCACGCCCACTGAATTACTACTACCAATTTAGTGTCAAACTCGATTAAGAAGTAGATGTGAATTAGTAGCCAAAATACCCAAGCAACGAAACCTTGGAGTTTGATTAAGCCTAAATCTACAACAGCTAAATTTTGCCCAATCATCGCCAAAGTACCCACGTCGTTGTAATGAAATTGTGGCAAAGTATGACCTTTAAGCCGTCGTTTAATGAGTTTAGCTACATACTCCCCTTGTTGTGTGGCTACGGGTGCCACACCAGGTAAGGGTTTACCATTTTGATGGGAGAAGTTGGCTAAATCTCCCACTACAAAAATGTTTTTATAACCCCTGATAGTTAAGTCCGGTTCTACAATCACACGTCCGGCGTGATCGCACTCTACACCTGTACGTTCTGTGAGGACTTTCCCCATTGTGGAAGCTTTTACACCTGCTGCCCACAATATAGTTTTTGAGGGAATTTTTTTAACTTCATTGCCTTGCTTGAAAGTAACGGTGTCATTTTCAATATTTATCACTCTGGTGTTAGTGTGGATAACCACACCCAACTTTTGCAAAGATACTGCTGCTACTTCCGATAACTCTGGCGCAATGTATGGGAGGATGCGATCGCCCCCTTGCAATAGTAAAATTCTCGCTTCTGAGGTCTTGATATTGCGGAAATCTTCTTTGAGCGTTTTGTATGCCAACTCTGCGATCGCACCTGCTAATTCTACACCAGTAGGGCCTGCCCCCACAAGCACAAAGGTCAACAAAGCACGACGTTTTTCCGGATCAGTTTCTTTTTCTGCTCCTTCAAATGCCGAAAATATCCGGCGACGTATTTCTATGGCATCTTCAACAGTTTTCAAGCCAGGAGCAAATTCTTCCCAGTTATCCTTACCAAAATAGGAATGGTTAGCACCTGTGGCGACAATTAATGTATCATAAGGTACTAGTTTATCATCCAAAATAACTTGTTGCGCTTTTGGATCAATATTATTTACATCTCCCAACAACACTTGTGTATTCTTGCTTTTCCTGAGTACAGATCGCAATGGTGAGGATATATCAGCAGGTGATAGCGTACCTGTCGCAACTTGATATAAAAGTGGCTGAAATAGGTGAAAGTTACGTTTATCGATGAGAGTAATATTTACATTTGCTTTTGCAAGAGTCTTTGCTGTATACAGTCCACCAAAGCCACCACCAATAATTACAACCTCATGTGGTGCATTATTCTGAAGTGAAGCTACCATAAAAAATATTCCCTTGTGTTAAGAAGTTGTAACTATTCTTAACAAAAATCTAACAGGATTATGATCAGGTTGCCGTTTATTTAGAGCAATTGAGAAAATAATCAAAGTAGTCAAAGTTACCTAAATTCCGAGAGAATGCTCCCGCCACACCGGAACGGTGAAGCTTCGCTACACTTCGTGAGGGCGGTGAGATGAATCGAGGGTTAAAAGCGAAACACTCCTTAACTGAATCAAGCCGTAGGTTTGACAATAGAACCGTAAAATAGAGAGCAGGAAAGAATCAAGACTAGAGGTAAACGATGGC
>NZ_JABXKP010000006.1 GCF_017114985.1 Nostoc sp. JL33 | reverse complement strand
AGACTACTAGTCAACCCTCCTCTTACTTTTTTACTACTTTTTCAGCAAACCCTAATTAGATAATTGAGTCGTTGGGATACAAGCCCCTTTAATTCATTGATGGAAGATGAAGAAATGCACAGCATAAATTTTCAAACCCCTGCCTGAAGACATGGGGTATTAACTGCGAATTGCGAATTGCGAATTGGTAATTGCTCTGATGTGTTTTCTTTAAGGCTTCCACGATGTAGTGTGTGAGATATTCTGGATTGGGCATTGTCATGCTCCCAAATCCAAAACACAAAGGTAATTGCTTTCGTCCAAGAAAATCCTCTAGTTCCAGAGGTGGCTCGTATTCGGAGGCTTGCTCAATAAACCAAAAACTAGTCACATAGGCCCATGCAGGCCAGTCACGGGGTCTTGGGATGACGTGCGAACTAAATCCATACAATACAGGGATTCGTGATACATTCGCCGGAGTCTTCTGTCTGAAGCGTCTGCCGAAATATGGTAGAGGCGGCAATTTCAAAGTTTCTGTTCTGAAGTGATTGAGCAGCTTCCGATATCTTTGCCAGTGCAAAAACTCTACTAGTAAGTAGCTGCCATAATTTATCGCTTTTTTTAACGGGTTTTTAGCTATTTGAGCAAATCTCAAAAACCCAAACATCCCTGTAGGACTCAACGGCAGAACTGATGCAAAAAAGCAGGGTACACCTAATTTATCTGCAATGTGATATCCAAAGGTAGCTAGCGGCGTGTAGATAATCACCTCACTTCCAACACACGCACTCCAAGCTGATTCCAACTGTTGAAGCAAAAGCTTATCTCCCTCATAAGGATTCAACTTTTCTCCCGCAATCAATCGCTGCTGGAGTTTGGATTGCAAAAACTCTTGCATATTGCCAGCGATTGGTGCAAACTCTAAATCAAACTGCCTCACAAAAGATGCAAAGTTTTCGTGTGTTGCAACTGTTACCTGATGCCCTGCACGTCTTAAACCAATAGCCAAAGCGCAGTATGGTTGCAAGTCTCCCCTTGAACCTACTGTTAGGATCGTAATCTTCAGTTTCCGACTTGGTGCTATAGGTAGACTTTGGCTCAAATGCTTTTTCCTGCTGAAAACGTGAGGATCCAAAAATTGTACTAATTTCCTGTGCCTCTAGGCGATAAACTAATACAGTTTAAATCAGCCTATTTTTTCGTAACTGTTCCCTTGCCTTCTCAGAAAAACTTTCTTAACTGAACCACGTTAAGCCAATTGCGATCGCTATTGCATTGGTTAAGCTGCGTAGCAGCTAAATTTAATAAACAGCATTACCTTTATTTTTAATCTTGCGCTCCCATTTAATAATAAGACCTCCTTCATTTAATAATTTATTTAACAAATCTTCTAGCTGTGATACTGACTCGAACAATCTATGAGCTATATATTCTTTTGCTGAATGCCAAACCAATTCAATTAAATTATAATCTGGACTATAAGGTGGTAGAAATTCCAAGGTAATATTTGGCATTTCTGCCTTGATATTAGCTAAAATATCTTTTCTTTTATGGAAGCTGGCATTATCTAAGATAATCACTATTTTCGCCGAACATTTATTGAAAGTCTCACTTGGATTTCCTTGCTCTATCCATTCTTGCAAGAGAAAATTATTCAAAGATTTAAGCTGCTCATAAAATACATCTGCATTTCCTTTTTGAATCACAAAATTCATTCTCTTCTTATCGTGATAACTAACCCTCCCATAATATTGACTCTTCCTCTTCTTCTTTGACCAGTGATTTGTTTTCTTGTACCTTTCTTACCCCAATTTTTTCTTCTTATCACTCTTAAACTAAATCCACTCTCATCCCAGAACCATACCTGTAAACGCTCTGGGGCAACATTTGTTATTCTTAAGTATTCTGACAATTTTTCTTTAAATGCCTTACGTGTTTCAGGATTCTGTTTGTCCTCTAGGCTGTATTTTGCCCAAAGGTAAACGTACTTTTTTCGCTCTAATATTCTCCCAACTTGCGAACCACTTAATTTAATTCCTGTTATCTTTTCGAGGTATGTGGCTAGTCTCGCTGCTGTCCAACGACCAAATTCATACCCATACTCTAATGGTTCTTTTTCAATTACTTCTAATAATAAATCTTCATATTCTTTGGTAACTTTGCGAAAGTTCCCTTCTCTTCTTCCATCTAAAACACTTCCTAGGTTATCTGGATCGCCGTGAACTGCCCAATATGCTACCGTTGGAGATGCAATGTTTAAAAAGTTACTAATTCCCTGATAAGTTTTTCCATCATTTATTAATAATAAAATCAATAGTTTTTCTCTTACGTATGGATTTTCATGCTCTTTTAGCGTTTTTAGTAACCGTTCCTTCTGCTCTTTAGAAAGATGGTTCTTTGCTGGCATAGGTGGCTGATGCTAGGTTAATTACTTAGCTTTATTATACAATCAAGCTGCGTAACAGCTTAGGTGAGTAATGGTAGTTCTTTTCTCACCTTCTACCAAAAGGGGGACTGTATTCAATCAGACACCCCTTTTTTCTTGCTGATTATCTGATAATGATAATCGAATAAAATGGATGGAGAGAAAAAACCCTCGTTACTGTCTCTCCATCCATTTTCATGATTATCATTATTGTATTATATTCTCGGCAAGGATACTACACAATAATTGTTCAAGGTAGCGGATGTTTTGAGGCTGACAAGATAATATTTTTAACCTCTAATTCCATTTAGTTTGCGTTCTCTCATATCACTTTTAGTCTAAACTCCAGTTCCAACAGATGAATATTATTAGAAGCAGGAATGTTACATTCTCTAAAGAATAGGGAATCCTAGATTTAAGTAGCAAGCAAATCTATTAGTCAGTTAGATAGGATGAACTTTCAACAGCAGGGCATTCAATCCGGTAACAATTTTTCTGTCAACCAAGTGCTAAAAGTTGATGAAGTCAGTAGAAATGGTCAGGAGATTGAAAATCAATTAGCAGAGCCAGATTTGAAACAGTTGCAAGATAAACTTTTATTACTTATAGAACGAAATCCTTTGCCTTTAATTGAGTGGAATACAGCGTTTTAAGTAATAGAATGGAATCAGGCTGCTGAACAACTATTTGGATACAGCAAAAGCGAAGTACTTGGTTGTCAGGTATCAGAAATAATTGTGCCAGAAATTGAGAGAGTACAAGCCATAAAAATAATGGAGTTATTAATTGAAGAGAAAGTGGGAGGTAATAATCTCAGTAAGAACCTGACAAAACATGGAATAGTGATTATTTGTGATTGGTGTCACACTCCAATAACTAACGTGGATGGCAAGGTAATTAGTATTGTCTCAACAGTGCAGGATATTACAAAAGTAAAGTCTTTTGAAAACGCTCTGCGCGAAAACGAAAAGACCTATCAGCAAATTCTTGATGCAATTACAGATATGGTACTGGTTAAAGGTCCTAAATCTCGAATAATTTGGGCAAATAAGGCATTTCGTGATTATTACGGGATGAGTGAGTCACAGCTTCAAAATATGATTGATGCACCCTTCAGCGAAGCAGATCATACTCTGCAATATATCAAAGATGATACTTACGTATTTGAAAGTGGACAGACCCTAGAAATTCCCCAAGAGCCAGTAACTCGGTACAATGGCGAGGTACGCCTATTCCATACAATCAAATCTGCGATCCGCAACGAACTAGGTCAAGTGATAATGACTGTTGGTGTAGCTCGTGATATTAGTGAGCATAAACAAGCCCAGAAAGAACAGGCGAAGTTATTAGCAATTCTAGAAGCAGCACCAGACTTTATCAGTACTGCTGACTTAACTGGGCAGGTTCTTTACTTTAACAAAGCAGCTCGTAGAATGTTGGAGCTAGGGGAAGAAGAATCGCTTCATAAGAGAAATTTGTCCCAAAATCATCCGAAATGGGCAAATGAGATTATCCAGAATCAAGGATTACCAGAATCCGTTAGAGTCGGTGATTGGGTTGGGGAAACGGCTGTTTTAAAAGCTGATGGACGAGAAATTCCCATATCCCAACTGATTATTGCTCACAAATCACCTGAGGGGGAAGTTGAATATTTCTCGACGATCGCAAGGGATATCAGCGAACTCAAAGCTGCGGAAGAAACTTTGGTGCAAAAAGCGGAAGATTTAGAGCGCACTCTTAAAGAACTTCAAAGCACCCAAGTTCATTTGCTCCAAAGCGAAAAAATGTCCTCTATTGGTCAATTGGTTGCTGGAGTAGCTCACGAAATGAATAATCCTTTGGGCTTTATTGCTGCCAGTGTAAAACAAGCTAAACCTACCTTTGCTGATATTGTTGACCACTTAAAGCTTTATCAGAAAAAGTTTCCCGCTCCGGGAGATGAAATTCTTATTCATGCCGAAGAAATTGACTTGGAATATAGCTTATCAGATTTACCAGAAATGATTGATTCGATGACGATAGCCTGTGACAGACTGAAAGATATTAGTACCAGTCTCCGCACCTTCACTCGTGCCGATCGAGAATACAAAATACCTTTCAATATCCACCAAGGCATTGATAGTACCATTCTGATTCTCAAACATCGTCTGAAAGCAAATGAGCAACGTCCGAAGATTGAAGTTATCACAAACTACGGTAAATTACCTGAAGTAGAATGTTTTCCAGGTCAATTAAATCAGGTATTTATGAATATACTAGCGAATGCTATTGATGCCTTGGATGAATCAAATACAGACCGGACTTTTAGGGAGATTAAAGCCAATCCTAATCAGATTATGATTACCACCTCATTGAAAAACAAACAGGTTGAGGTGAAGATTGCTGATAATGGTCAAGGGATGAGTGAATCAATTAAACGAAAAGTATTTGATGACTTGTTTACTACCAAAGGTGTTGGTAAAGGAACAGGATTAGGATTAGCGATCGCTCAATCTATTGTTGTAGAAAAACATGGTGGAACTTTGGATGTGAATTCTACCCCAAGCGTTGGAACAGAATTTGTGATTACCTTACCGATTCTGGTTTAGACTCAAAATTAACTTGGTCGAAAGTGTGACTTCAGTTAACCACCGCCACCAGCCAATCGCACACCACAGACCTACACCCGTCAGCAAAATTAACCCACACCTGCCACTGCCCAAGATACCCATTCCAGTAAGGCTTACCATCAGCAACACCAACAGCCTCGCCAACTCTAGAGACAAGCTCTTGGTAGAAAGAGCCAGCGCTGTCGAGTCCAAGGCGTATTTTCAGCTTCAGCCCCTTCCATCTTTGGGTAACAGGACTTTCCACTGGCGTGAGTGTTTGAGGAATATCCTGGGATTGGGTGTCAATGACTGGTGTAGTTGTACTTCTATTATTACTGACTGACACCAACTCATTTTGAAATAATTCATCTCGATTTAACCACTGCCCGAAAATCGAATCACGCTGATCGTTAGGGGCAACAAACTGGTAAACGCACTCCCGATTTTCACGCTTACCCAACCGACCGACATAATCCAACTTCAAATCAATCTTCGCAAGTAGTTTCTGTGCGATCGCAAGGGGCGTTAACTTCTCGCTAACAGTCACATTCAAACAAGTCTTGATGAAATAGCGATTTTCTACAGCAGCCCGTTTCAATTCCTGCATTTTTGCATCAGTTGAACGCCACTTCACCCCAGGCTTTAGCAGTTGCAAGAGATTGAGTTTTGCCAATAACAGCACAGCAGGCAATAGCTGCCCCTTGTTAAAGTCAGGTTTCCAAATAGAATTCTCCCCTGCTTCCAACTGCGATGCAGCTCTTTTGGCATCACGAGTTGTCAGAAACTCTCGCCCCAGCGTCAAATAATAGTGCATCCGCAGTTGAGGATACCACCCATCGTCATCCTTCTCAACCAAATCAGGGGTTACGTCAATTTCGTAGCGACGGGACAATTCCGCCTTGCGCTGCTGATGTCGTTCGGTTTTCGTTTTCGCTCTTTTGTCTTGCAGCTTCTTGAGTTCAGCCCCAGAGAGTTCATCAGAATTAGCGATCGCCTGACATTCAGCAGTATACAATTCCTGACTTGCCGCTTTAACCGACTCGATTACTGCACCAGTCTCATCATCGTCGGCATCGTCGGCAT
>NZ_JABXKP010000009.1:33743-105054 GCF_017114985.1 Nostoc sp. JL33 | reverse complement strand
GCTTGACTTGAGCAAACTTTCCAAGACGGATTAAAGAATTATTCTCGCGTTTAAATTCCGGGGCAACTCTACCAGACGCTCTCGCGAAGAGACCTTTTTAAATAATGGAACGCAAGAATCTTCTCTTCTTAGGCAACGCCCAACAATTCCATTTTCCAAAATTTAAAATCTAAAATTCGGTGATATATACTGTGTTTTGGCTCTTGAGCCGCCATGAGCGTGAATGATACTGCACACAACGACAATTTTGCTTGGAATCGGCAAGTATACCACCGCCTGAAACTTGCCCTAAGTCTTGGCTTACGACGACAACTTTTTTTAGCGGTATGTGATGATTTACACTTGAAAAACCAAGTAGCGGCCCGTTTGCATTCTACATTGGCTTATCCTGTTGGACAGGTGCTATATCAGTCATCAAATGCTCAGGAAAATAGCACTCCAGCTTATCCGCGATTAGTGACGTTGCGTTTGAATTTAAACGATCCCAATCCCATCGTTCAGATAAATCAATGGTTGGCTAATTATCCACCGCCAATTGTTGGGGCATCAAAAGATACCCCAGGAAGACCTTTTCCAATACCAGCATTTCAGATTGTCGGCGTGGAGCAGCTAACCAAGCAACCAGTAGCAACACAACGGTTATTTTTGCACTATCTCCGCTTAAGCGAACAATATTTCTCTACACAAGAATCGAGCCAATTTCTAGAATCTAACTTGCTGTTGTGGATACCGCGTCCTTGGTTATCTGCTATCAAGCAATCAGCGCCACAGTTTTGGCGTTGTCGTACTGGCCTATTTGTGTTTGCTGGAGAACCCACACCAGCGACTCAGAATTCGGGCTATCCAGAACGTTTTTCACGTTCTGGAAGCTTGGATTTAGGGAATGTTGAGCAGTCGATTCTAGATGAATCAGTTACCCAAGCAGAACTCAGAACCGCAGCCAGCGAGTTAAAGTTTAAGAATAATTCCGATTTTACGGCAGAAACACAAGGTAATGGCGTACACAAAATCCAGGAAGCTTCGCCGTCAATAGCGGATTTATTGAAGAGTGCGCCACAACAGCAGGAATCTAACTTAAGGTCTGGTAGTGGGAGTAATAATCAATCGCTGTCGTCTTTATCTCATATTAGTAGCGAGTTAACGGAGCTAGTAATAGCAACAATCAACACAAATATTGCTCAAGATAGAGAAGATTACTTACAACTACAGCAGATTTTGTTGGAGATTGAAGAATTACACGAAAAGCAAATTATAGGGGAGGTACTGGCAGAAGCATATCATCGCTTGGGCACATTATACCGCTTTCGCATTGAGCAAGGAGAGTCAACCCTAGAAAACCTGATGGTGGCAATTATTGCCTATCAGGAGGCAATTAGCTATGACGAAACCTCACCGCAACTACCAGATATCTTGAATGACTTGGGTACACTCTACTGGATGCTATACCGTACACCACCCAATTCTGAGGAGGGACAAACTTATATAGAGCAGGCAATAGAATTTTATCAGTTGGCGTTAAAGATGATTTTGCCCCAGACACATTCAGAAACTTACGCTCGTGTGCAAAATAATTTGGGGACGGCTTATGGTGATTTAGCTCGTTTTTCTCACCCATCTGAAAATTGGGAGCAAGCAATTTTAGCTTACAGTGAAGCACTTAGCTACCGTACAGCCGATATGGACTCATTAAAGTATGCAGCTTGCCAAAACAATTTGGGTACTGCTTACTGGCATCTAGGGCAATACAATCAACCGATTGTGCATTTAAAGAAAGCGATCGCAGCTTACAACGAAGCACTTGTACACTACAACCCCGAAGAGGAACCGCTCAAGTATGGCATGATTCAAAACAACATCGGCACTGCCTGCTGGAATCTGGCACAATACGAACAACCTGCCCAAAATCTCCAGCTAGCTATAGATGTCTACAGCGAAGCTCTTAAGTATCGCACTCCAGCTAATGTTCCCAGCGCCTGCGCCGCTACACAAAATAATCTGGGTACTGCTTATTGGCATCTAGCAAACCTATCTCAGACAACTAAACAAGCACGGCAAAAGTATCTGCAACTATGCATCAGCGCTTACGAAGAAGCTATAGCCTTGGCTCACTCACTTAGCAGTACTTCTTTAAGTTTTGATCTGCTTGCTTCTTATAATAATCTGGGACTAGCCCATTATCAGCTAGTAATAGATAAGTCTTTTAATGGTGATACAACACGTTCTCAACACTTAGAAGTAGCATTAGATAACCATTTGCAAGCCTTAAACGGATTAAGTAAACAACCAGAGGCTTATCAAACAACCTTCACTTATGTGGTGAAAACTATTCGTGCTTTTCATAATGAATTAGGGATACAAGGACAAAATCTGGCTTTATCTAAAGTTCCTAGTCAGTTGTTGCCAGAGATTTTGTCAAAGTTATAAGGGATTGATACTCCCCAGCCCTAAAGGGACGGGGATTCTTGAAGAGTCATTTTTTTGATTCTCAATATATTGCTTAATAGCGGATAAAGGAGCGCCACCTACCGTAGGGAGAAAATATGAGTTAGTCGCATAGTAGGAAGACGACTTTTTAACCACGGAAATTCTTGTCTAAGCAGTCGAGAGGAACGAATTCAACAACCTTAAGGCATTGAGTTAAACTAGAGGTCATCGTGCGATTATTTTCCCCCTATTTCCTCTTAACCGAGCAGTATTGAATCCTATCCCGGCTTATGATCCAAACGGGTGGCTTGTTCTAGGGCGGCTTTTTCTCTGGCTCGGCGGGCATAGGGTTGTAATTGGGTGCGATCGCAACCTGTTAAAATACTCAGGTTTTCCAAGCTAATCCCCCGCATTAACATTTCTACGCGCCAGGTTTGTTGTGCTTGGGCTACAGATGGCCTTTGTCCTTGGGGAGTTAATAGTCCCTCACTCCATGCTTGCCAACGTGTCTGAAGCTCTGATTCTGAGAGCGGTTTGCCTGTTTCATTCAAAAACATGGCTGTTTGAGCATCTTTACGGCTTTTGAGCCATTTGATTAAAGGATTATTGGTGAAAGAACCGTAGCGTTTGCCCAAAATCCACTGATTCACAGGTACTTGACGCACAAATCCTGGAATTGTGATTTGCAGCAAGTGCCCTTGAGTATCGTAGATTTGGTGCAATCGCTCTAAGCTAATTATTTCTGTGGCGGATAATCCAGCCCCAAATAACACATAAGCTAAGGCATAATCTCGTATTCCCAATTTCCTGGCTTGTTGCAGAATTTCGTGAACTAAACCAGCAGGCAAATCAGCTACTTCTGTGGTAATGAACCCTCTTTGTAAAGAGTTTATTGCTGATTCTGCTGAAGATGACATCGCTCCATGTAAAAACAACTCCACCAAATTTTCCAGAAAATCATCCCGATCCTCCCAAAGTTCGTGAAATTCGCTGGTGAACTCAATTACGGCATATCCCAAGATCATCCCATTTAGCAAACTGGCTAATTTTTCTGCCGGTAAGTAGGTATTTAAATGTCCTTGCTGGATTACAGTAGCTAAATACTGAGCTACATAACGGTTTGCCTCTGTGACTCCCCTGCCTAGTGCGCGGCGATTTTCTGCCGGGAATTGGTCGGCTTCACCTACCACAGACCGGACAAACTCTGGCACTCGTTCTAATGCATGTAAGCTGTCACTTGCATAATCTTTAAGAGCTTGGTAGACATTGCCGGGAGGCGTTGCCCGCCTCACCAGCGACTCACCTAAATCCTTGAAGGCTGCGGACTCTTCCAGCACAGCCAAAAGCAGTCCATGCTTATTGCCAAAATTCCGAAATAGAGTCACTTCGTTGACTTCGGCTTTTTCAGCAATTTGGCGGGTTGTGGTAGCGCTGACTCCGTGAGCAGAAAACAACTCAAGTGCAGCTTGAATCAGGCGTTGACGAGTTGAAACGAGTTGAGATGACATAGAAAAATGCAAGTGGCACTTGCACGGATATCAGAGTTCTGCTAGCATAACAAATGTAAGTGATACTTGCTTTCCTCTACTCTAACGAACTGGTGTACAGGGTGGGTAGCTCCCTTGTGGGATTATGCCCAATAAAAAGCAAATCGCTTCATGATCCATCAACAGGAACTTTTATGACCGCAAATTTTGGGGCGATCGCCCCTGAGAGAGGCAAGCCACCTCAACTCAGTTGGACGAATGTAGTATTTTTTGGTACATTCCATGCCTTAGCACTTCTGTCTCCTTGGTTTTTCTCCTGGTCAGCATTAGGTTTGCTAGTGTTTCTGCACTGGTTATTTGGGAGCATTGGTATTTGTTTGGGATATCACCGACTACTGAGCCATCGGAGTTTCCAAGTTCCTAAGTGGTTAGAGTATGCGATCGCCCTCATTGGAGCGTTGGCTTTGCAAGGTGGGCCAATTTTTTGGGTAGGTGGACACCGCCAGCATCACGCCCACACAGAAGATATCAATTTAGACCCCTACTCTGCCCAAAGAGGCTTTTGGTGGAGCCATATACTATGGATTTTCTACCCGCGCCCAGAATTTTTTGACTATGACACCTATATAAAATATGCCCCTGACCTAGCAAGACAACCCTATTATTGCTGGCTGGATCGCTACTTCTTGCTGTTGCAAATACCCTTCGGGCTGCTGCTTTATGTCTTAGGAGGATGGTCTTTCGTATTCTACGGAGTGTTTCTCAGATGTGTCTTGCTTTGGCACTCAACCTGGTTTGTCAACTCAGCATCACACCTGTGGGGCTATCGCACCTTTGATGCCAATGATGGCGCTCGTAATCTTTGGTGGGTATCCATCGTAACTTATGGAGAAGGATGGCACAATAACCATCATACTTATCCCCACATGGCAAAATCTGGGTTTTCTTGGTGGGAGATTGATGTTACTTGGTGGAGCATTCTAGTTTTGCAGACTTTGGGTTTAGCCAAAAAAGTTGTTTCGCGTCCTCCTCAAGGTGCAACTCACGGCTAAATTGCAACTAAATTATTATAAATTTGTTAAGCCAATTGCTTCTCGCAGTTGGCTTAATAAGCTATTACGCATTTTAATTGCATATTTAAATGATGATTAATACTTCTAGGTTTCGCCAGAGGATTCTGTTAGCTGTCATCACACTTAACCTTAGCTATTTCACGGTAAAATCTAACGGTTTAAATCACCGCAATACATCAAAGGCAAGCAAGAAGGAGCGCGTGAACAAAAGTTTAGAATGATACCTTTGTTGTTGAGATTGGGATTGAGTTTTGAAGAAACAGCAAAAGAGTTAGGTTTGAGCCTAGAAGAGATTCAGCAAGAAATGCAAAAACAGCCTCCAAGTCAGGATACGTAACCTACAATTAGCACTAATCAAAGATACCCCTAAATATTCCTGCTATTTTCCATCCCCACAATTTTTAATTTTTTCTATGATTTCGCTCTCTCCGATTCTCCAAGCTAGACTTTCCCAACCCTTAAAAATTGGCTCGTTCGAGGTAAAAAGTCGGGTTCTCCAGTCGCCTCTATCTGGGGTGACAGATTTGGTGTTTCGCCGTCTCGTGCGTCGCTATGCCCCAGATTCGATGATGTATACCGAAATGGTGAATGCTACAGGGTTGCATTATGTCAAGCAGTTACCCAAAATCATGGAGGTAGACCCAAATGAGCGCCCAATTAGTGTTCAACTATTTGATTGTCGTCCCGATTTCCTGGCAGAAGCAGCAATAAAGGCAGTTGCAGAAGGTGCTGATACTGTTGATATTAATATGGGTTGTCCGGTAAATAAAATCACTAAAAATGGTGGCGGTTCTTCGTTGTTGCGACAACCAGAAGTAGCAGAGGCAATTGTGCGGGAAGTGGTAAAAGCTGTTGATGTCCCTGTGACAGTAAAAACCCGTATTGGCTGGAATGACAACGAAATTACTATTCTCGACTTTGCCAAGCGGATGGAAGATGCAGGAGCAAAAATGATCACAGTACATGGACGCACCCGTGCCCAAGGATACAATGGCAACGCCCGTTGGGAATGGATTGCCCGTGTGAAAGAAGTGCTTTCTATCCCAGTGATTGGGAATGGAGATATTTTTTCCGTTGAAGCGGCGGTGAAATGTTTAGAGCAAACTGGCGCTGATGGTGTAATGTGTTCGCGTGGGACTTTGGGTTATCCATTTTTGGTGGGAGAAATTGATCACTTCCTGAAAACTGGGGAGATGTTACCGTCACCAACCCCGATTCAGCGCTTGGAATGTGCAAGAGATCATTTACAAGCCTTATGGGAATATAAAGGCGATCGCGGTGTGCGTCAAGCCCGTAAGCACATGACTTGGTATGCTAAAGGTTTCGTTGGTGCTGCCGAACTCCGAGGACAGCTAAGTTTAGTTGAAAAGGTAGATCAAGGTTTGGCAATGATTGACCAAGCAATTGAAAAATTGGCTAATGGTTATGAACTAGAGGAAGAAGCGCAAGCTAGTTTGGTAATGCTTTAAAAAATTGATTTTACCAGTAGTTTGGGGTGATCTTGCTGGTTGCGAAAAATCAGGCGATCGCTTGGATACTGCTACTTTATTTTATGGATTGTTAGCTTGAAAATTATATTTCCTGATGATCATATCAATGCCTAATTTTCATAAATCTCTAACGGCAAATTATCAGGGTCTTTAAAGAAAGTAAATTTTTTACCTGTAATTTCATCAACTCTGATATTCTCTACTTCTAACCCTTTTGATTTTAAATAAAAAACAGTTTGCTCTACATCATCAACTTGAAAAGCAATATGCCTTAAACCACAAGCCTCTGGTTTACTAGCCCGTTCTGGAGGATTCGGGAATGAGAATAACTCTATTTGAGCATTTTCTCCAACTCGTAAATCTAATTTATAAGAATTTCTCTGGGCGCGAAAAGTCTCTTGAATAATCGAAAATCCTAAAGTTTCTACATAAAATGCTTTGGAGCGATCATAGTCAGAGCAAATAATAGCTACATGATGAATACCAGTGGTTTTCATGTGTACTTCTCAAGCTAGCAATCATTTACCTCTACCACTTTTACCAAAACTTTACTAGTACATTGTGGCGGAAGTTTGCCTAGCTTCGTTCACCTTTAAACTAAAATTAACCTTGACAAATTACAGATAATGTGAATAAGGCGTTTGAGGATTTTATTACTCTGAGTTCATCAAACACCTGTGTTGTAGCCTGACAGATAGAAATGATAGCGATCGCTACGCCCGCCGCAGGTATCACATATTTAACTTAAATTCATATTCAATCAGCAAAAAGGCATATTGCTTTCTCAAAACTTCATATTCAATAAGCAAAAAGGCATATTGCTTACTCAAAATGCTTGATTGCTTTCTCAAAATGCCTTATTGCTTTCTCATTTTGGTATTTTCCGCAAGCCAAATGGCATATTGCTTACTCAAAATGCCTTATTGCTTTCTCATTTTGGTATTTTCCGCAAGCCAAATGGCATATTGCTTACTCAAAATGCCTTATTGCTTTCTCATTTCGGTGTTTTCCGCAAGCCAAATGGCATTTGAATTACTAAACTCGCTTGTTTGCTAGTTTATTTAACTAATTCACGCATTAATTTTGGTGTAACGTTTATTTGTAGTTAATTATTTCTTTTTGTACCTTACCCATGCGGGAACCGCTATAATGCCTAAATGATATTAATCAGTAATTTGCTTATAAAATTGGGCGGAAATAAGAAGCTAAAAATAAGCAATACCATGAAGTTATATACGACCATAATTTTCGTAAGGAGCTAGGGTTACTTCCATGAAATTAGATCGCATCATCAGCAATCCTAATCGCATGAATGGACAGCCCTCTATTCGTAATCTTCGCCTTACCGTTCGTCGAGTGATTGAGTTATTAGCTACCTATCCTAATCGAGAAGAACTGCGCCAGGAGTTTCCCGAATTAGAAGATGAAGATATTCAGCAAGCTTTAATTTTTGCATCGTCCTACTTGAGCGATGCCTGCGGCGGGCAAAGCCAACGGATCATTGAACTACCTAACCGCTATGAAACTGTTGTTTAATCAGGGATTACCAGTAATCGACAAAGATTTGGAATTTATAAAAGCTAAACTAAGTTAGCCGATGGTATCCGCCTATATTCTATGAGGTATTGTTCTATAAATTTTATTGGTCTTCAACTGCGCTTTGTTCATACTCAGTAATAATGCTCCTAATGTCATCTGCTGCCATATCAGCTTGTTCGGATTTAGTATAAATAGTGAGCAGAATAATCCCCATTGCTGTTTTAATGTAATAAATCAGACGGTAGCCACCACTTTTACCTTTTTGAACATCGCTATTTCGGACTCGCAGCTTAAAAACTGCATAACCAATCTTAGATATTTGATCTCCAGGTAACTCTCCCCGTTGAAGTTGTTCAATTACGGGTTGTATATCATTACGAATACTCCGATATTTCTTGGCGAGGGTGCGTATATTTCGGTTGAACGTTGGCGCGGTTTCAACTTGAATAAACGATTGCTCAGACATCTTCAAGTCCTTCCCAAAGTTGAGCCACGGGAATCGTTTGTCCGGTCATAGCTTCATGCCAAGCTTGACGAAAATCTTCTACAATCACTTTTTTAGATGGCTCATTTTCATCAATTTCTGCTGCTTCTGCGATCAGGACAATTACTTCAACACGACTGTTCTTATCAGTCATTAAGGGATGATCTAAAGTAAGTTGCCCATGCTCATCAATGGTTGCCATAACTTTAATTGCTTTCATAGGGACTCCAGATGAAGATATTCAGCAAGCCTTAATTTTTGCATCGTCCTACTTGAGCGATGCCTGCGGCGGGCAAAGCCAACGCATTATCCAACTATCTAACCGCTATAAAACTGTTGCTTTATCAGGGATTACTACTTTTTGCGACGGCATACTTATGCCAAATAGCTTCGATTTCATACCCATTAGGCTTTGGTGACTGCATCTTTCTTTCCATGACTTCTGCCATTCCTAGCATCATGCAAGTAAGGCTTGGGCATTCCATAGAAATTACTAAATCTTCCCATAAAAAGAGTATTGGTGATGTTTCCTGTTGTTTTTCATTACCGACTACAACGTATAAGCCATTCTCCGTGCTAGAAATGGGAAACAAGCGTGAAGAAAAATTATTGCTATTCAGAAGAGAAGCTAGAATTTTTTGCTGGCTATTATTTGTGTTTATTGATAACTGTAATTTGTGTTCGTCCTTCTTTAACCAAGAGGCTATAGAGCGATATATATTAATTGCTTCTCCTAACGAAAAAAAAACTTCGTCATCTTCCAATGGAAATTCAAATGGAAAATAACTGTCGAAGGAATCCCAATTTTTGTTGGGGTTTACACCAATAGGCAAACAACTATTACCCCTTTGGTATAATTCGCAAAGTTCTAATGGTAAATGAAACGGATAATTTTGAGTAAGTTCCTGGATCTGCTCAACACTTAATCTTGGAGGATAATCTGGATTATAACCGCCGCAAACACTCCAATATTCAAGACAGCCTATATAACCACTCTGTTCTGCAAGGATTGCAATCTTATCAATAACAGAGTTTATTGTTGACATTCTACACCTCCAAACAAAATCAATTTTTACTATTCCTGTAAAACGGTCTTTGATACAATCCTAGTTTTCTTAAGGTCTGCTTCGGAAAGTTCTTCACCAGCTTGCAAGCGAGTGGCGGAAGTTTGCAAGACTGTCGCGGCACCTTTATCTCCGATTTGTAAAGCGGTTTTAGCTGCTGTTTGTAGCATCGTGGCGGCACCAGTGCGATCGCCTTGTTGCAATTTCGCCTCGGCTAACTGGGTTTGGCGATACTTCGCTAATGCTAAAATAGATTGTTGTACCTGGGGATTAGATGTCGGTTGATACGCCCGAACTACATCTGCATACACTGGCATGAGGGGCGAAAGTAAACCTTGTTCATTAACCAATGGGTCATCATAACGGATTTGCAGATGCGCGATCGCTTGTTTTCCTTCTGGCAATTGTCCTAAATAAATATTCGCCAAAACTATCCGTTCTACATCCTGCATCAAATCTCCCAAACGTACAGCAAAGCTACCATCAGCTTCGGGTTCCACTGGTAACTCGATTGTGTCTGGGGCAACTTGGGCAATGGGTTTAAGTTCTGCTAATCGGACATTAGGCATTAGAGATAACAGCAAGTAGGCATTAGTTAGCCCAATCGACTGAATCCGCCCAAACAGTCGGCTAAATTGATCCACAGCTTGTTCAGGACGTTCAATATGGGCTAAAGTCCCACCACCGACATCAGCGATTTTTTCTAGCAAATCCTGATTCCAGCTATTGCCAAACCCGAAAGTGTTGATAGTTAGGTTCAGCTTTGCAGCCTTTTGCGCCAATTGAAGACAGCGCTTGTTGTCATCTCGCCCAATATCCCACTTCCAAATTCGCAAACCGCTATCACCATGCCCATCTGTAAGCAGAAACGCCTGAGAAACAGCGCCTCTTGTCCCCTTCATCAGTTCTGTAATTCCCAATTCCAAACCCTCAGCGATTATAGTACCGCCGCTAGCGCTGAGTTTGCTTTTAATTTGAGATTTGATGCTTTCGGGGTCTTGAATCGCTTGGTTGGGGATAATGACTGACGCAGACCCGGAAAAAGCCACAACTGAGATGCGATCGCCCACTTTCAACCGATCGATTAATCCTTCCACTGCCTGGATCACCGTTTTAATTGGTTGTCCATGCATGGAACCGCTTCTATCCAAAATCAAGCAGAGATTAAGGGGCAGATTTTGGTCAAACTCACCAGCGATTGCAAAAATCGTCATTGCTAGTTGACGTTGGCTACTTGTTTGAGCCAGATCAACATTATTGTCATTTAACGCCGATAGCAATTTAACTTTCATGTCGGAGGGGTATCTTGCAAAACTGTTTTGGAAACCATCCTGGTTTTCTTGCGATCGCTTTCGGATAAATCTTGTCCAGATTGTAGCTGGGTGGCAGAAGTTTGCAACACCGTCGCCGCACTTTTATCTCCCATTTGTAGGGCAGTTTTAGCAGCCGTTTGTAACATCGTCGCTGCACCACTGCGATCGCCCTGTTGTAATTTCGTCTCGGCTAACTGGGTTTGGCGATACTTAGCTAATGCTAAAATAGAGTGTTGCACCTGTGGATTCGGGTCTGCTTGATAATTTTTGACTACATGGGCATAAACTGGGATATTTGGTGTAAATAAACCTACCTGGTTGGCGGCTGGGTCATCGTAACGGACTTGTACATTAGCGATCGCTTGTTCACCTGCTGGCAATTGTCCCAAATAAATATTAGCTAAAATCACCCGTTCTGCATCTTTCATTAAATCTCCCAACCGCACAGCGAAACGTCCATCAGCTTCTTGTTGCAGTGGTAACTCAATAGTGTCTGGGGAAACTTGGGCAATGGGTTTGAGTTCCGCTAGCCGCACATGGGGCATCAGGGAGAATAACAGATAAGCATTAGTCAATCCCACCGTTTGAATGCGGCTGAAGAGGCGATTAAACTCATCCACTGCATCTTCCGGTTTTTGAATGTAAGATAAAGTACCTAAACCAGCATCAGCAATTTTTTCTAAAACATCTTGGTTCCAATTGTCACCAAATCCCAAAGTATTCAAAGTCAAATTATAGCTAGCCGCCAATTGGGCGAATTTCAAACAGCGATTGTTATCACCGTGTTCATTTTCCCCATCGGTTAATAAAAAGGCTTGGGAAACAGTATCTTTTTTGCCCTTTGCCAACTCTTCAATCCCCAAGCGCAGTCCTTCATCAATCGCAGTCCCACCATCGGCAGTTAGGCGGTTAATTTGCTGTTTGATTTTCTCTGGATCTTCGATACTTTGACTGGGTACTAAGACTTTGGCACGGTGATCAAAAACTACAACACTGAGGCGATCGCCACTCTTGAGTCTATCTACCAGACGATTCGCTGCTTTTTTCACCGTTTCTAGCGATCGCCCGTTCATGGAACCACTATGATCGAGAATTAAGCATAAATTCAGGGGCACATGGCGATCTTGATTTTCGGCGATCGCTGAAATCGAAATTCCCAACTGACGTTGACTGTTCAGTTGATTTGCGTCCAAATTACCATCATTCAAGGCAGGCTGCAAATTAACCTTCATAACTCAAAGTCCCTATTCAGGATATACATATAAAAAAATAACTTCAAAGCAACACTTTAACTCTACGGAAAACCTATCCAACACAAATACACTAATATAATCAGAATATCTTAGAAGCCAAGCATTGGCAGATGCGAAGCCGCCTTTAGTATTAGGGAGAAATCCGCACCTTAAGGAAGGCTGGCATCGCGCTAGGATGTATTACAGTTAACGGCATAGTTTCAGGCGATCAGTTGTTATGGACACTTCCCCAATCAAGGCTGTTCAAGCCCCATATTACGGCGATAACTTCTACCGGACACCGCCGCCAGATTTACCTTCCCTCTTGTTGAAGGAGCGAATTGTCTATATTGGGATGCCACTGGTGCCTGCTGTCACCGAATTAATCGTGGCCGAGTTGTTGTTTTTGCAGTCCGACGACCCCGAAAAGCCGATTAAAATCTATATCAACTCCACCGGTACTTCCGGTTACAGTGGCGAACCCATTGGCTTTGAAACCGAAGCCTTCGCCATCTTTGACACCATGAAATATATCAAACCTCCTATCCACACCATCTGCGTCGGTTCCGCAATGGGTATGGCAGCGATGCTTCTCAGTGCTGGTACAAAAGGTTGCCGCGCTAGTTTGCCTCACTCCTCGATTATCCTGCATCAGCCCAAGAGCTACGCCCAAGGTCAAGCAACGGATATTCAAATTCGCGCCAGGGAAGTTTTGGTAAATAAAGGGGCGTTAGTTGATATTTTGCATCGCACCACTGGACAGCCCCCAGAAAAAATTACTAAAGATATGGATCGGCTGTTATATCTGACACCCTACGAAGCGAAGGAATACGGGCTGATTGACCGAGTTTTTGAGAAAGAAGAACTCGCAAATCCTCCGCTCCCTGCCAGTGTCCTTTAATTTAGTTAGGAGTTATGAGTTATGAGTTATGAGTTATGAGTTATGAGTTATTGAAAACTCCTCACTCCTCACTTTTAACTTCTAACTTTCAACTGCTCACTCCTAACTCTCCCACCGCCCCCAAATTATTAAAAACGGAGTAACGAAAATGCCTATAGGCGTTCCTAAAGTTCCTTACCGGATGCCCGGTGGACAATATACAGATTGGATTAGCATCTACGATCGCCTTTACCGGGAACGGATTATTTTCTTAGGGCGAGATATTGATGATGAAATTGCCAATCAAATTATCGCTGTAATGCTGTATCTGGACTCAGATGATCCAGGTAAAGATATTTACATATACATCAATTCCCCTGGTGGGATGGTTACATCTGGCATGGCTATTTTTGATACCATGCAACATATCAAATCAGATGTAGTGACTATTTGCGTCGGTTTAGCAGCTTCAATGGGGTCTTTCCTGCTGGCAGCTGGCACCAAAGGCAAACGGCTAGCATTGCCTCACTCACGGATTATGATTCACCAGCCTTCAGGTGGCACCCGTGGACAAGCAAGCGATATCGAAATTGAAGCTAGAGAGATTCTGCGGATTCGTCATCAACTCAATGGGATTTATGCTGAGAAAACTGGTCAGACCATAGAAAAGATTGAAAAAGATATGGATCGCGACTTTTTCATGTCTGCCGAAGAAGCAAAACAATACGGTTTAATTGACCGTGTGATTGAAGAACGAAGCTCCGTAATAGTACCGGAGTAAGCAGGAGGGAGTAGGGAGTAGGGAGTAGGGGGGATGAGGAAGCAGGGGAAGCAGGGGAAGCAGGGGAAGAATTCTAACTCCCCACTCCTGTACAGACGCGATTAATCGCGTCTCTCCTAACTCCCCACTCCTGTACAGACGCAATTAATCGCGTCTCTCCTAACTCCCCACTCCTGTACAGAGGCGATTAATCGCGTCTCTCCTAACTCCCCACTCTCCACTCCCCTTCTTTAGATAAACTGTCAAGATTAAACTTTAAAAAAGCAAATTAGCCCTTATTATTAATAGTTCAGGCTTGAAGTAGATAGCTGATAGCCCCTACGTGGATATTCGATAGCTCATAGCTCAAGATGGATCTTGGAGATTGCTACCGTTTATTGGGTTTAAGGTCGGGAGCCTCTTTTGCTGAGATCAAAGCGTCTTATCGACGACTGGCGCAGCAATATCATCCCGATATCAACCCAGATGACAACAAAGCCAAAGATAAGTTTATTGCCTTAACAGAGGCTTACAAACTCCTGTTGACGGTAGTACTGCCAGA
Source organism: Nostoc sp. JL33 (assembly GCF_017114985.1). Taxonomy (GTDB): domain Bacteria; phylum Cyanobacteriota; class Cyanobacteriia; order Cyanobacteriales; family Nostocaceae; genus Nostoc. The sequence continues at coordinate 90,746 of NZ_JABXKP010000009.1, read as the reverse complement.
GGAAACAGCCACACATTTAAGTCAGGTGTCAACATCGAGGCGTGATGACGCTAAAGCAACGCATTGGCAGAAAACACCAGTAACAACGGTGACAAGCCAACAACCACCGAAACCAAAGCCGCCTAATCTATTGGAAATAGAAGAGAGGCTGAAGTGGAAGACTTATGAGCAATTGCAGCGATTTTTGCAAGAAAGACGATTTCCTCAAGCGATCGCCCTGGCGGAAGCTTTAGCAGATCGTTTGTCAGCAGATGCAGAAGTCCGCCAATGGCTAGCGATCGCCTATCAAATTTGGGGACGGGCGCTAATTTCGGAAAACCAACTGCTCAAAGGCAGAATTTATCTCAAAAAAGCTCTGAAAACAGACCCCCATAATAAAAGTCTTTGGTATGAAGTGCAGCGCGATTTCCAACGCTTAGAACAAATTTTTTAAGGATTATTACAAACCATTTGTAGGGGCACAGCATTGCTGTGCCCCTACCGTCTATTGCATCCAAGCGATAACCGCTATAAATAAATTGATCGAAAATGGTATCACTTAATTTTAGATTTTAGCTGAAGCAGCAGAAGCCCCACGCCATAATCTTTGATTTGGTGGTACTTGACATTATCTTCAATTCCATTATCCAAAATCCAAAATCTAAAATTGGTACGATCATCGTCGCCATCCGCACAACACTGCTCCTAATGTAGCGATTCCCTCAACAATCTTCTGTGTTGGCTGAAAGCTAAAAGCTAACCTGATGGCATCATCCCCCTGTCCATTGGCGTAGCAGCGAGTCCCTGGCAGAAAATTGACGCCGTGTTCACTGGCCTCGGTTAGGAGTGCTTTGGCGCTGATGTCTGGCGGCAATTTACACCAAACGAAGAAGCCCCCGCCTGGTCGCAAAGCAACTATATCACTGGGAAACTCGTGAGCGATCGCTTCTAACAACAAATTACACTTATGCTTATAGCAGGCGATTAGCTGCTGAATGTGATTATCTAGTTTGCCTGAGGCACAGTAGCGAGCCACCACATGGCTGATAAATGGCCCCACAGGCCCCTCACTTTTGAACATTGCCAGCCGCTCAATAATCGCTGGATCGCCACAAGCCCAGCCCAGCCTTATACCAGGCGCAATAATTTTCGAGAAGGTACTCACATATAATACCCACCCCTCCTTGTCGAGGGTTGCCAAGGGTGGCACAGCTTCCCCTTGGAAACGCAAATCGCTGTAAGCATCGTCTTCCACCACTAGGACGCCATACTCAGCCGCTAACGCTACCAGCTTTTGGCGGCGAAATAACGGCATAGTAGCGCCTGTGGGATTGTGAAAGGTGGGAATGGTGTAAATAAACCGGGGTCGAATACCCTGTTTCTTCAAGTCGCTCAATGTTACTTCTAACGCATCTACATCCATCCCCAACTCATCCACAGGAATAGTAATTAGGTGTGCGCCAGCGTGGATAAATCTATTAACTACTCCCAAGAAGGTTGGGCCTTCCACGATTACCACGTCACCAGGTTCGACAAACACCAATGGTAGCAAGCCGAGAATCTGAGAGGAACCGTAACCAATGATCAGGCGATTGCGATCGGCAGCGATTCCTTTAGCTTGCAAGCGGAGAATAATTTGCTCATATAGTTGATGTGAAGGTGGCCCGTAATTGAGGGCGATCGGAGCCTCTTGTGCCAGCACAGCCGCACTTGCAGCAGCCAAGTCAGTATGGGGAAAGAGAATTGGGTCAGCCAGACCGTAGGTAAAGCTAACACTGACGATTTTGGTTAACTCTGTACCATAGGTTGGTGGTGCGAGGTTTCTAGCTCTTTCGGCGAATAAATCACTAATTCGGTAAGCAGAAGTGCTGGTAGCCATAAGTAGTACAAAATTGGGAGTCAGAATACAGAACACACAAGAAAGCAATTAGCTAAAAGTCAGATCAAAGCAAGCGTCTGATCTATTAGCGTTAGCAAGGAATGAGCGTCACTTTTCAATCTTTGGGGTCTTAAACTTTCCTTAGCCGCCCCGAATTCATGGTGGATTCTGGCTCCTGACGAATGTATTCTTTTTTATAACATCATGACAACTATCGTGAATATTGACCAAAGAAATGAGTTTCAACCCTCTGTCTTGCCAAAAAAGGATAATGCGGTTGGCGTGGATTTGGGTATTACGACCTTTGCCACACTCAGTACAGGCGAAAAGGTAGATGCACCCAAGCCACTAAAGAAACGCATCTCTAGGATAAGATGTCCCTTTTGAAATCCAAAGGCTAGCGGGAACTTGGAAGGTTTTGATATTGATTTGATGAATGCGTTGGCTAGCAAAAACCGCAGGCATCGCTAAAGTAGCAGGTTTTGCAGTCCAGTTTGAAAGTCTGCCCCATGCCATTTATAAGGAATTGGCTGCCAATATATTAAATATTGCTCTAATATGCGTCACAATTAATACTGCCACCAAATTTAATTGATAAACTACAATCTCTTGTAGGTCTACTGTAGTCAGGGACAGCCAATTGTGGCACCTTGGATCTTAGTAGCTAGAAGCACCTTGGAACGGGAATTAAGGAACTTCCACTATGCTGATTTGCCCTCAGTGTAAATTTGAAAACCCCAATAGCAACAAATTCTGTCAAAACTGTGGCACGTCCCTGACCCACAAGGTCTGTCCTGAATGCAGTACCGATGATGTACCTGTGAATGCACTACGTTGTCATAACTGTGGCACGGAATGTGGAACAGTGTTTTGGGCAATTATTGCTCAGGAAACGACTGGGGAAGCTTTGAGAGTAGAGGGGAATGAAGGAGATAAGCCAGATGTGGGAGTACAGAAAGATGAGGAAGCAATATCCTTTTCATCTCCTTTATCCCCTAATTCTCAGATTGCATTAGGCTCCTATTTAGACTCCCAAGAGCGCTATCAATTGTTAGATACGCTACCTGCCCAAACGGAAACTGCCACCATTACTGATGTAGGTGGGAGAGTTCTAGACTGCCAGCCGTATCAAATATCACCCATTGCGGCAATACTAGCAAGTCAGCAATCAGATTTAGTAACGCCATCAGTGGAAGCAAGTGGAATTCCTCCCCTTGCTAAACCTTATATTGCCTTACAATCCCAAGGTCATCGGGAGATACCGCCGATTCACGATGCATGGCAGCAGGGTAATATGCAGGTAGTAATAATCGAAGACCGCTCGCATTGGCAGCATTTACTCGACGTGTGGCAAGAAGAGACAACGAGTTCGTTAAAAATTTTACACTGGTGTTATCAAATGGCCCAACTTTGGGCAGTATTGGAACCAGTAAATTGTCGTCAAAGCCTTTTAGATTTGTCGAATTTGCGATTGGATGAAGACCAAACGCTGGCGCTACAAAGGTTGTATGTGGAATCATCGAATTCTCAGCCCAGCGTCGAGTCGTCAGAAGATGCTCAAGTTCAAACATCTTCTGCTATTCCAGAGGAACCGTTAACTATCCAAGCTTTGGGGCGGGTTTGGCAAGCGCTATTTAGGCAGTCTCAACGCACTCAATTTGGCTCTGTAGTCCAGATGTTGGGGGATTTGGATGTAGGTAAGATTCAGACGATCGCACAGTTGCGATCGCGTTTGGAGGAAATCTCTGTTGAGATAGAAGCACTAGGAAGCGCAACTTTGCCCCCAATAAAGGAGAATACTACTGTGCCTACTATCCCGGAATCAGATGAGCCAGAAGATATCATTAGCAAAACGGATGATATGCCAACTGTTGTGCTGGCGATGCAGTTAAGTAGCTTGGAAGATGCAGGATGCACAGATGTAGGGCGTCAACGTCATCATAACGAAGACTACTTTGGCATTGAAACCAAAATTCACAAACTGGAGTTGCCCAAAAGTCGAGTTCTGCAAGGGCATGGTTTGTATATTCTCTGTGATGGTATGGGTGGACACGCTGGCGGGGAGATAGCCAGTAACTTAGCAGTCAACACCCTACGGCAATACTTTCAAGAACACTGGATTGCCAACCAACTGCCAACAGAAGATAGCATTCGTGAGGCAGTGTATTTAGCTAATGAGGCGATTTACGAGTTCAATCAACAAGATGCCCGTTCTGGAGTGGGGCGCATGGGTACAACTCTGGTAATGCTCTTAATTCAAGATACTCAAGCAGCAGTTGCTCATGTGGGAGATAGCCGTCTCTATCGCTTGACGCGCAAGCGGGGACTAGAACAAGTCACAGTAGATCACGAAGTTGGGCAACGAGAAATTACGCGCGGAGTGGAAGCAAGCATAGCTTACGCCCGCCCGGATGCCTACCAACTCACCCAAGCCTTGGGGCCTCGTGATCAAAACTCAATTAATCCCGATGTAAGCTTTTTCGAGATCAATGAAGATACTCTTCTGCTGTTAGCATCGGACGGTCTATCAGATAATGATTTACTAGAAACCCATTGGCAGACTCACTTAGAACCCTTACTTAGTTCTGGCGTTAACTTAGAACGGGGTGTTACAGACTTAATTGATTTGGCGAACCAACACAATGGTCACGACAACATTACTGGTATACTTATTCGGGCAAAAGTACGCCCAAATTTGGAAAGTTGAAAATAAATGAGAATGGGTCATCGGGCATCGGGCATCGGGAAAAATAACTCCTAACTCCTAACTCCCCACTCCCCACTCCCCACTCCCCACTCCCTTCCCTGTTCCTCTTACTCTTTGTAGGTTGTATTGTGGTTAGTCTGACCCTGCTAGAACCGCAACAGAAAACGCCCCTCCAGCAGTGGTGCTTTGAGAACTCCTCCATAATTCGGATTGGTCGAGCGGCAGATAATCACGTTGTTTTAACTGATAGTTTGGTTTCCCGGCATCATCTAGAACTTAGACAAGTCGGTGACGCTAGCAATGGCGGTGCTTGGCAGCTGATTAGTAAGGGTACAAATGGGACTTTCCTTAACGGTATCCTTGTGATTCAGAGTCCGTTACCAGATAATTCCCTCTTGCAACTGGCACAGGGAGGCCCAATACTGCAATTCCAAATTCAGGAAGCGACAATATTAGAAACTGGTTTGCGATCGCAACCAATGCAAGGCACAGAAGAAAACGCCGCCGAGACGCTTTACTCAGCAAAAAATCCGGCAAATTCATCTTACGCTTGCACGCACGAAGGTAACTCACCGAATAATTTATTCTGTATCCACTGTGGTCAACCGATCTCAGTCCAGCAGAGGATTCGCCATTATCAGGTGTTGCGAACTCTTGGACAAGGAGGTATGGGTACTACTTATCTCGCTTGGGATGCGGCTGGTCTGATTGCGGGTATGCCACAACTGCTGGTGTTGAAGCAAATGAATGCTGATATGGTGAAAATTGCCAAAGCTCAAGAGTTATTTGAGCGGGAGGCGTATACTCTCAAATCCCTTAACCATCCTGGAATTCCCAAGTATTATGATTTCTTTGTAGAAGGCGGAAAAAAATACTTGGCAATGGAACTAATCCACGGACAAGATTTAGAGAAACGTGTCTATACTACTGGCCCAGTGACACCAAGCCAAGCGATCGCTTGGATGATCCAAACCTGCGATATCTTAGACTATATTCATAGCCAAAGCCCTCCACTGATTCACCGCGATATTAAACCCGCCAATTTAATGGTGCGAAGTTCAGTAAATTGCATTGTGGTGCTGGATTTTGGCGCAGTTAAGGAAATTGGCACAGCGCCCGGTACTCGAATTGGTGCAGAAGGTTACTGCGCTCCTGAACAAGAACGAGGACAACCTTTGACTCAATCTGATTTGTATGCAATTGGGCCAACGTTGATTTTTCTGCTCACAGGGGAAAACCCGTTCAAGTATTACCGCCAACGAGGGCGAAATTTCAGGTTTGATGTGGCAAAAGTTCCCACCATTAGTTCCCAATTAAGAGATGTGATTGACCGCGTTACAGAACCATTGCCACGCGATCGCTATCAAACTGGAAAGGAATTAGCTGCGGCTTTAGCTGCTTGCAAAGTTTAGAGAGTGGGGAGTAGGCAGTGGGGAATGGGGAGTAGTGAATATTAAAAATCCCTATGCCCTATGCCCTATGCCCTATGCACTATTCTCTACTCCTCATCCCAAGTTTCTACAGCTAGCAGTTCGCTAACTGGGTCTTGCATACTAAAGCCAAAGTCGAGCAGTTCCTGTTTCCAGTGCTGCCACTCATTACCGTAGAGCAAAGCGATTTTCCAGATGCTATCGCTTGGCTTGATAATGTTCGATTCTATGAGTGATTGCACGTTGCGTTGCAATTTCACCATTGGGTGAATCACTTTCTGAGTCATAACCTCGATTGAATTCAGATTTTGTTTGTAAATACTTAATTAAAACTGCTTCCCATTCTGCAATTGTTGCCAGGACGTAGAGTGGTGTAATTCGGTAAAGCTAGTCTTAACTTTTTAACTATACCATAACAAACTCTACTAAGTTACTGGTAAATTCGGTTTTGTACGGTAATTACCACCACAAAACTTCAATTCCACCAAGCACTCCTTAAACTTTTTGCAGAAGCCAAGCAAAGGTTCAGGGGGAAGGGTTAAGGGATGAAGGGGTAAGGGATACTTATGTTTCCCCTTTTCCCTTTAACCTTTCCCCGTTTTCTTTTTCCTCTTAACCTTTAACCTTTCTACACAAGAGTGCAACAGTACCTTTTGCAAGATATCTATTGTGAACGCCGAGCAGAATAATTATTCCTCTGGGAAGTTGCACTAATGAGGACGACTGGGAAAATTCTATTTGTTTTAATCACGAAAAAGATGTTTACTTGTTGAAGAACCCATAAAACACGGGCTAGTTTGAAAGTTTTTGACTGACAGGGAAATTTGCAATTGAGTAGAAACGTCTACTGTTTCTTTTTCTTTAAACGTTATTTAGAATATCGCAAACATTTGGCATTAGGCAAATTAATTGCAAATCTTTATATAATTTTAATGTTTTGCCCAGCGAATAAGACTTGGAGGGTTGGCTCTGTCTAGGGGTAGGAGAAGGTTTTGCTTTGAAGCATAGGGGCGATGCCTACGGCGGTAAACTACGCGTGGCAAAATTGTCGGTACAGCATGGGCTTACCATAAAGTTCTCTGGTCTTCAGAGTCAGCATTTGAAGTTTGTGTAAAAAATTTTTAGCGAAGATGTTAGTTTCTGTTGAGCAGATGGGCATCCTCATAACAGGAGGCTTGCTGATACCTAAGTATTTACCGCAGCAAGTATGTGAGGCATGGCTAGTTCGGAGGCAGAATACCTAATTTCCCGCAAAAAGCAGATTCAGAGGCGACAAAAGATTGTAACCATAGTGTCGATGTTCTTGTTTTTTGGTTCTACGGTGTTTGCTGTAATTCCGGCAATACAACAGGCTAGTCAACCTAAGCCAGCAAATGCGTCTGCTTCTGCTGAGTCAGTTTTACAGCAACAGGCGCGGGGTTACGAGCTGGTTTTACAACGGGAACCAGAAAACCAACTTGCTTTAGAGAAACTGTCTGTGCTGCGGTTGCAATTGAAAGATACTAAGGGTGCAATGGAACCTTTGGAGAAGCTGGTGAAGTTGCACCCTGAGCGGCAAGATTACAAAGTTGTATTAGAGCAGATTAAGAAGCAAGAAGGAAAGAGCGATCGCAGCACAAATAACCAGTCCCAATCTAAGTAACAATTTCATTTAAATATTTTTGGTAAATAATAATTTTGAGATTACAAATAAATACAATATGTTTAATGGCAAATCGATTTTAATCACTGGTGGTACAGGCTCCTTCGGCAAGCAATTTGTAAAAACGATTCTCAGCCGATATCAACCTCACAAAGTCATAATTTATTCGCGGGATGAACTCAAGCAGTATGAAATGGCGCAGGAGTTTAATGCACCAGTGATGCGCTATTTCATTGGAGATGTGCGCGATCGCGATCGCTTGCGTCTAGCTATGCGGAGTGTTGATTATGTTATTCATGCTGCGGCACTCAAGCATATTCCTGCTGCTGAGTACAACCCAATGGAATGCATTAAAACTAATATTTATGGAGCAAATAATGTCATTGATGTCGCAATTGAGCAAGAAGTAGAAAAAGTGATTGCTCTTTCAACAGATAAAGCAGTCAATCCAATTAATCTCTACGGTGCAACCAAGCTAGCTGCGGATAAACTTTTTGTCGCAGCTAATAATATTGTTGGCACAATGAAAACTAGGTTTGCTGTAGTTCGATACGGTAATGTTGTCGGTTCAAGAGGCTCAGTTGTACCTTTTTTTCAAAAGCTGATTCAAGAAAAAGCCACGGAGATTCCCATTACAGATCCACGCATGACGCGCTTTTGGATTACACTGCAACAAGCTGCGGATTTAGTTTTTAATAGCTTTGAAAGAATGCAAGGAGGAGAAATATTTGTACCCAAGATTCCTTCAATGAAAATTACCGATTTAGCTGAAACACTTGCACCGGGAGTCCCAATTAAAATTGTTGGTATCAGACCAGGGGAAAAACTACATGAAGCCATGTTTCCTTCTGAAGCTTCGCATTTAACATTGGAGTTTGCCGATCATTATGTGATTAGACCGACTATTGAATATGCCTATTCTATTGATTACGCCTGCAACGCTTTGAGCGAAAAAGGAGTCCCCGTTCCTGAAGGGTTTGAGTATAGCTCCGAGATAAATACAGAATGGCTAAAAGGTTTCCAACTACTCGATATGCTGAAGCAATGAGTGACTATATTCCTTATGGAAGGCAAGATATCAGTCAACAAGATATTGATGCCGTAATTGAAGTTTTGCGCTCAGACTGGATTACTCAAGGCCCAGCTATAGATAGATTTGAGCAAGCTGTTGCTAACTATTGTGGAACAAAATATGCTGTAGCCGTTTCTAGTGCGACAGCTGCATTACATATTGCTTGTCTTGCTGCTGGTTTAGGGCAAGGAGATATTCTCTGGACATCACCAAACACCTTTGTTGCATCAGCTAATTGTGGACTTTACTGTGGTGCAAAGGTTGACTTTGTTGATATTGACCTAAATACCTACAATTTGAGCGTAGATGAATTAGAACATAAGTTGACTGGGGCAGAAAAGCAAGGTTGTTTGCCTAAAGTATTAATACCCGTTCATTTTGCAGGGCAATCTTGTGAGATGGAACAAATTGCCGCTTTATCACAACGTTATGGTTTCAAAATTATCGAAGATGCTTCTCATGCGATTGGCGGAAGCTATCAGGGACAACCTATTGGTTCCTGCCAATTTTCCGATATGGCAGTTTTTAGCTTTCATCCGGTAAAAATTATTACTACTGGTGAAGGCGGTATGGTGCTAACAAATCATGAAGAATTGTATCAGAGATTGATTAGATTACGATCGCATGGAATAACTCGTAATCCAGATTTGATGCAAGCAGAATCTCATGGTTCTTGGTACTATCAGCAACTAGAACTAGGCTTCAACTATCGGATGACGGATATTCAAGCAGCATTGGGTACTAGTCAGATGCAACGACTGGATGAGTTTGTAGAACGTCGTTGCTTTTTAGCCAACCGCTATAATCAACTACTGCAAGATTTGCCATTAATGCTGCCGTGGCAACATCCAGATAGTGAATCTAGCTGGCATCTTTATGTGATTCGGCTCAAGCGGGATAAGATTAATAAAACTCATCGACAGGTATTTGAAGAACTTCACAGCGTAGGGATTGGTGTGAATTTGCATTATATTCCAGTTCACTTACAGCCTTATTACCGAAAATTTGGGTTTAAATTAGGAGACTTTCCACAGGTTGAGAAATATTATGAGGAAGCTATCACTATCCCCTTATATTATGGGCTAAATGAACAGAGTCAGTATAAGGTAGTAGCTTCGCTAAAAGAGAGTCTGATATGAAAACTGTAATTATTGTTCAGGCAAGAATGACTTCAACTCGCCTTTGTGGAAAAGTACTTAAAAAGGTATTGGATAAGCCTTTGTTAGAATACCAGATTGAGAGGCTAAAACGAGTAAACTTGGCTGATGAAATTGTAATTGCTACTACAATTAATAGTACAGATTTGCCAATCATTGAACTTTGCAATCGCCTTTCAGTGCCATATTTTACAGGTTTAGAAGACGATGTGCTAGCCAGATATCATGGTGCGGCTAAAGAGCATCATGCAGATGTAGTACTTCGTGTCACTTCCGATTGTCCGCTTATTGATCCACAAGTAATTGATAAAGTAATTCAATTTTATCTTGAGCATAGATATGATTATGTTTCTAACTGTTTAGAGAGAAGTTACCCAAGGGGAATGGATACTGAGGTTTTTTCATTCATAGCGTTACATCAGGCATTTGTAGAAGCAACAGCACAACCTGAGCGGGAGCATGTTACTCCGTTTATTTATATGCATCCTGAACGTTATAGATTAGCTCAGATATTTTATTCAGAAAATCAAAGTTCACATCGTTGGACAGTGGACACAGCAGATGATTTTGAACTTATCAAAAGAATTCTTGAAGCACTTTATCCTCAAATTCCAAAATTTACCTTGGAGGATTGTTTACATTTACTTAGACAGTATCCTGATTGGTCACTAATTAATGCACACGTAGAACAAAAGAAATATGCTGCATAATTAAGCATTTATCAAAAATGAAGCTATTTATCCGAGTAGATGCATCAATACAAATAGGTACAGGCCATGTAATGCGTTGTCTAGCTTTAGCGCAGGCTTGGCAAGATGCAGGTGGTCAGGCAATTTTTGTGATGGCGACGGAAGCCCCAGATTTGAAAACTCGGTTAAAGTCAGAACGAATGGAAGTTAGACATTTATCAGTTCAGATTGGAAGTGCTGAAGATGCTGAAGAAACAGCGAAACTAGCACGCCAGTTTGATGCCAGTTGGGTTGTGGTAGATGGCTACCATTTCGGTGCTAAGTATCAAGAAATCATCAAGGAATTTGAGCTACAACTTTTATTCATTGATGATTATGGACACGCAAAACAGTACCATGCAGACATTGTTTTAAATCAAAATATTCATGCCCATAAGGGATTGTATAGAAATCGACAGCCATATACCCAACTGTTGCTTGGTACGAGCTATAGCCTTTTGCGACGGGAATTTTGGCAGTGGCGGGGATGGCAACGATCGCTCCGTCTAATTGCAAAGAAGTTACTAGTTACACTAGGTGGTGCAGATCCCGATAATGTCACTCTCAAGGTGATTGAAGGATTGCAACAAGTAGAAGTAGAAGGGCTAGAAGCAGTTGTTGTAGTTGGAGGAAGTAATCCGCATTATGAGCAGCTGCGATCGGCTAGTCAAAATTTGCAGTTTCCTATCCGTTTGGAAAGAAATGTAATGAATATGCCCGCTCTCATGGCTTGGGCTGATGTGGCAGTGATAGCTGGTGGTAGCACTTGTTGGGAACTGGCTTTTATGGGTTTGCCTAGTCTAGTGATGATTTTAGCTGAAAATCAACGGGCGATTGCCGAAGAACTAGAGGCAATGGGAGTAGTTGTAAATTTGGGATGGCATAAGAATGTTTCTGCTGTTCAAATAGCATCAAGAGTAGCGCAATTACTGATAACTGTTGGAATGCGGGAAAAAATGACTACATATAGCCAAGAATTAGTGGATGGTCAAGGAAGCAGTCGAGTCTTGAGCTATCTAAAAGATAACTTTTTTCAATTGCGCTCGGTGCAGCAAGATGATTGTCGGTTGCTATGGGAATGGTCAAACGCTCCAGAAGTACGTGCGGTTTCTTTTTCCTCAAAGTCTATACTCTGGGAACATCATGTTCAATGGTTTAAATCTAAATTTATTAACCCTAATTGTATCTTTTACATTGCCATTAATAAGAATGATATACCTATTGGACAGATTCGATATGACATAGAAAATCATGAAGCTACTGTTTCCATGAGTATTGACGCAAAGTTTCGTAATCAGGATTATGGAAGCAGCTTGATTAAATTAGCTTGTAAACAAATATTTTATGATTCCGATATTAATATAATTAATGCCTACATAAAACCAACTAATCAGGCGTCTGTTAGGGCATTTTCCAAAGCTGGTTTTCAGAGTATGGGAATAACTACACTTCAAGGACATCAAGCGATCCTTCTTATCATAGGCAAGTATAAATTTAGTTAGTTGAGAGAGCAAATGCGAGAAATTAACATTGTAAATAGAATAATCGGTGCTAGTCATCTCCCCTTCGTAGTTGCTGAAATTTCCGGCAATCATAACCAATCTTTAGAAAGAGCTTTAGATATAGTTGAAGCAGCTGCTAAAGCTGAGGTACATGGAATGAAACTCCAGACTTATACTGCTGACACGATGACTTTAGACATCAATGACGGTGAATTTTACATTAACGATCCTAATACTCTATGGCATGGTCAATCCCTGTACCAACTATATCAACAAGCTTACACACCTTGGGAATGGCATAAACCTATATTTGATCGGTGTCACGAGCTGGGAATCATTGGTTTTAGTACACCATTTGACGCTACTGCCGTAGATTTTCTCGAATCTTTAGAAGTACCTTGTTACAAAATCGCCTCTTTTGAAAATACCGATTTACCTCTAATTCGCAAAGTTGCTAGCACGGGTAAACCGATGATTATTTCTACTGGTATGGCGACAATTTCTGAGTTAGATGAAACTGTTCGGACAGCGCGAGAAGCTGGGTGTCAAGACTTAATTTTACTCAAATGTACTAGTAGCTATCCTGCTACACCAGAGAATACTAACCTGCTAACTATTCCTCAAATGCGTGAGTTGTTTAATGTGCAGGTGGGGTTGTCTGATCACACAATGGGTATTGGAGTTGCTGTTGCTAGCGTTGCTTTAGGAGCTACATTAATTGAGAAGCACTTTACTCTGTGTCGGGCTGATGGTGGGGTTGATTCAGCTTTTTCAATGGAACCAGCAGAGATGCAGCAATTGGTAATAGAGTCGCAAAGAGCTTGGCAAGCTTTGGGCAATATAAAATATGGAGCAACTGAGGCTGAAAAAGAGTCATTGGTTTTTCGGCGATCGCTCTACGTTACCCAAGACATGAAAACAGGGGATATATTCACATCAGAAAACCTAAGAGCAATACGTCCAGGATTAGGATTACCACCCAAATTTTTCGATATTGTTATTGGTAAAGCAGTTAATCAAAATATAAAAAAAGGTACGCCTTTTACCTGGAAATTAGTATTAAAAACTCCGGAATAAAAAATAATTGATACTCAGAATTATGCCGTTTTTATCTATATACTAAAAATTGAAGGATGAATCTCAATGAGTCAAGTCAGCACAAGTATACAGATATTACGAGAACATTATCAGGATCTTGTAAGAAAACAAGGAGACTCACCTGGATCTGGACAGTGGGGTTCTATAGATGAATCTCTTGTCAGATATTTGCAACTTATGAAAATTGGAAACCTCAATGGATGTCGAATTTTAGATATAGGATGTAGCATCGGTTATTTTGCAGAATATTTGCAATCACACAATATTATTTGTCAATATACAGGCATAGATATTGTACCTGAAGCCATTGAAATTGCACGTAAAAAATTTCCAGATATGAAATTCGAGTGCTTAGATATAACTCAAGAGAGTCTAGAAGAAACCTATGATTATGTTTTAGTATCTGCTGTTTTCAATAATTTTACTCCCAACGGTAATCTTTTTCTCCAAACTTTAATCAAAAAAGCATTCTCTTTATGTGAAAAGGGTCTGGCATTTAATTTTATTTCCTCTTATGTGAATTTCCAACAAGAAACGATGGCTTATTATGAACCGGAGGCAGTTTTAAGGTTCTGTATTGAGCACCTATCTAGAAAAGTCACAATGATTCATCACTACTATCATTGTGATGTTTGTATTTATGTTTACAAATAAATGAATAGTAAAGATTTTGTAATTAATTGGCAGGAAATAGCAAATAGTTGGGATAATTTTGTTGAAGATTCTCCTCAAGGAACTATTTTTGCAAAAATTGACTTTATCAATGCATTAGGAGTGCCTTTTCAAATTATTACAGTCTATTTCAGACAGAAAATAGTTGCAGGTACTGTTATCTTATTTTCTCAAGATGGTAAGACATTACCTGCTCCTTTCCCTTTCACACCCTATCAAGGACTGTTACTAGCCGACAATTCTACTAAACCAGATCATAAACGTAATTCTGAAGAGTTTTTAATTTTAACTTGGTTCATAGAACAACTTCTAGATAAATTTGAAAAAATTTCCCTAGCTCATTCATGGCAATTGCAAGATATACGACCATTTCAATGGTATAACTACCATACACATGAGAAGAGAAAATTTGAGGTTCAACTTAGATATACAGGCATATTGAAGTTAACAAAATTTGATAGTTTTGACTTTTATCTCAGTTCCATCCGCGCTGTAAGACGACAAGAAATGCGGAAGGCTATTAATAATAAATTATCTATTAAGGTGTCTGATAATATTGATATTTTAGACAAACTACACCGAGAAGTTTTGGCTAGACAAGGAATAGAAAACACAGAAAAAGAGTCTTACTTCTTGAAAGCAATAGCTCAGAAATCTTTAGCAAAAGGATTTGGAATACTGAAAATATGCTATCTTGATGCAATTCCGGTTTCGGCAATTTTATTCCTCTTTGATCGAAAGCGTGGTTATTATATGTTTGCGGGGAATCATCCTGAATACAGAGAAAGTGGTGGTTCAACATTCTTACTACTTGATTTAATTGAAGAATGTTTTAAACGCAAGTTGCAAGAAGTTGACTTTGTAGGAGTTAATTCTCCAAACCGAGGAGATTACAAACTCAGTTTTAATCCAGAGATTAAGCCTTATTTTGTCACAGATTTAAATGCCAATTTGAATCTCTATCAATAAATATAAAACTTTTTACGGGAGAAATAACTAAAACTGTGAATCGTGTAATTGCCACTATAGAAGCCCGGATGGGTTCTTCACGCCTTCCTGGTAAAGTCCTCAAAGAAGCAGTCGGCAAACCGATGCTGCTGCTGATGGTTGAGCGTGTTCGTCGCGCTCGTTATATAGATGAAGTTGTAGTTGCCACAACCACTAATGAAAAGGACGAAGCGATCGCATCCTTATGCAGTAAACACAATATTCCTTACTTTCGTGGTTCAGAGGAAAATGTATTAGAACGAGTTGTAGAAACTGGGCGACACTATCAAGCAGAAGTTAGTGTCCTTTTAACCGGAGATTGTCCCCTAATTGACCCTTATGTGATTGACCAGCATATCTGTGCCTTTTTCGCGGCTTACCCCCATGTGGATTACGTCGCTAATTGTGAAGTACGTTCATATCCTCATGGGCTGGATCTCATGGTGTTGTCTTGGAAAACACTAGCTCAAACAGTTGATTTTGCTTCCAAAAAACCCTTTTGTGAACACGTTGGTTGGTACATCCGACGACATCCAGAGCAATATCGTCGCTTGGATATCATTGCTCCTCCAGGCTTAAGTAATCCTTTTTTTCGTATTACCCTTGACTATCAAGAAGACTACGATCGCATCAAAGCCATTTTTGAAACACTTTATCCCCAGAATCCCCAATTTACGACAGTAGACATTCTTAACTATGCCCAACAACAAGGATGGATTGACTTCTGAGAGAGATTAAACTCATGAAAGTGTGTGTCGGTATTATTGGTTTGGGAAAAATTGGGCATCGCTTTGGCATTTCCCCACAAGGCGATCCACTCAGCCATTCTGAAGGGTATGCTCAAATCCCTAACGTAACAGTTGTATTAGGAGTAGATCCAGATTCAGAAGCCTGTAGAGATTTTCAACAACGTTTTTCTGAAGCACAAATATACTCCAGTTTGAAAGATGTACCAGATGGACTTCACCTGGACGTAGTATCAATATGTAGTCCCACTCACTTACACGCTCAGGGAGTTATTGCTGCACTCGCTTGGCAACCCCGCGTCATCCTGTGCGAAAAACCCCTTGGAATTAATGCAGCAGAGGCAGAAATAATCCTAGCCGCTTGCTCTGCACAAGGCTGTATTTTGATAACTAACTATTCGCGTCGTTGGACACCAATGCTACAAGCCTTGAAATATCTAACGAACCAGGATGATGGCTTGGGAACTCCAATTGGTGCCTGCTTACGCTACAACGGTGGTTTGCTCCACAATGGAACCCATTGGATCGATATGTTATTAGCTTTATTCGGATCAGTTGCTTCAGCATATCGTCTGGAAAAATCACCTGTTGCTGAAGATGACACTTCTGAGTCAATTGCACTATCCTGGAACAGCGGATTAACTGCATATTTGATTGCAGTACGTGGAACTAGGTGTTCAATCGGCGAAGGCGAACTCTGGGGAACCGGCGGTATGCTACGGTATAGCGCCGGGGGAGGGCAAGTTACTTGGCAGACAGTTCAACCTAGTCAATGGTCAGGTTTTCAAGAGTTAGGTCACGCAAAGATGATCTGTGAAGCTGGCTTAAAAGGCCACATTTTGGGGGCTGTCACCGAAGCTGTGCAATTAGCACGAATTGGCGGACAACCAACCTGTTCTGGCGCTGATGGTGTGCTTGCTTTACAAGTTGTTGAAATGGCAAGAAACAACAAATTTCTAATTAAGTAGGTAATTTGATGGTTATTAGTAGAGAAAAACCGGCTTTGCTCGGAGGTTCCAAGGTTTTTCCAGAGGCATTACCAAGGTATATTAGTACTAGTTTCCAGGAGACTGAAGCCGCGATTCAAGTATTGAAAAGCGGTATTTTATCTGACTATATTGGTGCTGCTGGACTGTACTTTATGGGTGGCAAAGAAGTTCGCACTTTGGAAGAACAATGGGCTGACTACTTTAATGTTCGTCACGCTTTAAGTGTTAACTCTGCTACTAGTGGTTTACATGCCGCTGTGATTGCAGCCGGTGTTAATTTTGGTGATGAGGTAATTGTGCCACCACAAACGATGTCAGCAACGGCAACAGCAGTGGTTATGGCAAATGGCACTCCTGTTTTTGTTGATCAAGAGGAGGCTAGTTGCTGCATTGATCCAGAAGCCGTTGAAGGTGCTATCGGATCACGCACAAAAGCAATTATCGCAGTCAATTTGTTTGGAGGCCCGGCCCAACTGGTGCGCTTACGTGAGTTAGCAGATCGACACGGTTTGATTTTAATTGAGGACAATTCCCAAGCACCGGGAGGTCAGCATCAGGGGCGTTGGCTGGGAACAATTGGGCATTTGGGGGTGTTCAGCCTCAATTGTCACAAAACGATTCAGTGTGGTGAAGGGGGGGTTGTAGTTACTAATGACGATCGCTTGGCGCGGCGGGTGGCACTGGTACGTAATCATGGAGAGAACGCAATTGAAGCGGAAAACTGGTATGAAGATGCTGATATTGTTGGTTATAATTACCGTTTAACTGAACTTCAGGCAGTGATCGCTCAGGTTCAACTCCAACGTTTAGAAGAATTGACACAGCCAAGGCTGAAAATTGCTGAAGCTTTAGACCAAGGGCTGTCTGAGTTTAAAGCGCTACGGACGGCTAAAGTTGTCTCTGGCGATCGCCATGTTTACTATACATATCCCATTTGGATCGATCCACAACAAGCTGGATTGTCGCGGGACAGATTTGTGGAGGCACTTCAAGCAGAAGGATGTCCTGTGACGGGGCGTTATGTGCGTCCCTTATACAGACTACCTCTTTTCCAAAAGCTGCAACAAGAAGGCAAGACAATTGTCACTCATCCTACTGGTGTCTGTCCCATAGCCGAAAAGACATATAACCAGACACTTTTATCTACAACTCTCATCCAAATACCTGGGGGTATTGACCTAGTTGATCGTTTCATAGCTTCTGTGGCTAAAGTCCTGGCTCATGCCAAAGAGTTAAGTCAAGGGAAAGATGAATGAAGATACTTGCGATCGCTCACGATCCAGGCGGTGCTAATGCTGTCGCCGCAACAGTTGCAGCCTTGCGAGAAGCAGGTACAGAGGTTGAAGCGTATGCCAAAGGCCCAGCCATCCGTCAATTTCAACGCCTTGAAGTTGCTTGCATACCAATTTCTGAGGAACACCAAACTCTTTTTGTGAGATTAACAGGAGATATTCTGCTCACAGGAACATCTCAATATGATGAGTTTGAACGCGATGCTATTTTTTGGGCGAGGCAAGAGCGTATTACTAGTATTGCTGTGATAGACTATTGGGCAAATTATCGACAGCGTTTTCAACCACTCAACAATCCTAATGCGGAACCAACTTTTCCAGATATCATCACAGCTTTAGATGAAGTGTGTGCAACAGGAATGCTTGCTGATGGAATACCAGAAAAGCGGATACGCGTTGTGGGGCAGCCTTATTTTGCTTGGCTTATTTCTAGACAAAAAAACAAGAAAAGTATTTTAAAACCACTAGAAAATATTCTCTTTGCGTCTCAACCCAATGCCAATGAAATTGAAATACTCCGTATCTTAATTAAAGTATTAACTGACTATAAACCTTTAAAAAAGCTGCTGATCCGCTTTCATCCTCGCCAAGGTAAGTGCCGTGCTTCACTTGATTTACTGGCACAATCAGGTTTGCCATTTGCCATTGACGAAAGTGCTGATACACTTGCCACTTTGCATCAGCAAGATATAATGCTAGGAATTACCTCAATTATATTAATTGAGGCGGCTTTAATGGGAATACCAGCCGGTAGCTTGGTGATTGGTGTCGATGACACACTTATTACCAATCAAAGGGGAATCACGATTCCCCTAAACTCATCAGAAAAGCTACGAGAGTTTTTGTATTTTCCTCAATATAGGGAAATAGAAGAACAATTTGTTGAACAGCAGCGCGATGCAGATTTTCGAGTAGCGCAGTTATGCAAGTCAATAATTTAGTTATTGACTTTGAAAGATTTTTTAAAGTGTCGGGTACTATATGGTGTGGAGTAATTTAGCCTGAAAATAGTTCTTTAATCTTCATGCTATATCTCTATATTAATTTAGATACTAAGGCTAGTGTTATTTACACACTTAAAAACTTGAGCGCAGTGCATCTAAGCTTAGGTTTAACTCCGAGATATTGAGATATATAACTAGGAGATGAAATCAAACAAGATGCAAAAAAAACTAAATCAATAATATGGGGTTTCTTCAATGGTTGATAGATTATACCTAGCATATACACTTGCAGATGCTGAGTGGCTAATTGCACACCCAGAGCTATTAAAAGAAGGTAAAGTTATTTATTCAGGAATTGAGCCTCATTTAGTCTTTCGTTCAGCAAGAATTCCTGCGGATGATGCCGTTGAATTATATCGGCAATTAGATTTTTGTACTATTGCCAATGAAGCAGAATATCTAAGATGTAAATTTGAGGAAACTTTGCGAAAGGTTGGCCCTGATTATGGGCTATCACTCATTTACCAAGATATTGATATTTTATCTTGTTCTCTCCATCTTCTCTACTATTTTTTCTACGAAGCTGTAATTTCCTATCACCTCGCACTAGCAATTATCCGAAAATACCAACCCAAAGAAATTTGGGTAAACCAATCACCATTTACTGCTGTTACACAGTGGGGTTTGGCTCCTCCACCTCAAACTAATTATGAAAATCAAGTATGGGGGTCTATGAGGAATATAGGAGTAATTATAAAAGATTTAGAAATTACTACTACGTTAAAATCATCAAATGCTCAAGAGCAGCAGATTGAATTGGTTTATAGATCGCAATATGAGCCTTGGCAGCCTCAACATAGCCAAAGAGCCACAGTAACCCCAAGTAAAAACTTACTAAAATCAGACGTTTTATTAGCACTCCAAAATAATTTTTTAAAAAACTATACACCTATTGGTGAAGCATTGGCAAATTCTTTTAATCTCAAAACACTAGATTTAATTCAACAGAATCTATGGTTGGGATGGCATGATGCTTCAGATTCAATTCCTGTTCCTCTCATTCAAGATTTAAACAATACAAATTCAATACAAATTAATCAGCTTTTGAATGATCAGCGATTTACCGATGCTTTTTTGGACTATCCGCTAGACATCTGGAAAATTGTTCAATCAAGAGTAGACCTGTTATTAAGCTTTGATATTCCCTTTGTTCGCGCTTGGATAGAATGTGCTCACTGGGTACTAGCTCAGGTGCAACCTAAATTTATCGTCATGGCGGAAGAAGTTTCACTAGCAGCGCGTTCATTGGGAGCGGTAGCAAAACTGTATGAAGTTAAAAAACTCGTAATTGAGCATGGATCTTCTGAGACTCAAATATTAAAAAATCAACGCTCAGATATGCATTACTGGCAGCATAATTATGCTGAAACTAGACCTGATTATGTGGCTACCTGGGGTTCTTATGGTCAGCATTATTATGTAGAAAATCTTGGTTGGTCAGCTAAACAAGTTCTTGTTACTGGCTGGCCTTGGATTGAAAAGGAGATAAGACAGCATCTCAGCAGTATAAAAAGAAAACAGGTTGCTCATGTCGAAGGGCAGTTACTATTTTTAAGTACATCAACACATAAGTCTTACCATTATTTGTATGAAACGCTTCTGGAAGCAGCCAAGCAATTGCATGTTGACATTGTTATCAGACCTCACGGTGCTGAAAATATGGATTACTTGCGCGACTTAGCTAATCTCGTTGCTGTCAATGTCAAAATTGATAACTCAAGTAATATACTCGATCAAATTCACGAAAGTGATATTGTTATTGGCGGAGCAACCAGTGTACTAAGTTATGCGATCGCACTGAGTAAACCTTGTATTTTTATAGATTTGTTAGGAATGAGAGATTATAAACCCTATGCCATAGAAGGTACAGCAATAGGAGTATATAATCGCGAAGAATTAATTCCGGCAATTGAAAAGCTAAAAAGTGATTATGAGGAAAGAGATCGCCAACAGAAAAAACAAAAATTGTTTACACAACAATACTTAGGCGAACTAGATGGTAAGGCGACTGAGCGGATTATAAATTTTGTTAAAAGGGAGATTGCAATGCAAGATAAGTTATCAACTGACTATAGAAAATTTACAACACAAGCGGATATATTATGTGTAGATATCGGCTGTGGAATTCATAAACCTAAAAATTTCATTGGTGTAGATATTGCTCCTGGTGTTGGTGTTGATATCGTTGCTGACCTCAGTAAAGAATTTCCCTTTCCTGATAGCTCAGTAGACGAGTTGAGAGCGCACGACATTATCGAACATCTCTATGAACGAATTCATACAATGAATGAGATTTGGAGAGTCTGTAAACCTGGTGCCAAAGTTGATATTCGTGTGCCATCTACAGATGGTCGAGGAGCTTTTCAAGACCCCACTCATATCAGCTTTTGGAATATTAATTCTTTTCTGTACTACTGTAGTGAATTTCCAGCTTATATCGAACTTTGTAGAAGGTATGGATTTAAAGGTGAGTTTAAAGCTGTAAAACTTGAACATGAAGAATCCCCTGATGGAGTAATTCATGTCAGGGCTGAATTGCTTGTAGTTAAGTCAGTATCTAAGTTAGGCCAAAATCATTTGCCAATAACCCAGGAATATCAGCAGGAAATCCAAAAACAATTCGCTCCTGAAGTTAATGTATATGTTCAAGGTCAAGAAGAAGAGATTTTTTCTAAAATTTCTACTTACGTCAAACAATATCAACAAGATCCAACTAGTCGCACAGCAATAGCAAATATCCGTCAGGCTCGTTATCAAGTTGCCCAGCAATGGCTAAAAATATCAGACTCTGAAATTGAAAGCATATACTTAGGAAATTTTGGCAAAGCACATCAAATATTGCTCGATAGTGGTATAAGAAATGAAGCATTTACTGCTAGTGAAAAAGCTTTTTTAGATGAAATTACTGTATATATTTTTAGAGGATTTGATGAACCAAAATCACTTCAGCATATATTGGCAGCTATGCTGTATCGTTATACTGACCAGTTACCTTTACAGCATGACATCTCTACTATTCCTACATGGTTTATTAATAGTTATCTGAAATTCCTGCTTCAACCTCAAGTTTACTTTCAAGGACTGGGAGAATCAGAGAATTACTATCACTATATGCAGGGGTGGGTTGATTACTTACACACATCCATATTTAAGAATCAAGGTTCTCTATTCTGGGATGAAGTTGTTCAACATTTTGTCCAAATTGCCAATTTCATTCCTCTATACTTTAATGAAGTTAATCTTAAAGATATCTATGTTAAACGTGCGGAAATACTAGACTTTTTCTTGAAAATTAATGGCTGTCAAGTAAATTATGAATTTGACGATAGACCTGTAACCAGAAAAAAAATTCGGATGGGTATTCTAGCAGCGCATTTTCTGCCTTCAGCAGAAACATTTGCTACGCTTCCTGTTTATGAATATATCAGCCGCTACTTTGAAGTAATTTTGTACTCACTGAATCAAACGGGTCATCCTTTAGAGCAATATTGCCAAAGTTGTGCCAACTCCTTTAAGCTGCTGCCACAAGATTTAGCAGAACAAGCAAATACCATTCGTGCTGATGACCTAGATATATTATTCATTGCTACCAATCTGACTGCGGTAACGAATCAAATCTCACTCTTATCAATGCATAGGTTAGCTAGAATACAAATTACTAGTGGTGGATCGGTTGTAACAACTGGAATGCAGCATATTGATTATTACATCTCAGGTACGCACACCGATCCATCAGCAACGTCAGAACAACAATATCGAGAAAAGTTAGTCAAGCTAGAAGGAACTGCTCATTCCTTTAGTTATGGTAATGAACAAGAAAATGTAACAATCAAAGTTGATCGAGAAAGTTTAGGTATCCCTGAAGAAATAGTTATTTTTATCTCTGGCGCTAACTTCTACAAAATCATCCCTGAACTAATTAATACATGGGCGAAAATTATTTATCGAGTTCCCAACTCCGTTTTAGTGCTTCTGCCATTTGGCCCAAATTGGTCAAATAATTATCCTAAGAAAGCTTTTATGAATCACTTAATTAAAGTATTTTCAAAGCATGGGATACCATCTGAACAATTAATAGTTTTAGATCCTCAGCCAGTGCCAAACCGGGAAGAAGTTAAAGAATACTTCAAAATTGCCGATGTCTATCTAGATTCCTATCCATTTGCAGGGACAACTTCTTTAGTAGAACCGCTACAAGTTAATCTGCCAGTAATCGCTAGACAGGGAACCACCTTTCGTTCTGCAATGGGGGCTGCAATGGTGCAAGCACTAGATGTCCCTGATTTAGTTGCAGATAGTGAAGAGTCTTATATACAGTTAGCGATCGCACTTGGAACTGATCCTGAATTACGCCAGCAAAAGAGCGCCCAAATCAAGGAAAAAATGCAAGGTAATCCTAGTTTTCTAGATAGCCGCTCTTACTCAGCTAAAATAGGCAGCCTATTCCAAGAACTATTTAGTAAATATCTTGCAGATACTCTGAGTCAAAATTTCCGCTTAGGAGATATTAACCTAATTATTTTCCCAGACTGGTCACAGCCAGAAGACCTACTATATCAAGATTTAGCAAGTGTCATTTCTACTCTCACTACTCACCCAGATAAAAATCACATAACTCTCCTGATAGATACTCACAACGTTTGTGAGGAAGAAGCTGATATGCTTTTATCGTCTTTGACCATGAATTTGCTCATGGAGGGTGATGTAGATATAACTGAGGGGCCAGAAATTTCTCTGCTTAGTAAGATGAGTGATACACAATGGAAAACTCTTTTGCCTAGAATTCATACTCGAATTGCTTTAGCGACAGATAATCAACAGGCGATCGCACAAGCGAAAGCAGAAAATCTCCCATTCTGCAATGTAGATAGCTTACTTGCATCCAAATTAGAGATCACACCTGTCTAATGGTAGTCAAGCCTCCTATATGGGTAATAACCCAGCATTTGATTATAGCGCTTATCGTTTGGACGCAATACAGAGAGGCTTTGAATCGGGGGGAAGCGGAATCAAAGTCCCCTAATTTATCGGGGGATTTAGGAGGATCTACAAGTCTTTGATACATCACAAACAACTTTTCAAACATCCTCTTAGCTCGACTTTATCCAAAATTAAGAACTCGCTTTTCTTTATCCGGCAAAAACCCTGGCTTTTTAGCAAATACTTTTTCTACGTCACAGATTATCGTTGAAATATAAAAAGTAAAGCTACCGTCCCACAAAGGTTCCAGCCTCAGCTTGAGCATTGCCAAAAAATGGATAAAGTCGAGCTTAGAGGTTATTTTGAGCGCTCAAGCCTTCACTACGAGCTTATTTTTCCTCAATATACTTCTGCCACATTTGCTCATAAGCCTTTTCCATTTCACGGGTAAACTGTTTGCCATTCCACAATGGTGCTGTTTGCCGCGATGCTTTCAGTTTCAGAGCAACTTGCTGGCGTAAAACTTCATCCTTCCCCAAACGCACACCCCATTCTATATACTCTTCATCAGTCCAGGCAATCCCTTCTGTGATACCCGCATTTATCATCATTGTGTAGCTGTTACGCGCTGCAAATTGTTCACCAACTCGCGTCACCAAGGGGATACCCATCCACAATGTTTCTAGGGTTGTTGTCGCTCCGTTGTAGGGAAATGTATCTAATACAATATCAGCAATGCCTAAATTAGCACGATGAACTGACTCTAAATAAACTATTGGTAAAAATCGTAACCGAGAACAATCTACACCTTCTTCTTCGGCAATTTGGTAAAAAAAGCGTTTAATTGCTTCCTCCTCAGCAAATCCTTTAATCAAAAAGTAGCTGTTAGGTACTTGTTTAATAATTTGCATTTGCCACCTTGTCGTTTCTGGATGGCGTTTATATCCTCTTTGGGCGCTGAGATATACAACGGCATCCATAGGAATATCCAAGTCATCGCGGCGGAGAGTTGGGACACCCACTTCAAAACCATCTACTGCTATGTAAGTTTGAGGTAATCGCCAGATTTTCTCTGTATAGTAATTTTGTGCATCATCTGGTAGTACATAAGGATCTGCGATAAAGTAATCAATTGCAGGTATGCCTGATGCATCCCACCCCAGCCAAGTAACTTGAATTGGGGCTGGCTTGAGTGCCATCACTTCACAAGTAATATCTAAAGTAATGCTATCAAGGTCAATTAAAATATCAATTTCATCTTGATATATCTGGTCAGCAATTTCTAGACCATTCATGCCTAATTTGTGAGCTTTACCTGCGTGAATTAGATACCACTCTTGGAGATAGTCATCTAGTAATGTGTAGTTAACAAAATAAGTATGAATATCAAATTTATCTTGATTATGATGTTGAAATAACCAGCGAGCTAGCCAACCAACAGAATGATTCCTTAAAGCGTAAGATATATAACCAATTTTTAATTTATTTTGATGATGTGTTAAAGATTGATTATTAATAATTTTACGAACATAGTTTTTTCCTTCTGATTGGGCAAAAGGTTGAATATAATTATTAAAAATATCAGCTACCTTATTAAGCATAGCTCGAAATTCAGCAGGAGCATCTTTAATGTGAGGTATCGCAAAAAATGGTGTAAGCAACCGTAATATTCTTCCTTCTTCTAAAGGAATTCGTTGAGCTTCAATAAACTGTTGAAACACAGTTTCCAATTCTTGACAAGTTGTACATATCTCTTGCCAATATCCTCCTGCTGACATTAGCCCCCTTAACAGCAAATGGAGTGCAAAAATTTTATCAGCCAAACCTTCTGATAAGGAATAACACAACCTAGCTGTCTCAATTCCTTGAGAATAATTACGAGCATCTTGATAAAAAATCGCTAAGTGCCGCAAAATTTCTACATTATCTGGCTGCAATCGTAAATGTAATTCTAGTAGAGATGCTGCTAGTAAAGGCTGCCGCAAAGTATGACCAATTTGGATAGCAGCAGGAAGCACTATAGAGAAGCATTGGTCAGTATCAGAGAAATAAGGCAGACTAGCTTCTATTAAATTTAGATTACTTGGATGTAAGGGAACAGTATTTAAAAATTCTTTTAAAACTTGGATTAATAATTTGAGATCGATTTCTATATTTTCTTTTGCGTTTAAGCTTTCAATTAATCCCCACTCGTTCAAATTATCAATTTCTTCAATCTTTTCCAATTTGATAGAAAGTATAAGAATTTGAAGCAAATTATTTATATAACTAGGATTAATTTCCCGCATGTGTTGGCGAATTAACCAAGCTAGAGAATATTCTGCCAGTGTTTCGCGTCTTGCAGCTTCTATTTGCAAAACTTGAAATAGTTCATTTGTCCAAATTGGTAACTGTTCTTCATCTGCCTCTGTCATTGGCAGCATCCAAGTCATTTGAGCTTCTGCTTCTTGCCCTTGTAATAGCAATAGTAGTCCTAAATGCCAATAATAAAAAATAACATTTGGTTCTCTTGCTATTGCTTGTTCATATAACTGTGCTGCTTGCGAATATTTTTCTTGAATGAAGTATTGTTTAGCTTGATTTTGCCAATTATATATATCAGTAATCATTGTGATTCTCATAGAGAAAGGTATGGGCAATCTAATTGTGAATAAATCACAAAATTGAAATAAAGTGGATAGAAGCATCTACCCACTTGCGAAAATATCTAGTTGAGAGACAATTTATATGCTCTTTGTCCTTGGTTGGTTACTTAGCCAAAGAGACAAAGCTGGCGGGACAACTAGGTTTTCCAGCGGTATACACAATTGTAGCCCCAGTTGCGTTTACACCAGCGTTAACCATAGCGTTGTTAGCTTCACACAAAACAGCTACGGTAGTAGCTTCATTGGTAGCAGATTGGGTTGTCAGCTCTACAATACCAACATAGCTTTTGAGAGGCGCAGTGCTAACTATTACTTGTGCTAGGTTGCTTACTACAGTATTGCCCGTCAGCAGGGCAGCCGAGTATTGGTAATTAACGGTTTGTGTTGCAATACCAAGACCTAAAGCACCAATTGAAGTTGTAAATGAAGTATTTTCTAAGTAAAAAGCTTGCTGTGCGCGGTTCATGGAACCCACGTAGGTTTTAGCTTCTGACTGCTTGGCTTTGTTTGCTTGGTTCAAGAAAGAAGGTAGTGCGATCGCAGACAAAATACCAATGATGATAATTACTACTAGTAATTCAATAAGTGTAAAACCCTCATCTCCCTTCTTCTTGGCGACGATGTGCTGGAGAAATTTGGCTTTTAGTTCGGTTTTCATAAGTGTTTTTCCGGAGGTTATAAAAGGCTTGGGTGTTCTAAATGTAACTTATCCACTCACATTTGCTTTGATATCAGCCCACCCCGAAAAAATTTTGACCATATTTATAGCCCTGGCGAATAGAATTGGGTTGTGAATAAATCACAAAATTGAAATAAAGTGGATAGAAGCATCTACCCACTTTGGAAAATATCTAGTTGAGAGACAATTTATATACTCTTTGTCCTTGGTTAGTTACTTAGCCAAAGAGACAAAGCTGGCGGGACAAGTAGGTGTTCCAGCAGTGTAGACAACTGTAGCGGCATCTGCGTTTACACCAGCGTTAACCATAGCGTTGCTAGATTCACACAAAACAGCTACGGTAGTAGCTTCATTGGTAGCAGATTGGGTTGTCAGCTCTACAATACCAACATAGCTTTTGAGAGGCGCAGTGCTAACTATTACTTGTGCTAGGTTGCTTACTACAGTATTGCCCGTCAGCAGGGCAGCCGAGTATTGGTAATTAACGGTTTGTGTTGCAATACCAAGACCTAAAGCACCAATTGAAGTTGTAAATGAAGTATTTTCTAAGTAAAAAGCTTGCTGTGCGCGGTTCATGGAACCCACGTAGGTTTTAGCTTCTGACTGCTTGGCTTTGTTTGCTTGGTTCAAGAAAGAAGGTAGTGCGATCGCAGACAAAATACCAATGATGATAATTACTACTAGTAATTCAATAAGTGTAAAACCCTCATCTCCCTTCTTCTTGGCGACGATGTGTTGGAGAAACTTGGCTTTTAGTTCGGTTTTCATAAGTGTTTTTCCGGGGGTAGGAAGTGATTCGGTGTTCTAGATGTAACTTACCCAACTGCGATCGCTTTCCTATCACCTTGAGAAAAAAAGTTTGGGGAGATACAGTTACACAATCCAGAATCCTTGCATCCCAAATGGCAGGAACATCACTAAGCCCCTGGTGTAGACCAAGGGCTAGATTCTCAATTTCGATTGTGAGAGTACCTTATTCAAACTCAGGTGGCCACAGTTCTGATATTGCCAGCCCCCAACCTGGTAGCAAGTCTGGTAGTGTAAGCGTGTCGCTATTCTGCATCACCACCGGGGCTTGGTTTATTCGGTAAACCGTTGCTGTCAATTTATCAGGGTCAATCAGTATGCCGACTACAGACCCAAGCTGCAAAAATAACTGAATCTTCTCTTCAAGCGGTTTAATTCTGTCGCTTTTAGATTTAATCTTAACCATCAGTGGAACCAACTCCACAAAGTCGCGCTTGGTCTTCTTCAATCAGTTAGCCCGAACAAAAGACACGTCAGGCGATCGCAGGTTTGTTTTTTCCGAGTCGTCCTCTTCTATACTAGGGAGAATAAACCCTGCGCCAGAACCAGTTACCCGTCGTAGCTTGTGCGACATCACCAAACACCTCGCGCCGTGGAAGCCCCTGGCTTTAGACATGGGGGTAAGGCGCAGGCGAATTTAAACGCCTTTCAAAAAATACTCTTCACATGTGATACAATAGGCAGCATGGAACAAGTGCTGACATTGGTTTGCAAGCTTAACCCCACATCTGAACAGGTTGTCAAAATAGAGGCGACACTCAAAGCGTTTGCGGACGCTTGCAACTATGCTAATCAGCAGGTTAAACCCCAAGTTACAAATAAGACAACCATTCAGAATATGGTCTATCAAGACTTGCGTTCGTTGTTTGGGTTGTCTGCTAATTTGGCTGTCAGAGCTTGTGCCAGAGTAGGATCTAACCGTAAAACAGCAAAGCAGCAGGATAAACTTGTTTTATCTTTCAAGGCAACCAGCGCCGATTACGACGCGAGGATTTTTGCATTTAGAGAGAAAGACTGGACTGTTAGCTTGAATTTGCTCAGTTGTAGGGAACATATCAAAATGGATATTGGTAATTACCAATTGGGGAAACTCAAAGGTAAAAAACCAACATCGGCACAGTTGTGTAAACATCGGGATGGTTCCTACTATATTCATATTCAAGTCAAAGATGAGGTTCCCCAAGCACTCAAAGCTACCAACGTTATTGGTGTAGATTTTGGGAGACGGGAGATCGCTGTAACTAGCAATGGGGACAAATGGGACGGTAAACAAATAACTGATATTCGAGATAGATACGCCAAAACTAGAGCTTCTCTACAACAAAAGGCCACGAAAGGCACAAGGTCTACTCGCCGACGTGCGAGACGGATTTTGCAACGGCTGTCGGGGCGTGAGAGAAGATTTCAGCAATGGCTCAACCATCAAATCAGCTACCGCATTATCAAGGAAGCAATGGCAAAAAATGCTATTGTTGCAATTGAAAACTTGACTGGAATTAGAGAACGTACCCTGAAGCAACCTAGAAATAAAGTTGAGCGCAGACGTTCTAACTCTTGGTCTTTTTATCAATTGCGCTTCTTTCTTGAGTACAAAGGAATCAAGGAAGGAGTAGAAGTAATTGCTGTGCCACCAGCCTACACAAGTCAGACGTGCCACCAATGTTTGCACATTGGTGGCACGTCTGATAAACGTTTCAAATGTGGTAATTGTGGCTGGCATGGTGATGCTGATTTGAATGGTGCAAAAATGATTTCTTTATTGGGGCAATCTGTAAGCTTGCCCGGAGGTTCGAGATGTCTATGTTGTTCTCTCAATATAGATAGCTCAGGGCTACTACAAAGCCCCGCCCTAAAGGGCGGGGGTTAGCTTACCCAGATATTTAAGAAGGTACTCAACCGAGACGCACGGACAAGTAATCTAAGAGGATGTTTGAAAAGTCGCAATACTAGCCGGGCGACTAGAAGTCGCGGCTACACAAGACTTTACCTACGGAGGTAGGTTTGAAACCCTTAATTTTCTCTTAGTCCACGGAGGTGGACTTCGCCTGTGTAGTAGCGAATTATATTCGCCTAATACTTTTCAAACAACCTCTAACGTCCCAGCGATTAATCGGCTGACATCAGTGGAAAACAAGTAAAAAGTGGAGACCACAGCTTTAGTCTGACTTGAAACAACTATTTAAATTTCCATATCTTCAGACCGGTGAGAGGTCAAATATCCACAAATATTTTGTTGAGTGGGCAAACAGACTACCTTTTTATTGTCAATATCGTAAATATACGGGAACTTCTTGTTCTGGGTTATGGTCATTTTATGTCACCTTGAACAGCAAGGAGGTTCCCACTCTAACCGATTAAGCGTAAGGGTAGGCGTAGCCCAACCTAGGCATCGCAGCCGTTTATGTCGAATTTAACTTACCCTAACTCTTCGACAAGCCGCCGTTCGCATCTAAAGGTGCGTATAGTTACTGTTATCCGTTACCAGCTTTTCCTAAGTTGTCTTTATATATACAATAATTACACTTTGTTAGTCAGATTAACGCAGACTTAAAACACTTTAAAATCCCGAAAATGGATGTTTGCTCATGGAACAATTTCGCGTTAATCAACCAAACATTACCATAATTCTTTATATCTAAACTAAAAGTTGATGAAAGCTATATCAAACGACACCTTACGCATTTTTGCAACCAAAAACCTATATACTAGATTAGACTTTGATAAATTTGAGAGTTTTGTTAATTGCAACACCAAAAACTATTAATTTTTAGATGAAATACTAGCGTATCTTATGGTCTATAGTTTTTAAGGTTTAGTCAAAACTATATCCAGTATCATCAAAAAACTGCAAACTTCATGTGGTGCAAAAATCAAGTGGGGAGTGAAAACATGAATTTACGTAGAGATGCATTGCAAATCCTCAAAGAAACTAGCCGAACTTTTTATATCCCAATTAGTCTTTTACCGCCAGGATTGCAAGAAGCAGTAGCATCAGCATATTTGTGTATGCGTGCCATTGATGAAATTGAAGATCATCCTGAACTAGATAACCCTACTAAAGCAAAGCTGTTAAGAGCGATTAGTCTGACATTACAGGCAGGAGTTGATGGCTTCGCGGTAGATGCTTTCTTTGCAGGATTTAGCGGGTATGAGAATACCTTAGAAGAAGTCACTGTCAGGGTTAGAGAATGGTCGCTGCTAGCACCAGAGACCATTGCACCTCGAATTTGGGATGCTACTGCTGCAATGGCAGACCGGATGGCTTACTGGGCAGAAAGAAACTGGAAAATTTACACAGAGTCTGATTTGGATCGTTATACCTTTGGGGTTGCAGGTGCAGTGGGATTGTTACTATCGGACTTATGGACTTGGTACGATGGAACCCAAACTAACCGTACCCAGGCAATTGGGTTTGGTCGGGGTTTACAAGCAGTTAATATCCTGCGTAATCATACTGAAGATTTAGGGCGTGGGGTAGACTTTTTCCCAGAGGGTTGGAGTGCAGCAAATATGCAAGAGTATGCGCGGCGCAATCTAGCCCTGGCAGAAGCGTACACCAAAGACCTTCCTACGGGCCCCGCCTTAGATTTTTGCCAAATTCCCTTAACCTTGGCTAATGGCACTCTTGACGCTCTTGCTAATGGTAAAGAGAAACTCAGTCGCAGTGATGTTGTTGCACTTATCGAACAGCTGATTAGTGTGAACATGAAAGCCAGCTAATAGTCTCTTAACGAGTAATGGAGATGATTCTAAATTGCCTCCAAAATTGGGCATCCAAAATCCTACAGAAAATCGCTGTAGGGGAGCCAGTTGCTCTACTTCGGGTCTCTCCAAGTAGAGCAACTGGCGTTGGGCACTGCCCTCCAATACCTTTAAATACCAATTCTCCAAAATAAGACTACAGATCGAATCATCGGGAAACCCAGATTAAAGCTGACTTTCTCAATTCCGAATCAGGTTAGGGAGTCGCCAGAGCAGCACACTGCAAGTAGCAAGCTTTAAGAGAACGTCATTAGCAATTACGGTTTGGTATAAAGTAATTCAAATACTCTTTAGCGGTGGAAGTATAATAAATTATCTTGTTTTGGCGATCGCTTTAGGTATCTGAGTTAAACTTTAGAAACTCTTCAAAGATTTCCAGCAAAAATTACCTGGCAAGAGTTGATTAATATCTAAATAATTGAAACAGAGTATAACAGAGAGAGAGTATAACACTCCCGGTGATTATTCGTGCAGCGAGTTGAGAGTGCATGAGCTACTGCTTAAATCCTACCTGTCCCAATCCAGAAAATTTGGCATATAGCCAAAGGTGTCAGTCTTGTGGCTCGCAATTACTGTTGCGCGATCGCTATCAGGTGATCAAACCATTAGGTCAGGGTGGCTTTGGAGCAACCTTCTTAGCCTATGATCAAGGCTTACCAGGAGAACCGAGTTGCGTAATCAAGCAATTACGCCCATCAGGAAGCGCCCCACACGTTTTAAAGATGGCCAGAGAACTCTTTGAGCGAGAAGCCAAAACTCTAGGTAAGATTGGCAATCATCCGCAAGTACCAAGATTGTTAGACTATTTTGAAGATCATGAACAATTCTACTTAGTTCAAGAATATATCAGTGGTGATACCTTGCAGGAGGAGGTCAAACTTAACGGCATCTTGAGCGAAACTGGAGTCAAGCAATTTTTGAGCGAGGTTCTGCCACTGCTGCAATACATCCACGAGCAAAAGGTAATTCACCGTGATATCAAGCCAGCCAACTTAATTCGCCGCACTCAAGATGCCAGAATGGTACTCATTGACTTTGGTGCCGTTAAAGACCAAGTTAGCCAAGCTGCGACAAGTCAATCAGGACAGACAGCATTAACTGCATATGCCATTGGTACTCCTGGTTTTGCACCTCCAGAGCAAATGGCTATGCGTCCAGTCTACGCCAGTGATATCTATGCACTGGGGGTGACATGCATTTATTTATTGACTAGCAAAACTCCTAAAGATTTAGATTACAATCCCAATACTGGCGAGATCATGTGGGAGCAACTTGTGCAAGTGAGTGACCACTTGAGCAATGTATTCCGAAAAATGTTAGAGGTGTCTGTACGTAATCGCTATCAGTCAGCCGCAGAAGTTCTCAGAGCATTGGAAATAGAACCATATTTAGATAGTTTGGCAAAGGGCTTACTGACTCAATCTGATACTGGAGCTAAAGAGCGAACACGCAACCACCGGGAAAATTCTGCTGTTTTATCTAACAACCCTTCTGCTGCTGTTACTGGTATAGGAGTAGCACAGGTAGCGGCAGCAATTCGCGCTAGACGAGCCAAGGCAGCGGAAGCAGCTGGATTACAGCAGGGTTCTGGGATGGCCAAATCAACAACTTTAGCTAACAGCAGCAGTGGTTCGCAAGCTCTAAATTCTAAAGTTGAGCGGAAGTTAGATAGTCAAGGTTTATTAACAGCCTATCTGAAGGGAAGACGGGATTTTGCCCTACACAATTTAAATTTGCTGAACCTGCAAGGTGCTGACTTATCACAAACAAATTTCCATTCCGCTCAATTGCAAAAAACCAATCTCCAGGGAGCTAATCTCCAAAATAGTGACTTTGGCAGAGCCAGTCTCACTCGCGCAAATCTCAAGGATGCTAATTTGAGCAAGGCATACTTTAACCATGCTGATTTAGAAGGGGCAGACCTGCGAGGCGCAGACCTCAGCAATGCTTATCTCAGCAATGCTAATCTCCGAGGAGCAAATCTGTGTGGTGCTAATCTCACCAGTGCCAAAATTTCTGATGAGCAGCTAGCCCTAGCAAAAACAAATTGGATGACCATCCGCCCCAATGGAAAACGAGGCTTGTTATAAGTTAAAAGTTTCAATTTGGGAGCCACTTGCTTGCTCTGGTAAAGAGATTTGAGCGAAGTGTTGCGTGAAGTATAGACAATTCGTAGGGGGACAAGATTGTTGTGCTCATTCCAACGAAAAACGCCATAAAAATGATTGCTACATATGACGAGCAATCATTTCGTTAGGCTTCTTGTAACTCATCAGTACTTTGGAAAAGGTGCGTTAGCTGTCTTGATAACGCACCATCGATTAGCAATTGCAGATTAATAAATCCACGCTGCTTATTCTTCTGGCTCTAAATCCAGTTCTTCCTCTTCATCTCCTTCACTGGGTTTAGCTACAGAGTTAGCAGAAACAACAGCGCCTTTATCTAGCTTTTCACGCACCAGTTGCTTAATTTGTTCAGCAAATTCAGGCTTTTCTTCTAGATACTTAATGGCGTTGTCTCGTCCTTGAGAAATGTTGTCGCCATTGTAGCTGTACCAAGCTCCCTTGCGGACAAGCACGCCAGTTTCTTCTGCCAAGTCTACAATACAACCCAAGGTAGAAATTCCTTTGCCAAAAATAATGTCAAATTCCGCAATCCTAAAAGGCGGAGCTACTTTATTTTTAGCGACTTTAACTTTGACGCGGTTACCAAATTCTTCTGTACCTTTTTTCAAAGTTTGAATCCGGCGAATATCCAAGCGCACCGAAGCGTAAAACTTCAATGCGTTACCGCCAGTTGTGGTTTCTGGGCTACCGTAGGTAACACCGATTTTTTGCCGCAACTGGTTAATGAAAATTACTGTGCAGCCAGACTTACCAATATTTCCAGTAATTTTACGTAAAGCTTGGCTCATCAACCTTGCCTGAAGACCGACGTGGATATCACCCATATCGCCTTCAATTTCAGCACGGGGAACCAGTGCTGCTACTGAGTCAATGACTACAATATCAACCGCAGCAGAGCGAACCAGCTGATCGACAATTTCCAAAGCTGATTCGCCTGTGTCTGGCTGGGAAATCAGCAAATTGTCAATATCTACACCCAATGCCGCAGCGTATGTAGGATCAAGGGCATGTTCAGCATCAACAAAGGCAGCAATACCGCCATTTCTTTGCACTTCGGCGAGCGCATGTAGCGCTACTGTAGTCTTCCCGGAACTTTCCGGCCCATAGATTTCAATTACCCGTCCCTTGGGTAAACCACCACCCAATGCTAAATCTAGGGTGAGCGCCCCACTGGAAATTGTCTCTACCCGCATCCGGGTAGCATCGCCCAGGCGCATGATTGCTCCTTTACCAAAGCTGCGCTCAATCTGGTTAAGCACCATAGTCAGCGCTTTTTGCTTGCCTGAAGTATCGGTGTTGATAGCCATTCCTGCTTCTAATGCCTCTAAATATATGGTTTTAAGGAGTGTTGCTTTGGGAGTTTGAGTAGAACAGATATACTATTTTAACCAGAAAATTCTGGAATAGGACTTCTCAAATCAAAAAAAGGGTGTGACAAGATCGTAACTCGATCGCTACCAGATTAGGGTAGTCTTGCACAATGATACCAACTTGCATTCACAGATAGCTTTTTTTGGCTGGGTAAGCAAGGGATTTTAAAGAAAAAATAAATTACCTAAACAACACTGTCAGTAAAACCGGACTCCTGAGCATTTGCGGAGGTTGCTAAATTAGGAGCGATCGCCCATACCAATCAGGATATCATCTCCCCTAGAGTAGCGGTTTTTTGCGCCCAGTTGAAAAAAAACCTTACAACTATGCACTTTTTAGCGTTTTTTTTCTGCGTCACTTTTTTCTGTTTTCAAAAAAGTGACGCAGTTTTGACGCACTTATTATCAGAAATATTTCCTAATAATGCATATTTTGATTTAAAAATTATCAACTCTTTACACTGTCTACTTTAAAGCCTATTTTTTCTACTTGTTTATTGAGAATACCTACCTTTACGGCGATCGCACTCAACCACCAAAGCAAAACCCCACAGCTAGAGACGCGCTACGGGGTGAGAATTGGGATAACGGGGGAATGAGTGGGGTGGGTCTTTATTACTTATCAGAACTGTAATTGTCACGTTTTTTCTAGAGAGCGCTAATGGTGTAGTAAGGGAAAATGTCGGGAAATGGCTCTTTGACGACATTGGGCTTAAACAGGCACAGAGTAAGGATTAAGAGCGTATTACACTGGTTAGACGACATCCCCCAACAAACAGCTAACACAGAATAAAAAACTTGAGAAGAGTTATCTGCTAAAATATAGTCAAAATGTCTAAAGTAGTCAAAATTGCTATGCAGACCTACACTCTTACAGATGCTCGTAACAAACACGGTGAGGTTTTTGATAAGGCTGCTATTGAGCCAGTTCTACTAACTAAGCAATCACGACCTAGCCATGTGATTATCTCAGCCGAGAGCTACCAAAAATTAATTAATCGGCTGGAAGAATTAGAGGATATGGTTTTTGGTCAAGCTGCTGAAGTTGCTCTGAGTCAGTCCAAAATGATTGGTGCGGAGGCTTTTACATCTGCATTGGAGCATTTAGTTAATGGCGAAGCTTGATGGTCTAGCAACTGTTCTTGATTTTCTGAACGGTTTACAGCCTAAAATAGCAGCACAGATTGCAAAAAAGGTTTTGGCTTTGAATGTTGAGCCTTTACCCGCTGATAGTGAGCAGCTATCTGGTTATCAGGGTTTATATCGAGTTGATAGTGGTGAATATCGAATTATTTACAGGTATTTTCCCGATCGCGATTTAATAGAAGTGATTTTAGTCGGTAAGCGCAATGATGATGATGTCTACAAAAGATTAAAGCGTTTATTAGCATAAACTTCCGTTTTCAGCAAAAATGCTAGAATTGCTC
The DNA here is from genome assembly GCF_017114985.1 of Nostoc sp. JL33. GTDB lineage: Bacteria > Cyanobacteriota > Cyanobacteriia > Cyanobacteriales > Nostocaceae > Nostoc. The sequence goes on along the minus strand of NZ_JABXKP010000009.1, from coordinate 54,126 downwards.
CAGCACAAATGCTCTCACGCATCTTTGATGACTTTCGATCTTCCCGACACTCTTATTCTTGACACAGCACTTTCAGTATCTGGATTAACTGACTATATCCGCTTGCTGTTAGAGCAAGATGAACAATTACGGCAAGTTTGGGTAACTGGTGAAGTTTCCAGCGCTAACCACCATCGCAGTGGTTTATTTTTTACGCTGCAAGATACCGATCGCACCGCCGGAATTAAGTGTGTGGTATGGAATAGCCAATTGCCAAAACTCGCCCAGATACCCGTTCCCGGTGAGCAAATAATTATTTTGGGTAGCATTCGCGTCTATCCGCAACGGGGAGAGTATCAGTTATCAGTTTGGCAGACTCTACCTGCTGGTGCTGGTTTACAGGCGTTGCGCTATCAACAACTAAAAAATCGCTTGCTAGCTGAGGGGTTGTTCGACACGCAAAGAAAGCGATCGCTCCCAACTCACCCCCAAACGATCGCTGTCGTCACTTCACCAACTGCGGCTGCTTGGGGTGATATTCAAAAAACTCTCAAGCAAAGGTATCCAGGTTTACACGTTTTGTTTTCTCCGGCTACAGTACAAGGTGAACAAGCGCCGGAATCTATCGTCAAAGCAATTGAGCGGGTGGAAAGAGATGGTCGCGCCGAAGTGCTAATTTTATCGCGGGGTGGTGGTGCCGTTGAAGAGTTGGCTTGCTTTAATGATGAACGTGTGGTGCGATTGCTGGCTAGTTGTTCTATTCCTGTAATTACTGGTATCGGCCATCAACGAGATGAATCTTTGGCAGATTTAGTTGCAGATGCTTGTGTGCATACACCAACTGCGGCGGCAGAAATGGTTGTGCCAGCACTTTCAGAGTTGTATACTGAGCATCGGGGGCGAGTTGTGGCTTTACATGAAGCGGTGCATGACTTTGGGGAAAATGCTCTTAATAAACTGCAAGTATTGCGGAATCGTTTGCGACGTTTGCGGTTAGATCGACAAGTGCAGCAAGAGGTGCAAAAGCTAGCTTGGAAGCGTCAGCAATTGGTGCAAATTACAACGGGGCGATCGCAGCAAGCAACGCAGCATTTAGAATTGTTACGGCAGAAGTTGGCTAGTCTTGACCCGAAAGCGGTGTTACAACGTGGTTATGCAGTGGTGAGAAAGGAAGATGGGGCGATCGCTCGTTCTGCGGCACAGTTGGCTGTGGGGCAAGAGTTAGTGATTCAGTTGGGGCAGGGTGGGGTTAAAGTAAAGGTTATGGAAATAAATGAACCGCTCCAGGCAAAGAGGACACAGAGAGGTTGATGGTTAAACGTAAGAGTGCTTCTAGTTCTGAGGAAGGCTGGAATTATGAGGCGAAGGTTGCTGAAATAGAGGGAATAATTGCTCGTATTGAGGCGGGTGAGTTGGAGTTGGAAGCTGTGTTTGAGCAATTTGCAAGTGCTGTTGAGTATTTGCGTCAGTGCGAAAGTTTTTTGCAGCAGCGACAGCAACAGGTGGATTTGTTGATTGAAACTTTGAGTGATGAGTAGAAGTTAGAGTCTGCTGGTGCGGTTATTCGGGTTCACTAAGTAAAATCTTTACATAGATGAGGATTTTAGCGCTATTTTCAAAATAGTGATTTCTCTATGATAATCTGCGGAATGTGGGCTTTAACTCTATTGGCTCAATTAATTTACGATGTCTCAGCAACAGCGCACCCTCCTAATTGTCGATGATTCCCCAGAAGATCGAGAACTTTATCGCCAATATTTGCTGCGCGATCGCGAATATTCCTATACTATCCTGGAAGCAACGTTAGGGGTGCAAGCACTAGAACTGTGGCAGCTACACCAGCCAGATGCCGTTTTATTTAATTATCGACTACCCGACCTGGACGGACTGGAATTTCTGACTCAATTGCAACCCTCGACTCCACAGCCTTGCCTACCTGTGATTGTCGTCATCGCACAGGGGAATGAGGCGATCGCAGTTCAAGCAATCAAAGCGGGCGCACAAAATTATATTGTCAAAGAGCAAATTACCCCAGAAGGGCTGCAAATAGCAGTCAATGGCGCTATTGAAACAGTGCGGCTACACACCCAACTACAACAGCGTATTGAACGAGAGCGCGTAGTCTCATATATTACCCAGAAAATTCACCAATCGCTGAATCTGGATGAAATCCTTCAGAGCAGCGTAACCGAAATTAGAGAATTTCTTCACACTGATCGCGTCTTGGTTTTTCGGTTAAAACCTGACGGCAATGGCACAGTCGTAGCAGAATCGGTTGGGGCAGAGTGGCGATCGCTGCTCTGGTCTAGTATCTATGATCGCTGTCTAGATGAAAGCTACATCGCTTCCAATCGGCCGCAACTTGTTAGGTACGCTCCCACCTTTATCAAGAATTATATCGAACGCTATTATCAGGGGCAAGTAACGGCAGTATCAGATATTCATGATCGCAGTATTGACCCATGCCACGGTGAATTGTTGGCACAGTTTCAAGTCAAAGCTCATCTGGTTGTACCAATTCTGCAAGATAACCAGTTTTGGGGATTGCTAATTGCTCATCATTGTACCTCCCCTCGATTTTGGCAGCCCTTAGAAATTGACTTGCTTAAAGAGTTGGCAACTCAGATGAGTATCGCCTTGCGACAGGCAGAACTGTATCAGCAGGCACAGCGTGAACTAAAAGAACGCCAACAGCTAGAAGCGGAACTACGACAGAGCGAAGAACAGCTGCGATTGGCACTGTCAGCCTCTCGGATGGGAACGTGGAACTGGAACATCCAGACAGGAAAAATTTCTTGGTCAGATAACCTAGAAGCCTTATTTGGAATGCAACCAGGAGAGTTTGACGGCTCATTCGAGATGTTTGTCGCGCGGTTACACCTTGAGGATCGCGATCGCGTGCTGGCAGATGTAGCTCGTGCGATCGCCACTGGAGAAGACTATGACATTGAATTTCGGGTAGTATATCCCAACGGCACAATTAGGTGGGCATTGAGCCAGGGCAAGGTGTTCTACGACCAACAGGGGCAACCGATGCAGATGGCTGGTATTGATATAGATATCACCGAACGCAAACGGTCAGAGCTTGCTCTGCGCGAGAGTGAAGAACGTTTCCGGCAACTTGCAGAAAATATTGATGCAGTATTCTGGATCACAGAAGTGTCGGAAAATCGAGTCAGCTATGTCAGTCCTGCCTACAAACGACTGTGGGGATTAAACCCAGAGGAATTGTATCAAGGACAACAAGCATGGGTCGATCGTATTCACCCAGAGGATCGAGAATCGACTGATAGAGCGTTTCATGAAAAAGCGATCGCAGGTAAATTTGATCAGGAATACCGGATTATTTTAGCCGATGGTAGTATTCGCTGGGTTCACGATCGCTGCTTTGGGCTTCGAGATCAAACAGGAGAGATTTATCGGTTTGCAGGTATTGCCGAAGACATCAGCGAACGCAAACAGGTAGAGCAGGCCCTGCGCCAGAGTGAAGAATTTAAAAACCGCATTTTAGACAGCAGTTCTGACTGCATCAAGGTATTAAGCCTCGACGGGCGGCTCCTGTACATGAATACAGGTGGACTGTGTTTGATGGAAATTGACGACTTAGATTCCTATCTCAATACTGAATGGCTCTGTTTATGGTCAGGTAGCTATCGGCAACAGGCAGAGCAGGCACTCGCTATCGCTAAAACAGCCGAAATCAGCATTTTTCGCGGATACTGCCCAACCGCAAAAGGCACTCCCAAATGGTGGGAAGTGGTCGTTAGCCCGATTCTGGATGCCTCCGGGCAGATGGAACGAATCTTATTGATTTCACGAGACATCACCGATCGCAAACAGGTAGAGGAAGCATTACGCCAAAGCGAGGAACGCTATCGGTGCTTGGCAGAATTAATCCCACAATTAGTCTGGACAGCCAACCCTGAAGGAGCGTTACTCGATGTCAATCAACGTTGGTTGGAATTCACAGGATTAACGCCAGAACAATCCCAGATCATCGGCTGGAAAGAGGTTGTCCATCCAGAAGATGTAATTATTCTGACTCAACGGTGGAGCGAGGCAGTACAACAGGGTACTTCTTATCAAGCCGAAGCTCGTATGCGGCGGGCAGATGGTGTCTATCGCTGGCATCTACATCAAGCAATTGGGCAAAAGGATAAGCAAGGTCAAATTGTCAAATGGTTTGGCAGTGCAACTGATATCGAAGCGCAAAAACAACTCGAAGCTGAAGGCGATCGCCTATTCCAGCTAGAGCAAGCCGCGCGGGCTGAAGCAGAACGTACCAATCGCATCAAAGATGAGTTTCTTGCCATTCTCTCCCACGAATTGCGATCGCCTCTCAACCCCATTCTCGGCTGGGCAAAACTGCTGCAAACTCGCAAATTTAATGAAACCAGAACAACCGAAGCTTTAGCCACCATTGAACGCAACGCTAAACTGCAAACTCAACTGATTGATGATTTGCTAGATATCGCCAAGATTCTGCGCGGCAAACTCAGCATCGATGCGGCTCCTGTGAATCTGGCATCTGTGATTGAATCTGCGATCGACACCGTAAGTACAGCAGTTGTTGCTAAATCAATACTATTACATCCGGTACTGCCGAATATTGGGCAAGTCTCTGGAGATTCCAACCGCCTGCAACAGATCGTTTGGAATTTACTTTCTAATGCTATCAAGTTTACTCCCAAAGGCGGACGGGTAGAAATCCGACTAAAGCAAGTCGATGAGCAAGCACAGATTATCGTCAGCGACACTGGCAAAGGTATTAGCCCTGACTTTCTCCCGTATATTTTTGAATCATTCCGTCAGGAAGATGTCTCAATTACTCGCAAGTATGGCGGGTTAGGATTGGGGTTGGCGATCGTCCGGCAGTTAGTTGAGGCTCATGGCGGCACGATCGCGGCTGATAGTCCTGGTGAAGGCTTTGGAGCCACCTTTACAGTCCAGTTGCCACTGCTGAATGTTGAACCGGAAATCAAGCAGACAGATGAGTTGTCACAACAAGCACTCGAACTTACAGGGATTCGAGTCCTCACAGTTGATGATGACCCTGATGCCCGTGAGCTATTAACAGTATTGCTTGCTGAATACGGAGCGCAAGTCCTGACTGTTTCCTCTGCGGCAGAAGTGTTGGCAAACCTGGAGTCCTTTCAACCCGATGTCTTAGTTAGTGATATTGGGATGCCCGGAGTTGATGGTTATTCCCTGATTCAACAAATCCGAACTTTAACCCCCGAAAAAGGGGGACACATTCTGGCGATCGCTTTGACTGCTTATGCCAGAGTTGATGATTACCAGCAAGCTATAAGCAGTGGCTATCAACGCCACCTTACCAAGCCCCTTGATCCAGAAGAGTTAGTTCAAGCTGTGGTGGCACTTGCACACAGTAAACCATCCCCTTCCTAAAAATGATTCGGTTTAAATAAGTAGAGCGGTGTGAATAATTCAAGGTTTGTAGTGAGGGCTTCAGCCATCATTTGAGGACTAAAGTCCTCACTACGAACTAATCTCAAGATTTTTTACATTACTTAATCTAGTTTGATTTATTCTCACCGACTTACTTACTTATCGTAAGGGTATGGCAATGCACATAGGTGTCAACTTAACGTGAAACCCTTGTCAAGACGTGATATTAAGTTCATTCACTTACGGTTACTCACCGCGTCACCCCACCCCGGTTTTGTCTAAAGCCAAAACCGCCCCTCCCCAAGGCATCGGGGAGGGGTTGGGGGTGGGGTAAAACGTATGTGGGACAAGCGCTTGAGCTTAATTTGACACCAATGGGCAATGCGCCTTGCCCCTACCACGGTATTTGTAAGTAGACGGACAAAAATATTTATAGTCATTGCGAGCGAAGCCGGAGAATCAGTTAAAGTCAAATGTTATGGAGACATGTTAATTGCGATCGCAAGCAGTAGAGGTGTTGAAATCGATTGTATTCTTGTAGAGACGGCGATTCATCGCGTCTCTTGCCTTAACCGAACAGCATTGCCACGTCTCTACATTGTTTTTTGGTGTTACGTCTCTGTAGACATCGCTCAAATTTAAACATTAGTTGTCAAAATTTGAGCGTTTGCAGCTAATGCTCTTCCATATATAAGAAACGCTTAAGCATTTGCTGCAAATGTATAATTAGTTGTTGCAAATACTTAATACTTTGCAACAATCGCTCTTCCATATATAAGAAACACTTAAGCATTTGCTGCAAATGTATAAGTACTTGTTGCAAACGTTTAATACTTTGCAACAAATGCTCTTCCATGTATAAGAAACCTTTAAGCATTTGCTGCAATCATTGTAATGAGCTTATAAATCTATTTATTACCCGAAATATAACTAGGACTTACGCAAAATATCTCTCAAACTCTGATTTCTCTGTGTCCTCTGCGCCTCTGTGGTTCGTTATTCCGTAGACTTGTGCGTAAGTCCTAATAACAACAAAGGCAGTTTTTGCACGAGGAATACTCCTCTGTATATCTCCTGACTTTTTTGTTAAACCAGACTACATCTATGCTTTCTTTAGATAAGTGCAAATTTGATGGCATAGCGTTGTATAAGAGGTAGTTATGACTAAATTTCTTTTTGTAACCGACTTGGATGACACCCTTGTGCATCGCACCGTGGGCGATGACAGTGCTTTACCAGAACTAAATGAATTGCTGAACAGACATCGCCAAGAATACGGCACTAAAATTGTTTATTCTACCGGGCGATCGCCTGTACTTTACAAAGAACTCCAAGCTCAAAAAAATCTTTTGCAACCGGATGCCCTCGTCCTTTCTGTGGGTACAGAAATTTACCTTGATGGTACTGATACTCCAGACTCAGGTTGGTCAGAAATCCTCTCTCCAGAATGGGATCGGGAAACTATATTATCTCTGGCTGGAAAATATCCTGAGTTAGTTCGGCAACCAGATTCAGAACAGCGTCCCTTTAAAGTGAGTTTTTTCCTAGAACAAGATTTATCTGCCAACGTTCTCCCACAACTTGAAGCCCAGTTGCAGAAATCTAAATTAAATGTAAAGTTAATCTACAGTAGCGGAATAGACCTTGACATTGTACCCCATAGCAGCGATAAAGGTCAGGCAATGCAGTTTTTACGCCAAAAGTGGAAATTTGCAGCAGAACAAACAGTTGTCTGTGGTGATTCGGGTAATGATATTGCTTTATTTGCTGTAGGCAACGAACGGGGAATCATTGTGGGGAATGCTCGAAAAGAGTTACTCCAATGGCACAATGAGCATCCCGCAGACTACCGCTACCTGGCTTCAAGTTTTTGTGCAGGTGGAATTATCGAAGGCTTAAATTATTTTGGTTTTTTGTAATGATTAGTTATCTAAAAGGTATAGTTGCTGGTATCCAAACAATTGGCGCTAATCGCGTGATTCTGACTTTGGAAGTAAATGGCTTAGGGTATGATTTGCAAGTTCCTCAACGGCTAGCACAGCAATTACCAGAGTCGGGAGGAGTGGCGCAAATTTTTACCCATTTCCAAATTCGTGAAGAAGTGCCGTTATTATATGGCTTTGCTTCGCCAGCCGAACGCGATTTATTTCGTCAGTTGTTGACTGTTAGCGGTATTGGTGCAGCCTTAGCGATCGCACTATTGGACACTCTGGAACTACCAGATTTAGTCCAAGCAATTATCGCTGGCAATACACAAATCTTAATTCAGGCTCCCGGTGTCGGCAAGAAAATCGCCGAACGCATCTGTTTGGAACTGAAAAGCAAATTAGTCGAGTGGCGCAAATCAGCCGGGTTCTTCGTCGCCACAGGTGGGCCAGCACCGGGAATTCTCGAAGAGGTGCAAATGACTCTCTTCGCTTTGGGATATACTGCCCATGAGGTCAGTCACGCCCTGCATGTGGTGAGTGAAGATATCGGACTACCCAAAGACGCTTATGTGGAAGATTGGATTAAACAAGCGATCGCTCATCTTAGCAGCGAACAAGTTTAATAGTCATTAGCCATTTGACTCTAAATCATGTCAAAGCCTCGTTTTTTACGCTTTTTTCGCCATCTCAATTGGCGCACGCTCAAAAAAACTTTTGCTAGGACAATCCAAAGACGACTTTTCGGACTCGCCTCTGAAATCGCCTTCAATGCCATGCTATCGCTGTTTCCAGCAATTCTTGCTGTGATTACAGCCATTGGCTTATTAGCAGAATCTTTGCAAGCCACCTTTAAAAAACTGGCAGATCAGCTAAGTCAAGTTCTACCTGAACAAGCCCTGGATTTGATTCGTGATTTTACCACCACAGAAATTACCAACTCCAAAAACAGCAGTTTATTTTCTCTGAGCTTTCTATTAGCAATTTGGACTGCTTCTGGCGCTGTGAGTACCGCTATGACAGCCCTCGACCAAATCCATCAAATTCCCCCACCAAAGATGCGCCCCTTTTGGAAAGCCAAGCTCGTCTCTCTGGGATTAACAGTCGGTACTATGTTGCTTTTAGTGTCGGCTTCTTTGTTAGTGTTTACCAGTGACCTATTGTTGGGAATGGTAGTACGCGAAAATGGCTCTTTGATCTTCTTGGTGCATCTTTGGCAGTTGTTACGCTGGCCTTTAGCTTTAGGTATTGTTGCTATCGCCTTTAGCTTTGTCTATCGCTATGGGCCAAGCCAGTGGAACTCAGGCACACCAATGATGCCTGGAGCAATTTTAGCAGCTGTTTTCTGGGCAATATTGTCTGCTATATTTCGGCTTTATGTGGCGAATTTTGGCAATTATAATAAAGTCTATGGTGCTGTAGGGGCTGTGATAGTTTTAATGCTCTGGCTGTCGATGAGCGCTGCTGTTCTGTTAATCGGCGAGCAGTTAAATGTGACTGTGGGCGAAGATATGCGCCCAAAAGCACAGTCAGAATCTCCCGAAAAATATTAATTTGTAAATATAACTAAAATCTCTGAGGAAATTTTTGCAAAAGCTCAGTAGGTGAGTAAAATATCTCACGATTCAATACAAAGTTAGCGATCGCCTTTATGCCTGATTCTTCTCCTCGATTTTCGATGATTGAACCTGATGCTAAAGCCCCCGCCTTGAAGCGCCTGCGTCAGTTAAGCCGATTGCTGGATAATGTTATTACTATTCCTGGTACGCAGATTGGTTTTGGTCTAGATCCAATTTTAGGACTCATACCTCTTGGTGGTGATTTTTTGGGACTGATGTTTTCTAGCTACATCATCCTAGAAGCAGCGCGGCTGGGTGTATCTAGAGCCACTTTAGGCAAAATGGTTTTGAATGTGATCATTGATGGCTTGGTAGGCGCTGTCCCAGTTTTGGGAGACTTCTTTGATTTTGCCTGGACAGCTAACAGTTATAATATCAAGTTATTGGAAGAGTACTTAAAGTTTCCCAGCGAGCAAAAAAGTGCAGACAGGTGGTTTATCTTTGCCGTTTTGGCTGGATTGTTGCTAATCTCCATTGTTTTAGTAGCATTACCCGTGATCCTAATTAGAATACTGTGGAACGCCTTAACTGGCGGCTAAATTATTTATTGATAATGGAATGAAAGATTGGTGGCAAGCTACTTTTCCCCAAGGGCGGCAAAGTCTAATTATTACTGATGCTAAAGGGTATCCTGTACAAATTGCTTATGGCGAAAAAGGTAAAGGTAAACCGCTAATTTTATTACATGGCATGGGTAGTTGGAGCTATAATTGGCGGCACAGTATAGCACCATTATCTAAATATTATCGGGTAATTTGTTTTGATGCCAAAGGTTTTGGTTTTTCCGAAAAACCTTTGTCTCGTAGAGAACATAACGGTCATCAAGTTATTGAGTTTCAAAGAATTATTCAGGCTTTATGTGATGAACCCGCAGTGATTGTGGCTGAATCTCTGGGGGGATTAGTTGCCCTTGCGCTTGCTCAAGAAAATCCGCAGTTAATCGCGCGGCTTGTAGTAGTAAACGTACCTGTTTTTACCGAACATCTACCCCATTGGGCTATGTTGTTACTTGCCAAAATGCCCCTGGAAATAATGCAAACAATTGACTCCTTACGTCTGGCATATTTGTTTGCACCTCTATTTAGAGAAATTATGGCAATAGAAAGACGTGGGGTATTATTTGATCCGTCAATTTTGACACAGGAAGATGTCTATTGGATAACTTACCCGTTTATTGAATTATCTGGTACGGTTGCAAAAGTTGCCGAAGAGTTACAAATAGCAGCGCGAGAAATCGAGAATTGGCAAGAAAATAAGCCTAATATGCTTACCAAAATTCAAAATAAGCTGAGTACAATTAGGTGTCCTACACTAGTTTTGTGGGGCGATCTAGATAGTTGGTTTCCTGTTAGTCATGGTGAAAAACTGCATCAGCATATTCCCAATTCTAAATTACAAATTTTGTCTAACTGTTATCATGATGCCTCAACTGGCGCTTTTAAGGAGTTGAATGCAGCGATTCTTAAGTTTTTACACGATACTGACTTTTGAAGAAGAATACATTCGTCAGAATCAAGACGTTCTCTACGTTCGCGCAGCGTGTTGCAGACAGACGCTAAAAGCGTAGCTTGTCCTCCGCAGGAGTACGCGGACTCGTTGGCGGAGCCTCTCGTAGAGAAGAGGCTCCGCTATCAGTGGGGATCTTAAACCCGTTTATTTATCCGCGCTTCGGGTTCGCCAGTCATATCATGTCCGGTAGCATACCCATAATAAAAGAACCCCACCCCCAACCCCTCCCCGCAGGCGGGGAGGGGAGCTAAAGCGCAGCTTTGGCGGGGTGGGGTTCCGGGTATTATGCTTAATTACCCGGACATGATATCACCTACACAAGCAAACCTTCTTGCAGTGCTGCTTCACCAGTCGCATAAAATTCATTCTGAATTCTGGCTCCTGACTCCTGAATTCTGTCTAATAAAAAAAGAGTGGGAGGAAGCATATCAGTCAGCTTTCAAACTCCCACTCTGCCATTTGCCACTGAAGTGAACAGGAATGTATACAGACGTTGCCCGTTATTTGGGGGCTAATCCGTACTTCGACAACAACGCCCGTAAGCATTTAATATTCCTGTTGCAGCAAATGCCAAACCTGATTATTGATATTTATCTGCTGAGAAAAATACTCTGCAAATAATTGGTAAAGATAGTTTTTTGTTTTTGTAAATCACTTAGTAGATAGTGTTTTACAAAAGTAATTTGCTTACGTGGTAGTCCCTGATAATAAAACCCTTGAAGTCGTTTATCTTTGTACAATTTAACTTGGTTAATCAGAATCGGGTTGCCATTTTGGCAGGTTTTTAAATTTCCTAATTTACTCGCCTGTTGCAGCACCGTCGCGTTCTCCTGCTTTTCTGGTGGATAACCAAATTTCCCCAGTAGGCGCTTGACTAATCGGCGTAGATTCGCTTTTCCCGATTCGGGAAATTGATGTGCAACAACCTCTCAGCCCCAATCATCCGCACAATTAGCATTATTATTAGATTAATGCCCAACCTGTATATTATCGGCGGTGCAAACGGTTGTGGTAAAACTACTGCCGCATTGCAAATCCTTCCCTACTTCCTAGATGTATTTGAATATGTCAACGCCGATGAAATAGCAGCCGGACTTTCTCCTTTTAACCCGGAATCGGTAGCCAGTCAAGCCGGAAGATTAATGTTAGAAAGACTAGAAACTCTGGTGAATACTGAAGCTGACTTTGCTTTTGAAACTACATTAGCGGCTCGGAACTTTGCCCGATTTTTGAGAGAATGTAAAAACAAAGGTTATATTATCAACTTAATTTACTTTTGGTTACCAAGTCCTGAATTAGCGATCGCACGGGTACGCAGACGGGTAGAAAGTGGCGGTCACAACATCGCTGAAGATACTGCCGTCGCTACGAACGAGGACGCAGCAACCTAATTAACTTGTATTTACCTGTGTGTGATACTTGGATCATCTATGATAATTCTGGGTCTGAACCTCTATTAGTGGCTGCATCAAATATCAATCAGGAAACAATTATCTATGAACCCCAAATCTGGAATCGAATTACAACCAGGGAATAAAGCGCAAATTCCCCTAACAGAAATCCATCAAAAAATTGATGCTGGTGTCAAAGCTGCTATTGCTAAAGCTATTGAAAGACATCGCCGATTAGGGGAATCTATTAGCATTTGGCAAGAGGGGCAAGTTGTTACATTAACCGCCGATCAAATTCCTCCTCTTGATTCAACTATTAGTCATGGCGAATGAAATGCAATGACGGTTAAACCCTATAAACAAATTTAATTGCTTAGTATGCCAACCAAAATATTAATTAATTCAGTTAACTCTTCTGGGACTCGATATAATTTGAAGTCTTCAGTTATCTGTTTTTCTTGGCGTTTATAAGTAGCAAATCGCCAATCCTCACCAGTAGTTACCGCTCCATAAAGAATTGGTGTATCTGAATTTATCCATTGATCTAGTGCAATTAATTCTACGGCTAATTGTATAAACCCCCTACTTAAGTCTGCTTGTTTAGCTTCAATCACTAACAACCCCTTACCTTTATCAATGTAGTAATCTAAGTTACCTTTTAGTTGGTCGCTGACGCTAATGGGATACTCAATATTCAATTGGGTCTGCGCGATTTCACAAACTTCTAGTAGTATGGGTGCGATAATTGCTTGCTTACGTGCATCTTCACTCAGTAGCTTCACACGTCGCAGATTCCGTTCAATCACTCGCTGCAATTCTGGGATTTCATTGGGGATAAATTTCGATTGGGGTAATTGTAAGCGTTCACGTTCATAGTCACAACCCAATTCTGCCAGAATATCTCCAGGAGAAAAAGGTAGTTCAAAATACTTACTAAATGTATAGCTTTGACCAGGTTGAATAATTCGAGGACGATTCATAAATTTTAACAAAACAGAATTCAGGAGTCAGCAGTCAGAATACAGGAAAGGTATTCTGTACGACGAAGACGACAGAAATTAAGCTTACTGGGGATTCCTGATAAACCACTCTTAGGCGATAGTATAACTGTAGATTCTTTCAATTATCGGAACTACCATGCCAAAACAGTCTATAGGTCTTGATAGCCAACTCTATAATTACCTTTTATCCGTTTCGCTGCGGGAACCGGAGATTCTTTTGAAGTTGCGCCAAGAAACCGCCAGCCATCCCCGAAGTGGAATGCAGATTTCACCAGAACAAGGGCAGTTTATGAGACTTTTGGTGCAGCTGATTGGAGCCAAGAAAACCCTGGAAGTTGGAGTGTTTACGGGTTATAGCTCACTTTCTGTAGCTTTGGTACTACCTGCTGATGGGAAAATTATTGCTGCTGATGTGAGTGAAGAATTTACTGCGATCGCCCGCCGATATTGGCAAGAAGCCGGAGTTGCTGATAAAATCGATCTGCGATTAGCACCAGCTTTGGAAACTTTAGATCAGCTGTTGGCAACTGGCCAAGCCGAGACATTTGATTTTGCTTTTATTGATGCTGATAAAGAAAATTATGACGGATATTATGAGCGATCGCTGCAATTAGTGCGTCCAGGTGGATTGATTGCTATTGATAATGTTTTATGGTCAGGAAAAGTTGCCCAAGAGCAATATCAAGATGAAAGTACCCAAGCTATCCGGGCGCTCAACGAAAAGTTACATCATGACGAACGGATAACGCTGTCCCTTATCCCCATCGCCGATGGACTGACTTTAGCCATCAAGCGACCTTAATATAGTGAAAATGAATCTAGAGACGTAGCAGTGCTACGTCTCTACAAGGATTTCAGGTAACACTTAGAAGTTGTAGCCAAGTCCTAATAGTAGCCCTACATCAGTTTCATCCATAAAAGCAGCATTTACACCACCTGTTAGCGTAAATCGAGAACCGATAGGAACGTCTACACCACCAGTTAGCAGTAATCCAAAATCAGTATCTAGATTAGCTTCAATTGCTACACCAGCACCTATGTAAGGAGATATACTATAGGTTCTTTCACCCACCGTACCTGCTGTGCGGGGAGAAAAATCTAAAGTCAAGGGAACCATAAACAGTGTATCATCCCCAAAGATCACCGATGGTCGCACTGAGATATTGCGTGTCAGACCAAGTTTACTGATCACTGCAAAGTTACCGTCGCTCAGAGCTGTATCGCCGCCGCTCAAACCAATGTTACCAGCAACTCCGATATAGCTTCTGCCACCACGAGTAGCTCTACCTGGCTCAACGTCAGGCGTGTTTGCTGTTGGTGGTTGATTTAACTTACTGATGTTAATATCAGGCGGGATCAAAACTTGGTTAATTGCATGGATAATACCATTGCTAGCTTTGATGTCCGGCTGGATAATTCTGGCATTATTCACCCCGACTTGATTGTTAGCGCGATCAATTTTAATATTAACAGGTCTATCTTCATAGGTTTTCAGTTCCCCAGCCGAGAGTTGACTAGAAGTTACTGCACCAGGAACCAGATGATATCTCAAAATCTTAATCAATGCTTCTCTGTTCTCTGGTTGCTGTAACTGCTGTAGGGTAGCAGCAGGTAAAGCAGCAAATGCTTCATCGGTGGGAGCGAAAACTGTATAAGGGCCGGGCTGTTGAAGAATATCTGCTAAACCAGCTGTCTTTAATAAAGAAGTCAGAGTTGTAAGAGAACTACTGGATGCAGCAAGAGAAACAATATCGGTACCGGTTTGAGTTCCACCGACAATATACTGAGTAGCTGGGAGATTGCTAGCAATGGGTTGCAGCCGTCCCTGTTTAGCTAAAGCTTGATATAACAGTGCCGCAGCTTCAGCACGAGTCAGGGGCTGTTGCGGATTAAGTTGTTTTATATCTGGATAATTAACAACAAGATTAGATTGTGTTGCTGCTGTCACACTATTAACAGCATAGTTCGGGATACTTGAGGCATCATTGTAGTAGGTGCTCAGATCAGTACTTGCTCCAGTAGTGCTAGCAGTCAAACCCAAACCATTTGCTAAAGCAACGATCCCCTGTACCCTGGGTATTTGTTGATTTGGCAAAAACACGTTCCCAGGATAGCCTGCCAAAAATCCAGTTTCGTAGGCGCTCTGAATTGCAGAAGCCGCCCAATAACCAGCAGGAACATCACTAAATCCACCTGCGGTTAATTGCCGAACTCGGTTTTGGTTCCCGAAAGCTTTTTGAATTAGGGCAGCAAATTCAGCACGAGTCACAGGTTGATTCGGCCTAAAGGTGCCATCAGGAAAGCCAGCAATCACGTTATTGTCAGCTAGGACTTGAATGAAGGGATGCGCCCAATAATCTGAGGAAACATCAGACAAGTTAACTGTTGAAGTAGGCGATGGTGAAGCCTGCGATGGTGAAGCCTGCGATGGTGAAGCAGGCGATTGTGAATCAGGCGATGGTGAAGCAGATGGAACAGTATTTTGAGATGAAGCTGGGGTAGAAATTAGGAAGGGAGTTATTGTCGCAGCTGTCATTCCCACAACTAGTAAAGCAACCCTTGCTGATGACCTACGAAAGAAACTAGACATGGAAATATCCTCTTTTTAAATTCTTGGATTGACTATTGGAAAATACTGCATTGCATCGGTTAAGTGGATACAAACATTGAAACGGTTGTTTGGTTTGCCTGGATATGCAAACCACAAACACAATCGTTAACTGTGGAAAAGTCAAATCTTGGACATTATGAGTAGCTCCACTGATATCTCATAACATTTATCCAAATGTTCACCACACATAGTCTAGGATTCCTATTTTATTTTTAAAGAACCGCAGATCACACTAATAAGGATAAGCAGGCACACTTTGGTAATATCCTATCTTGCAATAATAAAGATAATTAATGCAAGTAGGCAATTTTATAAATTCTAAAATCGCAGTCCAGCAGTAGGATAATTGGCTTTTAATAGCCATCTCTTTATAATTGCCGAGGAGGGTTAATACCGTCAAGCTCAATGTATCATAATATTTAGCAAGATTTAATAAATAAAATGTTTCTTTGCGGTATGAGATATTATTAATCTTTATATCCAAATTATACAACTGACTAAGGGGTGGATTTCGAGGAAAAACTTTCACTCTTTAGATAGTTGTCTGTGATGGGAAATTTGAAAATAGTAGACTGAAAGTTAGCGATCGCAATCAAAAATTTCGGGGATGATTGCGAGGGGGATCGCGTAGAATTGTATCCCACATAGACTGTAAAACATTTTCAGCAGCTAGAGGGGCATCGGCAGGATGCAAGTGCTGATAAAACGCCAGAAGTTAGGGAAGTTCGTCGCGTGCAATCAGGCGAAGGGTAATTATGCTTTTAGACAAAGCTATAGTAGGGTGATTAATGCTTTCTCCAGCATAGGCGGTAAGGGCGATCGCCTTTATTCTCAAAAAGAACCTCAACCGATTTAATTCTACTTTCGGGTGAAATGGTATTTAGTTCAAGCAAAAGTTGCTCCTCAACTCCCCGACTTCTTCAAGAAGTCGGGAATCTAGATTGTGAGATTCACTATATTTAGATGCGTTTGCGCTGGAGCTTTATACAACTTCATACTTTACAAACATCCTCTTAGATAGCACGACAATACAAATAAGGGCTTCTCCTCAAACATCGCCCCCGGTTTCCAGTTATCATGCCTTTGAGATCGTATTTGCTTAGTTTTTTTTCATTAATGAGAAAATATTCATGAGATACAAACTCTTGGGCAAAAGCGGGTTAAGAGTCTCTGAACTCTCCTTGGGAACCATGACTTTTGGTGAAGATTGGGGCTGGGGTGCATCTGTTGACGAAAGTCGTAAAATCTTTGATAGCTATGTAGAAGCAGGGGGAAATTTCATTGACACCGCCAACGGTTATACGGATGGTAGCAGTGAAAAAATTGTTGGCGAGTTGATTGCTAAAGAACGGGAACGCTTTGTAGTTGCGACAAAATATTCCTTTCCCTTGCGGATGAACGACAACAAGGGCGACCCGAACGCCAGTGGAAACCATCGCAAGAACTTAATCCAGTCTTTAGAAGGTAGCCTGAAACGGCTGAATACTGATTACATTGATTTATTCTGGTTGCACGCCTGGGATTTCACAACACCTATTGAAGAAGTCTTGCGATCGCTTGATGATCTAGTCCGTCAAGGTAAAGTACTTTACATCGGTATTTCTGACACACCCGCTTGGATCGTTTCCCAAGCAAATACTATCGCCCAATACCAAGGATGGACGCAGTTTGTCGCCCTGCAAATTGAGTATAGTTTAATTCAACGAACACCAGAACGTGACTTGCTACCGATGGCTAAAGCCTTGGATTTAGCAGTAACACCGTGGTCGCCTTTAGGTGGTGGTGTGCTGACAGGTAAGTATAATCAGCCTCCTCAAGCAGGTGATGAACAAGGAAGATTAGTAAATCCAGCCTTTGGAACTATTTCAGAACGGAATTTAGCGATCGCTCAAGTTGTCAGTGAAGTTGCAGCTCAAATTGGACACACACCTTCACAAGTAGCATTAGCTTGGTTACACGCTCAAAGTGGTGTGATTATTCCGATAATTGGGGCACGTAAATTAACGCAGTTTCAAGATAACTTAGCTTCTTTAGATATCACCCTCTCGCCAGAACATTTGCAACGTTTAGATGAAGTGAGTCAAATTGAACTGGGTTTTCCCCATGACTTTTTGCACAATGATGTTATTCGCGATCGCCTTTTCGGTGGTACATTTAATACCATAGAAAACCATCGTATTTAACTAATAATAATAAACCTTAACATATTCAGGCATTAATTCAATCGGTCGTCAGAGAGTTTCGCCAAGCCAAGCAATTCTGTAGAGTTAGATGTAAAAGGCATTAACAACGTAGAATCATGAGCGACAACAGCATTACATCACGTTTGTTCCCTACTCGCATTGACATTCCCGCCGAAGCGCGAGTGCAAATCGTGGTACTTCTCAACCAAACTTTGGCAGCTACTTCTGATTTGAAAACTCAAGCGAAGCAAGCGCACTGGAATGTTAAAGGTACTGACTTTTACCAGTTACACCTATTATTTGATGAGCTTGCTGGGGAATTGGAAGAGTACATTGATATGGTAGCTGAACGTGTTACAGCTTTAGGCGGATACGCTTTCGGAACAGCCCGCGCCGCAGCTAGTAATTCAATTTTGCCAGAATATCCCTTAGATATTTTGGATGGTAAAGATCACGTAACAGCCTTGTCAGATCGTTATGCATTCTATGCTAAACATCTCCGGGAAGCGATCGCTAAAACAGATGACTTAAACGATCTCGACACTGCCGATCTTTACACCGAAATTTCCCGCACCATTGACAAACGACTCTGGTTCTTAGAAGCTCATCTGCAAGTAGCAGAAATTAAGGGAGAGAATGGCAAAGCGGCTACTACTAAAACTCAGAAGATCCCTGCTAGTGTAAGATAAGCACTTCTGATAAAAGTAGTCTTTCGTAAATCTAATAGTATCTTTTTGGTAAGTACGTCACTTTTAAGTGCGTACTTTTCATTTATATCTATATACTTTATTATTGAAATAGTTCAAAACTAGGTCGAAAAATTCCAGAATATCTTCAACAAGTCATATCTCAAGATTAATACTTCAACTTCAATAAGCTAGTAGGTTAGTGAAAAAGTATGCTAATTCCATTCTGATTCCTAACTCTTGTACAGACGCGTAGACGCTCGAAGAGCGGCTTCTCGTAAGAGTATAATCGCCTCTCTAAATACTCATTAACAACGAGGTAAATATATGTCTCAAAATACAATTAGCCATCTAATTCATGATAGAAACGCCCGTGGTCACGCTAAAATGGGCTGGCTCGATAGTTATCACACATTTTCCTTCGGTAGTTTTTACGATCCCAACCGCATGGGATTTCGCTCTCTGCGAGTGATTAACGACGATCGCATCGCCCCTGGTGCTGGGTTCCCTACGCACAGCCATCGTGACATGGAAATCCTCACTTATGTCTTAGAAGGTGCTGTAGAGCATAAAGACAGCTTGGGTACTGGATCGGTGATTCGTCCCGGCGATGCCCAGATTATGAGCGCTGGTACTGGAATCAGCCACAGCGAATTTAATCCCTCGCCAGATGAACCACTGCATTTACTACAAATCTGGATTCTTCCCGATGAAGAAGGATTAGCGCCAAGATATGAACAAAAAGCATTTCCTCTGGAAGAAAAGCAAGGCAAACTCCGCTTAATTGCTTCTAAAGATGGGCGCGATGGTGCTGTGACAATTCACCAAGATGTTGATTTATACACATCTGTTTTAGAGTCAGGTGATGTTGTTAATTATCAAGTCAAACGCGATCGCTATGCTTGGTTACAAATAGCCCAAGGCATAGTTAACTTAAATGGCGAAGAACTCAGAGCAGGTGATGGTGTACAAATCAACGGCGAAGAACAGCTAGAAATTAGCACCAACATCGGCGGCGAAATCTTGCTTTTCGATTTAGGCTAATATCTCTTTTATGTGTTAAAAGGCTCATTTAGATGAGCCTTTTTTCAGAATATTACGTTTACTAGTTAAGTATGTTTGCGGGTTCCGTGAAGGCAAAGAAAATCCTGGAAATGCTAGCAGAACGTCTCAGAGTGCTTGGTGTAAATCCAGATTATTTGTTTTAGGATGTGCTTCGGGGTAAATTATGGCGATCGCAATCTCCGACAACCAAGCCACAAGTCTAAAAAACTGGTGAACGAGTATCAAAGACTCTCGCGCAAGTATTAAAGACTCTCGCGCAAGTATTAAAGACTCGCTCACGAGTATCAAAGACTCTCGCACGAGTATCAAAGACTCGCTCACGAGTATCAAAGACTCTCCCGCGAGTATCAAAGACTCGCCGACGAGTATTAAAGACTCTCGCACGAGTATCAAAGACTCGCCGACGAGTATTAAAGACTCTCGCACGAGTATTAAAGACTCGTGGATGAGTCAGCTTAACGCAAAAGGGGCGATCGCTTACAGGAATTCTTCAAAATAGGCGACAGATGCCAACCTGTAAAACCAGATTACAGGAGTTTTTATGTATTTGAACCATATCTGCCGTAAGGGCACAGCATTGCTGTGCCCCTACATCGTGGTATATTTACCTGAAAATAGCTGTAAATTTCAACTTTCTTAATTACGAATTACGAATTAAATCTTGCACTCTCGCCACCACTTGCCCTAATCTCTCAGCATCAGGAGATTGAATACGCTGCAATATCTCCAAGGCTGGCTGTAAATAATCTAGTGCTTGATTGTAATTGCCCTGTTGTTCTGCTATATGCCCTAACCACCACAACGTCATCGCCTTGCCTTGGACATCGCCGATTTGTTCAGTGATAGCGAGGGATTGTTGATAAAGGGCGATCGCTTCTTCTATTTCTCCGCTATTGGCTTTGAGGATTCCCAATTGGTGCAACGTCGTTGCCTTGCCTTGGACATTGCCGATTTGTTCTTTGAGAGCGAGGGATTGTTGATAAAGGGCGATCGCTTCTTCTATTT
>NZ_JABXKP010000009.1:0-33733 GCF_017114985.1 Nostoc sp. JL33 | reverse complement strand
ATTTGTTCTTTGAGAGCGAGGGATTGTTGATAAAGGGCGATCGCTTCTTCTATTTCTCCGGTATTGGCTTTGAGCATTCCCAAACAGTGCAACGTCGCCGCTTGTTCTTGTTTATCTTCTAAAGGACAAAGGTTTAACGCTTGTTGATAATGCTTTAGTGCCTGATCAACCTCACCAACTTGGCTCTCACAATAACCCATCTCCTTGAGAACACGATAGTCTTCAGTAATTTCTAAGGTTGATTTGCATAGCTGCACCGCTTCCCTAAATCGACTTTGATTCCACCAGCGATTTGCTAAACTGCTTGCTATGTTGGCTGCTTTTTTTTCTTCCTTACCCAGCAACGCCAACCGATGAATTTCTAACCGTTGTTCCTCGATTTCTGTGTTCGCCTCTTCCCACCAAAGACGATACAACACCTCAGCCGCTTGCTTATGCAATTCCCCATCTGACCCTATCTGCACAGGCAAAATGCGCGGCACTCGTAACGCCTCATCATGGCTCACTTCCAACAGTCCCAACGCCACTGCCCGACTAATATAGTGTTCCAAATTGGGGATAGTGTCACAAACTGCGGCTAAAGCTTCTCTCGGTACTGGCAACTCAAACACCAAACCCCGTGACAACATCTCCCGCATAGTCGTATCCATCTGTTCCAGCAACGCCTTTGCCAAAACTTGCTCTCGCAACTCCACCGGATCTACTGCTAACCGCTTCAAAATTGCCGCCACATCAACAGTTGTATTTTGCAGAATCTTATCCAACCATTCCAGCAAGCGGGGATTACCATCCGCTAACTTCTGCGCTTGTGATTTTAACGCCTCATCCACCTGAGATTCTGCACCAAAGGCAGTGAGGCGACTAAACTTTTTTTGCAAATCTGCGCCTTGCAGTGCATCCAACGGCTGTTTATAGAAATGCTGCAACTGGGTAAATTCAAAATCGTAACGGCAGGTAATAATGATGCGGTGGGAAGTGGAATTTTCTCTAATTGCCCAAACTAAAGCTTTCATTACCTCTGCTGCTTCTGATTGCAGCACATAACTCTCATTGCGAGGTTCTAAATTCACTTCAAAGTCATCCAGCACCAACAAAAACGGCTTTGCTTCCTCATGCAACTGCTGGAAAACTCGCCGCAGCCGAAACTTCAATTCTTCATCATAATTTTGTAGGCGTTTGCGTTGTTCGTTGTCATCCAACTTTTCAGTTAAGCGACTCACCAAACTAGCTTCATCGATTCGCCCCACCCAGACAACACGCTCAAAATTGGGCAGTCTGTCACAAAGCCTAGCTGCTAAACTACTTTTACCCAAACCGCCCATGCCATGAATCAACACCCCTACCTCATGGGTTGATTGACTCAGCACCCGCAAACAATTTTGCAATTGACGACGACGACCAACAAAACTCTCCCGCGTCGGGACTTTCACCTTACCCGCAGGATCTAAAAACTGGGTAGAAACAGAAAGCGGTGGTGCTGGTTTCCGTCCACGAGTCCGCAAAGGTGTGACTAACGAACTTGGTAAATTGCCTGCTGCATACAGCCGCAATAAATGCCAATCCCGCGCTTTGTTCTTAATTAATGTTTGATAAGTACAAGCAACAGCTTCGGTGATTTGCTTTCCGGCTGACAATTCCTGATATAGTGCAGCAGCTGCGGCTGTAGCATCAGGATCTAAAACCTTTTGACCCCAACCCAAAACCGCCTTTGCACCCGATTTGAGCAATTCTTCAGCCATTGATGGCACAGATCCCGAATTGCCAGCTTGCCCAGTGCGACAACCAGAGAGGAAAATGAGTTTAGGCAGTCGAAATTGTAATTCTTGGGCGATATCCCCAGCACTGGCATAGAAAGCTTCACCTGTTGCCGTTTCTGTAATAAAGCGGGGTTGCCCATCTTGTAAAGTAGCATGACCCGTCAGGTGTAAAACATCAAAATAATCCCCGTCGTAACCATCAACTAAATAACCCAATTCCGACAAACAGCCGCTTTCTTCCACCGTCAGCGCTAAAGGTTGCCGCTTTGTCGCCTCCAAAATCCGTGCTTCCTCCGCCTCAAAATCCAGCACAGGTTTGACATCCAAAGGCGAAGTAGCCATAAACAAAACTTGCAGCGCCCGGTTTTCTGGTTCCCCTTCAATGGTCAATTTTTTTACCGTGCTATCTGACACCCAGCGCACCGGGACAATAGCCGGGACTCGCTCAACCAAAAAGCTAACGCCATCGTGCAGCACTTCCCAAGGCAGATGGGCGAGCTTTTCAGATGTGGCGTTAGCGGAGCTTAACGAAGTTATCGCTAACACAATTCCTTCCCGCCGATACTTATCTAGCAAGGGTTGCAACCAGCGATCGCTCCCATCCAACCAGTTATACAACCGCCGTCCAGTTACCGTATAGTCCTCTGGTAAAGCCGAAACATAGTAATCTCGTTCTGCCAACTCAATCAAATCAGCGACTTCTGTTAAACAGAGCGATCGCTTTTCATACTGATTAGGATTATCAACAAAGTAACGTAATTCTACGTAATTCTCGGCAACTGGCTTAAGGTCGAGGTGGAGGGTTTGCACGCTTTGAATCTTGAGACTTCAGTATTTACCCCAAGTCTACCACCCCCAATTCCGTAACAACAGACGCGATTAATCGCGTCTCTACGATTCTAAAATTTGGCGAATTTCTTCCAGCGTTGCATCCTCTAAAAGGAGTCGCCTACCATTACGCCCGACAATCAACACCTTTTCAATTCTTTTACCAGACTGTTTAGCTTTATACTCTTGATACCACTTGCGGATTTGTTCAGCAATAGCGATCGCACCCCCAACAATACCAACGATGGTAGCAACTGTTGCGGTTACTCCTTCTCTTTCCGGTGCATCTGAACTGACTGCATAGTTACCAGATATACCAGGAATTGCCAAAAGCGCCTCTGTTGCTGCGATCGCATCTTTACCCTCAATCGCCAACTGAATTTCTGCCATAGTGTTGATCTGCAAGTAACTCCAGGCTTATTTTAAACAACATCCCAAGGCAATTTCTCGGCTTTTTCTTAACATTCAACACTTCTGTAACAAACTTTATTAGCCCTTTTATTCTTGCTAGGGATTCAGGTAAGCTATTTTGCAGTTACTGCTTGCACTTTGTCTACACTAGAACTTGACTAAAGTACTTAAAAACTAATAAAAACCTAATGTCTAAAAAGTCCGATTCACAGTTCCAAAATCTCTTTAGTTCAAACAAATCAACCAACTGGGACGAAAGATTAGGCCAAGTAGCTTATCGCTTTAACCGAGAATATCAAGGTGAAACCTTTGAACTCCCAACAGAAGTACAGGCGATGCCAATATTCCGCGAGTGGATTGGAGGTAGTTTCTCAGGGAGAATTGCTTCCCCTTTCTGGGAAATTGCTAAACCTCAAAAAAACCAGCACTGTATAGATATCGGCTGTGGTATCAGCTTTTTAATCTATCCTTGGCGGGATTGGCAAGCATTTTTTCATGGGCAAGAAATCAGTAATGTGGCACGCGATACCCTTAATTCTCGTGGGCCGCAGTTGAATTCTAAGCTGTTCAAAGGTGTTGAGTTGGGAGCAGCTGATCAGTTAAACTATTCAGCAGAGCAGTTTGATCTAGCGATCGCCACAGGATTTAGCTGCTATTTTCCACTCGAATATTGGGATGCTGTATTGGCAGAGGTTAAGCGGGTGTTAAAACCAGGTGGACATTTTGTATTTGACATCCTCAACCCAGAACAGCCTTTAGCAGAAGATTGGGCAGTTCTAGAAACCTATTTGGGGGCTGAGGTGTTTTTAGAGCCTTTGGCTAAGTGGGAAAAAACGATTAAGGCGGCTGGTGCTAAAGTAATAGCGCAGAAATCAGGGGAATTATTCGAGTTGTATAAGGTGCGATTGTGAACTACTCAGACTTGCCTCCGGCTGAAGTCTCAGCTTCCCAATTCATCGGGAATAGCCTTAAAAACTCCGTAGTTTTTTTGGTCTTACATTCCCTCCTCTTGTCAGGAGTCCTGGTTCCCAAGACCCAAATCTTTTTCTTGGAACATATACCTCCACCGCTTGGTTTTCGCTTGTGGCATTGATGGTCAAGATAGTAACTATCTTACGATTAAAAATACTATTACTCAGGGATAAGTGGACTCATTGGATCTAAAGAAGTTGTAAAAACAAAATAGATTACCCCAGTTCCGAGAATCATTACAGCGAGACTGAACAGCAACACCCAACGGTCTGTTGGTTCATAAGTATCTTCTTCGATATCACGACGGACAGCGAAATAGTGTGACGTTGAGAGCCACACTGTGATTAAACCCACCAGCGAGAAGACTAAACCTAACTTCCAGCCGTTGCCAGGACGGGGTATCAAAGGTACTTGGAAGGCACGCAAACGCACGATGACGACACCAAAACCCAAAAGAGCGATCCCTGTCCGCATCCAAGCGAGGTAGGTACGCTCATTTGCCAAGTGATCTCGGACTCTAGACGGATTAAGTCGTCCTGCCTTTTTTTGAGCTTTATCTTCTTCTGTAGGTTTCAATTTTAACTGCATCAATAATACCCTTATCCCCAATGAGGCTCTTTTCAAAAAAACGCGGAGGTAATAGGAAATCTCCTTCCAGATGATTTGCACCCAGCGCAATATTTGCGCTACTGAAATATACCTGTTGTGATTATACATTTTTCAAAATTTATTTTAATGCAGATATCGAAAGAAAACAAGCCTGAGTGAATAATTCGTAATTCGTAATTGATGGTAGAGAGCAAGTGTAAGTAATAAGGTGTAATTAAGAAAACAGCCAATATCAGAGAGGTTTTTCACTAGTGCGTGTCCTGTTTTCCTCTGATTTTGGCTGTTATCCGATTTAAATTCCGAACAATCGTTCAAAAATAGACTATGTGCTTCTATTTCAAGACTGATTGGTAGGCACATTAGGAACTCGTGTATCTATCAGAGCCTGTGATATATCTGGGATAAACCAGTTAGCCTTTTTGCTGTTAAGAACTTTCACAGTAGGAACATTCAATTCAATCGCAGCAGTATCTGGATTCGCCTTAACCACCAACTGAGTTCCATCAAGTATCTTCAGAGCAGCCGGGCCTCTCAATTCATTACCTTGCCCATTAGGACTAGAAGTGAAATTTGCTACTTTGACATCATTCGCTAGATAGATGCCATCACAATCCCAGTTATTTTTAGTGGACTGACCATTAGCTAAAAAATACAGATTATTGTCGTATAGGGCATCTTCATCGTCTTCATCATTTGGTGTTTTGCCATATACTGCTATGGTATTACCTGTTTGGTTTTCGCATTTACCCCAGTTAATTCCCGTCTCTAAAGCATATTTTTGCAGTGTTAATTCCTCGGTTCTCTTTTGAATTTCTTCTGGTGTAAGACCTTCAACTTGAGTTTGGGCATCTTTGGTCTGAGACAGTTCCTTAAGAGCTTTAGTGACTTCGATATAGTCAGGGTTTTTGCTAAATTTTGGTCTATCAGCAAAAGAAGGTTGAGCAAAGGCAAGATTAACAACAATCATCAAGACAATTAGCAGAGATTTCCAGATTTTCATGATTTTAGTCCTGTTGATGGGTAAATTTTGCAACTTGTAATTTATTTTGACCAAAAAGTTCAGGATGAACATCTTCTTAAAGACTTAATTAATTTGCTCTTTAGGCGATGGCTGATTATTCATATTTAAAATCAATGAAATGAGATAACTAGAACCTACAGCTATAAGAGTAAAAGTCATATTTTCCATGACTATAAACACACCCAGACCAATCAAGATACAAGGCACAAAAGTGTTGCCATTTTCAGTTAAAAAGTTTGCGATCGCAGGCAAGTAGGTTAACTTATAAGCGGTATAACACCATACACCCACCATTGTAAAAAATACACCTAGTATCACCAGCAGACTATCTAATTCCGAGTTGGCAAATAGGGGCACGTAGACGCTGATATTATCACTACCATTAGCAAAGGCGATCGCAGCTACATTGCATGTTTGCGGAGAGAGAAAATTGCTAATTATAGAGGGGCAAGACGGCTCGGTTTCTTCTTTGGCTTCTTCTGATGAATCCTCTTCGCGTTTTAGTAAACTACTCATACCAATGATTATTGGCATTAAACCAAGTAGTCTAATCCAGTCCTGCGGTATAATTAGTCCACCGAAGAAACCGGGAAGGCTAGCAATGATCAATGCAGCAAAGCCGAGATACTGACCACCAAGAATATGACGACTGCGGAACGTTTTATTTATTTGTGAGAAAAGCAGCGTCAGAATGACAATATCATCGATGTTGGTGGCAGTGAATGCCGTAATCCCTGTGGTAATTGCAGTTACTAAATCGCTCATTTTTAGAAGTCCTTATTTTCATGCTTGGGCATAGGGCATAGGGCATAGGGTATAGGGCAATTCAATTTTGGATTTTGGATTAAATTTCAGTTCTTTAATCCAAAATCTAAAATCTAAAATCTAAAATTCTCATTCTCCCTCATCTCCTTCATCCCCTGCTTTCTACTTGTCCGTTTGGTTCTGTGCCGAAGCCTTGATTTATACTTTAGTCAAAGTAACCGATAGAATCAAATGCTTTTGTTTGTCAAAATGATAAATGAAAGTGATTAAAATTTTGACACCAAGTTGTAGGGATACCATAAATGGCAGGAATGACGCTTGAGCAGCTAAAAATCTTTCAGGCTGTGGCGCAACACTTACACTTTACTCGCGCAGCAGAGGAGCTTTATATTACACAACCTGCCGTCAGCGCAGCAATCCACAACTTAGAGCAAGAATACGGAGTGAAACTATTCCATCGGATTGGTCGCCATATCGAGATTGCTGAGGCGGGTAAATTATTGCAAGTAGAAGCACAGAAAATTCTCGATCAAGTTTCCTTGACTGAAAGGGGATTGCGAGAATTGAACAATCTGCAACGCGGGGAATTGAAATTAGGGTCGAGTCTGACAATTGGTAACTACTGGCTACCAAGTAAGATTAGTGAGTTTAAGAGCCAATATCCCGGTATCAAGATTGACTGTAGCCTTGCCAATACAGAAGAGATTTGTCTAGGAACGGCGACAGGACAGTTTGATTTGGGTTTGGTGGAAGGGGATGTGAAGCCAGCGCTTCAGAATACTCTGGAGTACGAAATAGTGGGGAGCGATCGCTTGCAAATTGTGGTAGGTAAAAAACACCCTTGGTTTGAGTGGGGAGAAATTGACTTAAGCCAATTGACTCAAACCCTTTGGGTGATGCGAGAACCTGGTTCTGGAACCCAGCAAAGGTTTGAGGAAGCCCTCCAAAATTGGGGAATCGATCTCAGTGAACTGAATGTAATTTTAGTGTTCAATAGTGGAGAGATGACAAAAGCCGCGATCGAAGATGGTGTCGGTGCAATTGGAATTTCTGAGTTGATGGTAAAAAAAGAAATCCAGTTGGGAACTCTGCGGGCAATTCGAGTTATTGATAACAGAGAAGGCAAAGGTGCGATGCCTACGGCGAGCTACGCCTACGCAGAAATAGTTCGGCCTTTTTTCAAACTCAAGCATCGTCAGCGTTTTCAAACTGCTCTTTCTAAAGTCTTTGAACAAATGTTGATATCGTCTATGTCAGATAGCTCACATCAACACGTATCAAAATCAGTTATTTAAATAATACCTTGTCCTTTAGAAGACGCTACGCGATCGCCAATTTAATCAGAAAGAATTAAGGCTTCAGTCGTAGAGAATTGCTGCATAAATTCTCTACGACTAGCGGATAAATTGAAAAACGCTGTAATATTAAATCCGTTCGCAAATAAATGTCCTAGTCCCCAATCCCTTTCATACCTTCCGCATATTTCTACTGATGGGGTCAAAACCTCTAGAAAACCGTGTGCTTTCATCGTAGTAAGCGCCAGTCAGATTCGCTCCATACAACTTGGCATAGTTGAGTTTGGCTCCCCGGAGATTTGCTTCATTCAGTTTGACACCGCTCAAATTAGCTCTGGTCAAGTTCGCTTTGGCTAAGTTAGCTCTACTCAAATCTGCTCCCCAGAGTTTAGCTTTAGCTAGGTTAGCTCCACTCAAGTCAGAACCCCATAAATTTATTCCAGGCAAATAGGCTCCAATCAGCTTGTCGCCACTTAAGTTGACGGCTGGAAAATATCTTTCCCCGGCGGCAAAACGCCTTTTTAATTCTTCAGCATTCATGCGTCGCGTTGACCTTCCTTAGCAATACAGAAGTTATTTGTTCCCATTCCTGACTTAGTTCTCCTAAAAACTCTGGCTGACCACTGCGTTGATACCAGTAACGGGCATTGTTCAAATCGCCTTCTTTGCGGTGCAGGTAAGCATGAACCCAGGCACTATCGGCATCGCTGGCATTGCCAAGTATTTCATGAGCTTTGCTCCAATCACCTTTTTTGTCATACCACATTGCTTGCAGCCCTTTTGGCAGTGTCTGAGGACATGGGCGCTGCTTTTCCATCAATCGCAGGAATTCCTCTATATTCACGATCGCCACCCAACAAGAATTAAACTTCTATTTCTAAGATACTCCTCAGCTTCAGGTTAAGGGGAGTAGGGGAATAGGGGGATAGCCAATACCCAATGCCCCATCACTTTCAAATCTACTTAACTCGAATAAGTTCAAACTCGAAAGTACTGATCAAACGGTCATCAATATAGACCTCTATTCTATGCTTACCAACCGGATCGCCGGGAGCGATCGTCCAAAAATTCTCAATCACACCCCCTGGAGCCGATTGTGTGCGCCGTGTCACAGATGTAGTGCCGTCTGCTGATATTGAGAAGTCTTCACCGTTATCCGTACCCCAAGTTTCTGGAGGTTTTGGTAAATGCAAGACTTCGCGCCATTTCACTTCACCTTGGTAGTCTTTGAGTTTAATCCGCCATCCGTAGGTGTTTCCTTCCTGAAGTGGCACTCTTTTTGTCTGGAAAATGGTAACGTTACCTTTGGAGTCAACTCTCTTGATCCCGAACTCGGTGTTACTAACAGTAATCTGTTTTGTATTCGTTGGCGCAGGAGATGATATAGCATTTTCTAGCAAAACAGAAGTAGCGTTGATTGGCTTAGAATCTATGACCCCAGATATTAGCCAAGAAGAAGCTAGCACAGCAGTAGTAGCCCAAATTCTCATTAGTATGGTTTTCCTGTCAGACTTTTGGTATTTATTCAAGTAATCTGACATGTTTTCCGGGTCAAGGTTATCTATGGCTGGACAAAGACGAAATTGCTTTTAGGAATCTGGCGGATTTGACCGATAGCCCATCCGATGTAAGGTAAACCATTGCGCCCTTTCTACATCGGCGATAGGCGGCTTTCGGACTCGGACTTGCGTCACCGAATTTTAGATTTTAAATTTTGGATTTTGGATTGTTGGGCGTTGCCTCTCATAGAGAAGATTCTTGCGTTCCATTATTTAAAAAGGTCTCTTCGCGAGAGCGTCTCCTTGGCGCAGCCTCTCGTAGAGAAGAGCTGCGAACGTATTTAAACGCGAGAATAAATCTAAAATTAAATGACTTGCCCCTGACTTGATTGCTTTTTTCAATTCTTTAATTCTTCAATCCAAAATCCTTGCATTGTCTGACCAAACAGCCCGCCTTTGGCATCGCTCAACAAATTGTACAAGGTTACGGGGGGCAAATCACCGTAAAAAGTATACTTGGGTCTTGGCTCAACCTTTCAAATTAACCTTCCCCTCAAACTTTGACCCATCTTGATGAGATAAAAATTTTTCACTGCTGTGATAACTTCTTCGCCATTTTTCGAGATGATCTATAGATATTGATTTAGATATGACATTCACACCATTTCCTCGCCAAGCAACTTCTGAATCTGTTGTGAAAACCCCGCACTCTAATTGATCTAGCCTCATATTCCAATATTCACTAAATCGCCCTTTTAAAGTAATAACTTGCTCAAATACCTTGTTTCTGTGTTTATTTCTTCTTTTTCTTTCTGTAGCTCCTGTTGCTTCTGTATCAATAAACTTAGTTTCAATTAAAAACAGACTACCTTTAAAGGTCAGGAAGACAAAATCACACTTCCCTAAATCTGTATAATCTGAAATTGGAGATTTTTCAAATAACAGCAATTCCGCGCACGAGGGAAACAAGTCTTTAATATTCAGAAATAAATAAGCTTGCAATAGAAGTTCCTTATCATAAGGAAACAAGATCACTCCTTCAAAAAATTTTTGAATGTCCTCCTGAGTTTGGGGTTGAATTTTTTTACAGTATGAAACAAATTTATGTAGCTCGTTTACAATCATCAAGTTCTAACTCCTTCCCCCGGTCGCAGCCTTAAGGGTCTTAGCATAAAAAGATACCACTCCCTCAAGGAAAATATCATCCGCATAAGTAACTAAAAAAACGATAAAGCTCCTGCATATTTCAGCTTATTTACTGTTGACAGTTCAGGAAAAC
Organism: Nostoc sp. JL33; assembly: GCF_017114985.1. Taxonomy (GTDB): domain Bacteria; phylum Cyanobacteriota; class Cyanobacteriia; order Cyanobacteriales; family Nostocaceae; genus Nostoc. Next base: position 23,297 of record NZ_JABXKP010000009.1, on the reverse strand, counting down.
TTATTTTTAAGCTGCTTTTCAGTATTGGTGGATTTTTCACTCGTGGCGTCAGCTACCAATCAACGATTTTATATGAGCCGTAAAACTGGCGTTTTGCAAAGCTTGAACAGTTATTCTAGAATCTTGTACGCAAAATTGCCAACCCAAGCGAACAAGCTTACGAGAATTTTCAGTTTGGATAATTCCAATCACTGGCATTTTTGCCTTTTCTTTGTCTCCTGACTGTTCTTGCAAAATTGTTTTCAAGTGATGTAGGTAATCGATATTATTTGCTTGCTGCGGATTTAACTCCACCATCACCATTTGTACTGTTTCCACTGGTTCTGCATCTTCAAGAATAAATTGAGTTTGCTCGTCGCGTCGATCTACTTTTCCCCAAATAATCAACCTGGTATCAACTACGAGTAAGGAACTAATGCGTTCATAGGTTTTAGGAAAAACTACAGCTTCTGATTGTGTAGTTAGGTCTTCGATTTGCAAAATTGCCATCTGATCGCCTTTTTTAGTAACCACTTTTTTCACATTATTCAACATGACAACTGCACAAAGCCTTATTTCTTCCTTTTGTTCTCCCAGTTGCGAAAGGTTGATTGGAGTCAAAAGTGGTGCTATTTGCCGTAAGGATTTCAGTGGATGATCTGATACATAAAAGCCTAATAATTCTTTCTCCTTCTGCAACTTTTCCTGTGGAGTAAAATCGATTACAGGTTTAGATTTGGGAGCAGTTTCAAAGGCATTATTTGCTCTTTTATTCTGAGCCGAAGAAAATCCGTCGCCTAATAAATCCAAGAGATTCCCTTGACCACTAGCTCTATCTTTAGCGCGAGATTGTGCCCAATCATACACTAATTCTAAGTCGTTAATTAACTGTTGGCGGTTGGGTTCAATTTTGTCAAAGGCTCCACAGTAAATCAGTGACTCTAGAGTTCGGCGGTTAACAGCACGTAAATCCACGCGATCGCAAAAATCAGCGAGCGATTTAAATCCTGTCTCATTTCTCGCCTCCAAAATACAGGCGATCGCATTCTGTCCCACGTTACGCACCGCCGAAAATCCAAACAGAATCTTTCCCCCTGTCGGCGTAAAATCAACACCAGAACGATTAATATCTGGCGGATCTATGGAAATAGCCATGTTTGTACAGTTAGTAATATATCTCTGTACCTTATCGGTATCGCCACTGTTAGCCGTTAACAGTGCCGCCATATATTCCAATGGATAATTAGCTTTTAAATATGCTGTTTGATAAGTTACATAACCATAGGCAGTCGAATGGGATTTATTGAAACAATTGGAAGCTATTAAGCCATTTTTGATCGCAAAATTATGGTCACGCTCAACCCCAAGGTCATAGACATTTTGTTTGCCTAAATATTTACGTGTGGCTATTTTGATCATCTTAACCTACCCCAGAAAAAAAAATTTGTGAAATTAATTAATTGATAAAACGATGACAATTGTAGTTTTGTTAATACCTGTAATACAGAATTATACCACTAGAAAACACTGCTACACTCTTACATAAAAGTAGCTCCAATATATCAAAACTTTGGTAAGGTATTATATAGACAGTTACTAGCCGTGTAATTGCTGTTTTTAAAACTTATTAAACACATTTCAATACATATTAATTCGCTGAATCAGATAGCTAGGCAATAGGGAACAAGCAGGGGATCTCTTAGAGGATGTTTGTCAAGTCTTAAAGTATACTAAAAAACCCCGCTTCCATTCCTCCCCCCGGAAGATCGAGAGGCTTTGAAACCCCCATTGTAAACAACGGGGGCTAGGTTAGGTTTGGAAGCTTTTGCTGTAAGCAATAATACTTTTAAAATATCCTCTTAGCCGGAGAGAAAAGTTTTCCCTTCAGCACCTCGCCCTTGTGCCTCTTTCCAATGCCGAATGCGTCAGTTACTATCGTTGAAAAGCAACTCGGTATAAGCGGGTGTGGGTAGGTGAAAGTGACGCTGATCGTAATTTTGGCGGTGGTTGTGGGATTGTTTGTGGTAGTCGAGATCGGACTGCGATCGCTCTTTGGCTTTGGTAATCCCCTGATTTACATTGGCGATGAGCAGATTGGTTATTTATTGGCTCCTAACCAGCATACCCGTCGTTTTGGTAATCGCATTGAAATTAATCAGTATTCGATGCGAGGTAGTCCGATAAATAAGACACCTGCACCTTCTGGGCTACGAGTTTTACTGTTAGGTGATTCTATTGCCAATGGTGGCTGGTGGACGGATCAGACTAATACAATATCCATGATCATGATGCGTTCTCTGACATCATCCACTAATAGTAATTATCAGGAAGTAGAAGTGTTGAATGCTTCAGCTAACTCTTGGGGGCCAAGGAACGAGTTAGCTTATCTAGAGAAGTTTAGCAATTTCAACGCGCAAGTGGTAGTGTTATTAATTAATACCGATGATTTGTTTGCTACTCCTCCGACTTCTTTACCGGTAGGACGCGATCGCAACTATCCCGATAGTAAACCTCCCCTAGCATTAGTGGAAGTGTGGCAACGTTATATCGCCAAACAAAAGCCAATTCCCGAAATGGAAGCAGTGCATAATGAAGCAGGCGATCGCGTTGGGATTAATCTGGAGGCGATCGGCAAAATTCAAGCCCTGACTCGCCAAGCCAACAGCCAATTTCTACTAGTCATGACTCCTTTACTGCGAGAAATTGCTCAACCAGGCCCCCGCGATTACGAAATTAAAGCTCGCCAGCGCTTGAACGATTTTAGCAAAGCACAGCAAATTAAGTATATAGACTTTTTACCAATATTCAATTCAACCACCAACCCGCAAGCTTTGTATCACGATAATATTCACCTCAACTTGCAAGGTAATAAATTTGTCAGTGAAGTTATGGAGCGATCGCTTTTAGAAATACTGGGCGAGGCATCACTTGATCACTAATGACATGGCCTACTATAGCCTAATACGCTTGGGTTAGCGGCAAAAACCTATAAACTGCGTAGGTTGGGGAGCCACTGCGGTCTTTTAGGATTATTTTTAGAGATGATTTGGCACTAGCCGCCTTAATAATATTGTCACCTCTATCGCTGAGATAATGACTAATTAATTTCAATTCACTCAGGCAATATTCTATAACTATAATGCTAGCGATCCAGGTAATACTCAACCTGAAATCCCCAAAAAATATCTTAGTTAAGTGGAGTTATTTTTTATATTAGGAAATCAAACAATATGTTGAAAGATGACTTTTAGTAAATCTCCTTGTGTAAAAGGCTTAGTTAAATAGCCTGATGCTCCGACCATCTTAGCTTTAACTCTATCTATAAATCCTACTTTTTCTGACACCAGAATCACAGGTGTCTTTTTAAAATGTGAGTGTTTACGCAGCAAAGAACAGAGTTCATATCCGTCTAAGTTAGGCATCGAAATATCCAACAAAATTATGTTGGGTTTTGTGCGAACAATCTGCATTAAAGCTTTCAAAGAATCGGTGACTCCCACAACAGAAAATGTTTGCTCATCTAAATAACTTTTAATAGTATTCAATACCGTAGGACTATCATCAATACAAAAGATTGTGTAGAGTTTTTTGTCAGCAGGCGGTTGGCTGATTTGCTGACCCCTACGTTCATTAGTATTAATCGGGTAGGCTGCTGGTTTATAGCCGTTTGTTCTAGGTAACTCTGGTGTAGTTCTGGTTTTAGGTTGTAGCTGATTTATTTGAAACAATCGCGAGGGGTGCGATTGAGAAGTTGGCGATGTCTGACGATAAGCCGCTTCTCTACGTTCGCGCAGCGTGTCGCAGACAGAGGCTTCTCTTTCAGAGACGCTAACGCGAACGCCAACGGTTCGGGGTATTTGGCATCGTTCAACTAGTAAGCGGAGATTTAAATGACAAAACTTTGGCATGTCATCCAGAAAACTTTCAGGAATAAATTCATAACTCCCCTCTTCTAAGTTCAAGAATGACTCCAGAACTTCTAGGGCTAATTGCTCTATCAGTATCGCCGCTTGAGAGGGACTGATATACTTCTGATTGACTAACCAGCAAATAGCCAGATAATCTGGGTTCGGTATTGCCTGATTTTCAATGCCAGTTTCAAATATCGCCTGCAACTGTTCTTTGATTCCGTCAGGGAGAGTAGAAATTTGTTGACTCAAGCGTTGCAAATTCCTGTAAAGCGGCTCAAACATTTTTTCTGAGTAGCAGGCATAAATTAGTTTACCCTCGTCCACATATATTGACCAAGAGCCTGATGTGCTAAACACCTGCAAACAACCAGTAACCGACTTACCAGTGATTTTTTTCAATAGAGATAAAGGCTGGAGCTTTTGGAAAAATCTGTATCTACTAATCGGAAGTGTCTTCATTGCGGTGGCTCTGGAATAAAATTAACATTTGCACGCAAAATTAGTGAATTACCTTTTCGTAATTCACCGCTACTTTGTTGGAAGCACTCTCAGATAAATATAGCGGTCACATTTGAGTTAGTACAGAGATTCCACACCCCCCAACTCTTAATTCACCAATCTCTGTTAAGCTATAATGCACGACTTACAACTAAACCAATTCATGCTATTACCCAATAGCAAAATTGCCCGACTAGTTGCCAGGATATAGTATTTCAAAAATTAGATTGGTTTTCTGTATCTTTCGCTAATCTAGCCAATCTAACAGTAACTCAAGTGCCGCCCAGAGACCATTGGCTCTCGCCCATCAGTCACAAAAGCATCATTGGTATCCGTATTTTGCAGCCTAAAATTGCAAATACTGAGGAGAACTTCATCAAGAGAAAAAGTATTATTAAAAACTAAGCATTCAAAAAGTTTAATGTCTTACTTAGGTTTGTGATTGGAGAGCAACTCTTAGTGTTGGTATTAGGCAAAATTATCACTTGCATAACAAGAATGGTAACCTCTGACCAAGGATGAGTTAGCTGATAAGCTAATCGGCATTTAAGTTGCATGAGCAAGGCGGGCAAGATGCCCACCCCACAAGAATTTGATAAAATTTAATATGCTTTCTTAGATGTGTTTTAGCTTAATTGCCGCCATGAGGTATGTGGTGAGATGCACAGGCGACCAAATCAGCAGAAGGTATATCTCTTCATAAGCACTAGAAAGGGGTTCTAATCTTGTGTGGGGCTAAATAGTCACCCTGCACAATTTGGAGTGGCAAATTCAAGAACTTACAGCGATATTCTTGATTGGTAGTACATACCTGCAAAATAGCTATTTTCAGCTAGATGGTAGATAACAAGTAACGTACTCACTCAAATTCAGATTACTATAATTTTCCAAAAAAGTTAGCAGAAATATATAAACTTTATAATAAATAAGTAAAGTAAACATGAAAACTAATTAATATCATATTCCAGATAATTGTGATAAATATTTATTTTTTCGGATGTCCGGAAAGGCTGAAAATGTACAGTAAAAGATAATTTTAGATGCTTATTTAATTACACTTATAAATGAGTGAATCATTTTATGGTAGCAATTTGTCCGAAAAACCTCAAGTTTTAAAAGTCACAAATATAAATACAAAATTGTACGCGTAGGTGTAGCCCGTCGTAGACATCGCATTAATTAACCCACAAGGTATATGTAGCAAAAAGACGCAAAGAATTTCTTTGCGTCTTTGGCGTGAGATTTAGAAGTGGACATTCTCACCGTTATACTTCTCCATCTACTTAAAATTGCTCCCGCCAGCACCAGCTTAGAAGTGTGCCGCCAGCCACCAGCTTAACTACTTCCAGTAGCCAATAACCGCCGTGCAGTAAATTCATTGTCGATGGAATAGCAGCAGCAGCTTCAAATAGGTTGAGTTGAACTCCTATAGCGCACATCTGCGGAGTTAATAAATAGGTGTCAAACATAGCTATAGTGAGCAGCAACACAGATAAGACAATGCTGCCAATACTCCAGTGATATCGGGTTTTGCTCAAAGCTAGTGCCCCAGTCAGAACTACAGCAGCAGATAATAATTCCATCCGGTTGAAGTTCCAAAAAATCGTATAGCCTGCTGTTGTAAAACCAGCTTGGCTCATCATGCCAGAAAGAAAAAGGCTAGGCATAATTACCCAGTCTAAAACTAGACTAGCACTGAGCCAAAAACCCAAAGTCAATATGATCGCGGTTTGCCAAATTGGCCGTTTGAATTGAAGGTTAGAAATAGCAGTCATAAAATAATTGCGTGTGTTGTATATTTCTTAGTTTCTAGCTTCACCAGCAGTTTGACAAGAAATATCAACTAACCTTTACAAAGCGATCGCTCTTATATTATGAACTCAATACCAAGATTTTTAAAAGTTAGTTAAGAAATATTAAGAAGTTTTAAAAAGTAATTTACATAGATTTTGTCTGTTAGAAATACTCAATTTTTTTATATAGGATAGGACTTACGCAAAATATCTCTCAAACTCCTATTTCTCGGTGTCGCGCCAGTTGCTTTAAGTCGGGGAACCCGCCCAACGCACTGGCTTCTCTGCGCCTGGAGTGGTAGCCTGCGGCAAGCCGCTTCTCTACGAGACGCTACGCGAATGCGTCTACGTTATTCCGTAACTCTTGCGTAAGTTCTATAGGAATCATATTTGATTTCTAAAAATAACTACGAGATAATACTGAGGGGTATATCTGTCTAACAGCGAACAATAATAAATCAGCATCTACAAGCCGCGATTGCAGAACTACAACAATTTATATTTTCAACATTCTCAGTACTACTTAATGCTTATCCGAGAAGTATTGGCAGTGGAGCATCGCGGGTATTGCTGAGTATTGGATTGTTGATCCGATACAACAGCGAGTGACGGTTCTGGAATGGGTAGAGGGTTTTTATGAGGAGAAGGTGTATCTAGGAGATAGCGCGATCGCAACGCTGGTATTTGCTGATCTAAAGTTGACTGCTGCTCAAATTTTACAAGGTTGATGGAGATTCAGCAGGGAATGCTGAAGTGATTTCTCCGAACTCTATTAGTGGTCATTGGTGTCAACTTAACATTAAAAGGGCGGTTAGAAACCGCGTCTACACAAGCAAAACCCACCTCCGTGGGTTAAGAATCCTTGATGAGTGTATTAGTCCACGGAGGTGGACTTTGTTTGTGTAGCCGCGTTCACGCAGTGTGCCGCAGGCAATTCCATTCGCCAAAGCTTAAGTTGACACGCATGATTAGTGGTACTACACGCGGTATCACCAAGTCTGGAGCTTCAGAGATTCTGATTCCAGTTCCACCTTAGAAGAACAGCGACAAATTGTAGAGATACTCGATCGCGCCCAAAAACTCAGGTCTAAACGTCGGCAAGCGATCGCTTTTAATTGTTAACTCAATCCCAAGATTTTTTAAACTTAGTTGAGAAAGATTAAGATTTTTTAAAAGTAATTTAAATAATGTTCCAAGTGAATAGGTAAAAAGTACAGCTTAAAGACAAAGAGATATGACAATCCTTATTGAGTAGCCCCCTATTGGCTGATAAAAAAACGATAATTTTTTAGCCTTCAATAATCTCTGGATCGACGATAATTTCACCATTGGACAAAATAGTATTTTGGAACAAAGCCCCGTGGGCATGACCGAAATTACCAATAGCTCCTTTGAGGTTAGCATTTTCCAAACTGGCACCAACTATAGAAGCATTAGTCACGTTAGCACCCTCCAAATTAGCACCAGTCAACCTAGCCAGACTCAATTTGGCATAGCTGAGATTAGCCCCACTCAAATTAGCCCCACTCAAATTAGCTGCCAACAGATTAGCTCGACTCATGTTAGCCCCGCTTAGGTTAGCCCCACTCAGATCAGCCTCTTCCAAATTAATCCCACTAAAGTCTCTCTCCCCAGCAGCATAACGCTTGAGCAACTCTTCAGCATCCATAACTCACCTCTTGCATCAATTACCTCGTTCCCAAAATCCTAAATTAGTTTGCAATACTTAATATTCGAGAAACTAATAATTAGTATTTCATATTATTGTGATTACCAACACATATTTTTTTGTATCGATTGTGTAAACTCAATCTGCGGAGTCAGATTACTAAATAAATTTATGGTAATTCGAGCGCCAAGCAGTAGCATCCCTAGTTCTGCGGTGGTATTAACCTTACTTACAGTTCGGTTATTTCATTCCTTGTAGAGCAATTAGCAGGCAACAGAAGCACAAGTTTAGTTGCCGCCAAAGTATTGCATTATTACATTCACTATCTAGCAAGAGGTGAATACCTCAGAGCTAGACACGAGTACCTCAAAGTTTTATGGGGAGATGATTTTATCGCTCCGCCATACCTTGTATTTTTTGGGCGGATGTCAGTGGATAAGTCACTTGCCAAGATTTGTCAGGCATTTGAGCAGTTAGGAATTAACCAAGCGATCGCAATAGCAGTCAAATCATAACTGACGTAGCTATACGCAAATTAGCGATACCGACCGTAGAGCTACCGCTAACGCACTATAGAAAAGAAAAAAGCAGATGAGTACAACAGGTAAGTTTCGTTTAGGTGCATTCATTCAAGCCACGGGGCATCATGTCTCTGCTTGGCGACACCCCGATTCACAAGCAGATGGTGGTCTGAATTTCGAGCATTACAAGGAAATTACCCAGACCGCCCAACGTGGCTTATTCGATGCAGTTTTCCTGGCGGATAGCCCAGGAGTCTGGGGCGGCGCTCCAGAAACTCAGCATCGCAACGGTAAAATCGCCCATTTCGAGCCGGTTACTCTCTTCTCGGCCTTGTCCTCCGTGACCGAAAACATCGGCTTCATTTCCACCGCCTCGACCACCTATGAAGAACCTTACACCCTGGCACGTAAATTTGCCTCGCTGGACTACTTGAGTAAGGGTCGGGCAGGGTGGAATGTAGTCACCACGGGCAATGAGAATGCTGCACGTAATTTTGGCCTTGAGCATCACCCGGAACACAGCCAGCGTTATGAACGTGCTGAAGAGTTTGTGGAAGTGGTGAAAGGATTGTGGGATAGCTGGGAAGACGATGCCTTCATCCGTGACAAAGAATCTGGCGTCTATTTCGACCCAGATAAACTACATACACTCAACCACAAGGGCAAATATTTTTCTGTAAAAGGGCCTTTGAACGTCGGTCGTCCGCCCCAAGGTTATCCGGTGATCGTTCAGGCTGGAGCCTCCGAATCGGGACGGGACTTGGCTGCACGCACTGCCGAGGTAATTTTCACCGCCAATCAAACCCTAGCTGATGCACAGGAATTTTATACTGACATAAAAGGTAGGCTGGCACAATATGGGCGATCGCCAGACGATCTAAAAATCATGCCTGGTGCTTTCCCAATCATTGGCCGTACCGAATCAGAAGCTCAAGAGAAGTACGAATTCCTGCAATCGTTAATTCATCCCGATGTCGCCTGGGATATTTTAAAGAACTATTACAAAGGTGTGGATCTATCTAAATATTCTTTAGATGATGTAGCTCCCGAACTGCCTAGCGATACCAACACTAACAAGAGCCGTCTCAAACTAGTCAGAGATTTGGCTACTCGTGGAACTCTCACACTGCGCCAGTTGTATCTCTCTCTTGCCACCGCACGAGGTCATCGCACCATACTTGGTACTCCTGAAACCATTGCCGACCAGCTAGAAGAATGGTTCAACAACGGTGCGGCAGATGGCTTTAATATCATGCCGCCAATCCTTCCCACAGGATTAGATGACTTCGTTAACCTAGTCGTTCCCGTCCTCCAGAAACGCGGACTGTTCCGTACCGAATACGAAGGCAGTACCTTGCGTGAAAACCTGGGGTTGCGTCGTCCGGGCAATCGTTTTGCTGCCAAACAAGTGGATGAGAGATTGGTGTTGGCGTAAATGACTTTTCATATCTGCACTGTGTTTAGAGTGCTGTAGTGTAAATGAATTTTTCACAGATGCTGAAGCCATACCTTTTAAAGCGTACCTTCTGTAGATCGCCGCCTTACGGAAAATTGTAGAGAGACGCGATAAATCGCCGTTTCTACAAAAAATCTATTTGTCAATAGCAACATTGGATGCTAGGAAAAACCCTGTAATTTTTTGTTCGCGTAATCTGCCGTAGGCAAGGAAAAAACATGAGTGAATATAGCCGATTAAAGACCTCACGCTCTGCCGCAATCAAAGCAACCCTCGATTATCCAGTAATTGACACCGACGTTCACACCAATGATTTCACCCCAGCATTTGAGGATTACATCGCCAATTACGGCGGCGTGAAACTTGTAGACGAATTACGCAAGACCGAAGCCTCCCGTCTCAACTCCAAAAGTGACGGTAAAGACTGGTATCAACAAACTCCTGAAGAACGTCATTACAACCGGACAATCCGATCGCCTTGGTGGGCTAGAGTCACCAAAAACACCCTGGATCTTGCTACTTATACCCTCCCCGGACTCCTATATGAGCGTCAGGCGGAGCAGGGGTCAGACTATTCAGTGCTGTTTCCCAACAATGTCTTGGCACCGGCTGGAGCTAGCCCAGAGAATCGTCAAGCGCTGCAACGTGCGGTTAATCACTATCATGCTGATATCTACCGCAAATATAGCGATCGCCTGACACCCGTGGCTGGCATTCCCTTGACCAATCCCCAAGAAGGCATTGAGGAGCTAGAGTTTGCCGTTAAAACACTGGGATTAAAAGTAATTAATATTACTGGTGGTGTGAAACGGCCAATCAAAGCGATCGCTGATAAATATCCAGCTGATAAATTCCCTGAAATCGCCAAGTATGCTTCTTATATCGACTTCTACGGACTAGATAGTGAATACGACTACGATCCCTTCTGGGCTAAAGTCGTGGAACTAGGCGTACCCGTCACCACCCATTACGGCAGTCAGGGTTGGACTGGACGCTCCTCTACGAGTAACTACATGAACAACCATATTGGTCACTTCGCCGATGGTTCGGAAGCCTTTGCGAAGGCGTTGTTTTTCGGCGGTGTTACCAAGCGTTTTCCGCAGTTGCGTGTAGCGATGCTAGAAGGTGGTGCAGCTTGGGGTGCTAACGTCTACATTCATCTGGTGGATCGCTTCTCCAAGCGCAATTTAAAGGCACTGCAAAACTACAATCCAGCATTGACAAATGCCGATGAGTTGTTTGAGATATTTGAGCACTACGGTGCGGAAATTACTCAAGGGCATTCCCTCGATAAGGACGAATTAACCAAGAGTGTACTGGGATCTTCATTCAGCCGTCACAGCCGTGCGCCGATTGGTAGCGAATTGGAGGATTTTGCAGCAGCAGGTATTGAAACAACTGAAGACATCCGCGATCGCTGGGTGAACAGTTTCTTCTTTGGTTCCGAGTCCGACGATCGCACGATCGCTGCGGCATTCAACGACAAAGCCAATCCCTTGGGAGTCAAGATCAACGCCATCTATTCCTCTGATGTTGGTCACTGGGATGTACCAGACCTCACCGCCCCACTGGCTGAAAGCTGGGATTTGGTGCAAGAAGGCGTTATTTCCGAAGCCGACTTTAAATCCTATGTATTCGCTAATCCCTACAAGTTTTACACCCAAGCCAACCGCGAATTCTTCAAGGGTACAGCGATCGAATCCAAGGTAGGTAAGACCGAATCCAAACAAGTAGATAAGAGCCTAATAGTGGCGTGATAGGAATTTGAGATTTTAGGCTTTCCTGCGGAACGCTACGCGTAGCTTGCTTCTCCGTTCGCGGAGCGTCTCGTAGAGAAGGAGTACGGCGTGAGCGCTCACGCCGTTCGCTTTTGGATTTTAGATTCAATTCCAATCCAAAATCTAAAATCTAAAATCTAAAATCCTTGCATTGAATTGCCCAATGCCAAAATCAAATTAGGAGTCACAACAATGCCTGTCGAACAACGCTCTTACGACACCAGTAATGGTTCCTTGCCTTATCTTTTCTCGCCTGTTTCTGACAATGGCAACAAACAACCTGCACCCTTAGTGCTGTTTCTGCACGGAGGACGCGATCGCGGGACGGATTTGAATGTGCTGCTGAAATGGGGTCTACCTCGTTTTGTAGATTTATCCGACTCCTTACCTTATGTTTTCGCCGCACCCCAGATTCCGGCTGAACAGACTTGGGCAGATCGAGCAGATGATGTGCTTGCTTTGATTGATGAACTGATCGCTTCCCAGCCCGTCGATCCAGCGCGGGTGATATTAGCTGGGTTTAGCTTAGGCTCGGCGGGGATCTGGCATATCGCTGCAAAGCATGGCGATCGCTTCGCCGGTCTGGTACCTGTGTCTGGACGAGTACCCAAAACATTAGCAGAAAGCGAACTAGCTGCACTCAAAGACATTCCCGTTCAGATATTCCAAGGTGGACAAGACAAAAATCTGCCGATTGAGGATACGGAGAATTTTGTTGAGCGCTTACGCAAAGTAGGAGGGAAAGTTGATTTGACAGTATTGCCCGAAGGCGATCATTTTATTGCAGATCAGGTATACGGCGATCCGAAGTTACAACAGTGGCTAATTTCACAGAGCCGTCGTGAAACTTCTGTAGTCGCTTGAGGCTAAATGTCCAAAAACTAACTTGCAATATTCTGTGAGGTTTGACTGACCGCTCACGCCGAAGTCTGTAATACCGAAGAAAATCAACATTCAGGATGCGTTACTCCCGCCTAATGTCTATGCTGCGATCGCGCCACCAGATACGAATTACGAATTACGCCTTGCGGTACTAGTAGAGTACCGCCAGAAGTCCCTAATACCACCGGACGGCTATCCAGTCGTCCATTTTTATCTTGTATAACAGCTAAAATAATCCGAAGAGATCGACTTTCATGACGAAAAAGGCTAGACAATCTAAATCCTTTCAACGTGCTCCTGATGCACCAAATTTGCCATCAACTCCATTCAGGTTCATTTGCTATTTTGTTAACCAGTTTCGCTGGTGGTATGTGTTAATGGTGATCCTGGAGGTAATACATGCAACCTGTGGCATTATGCTGCCTTATGCTATTGGCGAGATCATCCGGGGCGTGACGCGATCGACGAGCGGCAGCCAGCCCATTTTTGATGCCATGAAGCAACCTCTGATGCTGTTCATCGGCTTGAGTGTGGGTGAAGTGATATTCGGGCGATCGGCTGGACTCTTGCAGACGATCCTCCATCCGATCCACCGACAGCACATCGTCCGATCGCTATATGCATACTTGCAGCACCATTCGCATCGCTACCTGAGCAGCAGTTTTTCTGGGGCATTGGCACATCGGATTAGCGAAACTTCTCTCGGTGTTACCCAGACGATGCAAATGATGATTAGTGAATTTATGCCAGTAATTGTTGTGTATAGCGTCGCCACAACGATACTGTATCGCGCCTATCCTCCCCTTGCTGCACTCGTGGGAATCTGGGCTGTTCTCTTCATCAGTATTTCGTTTTGGCTAGCAACTCGCTGCCGAATTTACTCCCGGAAAGCCGCAGCCGCAAGAAGTGAGACAACTGGCATGATCGTAGATTCGGTAACAAATCTCACTAGTAGCCGACTGTTTGCTCGTTTCGGTTTTGAACGACGCTATTTAAATGAGCAATTAAGGCGCGAACTCAAAGAGGTGAGACAGTCCAACTGGTACTCGGAGCGAATTCGCTGGTTTCAGTTCATCTCAGCAGCGATTCTGAAAATCAGCACCCTATATTACTCGCTTTCTCTCTGGAGTCAAGGAACGATCACTACTGCTGACTTCGTTGTAGCAACCAGCCTGTCGCTGTTAATCATCAGTGAAGCGCGTAATTTGAGCCGCCGCTTTCTGGAATTTTTTGAACATGTCGGTAATGTCGCCAATGGTGTCTTGATCATCGTTCAACCCCACGAGTTGGTTGATCGCGATCGCGCGATCGCACACTCAATCACCCAAGGTAAAATTGAGTTTCGGCGGGTGAATTTCAACTACTCGAACGAGAAGAAAGTTTTCAGCAACCTTTCTGTCACCATCCTACCGGGACAGCGTGTCGGACTGGTGGGTTTATCCGGCTCTGGAAAATCCAGCTTTGTCAATCTGATTCTGCGTTTGTTTGACCCACAATCTGGACAGATTATCATTGATGGGGTCGATATTCAAGACATAACTCAGGATACTTTACACGCCCAGATCAGCTTGATTCCCCAAGATCCGTCTCTGTTCCATCGGACGTTGCTGGAAAATATTCGTTACGGGCGCTTGGATGCAACCGACTCCGAAGTGATCGAGGCGGCGCGAAAGGCTCATGCTCACGATTTCATCGCCCAAATTAAGGATGGTTACGATTCTCTGGTGGGTGAACGTGGTGTAAAGCTGTCTGGAGGGCAGAGGCAGCGCATTGCGATCGCTCGCGTAATCCTCAAAGATGCGCCGATCCTGATCTTGGATGAAGCCACCTCTAGCCTTGATTCAATCACCGAAAAAGCGATCCAGGATAGCCTCGATGTAGCAATGAATGGAAAAACGGTGATCGTGGTGGCTCATCGGCTATCTACCATCGTCCATCTAGACCGGATTCTGGTGTTCGACAAAGGTCGCATTATCGAAGATGGTTCCCACGCCAAACTGCTGGCACTCGGCGGCGCTTACCACAGGTTATGGAAAATGCAGGCAGGTGGATTTATACCGGAAAATCTCGGCGAGGAAGGCATCCGCGAGGCTCGCACTGGCACAGATAACGTCGAAGAAGGAATAATTGCTTGACATTTACCCCTACGTGAGATATATTAACAAATTCAAAATTCAATTCCGGAATCCTCCTGGAAAGACTTTTTAACAACAATTGTTGAGTTAAAAACGCGATCGCTTTGTTTGCTTTGAGAATTGGTCAATAGCGATCGCAAAATTATTTGCTGTAATCCTGAATCGGATCACAATGTCGGTGCGACCCCAAACTTTGACGCGAGAACGTTTCTTGATCGCAGAGGAGATTTTATTTTCTAAAATTTTTTATTTATTTTTTCTTTGACTTTCCGTAGCGATCTCCCAAATGGTCGCACATAAACCTTTTTTGGTGACTTGTTTGTATTTCGCCTTTCAGAGAATACATCAAAAATGATCCTTAGAATACTTTTCTGTTCAAGTAAAAACTATATATTTTGCACATCTAGCACAGTAGGAAACGCCGAAGGGGAGACTAGGTAAAAGGTAAAAGGTACAAGGTCAAAAATAAAAAGTAAATTTACTTGTTCATTTTTGCTTTCTTTCTATCCTTGTGACGCAAGCATTTAGCCTGCTCCGTTTTGGCGTTTTAATTTTTCCTTTCTCCGCCGTAGCAAGTTCACAACAGCTACGACGGAGTTTTGCTTTCTTTGTTTCTCACGTCTAGATTTAGTTTTTTTCAAACTACCTTAGTATTTAACTTATTAAACTTCATTTAATGATTTGTCAAGATATTTCTGAAAATATTTTAGATGAAGAATTCAGATGGCTATTCTTGCGCCCCAGCTTTTTGCAGACTCCGCACGACATTCTTATAACCATTAAATTCTGCAATCATCAAAGCAGTATAACCACCCCGGTTTTTCAAATTCGCATCTGCCCCTGATTGGAGTAATAACTGCACAATTTCGTCATAACCTGCTGAGGCAGCCCACATCAATGATGTTGCCTTGGCTGAGTCTTGAAAATTCACATCTGCCCCCTTTGCCAGCAGCAAATGTATGATCTCTGTGTGCTTGCGTTCGGTTGCCTTGATCAAAGCAGTTTTGCCATCATCCCCCGGAGTATTGGCATCAGCACCATAGTCTAGCAACACTTTCACTGTTTGGGTGTGTCCTTGTGATGCAGCCAACGTCAAAGGTACTTCACCAAGGTTTTTCCCACTCACATCTCCCCCAGAATGCAGCAATGCCTCGACTATTTGGCTATGTCCCTGCAACGCTGCTACAAGCAGTGGCGTATCACCCAGATGGTTTCTAATTTGGACATCTGCACCCCTGTTAAGTAACACTTGCACCACATCAATGTAGCCTTCCACAACGGCAAGATGTAGGGCAGTTTCACCATCTTGGTCTTGGAGATTAATCTCGGCACCTCGATCCAGTAAAGCTGCTACGATCGCACTGTGTCCAGCAGCAGCAGCTACCGATAGCGCAGTTCCACCATCAGCGCTTTTCATATTCACATCAGCCCCTGCTGCTAGCAGTGCTTCCACAATCTTCAGATGTCCCAAGTCTGCCGCTAGGATTAAGAGTGTCTCACCCTCCTCATCTGGGATATTGACATCGACACCAGTTTGGAGAATTGCTTCTATAACTTCTATTTTTCCCTGCTTAACGGCGAGTTTCAACGCAGTATCATCATCTTTATCTGCGATATTAACTTGGGCACCAGCAGCCAATAAAACTCGCACTACATCGATATGACCTTTGAGTACTGCTGCCATTAAAGCTGTGCTGCCATCTTCATTAGTGGCATTGACATCACCACCTCTGGATACTAAAAGTTGCACAATGTCAAGCTGTTTGGCACTAGCTGCCAACATCAAAGCCGTCAAACCATAGAGTTTTCTGGGCAAGTTGATATCTGCCCCAGCATCCAGCAGCGATCGCCCAATTTCCGTGTAGCCTAAATTCGCAGCGAACATTAACGCCGTCGTGCCTTGGCGATCGCACGCGTCCACCTTCGCACCAGCGGCCAGTAGCGCACACAGCCCTTTGATATCACCACTTTTAGCAGCTTTTAGCAGCAAAATATCCTTGTTTTCAGTCATGGATGAGATCCCACACAGCGGGTTTTGTTCGTCTAACGTCAAAATTCAGTCTGAGATTGTTTATCCACTTTGGCAAGAGGGCGAAGGAAAATTGCAGCCAAAGATGGGGGAGATGAAGGAGCGAAATCTTGCTTATTTTCTTTTAATTTGTGCAACTTTAAGCACACAAAATAGAATTATGCTAATTTTTATGAAGATTTAATAATTAGGCGAGAACACGATGAGTCTGGAACTTTCTACGTCGGTGAAATATTGGCTGAACTTTTTTCATCCGGTGCTCATGTGGGCGTTATTAGCACTCTCAATTTATGGTGCCTATTTGGGACTGCAAGTACAGCGTACCAGAAATGCTCAAGGCGAAGAAAAGAAAGAACTGATTAAAGGTAGATATAACGTCAGACACTACCAAATCGGGTCTATACTCCTAGCTTTGATGGTGACAGGTGCGATCGGAGGTATGGCTGTCACCTACATCAATAACCAAAAGTTATTTTTCGGGTCTCACCTGCTAGCAGGACTGGGGATGACAAGCCTAATAGCATTTTCTGCTGCTTTGTCCCCTTATATGCAGAAAGGGGCAAATTGGGCGCGTGCAACTCACATTTTGATAAATTTTACCCTTTTGGGGCTTTTTGCTTGGCAGGCTGTTACTGGTGTGCAAATTGTCCAAAAAATTCTCACTAAAGCATAGGCATTAACCAAGAGTCAAAAAGCAGCCAGTCGTGTGGGCGGTTCTCCCGACTTGAGCGAACTGGCGTTCCAAAGCCGAAAGTTTTTTGACTCTTGGCCAAAGTCGAAGCGTCTTTGGCTTTGCTCTTGAATTACTGCTTTTGCTTAGAATTAGCAGCAAAGGGTGTTTCTAAAGATTTCTGAAAATCTTCCTGAACTTTGCGAGTTAAGCGGCGGGAGACTTGGCGGACAATTTGGTTAAGCAAGCGATCGCCTGTAGATTGAATTAGAGATTGGGGTAAGCGGTGAATAAATCTCGGAAAGTGCAAATGAACCATTAAATCCAATTCCCATTCAACTCTGGTAACCTTGCCAATGCTAGTAGAAGCATCGGTTTCTATTAACTGTAGAGATGCCCGATAATCTACGTCATAACCAGGCGGTTGGTAGTCAGGAATGGGGATTGTACGGATGCGGTAAATACCTTCCTCTGGGGGCAACAATTCCAAACCAATTTTCGGTTCTACTTGATAACCAAAAGCACCAAAACTACCAATTCCTAAAGCGTAGCCATTTTCCCCAAGTGATTGCACTTTCATGGGTTCAGCGCAACGACAAAACCATGAGGCGTGAGCATTAAGATACTCAGCAACCTCTTCTATTGGGGCAGGCATTTCCATAAAATCTTCATAACGACCGTAAAATGTTGTGAGCGTCGCTACATTTGCTTGTGTTAATGCGTCCTCGGTTTCTTCTTGGCTGGACGCTACAGGTAAAACTGCTTCTGTTATTTCCCAGGATTTATATTCGCCGTTTGTTGAGAGCATAAATACGTTACTGTATACTTTGGCGTTCGTCTATATTAATAATTCCCCAGATGCTTGGGTCACTTCGTACTAGTATCCCATTTTTACCGAAACCTCATTAATCTGTCATCGACTCCATAGAATTACTAAAATAAGGAACTGAACAAGCACACAATAGTTTCCCAGGATAGCATTTCTCATGAAAGCATTTGTAGCAGGGGCAACAGGTGAAACAGGTCGCCGGATTGTGCAAGAGTTGATAGCGCGGAATATTCCCGTCATAGCCCTGGTGCGGGATATAGAGAAAGCTAAGGGTATTCTGTCTCCTGAAGCCGAATTGGTAGTAGGCGACGTGTTACAACCAGAAAGTTTAACTGCTGCGTTGGGAGATAGCACAGTTTTGTTGGTTGCTACTGGAGCAAAACCTAGCTTTGACCCCACTGGCCCCTATAAAGTGGATTTTGAAGGGACTAAAAATTTAGTAAATGCTGCTAAGGCAAAGGGAGTTGAGCATTTTGTCTTAGTTTCTTCTTTGTGTACTTCGCGGTTATTCCATCCACTGAACTTGTTTTGGCTGATTTTGTTGTGGAAAAAGCAAGCTGAAGAGTATATCCAGAAAAGTGGTCTTACCTATACGATTGTGCGACCTGGTGGTTTGAAGAATCAAGATAACGCCGACCCCATCGTGATGCAGAGTGCTGATACACTGTTTGACGGTAGCATCCCCAGGCAAAAAGTTGCCCAAGTTGCTGTTGAGGCGCTGTTTGAATCAGATGCACGCAATAAAATTGTCGAAATTGTTGCCAAACCGGAAGCAGCCTCAAAAAGCTTTAAGGAGCTATTTCAACAGTGCTGATATCCGATCTAAATTGACCGCCCCTTGATTCTACTCCCGAAAGCGATCGCTCCATCTCACACCTAAAACGTAGGGGTACGCATTGCTAAACCCCTAAACTTATTCACGACAGACAAGCGATCGCTCTGAAAAATTACCTCTGAAAAAATGCGGTTTAGTATGATAAAATAGACAAAATATGTTCAGGTTTCATAGCCGTTAAACCTTCAATATTCAGAAAGTGCTTAATATTATAAGTTGCAAAGTAATCGACTGGATAGGTAATCACTAATCCTGCTAGACGAATATCAAAAATTCTTGCTGATATACAGTTACAATTAACGGCTAATTCTAAGGTTTTTTCTGTGGTTAATTGGTTAGGATATAGTACTTCAAATTTACCGCTTAAATAAATTTCAGTAATCAGTTGATTAACCTCCCAAGAGGTTAATGATTTATTCTGCATCGCAGCAGGATTAGTTAAAATTCTGTATAGTTCTATGATATTTTGTTCTGCAATAACTCCCTGAATTTTATTTTCAAATACTAGATTTAATAGATGTGCAGAGTTATGGTGGTAAAGCGATGATTCATCATGAGCATAGATTAAAACGTTAGTATCAAAAAATACTTTAATCTTGTTCATAAATCTTTTCTGGATCTAAATATTCCTCTTTTATATCCAGTTTGAATGTGGGAAAATGATATTTTTGTTTTTTGATAGAAATGATCACAATTTCAACTTCATCACCATTTTGTAATGTGTTGGGTAAACTGTCTTGGAGAATAATAGTTTGATTTTGGATATATCCTTTCATATTGCTTAAGAGATGGATACAAGCTGATTTTATTATACTCTCTCATTGAGATACAAGCGATGCCTGCGGCGGGCGTAGCCGCAGCATACCACAACATATACTAAACATTGCACATTCACCACAAAATCACTTTTATTCTGGGAAGTACTCACTATTGAAAATATCTTCAGGAGTAAAAGGGCATTTATCTGGGAAAATCTCAGGCGGTAAACCTGTTTTTTGAATTCCTTGTCTTCTGGCTTTAATATAAACTGCATCTAAGCAGTTAAGAGAATAGTTATAAAGTGTTTTGGAACGAAAAGAAAATTCTAGCTCATCACGAAAATTAGTTATTTCTATTTGCCAGCCTCGTTGACAATCTTCTTTTTCCGTTTCCCAATAACGATAAAGTAAAAGATGAATTAATAATTGTTTTAAGTAACTTTCTAATTTTCGTCTTTGTTCAATTCCCAAAGCTTCGATTTCTTCTGATAAATGTTGCCAATCGAGATTTTGAATATCTTTATTTTCTAATTGTTTAAGTGTTGTTTCTACCCATAAATAATAATCTTCTTCGTAAAGGGTAGGTTCAACAGATTTTAAGATTTCTGTTGTCATAGCTAATCGCTGGAAAAATCAATTCTCTAATTATAACAGAGGTAAGGGAACTCCAAGAAATAAATTACTACTACTTGTGGGGTGGGCATCTTGCCCGCCATATAAACTGGGCGGGCAAGATGCCCACCCCACAAGAAATAATTGAATATTTTTTTATTTGTCAGTCCCTAAGCGATCGCAAAATTCCACACCCAAAAGGGTTTAGCATTGCGCTTTACCCCTACAATCATTCACGATAGACGAGCGATCGCCTTAAGTTTCAGCCCCATGATCAATAACAACTCGTGTGATTTTAGCGACTAAGATGATACTTGCTCGGTATTTTTGAGAGTATGTCGCTTGCTATACTTATTTTTGCAGCTTTTTTCTAATTCTTAAAAAAATGAGCAAATCGGAAATGATAACTGACAATAAAGTGTGAACTTTGCCAGAATGAGTACGTCAATGATTGTTGTTAGCAAAGAGAGCAAATTTGAAGGAGTTGGACTCTGAAAGGCTTTGAATTCAAAGGTGTTGAAAAACTTATTGGGCCAATAGCCGCGCTTCTCGGCTTTGTATATTTGTTGCAATGGTATATTGGAGACTTGCGATCGCCTTCTGATCCCATCTTTGAAGAGAAACAGCCGCCTTTGGTGATGAAACAGGGCGATCCCTATATCCGCGCTTTAATGCGAACTATTTCGGCGAGTGAGGCTAGTGGAAACCGTCCCTATTCCCTGTTATATGGTGGACAGCAAGTAAACGACCTTAGCCGACATCCTGAGATATGCATCACAATTGTCACAGGCCCCAACACAGGTAATTGTTCCACTGCTGCTGGGAGATATCAAATTATCAACATTACTTGGTATCGTTTAGCCCCCCGTTATCACCCAAAGCCAATGCAGATGATGTTTTGGACTGGTTATAGTTTTGAAGCAGAATATCAAGATGTAGTAGTTTACCGTTGGTTAAGTGATTCTAAAGTTTGGGGAATTGATATTTCTCAACAGTTGCGTCAGGGAAAGTTAAATGATGTTTTGCGGCGGCTCTCTCCCACCTGGACAAGTCTAGGATATGGTATAGAAACTAATTCTGTTAGTAGCTCTTTGTCTAAGATTTATCAGAAAATGTTGCAAGAGGAATTAACCGCAGCGAAGCAACCACCAAAAGTAAAATTAGCCCCAACTCCCCAGATTCAGCCATCAGGTAAGCAGCCAAAGAAGCAGTAAAATAAGTTTACTACTTCTGGAAAAACTCTCTGATATTTTGCACAAATTCTACAGTATTTTCAAAGTGAATGTTATGTGCAGTATTACTAATTACTTTTAGTTGTGCAACTTTAGATATATTAGCTATTTCTGTATTTATATCTCTAAACTTTTCGTCATTTTCACCAGCTAATAAAAGTAAAGGTGTTGTATTTTCTTTGAGTTTTTCCCATAAAGATGGTTGATTACCAGTCCCCATAAATTGGAGTGATTTTGTTAATCCAATTAGAGGATTCTGCAAACGATTTTCTAGCAATCTTTCAAATTTTGGATGATTTTTTAGAGAACCAAAAATTGGCTGATTATACCAATTTGACAAAAAAGCAGCAAAATCAGTTTTAATAATACTTCTGCTTAATTTTCTAGCTATTTGAGCATCACTTCTAACTCGTTCTAATCGATCTGCTTCTGTTGCTAAACCTGGGGAAGCTGATTCTAATACAACTTTAATAAAACGTTCTGGGAAATGTAGAGTTAGGTATAAAGCCAATCTTCCGCCCATTGAATAACCAATTAAGTAGCATTTATCTATTTTTAATTCATCTAATAAATTGATTATTGCTTGAGCCGTGGGTTCTATTTTATAGTATTCATCACCTCCTAAAACCTGGGTTTTACCATGTCCTGGTAAGTCAAGGGTGAGATAAGAAAATTCTTCACCTAGTAATTTTATGGCTTCATCGAATTCATTAATGTTTCCCATGAAGCCGTGTAAAAAAATAATTAGAGAGGTGTTTATATTGACATTTAAATAATAGTTAAATTTATATTTTTTTAAAGTCATTTCCGCAAGCTTCATTACGAATTACGAACTTGTACTGAACGCAGCCGTTGGCGCAGCCTAAGAAGAGAAGTATTAGGAATTATTTGAATTTTGGCATAAATAACCCTCTGCCTGAGTCAATACACCAAATCTGGCATCTCTACAAAATGTCTTGTCGTGCTAGTTAATTTTTTCTTTCTCTAATTCTTAAGGTAAAAATCGATCTAAAGCAGCTTTTAGCTGTTCAATTTCAACATCAATATTACCCTCTTGTGCGGCTCTACCAATACACTCAGTTAAATGTTCATCCAAAATAATTCGCGCTACCCGATCCAATGCGCCGCGCACTGCGGCAATTTGCAATAGAACATCAGGACAAGGGCTACTTTGCTGCACCATTCCCTTAATACCGCGAACATGTCCTTCTATACGCGATAATCGATTGACAATTCGCCGTAAAGACTCTTCGCTATGGACATGAGGATGAGCCGATTCTCCAGTCCCATGAGTATGATCTGTATACTCATGGTCTGTATCCTGATGGTGGGAATGTTCTGCTTGCTGGGATGTTGGCAAGGATTCCTTGCTTAATCGGTTTGATCCATTCATGGGTTATCAAAGTGCTTGTGGTAGTAAGATCCTAGTCTAGTACTCGATCAACCCAAAATTTCTGGGTGAGACAATTTTGGATTTTGGATTTTAGATTAAAGAATTGAAAAGAGCAATCAAGTCACGGGCAAGTCATTTAATTTTAGATTTTGCGGAAAGTTGCTCTTGCGGCTCTGCCGCGCCACTTCCTATAACGGGGGGAACCCCCCTTCGGGTTCACCAGTCGCCTACGGCGGGAAACCCGCCTACAGCGCTGGATTCACCGCAACGGAGTGGCTTGACTTGAGCAAACTTTCCAAGACGGATTAAAGAATTAT